>CAYHDV010000001.1:0-9234 GCA_964355515.1 uncultured Candidatus Saccharibacteria bacterium
TTAATTAACATATTATGGAAGGCGGAATACTCGGTATCTTGGGGAAAATAGGTTTTGATTGGCAAGTTGCATTGGTCAACTTGGTGAACTTTTTGATTATATTTTTTGTATTGAGACATCTTGCTTTCAAGCCAATACAGCGTGTTATTGAAAAACGCCAAGAAGTAATCAAGAAAGGTCTCGAAGATGCAAAGCAAGCAGAGATAGATAGACAGATGGCTGGAGAGCTTCGAGAAGAAACCCTTCTTGATGCCAAAAAGGAAGCCAATGTTATTGTTGGAAATGCTACAGAAAAAGGGAAAGAAGCTATAGAAGAAGCCAAGACTCAAGCTATGACTGAAAGAGCTATTATTTTGGAAAAAGCATCAGCCGACGCAGAATCTCTTCATGTAAAAATGAAAGATGAATTTCGCGGAGAGGCAGTGGACATTGTTTTGTCTGCGACAAAATCTCTTTTCCAAAAGGAAATGAATTCTCCAAAAAATGAAGAGTTTATTAAAAATACATTAGAAAAAGTTTCTTAAAAATTATGATAGGCTCAAAAGATATTGCACAAACACTTTTGTTTTCAAACAAACAAAAAGAAATTGATACAAAAACCCTTGTATCAAATACTTTGGCATATCTTAAAAAACAAAAAAGCGAACACTTACTTCCTGAAATAGTGAGAATCCTAGAAAGAGAGTCTGTTTTAGAAGAAAAAACAAATTCTATCAATATCACTACTTCGCATGAAATTTCCAAAGAAGCTCTCTCCTCGATCAAACAAAAACTTTTCATAGATTCAAAAGAAATTCCCACTCAAGTTGTCGATCAGAGTTTGCTCGGAGGATTCATAGCTGAACACCAAGGAGTGATCTATGATGCAAGTATAAAAAGAAGATTAGAATTATTAAAAAAACATCTAACAAAATAATATGTCAGTACGAGATATAGTTAAACAACTAAAAAACGAAATCGAAAAATTCGACAATTCGATTGAGTCTACAGAGTACGGTATCGTGCAGTCTGTTTCTGACGGTATTTGTCGTATTTCAGGGTTGGCTGGATGTCAGGCATCTGAAATGGTTTCTTTCCCAAATGGACAAATGGGTCTGGCTCTAAACCTAGAGCAAGACACTGTTGGAGTTATTGTACTTGGGGATTATCTTTCTATAAAAGAAGGTGACAAGGTCACAAGAACAGGAGAAATTCTTTCTATTTCTGTATCAAATGATGTGCTAGGGAGAGTGGTAGATCCACTCATGAATCCATTGGATGGAAAAGGAGAAATGAAGGGTGGAGTGAAGAGATCAATCGAAAGAACTGCTTCAGGAGTAATGGCAAGACAACCCGTAGATGTCCCACTTCAAACAGGTATCAAAGCTATCGACGTACTTGTACCTGTGGGGCGAGGACAGAGAGAGCTTATTATCGGTGACCGTCAAACTGGTAAAACAGCAGTTGCTATAGATGCGATAATTAACCAAAAGGGAACAGGTGTGAAGTGTGTATATGTGGCTATCGGTCAAAAAAGATCAAAGGTTATGCGTGTTATGAAAGAGCTCGAGAAAGCTGGCGCTATGGAATACACAACTATCGTACTTGCTGGAGCCTCAGACGCTCCCGCCCTGCTATATCTAGCACCATATGCTGGAGTAACTATTGGAGAACACTTCATGGACCAGAAAGAAGACGTACTTATCGTCTACGATGACCTCACAAAACATGCTTCAGCATATCGAGAAATCTCACTGCTGCTTCGACGTCCACCAGGACGAGAAGCCTATCCGGGGGACGTATTCTATTTGCACTCGAGACTACTTGAGCGCGCAGCTCGTCGAAATGACGAACATGGAGGGGGGTCTATCACAGCACTTCCAATCATCGAAACCCAAGGAGGGGACGTATCAGCGTATATTCCCACAAACGTGATTTCTATCACAGACGGGCAGATTTTCCTTGAGACTGGGTTGTTTAACAAAGGAATTCGTCCAGCTATCAACGTGGGACTATCTGTATCTCGTGTTGGAGGGTCAGCTCAAACAAAGGCAATGAAGAAAAATGCCGGACCGATGAAGCTCTCCCTTGCACAGTATCGAGAGCTTGAGAGCTTCGCTCAGTTTGGTTCAGACTTGGATGAAGACACAAAGAAGTCTCTTGCCAGAGGGTCTCGAACAGTAGAGCTCTTAAAGCAGAATCAATATTCACCCCTTACTGTCACAGAACAAATCGCAAGTATTGTGGCGGTAAACGGAGGATTGCTTGATGATGTGGCGATATCAGATATTAAGCAGTTTGAGCTTGGACTTCATAAGTTCCTAAGGGCTTCAAAGAAAGATTTGATGTCTGAAATTGAGAATGGGTGGAGTGATGAGATGAAGGAGTCTTTGATAGAATCGATTAAAGAATACAAAGCAAGTCTTTAGTCTGATTATAAAAAGAAGTTTGTTCATTAAAATAAAACAAAAAAAGTTGGATCTTGTGCCCCCTCTCCTGGTCAGGAGAGGGTTGGGGTGAGGTAGAAATATAATCACTTGTAATAATAAACTGTCTTTGCGAGGAACGAAACGCAGTGTAGCGACGTGGCAATCCAGGATTTGATAACAGAGCTCTGGAATTTGTCACTTTGTATCTTGCCGAAACCAAGGTGAGAATATCCTAGATTGCTTCGTCACAAAGTTCCTCGCAAAGACGCTACGCTTTGCCCTGCGTAGCTTTAGCGAAGTATGGTGCGGCGAGAATCGTGTGGCTTGAAGACCCCTCCGCCCTGCGGGCACCTCCCCTTGGCAGGGGAGGAAAACAAAAAACCGCCTTCACACAAATGTGAAGGCGGTCTACAGAAAAGCTATTTTTCTTGAAGATCTTTACTTTCCACCTTTCTCTTCACCTTTTTGGGGCTCTCAAAAATGTTTGATACACCTATGCCAAAAGTTGTGAGACTAAAAACCATACAAAAAATCATGAAATACTTGGAATCGACATCCAAGGTATGGTTAGATATTTCTACCAACATATTGGATAGATGCAGAAAGAATGCAAACAATCCTATAACCATGAAAAAAATTCTAATGGACGCATTTTTTTTCATCTCAATAAAGTTTAAATTAACGATTTTAACCAATTGTATCAGAAATAATATATTTGTCAAGGCTTTCTACAAATCCCCAAATAACATACTATTTACAATATTATTTCAAGAAAAACAGTGAGGTGAATTTTTGCGAAGCAAAAATTCACCAAAAACCAAAAATCTCAAACCTAACACCTATAAACTAAAACCTAAAATATGGCCGTTCAAGCAAAAGTAATAAAAGAAAAAATAAAGTCAGTTGGTAATATCAAAAAGATTACCAAGACTATGGAAATGGTCTCCGTATCAAAGATGCGGAGGGCTGTTTCTGCTACCATCGCCTCTCGTGAGTATGCGAGATATGCACTTGAGCTCATGGTTACTCTTTCCAAGAAGCGTCAGATTCCTCACCCACTTCTCACTGTGGGTTCTGGAGAGAAAACCCTTCTTGTGATTGTCGCCTCAAACAAAGGTCTCTGCGGTGGATACAACACAAACATTTCAAAGCTTGTAAGTACATTCAAAAAAAATCACAAAGGAATTATCGAGGCTGTGACACTAGGAAGACAAGCAGAAGTTATCGCCAATAGAAACGGAATTTTTATCAAAGCATCTTTTAAGGAATTTGGAGAGAATATCACTATTTCAAAAGTAAAGACACTCAGAAAGCTCCTTCAAAAAGAATTTATAGAAAGTGGACAATATAAAACTGTTCAAATAATCTATACTCAATTTATAAAACAACTTGATTACAAACCTCAAGTAAGAGAGCTACTCCCTGTGAGCCCAAAGATAACCCGAGAGATTCTAGAAGAGGTAGAAAAAGGTTCCAGCAAAGAACGATTTGATATCAACGCCATGGCACTGTATCTTTTTGAGCCAGGAGAAAAAGAAATTTTAGACAAAGTATTGCCAAACCTTATCTCCTCTGTATTATTTCAAATAGTTCTGGAGGCTTCAGCTAGTGAACACAGCTCTCGGATGATCGCCATGCAGTCAGCCTCAGACAATGCTGGAGAACTAGAAAAAGATCTCAAGCTCACATTTAACAGAGCAAGACAAGCCGGAATCACTCAGGAGATATCAGAAATTATCAGCGGAGCCAACTCGCTTCAAAACTAACATCAAACAAATTTATTATCATGAACAAAGGAAAAATAACACAAATAATCGGGCCAGTTGTGGATGTGCGATTCGATGAGAATCTCCCAGCTATCTATAATGCTCTTTCAACAAAACTTCCAAATGGAGAAGAGGTTGTTTTGGAAGTGAGTCAGCATATTGGACTACGAGAAGTTCGAACCATTGCCATGTCAGCAACAGACGGACTTACTCGAGGACAAGATGTGGAAGATACAGGAGGTGCAATTTCTGTTCCTGTCGGAAATGCCGTACTAGGGCGTATGTTTGATGTAACAGGAAAGCCAATAGACAACATGCCAGCTCCAAAGGCAGAGAGATCTCCTATCCACCGAGATGCGCCACTTTTTGAAGAACAATCTACAGAGACCGAAGTGCTGGAAACTGGGGTAAAGGTTATTGATCTTATCTGTCCATTTCTAAAAGGAGGAAAAGTTGGACTATTTGGAGGAGCGGGAGTAGGAAAGACAGTTATCATCCAAGAGCTGATCAACAATATCGCCAAGGGACATGGAGGGTTCTCTATTTTTGCTGGAGTTGGAGAGCGAACCCGAGAAGGAAATGATCTTTATGCTGAGATGAAAGAAGCTGGCGTGCTAGACAAGACAGCACTAGTGTTTGGACAAATGAATGAACCACCTGGAGCTCGAGCAAGAGTAGCATTGTCAGCCCTTACTATGGCAGAGCACTTTCGAGACAAAGATGGTCAAGACTTGCTACTCTTTATCGACAACATCTTCCGATTTACACAAGCAGGTTCTGAGGTATCAGCGTTGCTAGGACGAATGCCTTCTGCTGTAGGATACCAGCCAACTCTCGCAACAGAAATGGGTAACCTCCAAGAGCGAATCACTTCTACAAAAAATGGATCCATTACTTCTGTTCAGGCTGTGTATGTGCCAGCGGACGACTTCACCGATCCAGCTCCTGCGACAACCTTTGCTCACTTGGACTCTACAGTATCTCTAAACCGTGCGCTTTCTGAGCTTGGTATTTATCCTGCGGTAGATCCACTAGATTCAAACTCTACAATCCTAGACCCACTTATCGTGGGGGAAGATCACTACAATGTAGCCAGAGGTGTACAGCAAATCTTGCAAAGATACAAAGACTTGCAAGACATCATCGCTATTCTTGGTATGGATGAGCTTTCAGATGAGGATAAGCTGACAGTAGCTCGAGCCCGAAAGGTGCAGAAGTTCCTCTCTCAGCCATTCCACGTGGCAGAGCAGTTCACAGGGGCTCCTGGACGATATGTGAAGCTCGCTGATACAGTGAAGAGCTTCAAGGAGATTATAGAAGGGAAGTACGACCACATTGGTGAACAGAGCTTCTATATGAAAGGAAGTATTGAGGAAGTTGTGGCTGATTATGAGGGGAAGAAGGAGAAAGTTTAATTTTTAGGTTTAAGTAGTAAATTGTTCATTAAAATTTATCTTTCTTTTTCCATCGCTGAAAAAGAAACAAAAAAGCTAGACCTGATTCAAAAAGCCTAAAAAACATTCTTTCTCCCTGCACTCAGCAGATCGCTGCGCTAATGCTTTGTGCTTAACGCTCGAAAGAATGTTTTTCTTAACGGCATTTTGAAAACGGTCATAAAAGCCACCTAATCAAGAATTGCAAAACTTCCCGACACTTGAGCTTTAACTTTTAAAATATTCACGGTTTTTTTGATTAGTGCGTAGCTTTAGCACAGCGATCAGCGGAGCACCAAAAAAACCGTGAGTTATTTTTTAGGTAAAGTGAGGTGTCTAGTCTTTTTGCTTACTTTTTTGACAAGAAAAAAGTAAGAGATCTTTGCTAAAAAATAAAAGAAAACCGCCTTCACACAAAGGTGAAGGCGGTAAGGTTACAGTCGTTTGATTGACTGTCTGATTGCTAGAAGGCCACAGATTACAGTACCTCCAACAAGTAATGACACACAGGGTGTATCTGAGCCAATAAAATAAGCTGTTGAAGCCCAGAGGCCGGTTGCAAAAATCCAAAAAAAAGAAGAACGTTCCATGATCTATGAGATTAATTTTGGTTAAGTATATCATTAATAATATTATTTGTCAAGCCTTCCTACAAATCCTTAAATAACATACTATTTAGAACATTATTTCAAGAAAAACAGTAATGTTAATTTTTACTTCGAAAAATTGACTAAAACCTATAACCTAATACCTACAACCTAAAACATGTCAACAAACACCCTAAAACTAAAAATAATCACCCCAGAGCGGACTGTGTATCAGGACGAGGTTTTTGAGGTGGTTGTACCTACTACAGATGGCGAGATAACCATTCTTCCAGACCACATGCCTCTTGTATCTATGGTAAAAACTGGAGAAATCCGAATCCGAAAGGAGGGCCAGCCAGAACCAATTCCTTTTGCTATATCAAAAGGAATAATAGAAGTTCGCCCAAGCGACAAAGAAAAAAACATCCAATCAGAAATAATAATACTCGCAATTCGTTCTGAAATTGTAAAAGAGATTAATCTCGACAGAGCCAAAGATGCCTACGAAAGAGCAGAGGAGGCCATGATAGAATCTCAAAAAACTTCACCAGAAGATTATGAGAAATACCGAAAGCTTGTAGACAAAGAACTAAACCGAATCAAAATCGCCGAGAAATATAAGAAATAAAAAAGCCGCCCGAAAGGGCGGCTTTTGCTCAGTACCTTTTAACCTTAATGAAATTTGAATCTTCCAGAAAAGTGGCAAGATCATTAACTTCTGCTTTATGATGATAAAAGCCAAACATCAAAGCTTGTTCGTTTTTTGTTGATTTAACATGTCGAGATGTCACCTTGTCATACTCACCGAACCAAATACGTAGTTCCTCGCCACTTTCTGTGATAGTAGCTGTTAACTTTTCTCCAGTCTTTCTTTTTTCTGTCAGAATTTTTTCAAATTCCGGACCGAAAATTTTTGCTACATATTCTGGTTCAGCATTCATGAGAAACATGAATATCACCTTTACCAGAGAAAGCCTGCTATTCGCATCACTTCGTTCTGCAACTAAGTGATTTACCTTTGCTATGTGACTCCAACTATTTTGGAGATGAGTATTAAAACTTGCAACATAGCTAGGAGACTTTCTGATATTGGCGACCGATTCTATTCCAGCTAAGAGGTCCATGCAAGCATCTTCATCTTCAGGACCCCTTACTTCAGCAAAAAGCATTTTAGCTTTTGTTAGATTTAATGAACTCATTTTGTTGTCTTTTTATTTGTATTCTCCATATAAAAAACTTTTTGTCAAACAAATGAAAAAGCCACCCAGAAGTCTAGGTGGCTTTAATTGGGTAACTCGCAACTCAGGTCATTTATCTAAGTTGTTGGAAGAACTCATCTAGTTCTTTTTCTGCCTGTTGCTTCAAGATGAACCGTCTACTCTGTGGGATATTTTCATCCGCCAAGAGTTTAGGAAGCTTCTGATCGAAAACCTCATCAGGTTTAAGACTCTTAAAGACCAAGAAATAACCGTGTTCCTTATACAAGAGATCAATCCTTTCAGAAATTAGCTTATAGCTAAAAGCTTTGATCTTGTCTTGGATGAATTGATTTTCTTTTTGATCGAAGCCTGAGGATTGAGTTGATTCTCGCTTGAGACCCTCTAACTCAGTCTCCATAAGATCGAATATCTCGAAAACTCCCAAGTTACTTTTTGTGAATATTCTATCCAGATACTCATCAAAAGCTTGGATTAGTTTGCCTTCTCCAAATAGATCTCGCATCAGATAATGATCAAAAGCAATCTCTGCTTCATCATTCACTATTATTTCATTACGGATACTTCTTAAGCGCAAAAAGATGTCAGAGGATCTAAACTCATATCGATCCTCAAGAGAGTCCACTAAGGATTGTTGAATCTTGGACTTGAGCCGTGTCATCCACATAGCTTGTTCCTCTTGATTAAATTTTAAGAAAAAAGCGTCAAGATATCTTGCAAGCTTTCTATAATCTGAGGTTTTGTAAACTTCTGTGAGACTCTCACTAGCTTCTTGTTTTGTGTAGTCATCCACGTGTCTCTTTCCAGAGACTTGTTCTTCCGAAGATAGGCTGATTTCTTTTTTTTGTTTATCCTTCCTCCTTACAAGATAAATAGACAAGAGGAGTATTATGGCTACAATTAGACCCATTAGCCAGAGCTTAGCAGAAGTGCTTAAAACTAAAAGAATAGATAGTATTTTCATTGTGCAGTTTTTCTTTTCATTTTCCATAAAAAGGGCCTTATGTCAACATGTGCTATACTAAATGCCTATGTTAGAACTACACACAAAAGCACCAGATTTTGAATTACCGGATCAAGATGGGAAAATACACAAACTGTCAGAATCAAATGGACAAATAAGGCTCGTATACTTTTATCCAAAAGATAATACTCCGGGTTGCAACAGGGAAGCATGTGCTATTCGTGATGCATACGGGGAGTTCAAAAAGTCAGGAATAAAAGTCTTTGGAATCTCTCGAGATTCAGTGGCTAGTCACAAAAAGTTTGAAAAGAAGTTTGACCTACCGTTTACACTTCTTTCTGATCCAAAATGCCTTGTGATCAAGCCCTGGGGAGCATCAAGGCTTCGGATAGGGACCAAAAGGATTTCGTACTTGTTGGACAAAGATGGAGTAGTTATCAAATTTTATCCAGATGTCACCCCGGAAGATCATGCTGATGAAATCCTGAAAGATGTAGTAGAATTGATATAGGGTTTTAATAATTAATATAAATAATAATTAAGATATGGAAATATTACTTTTGATAGGAACAATATTATTTGGAGGATACTTTGTGATTTCTGGGATAATGCATTTTGTAAAAATGAAAGATATGAAGGCGTACGCTGGGTCAAAAGGCTTGCCTATGCCAGGAATAGCGGTCATAGTCTCTGGTCTGATGTTGTTACTTGGAGGTATCTATATTATTTTTGATATTTATTTCATGATTGGAGGATGGTTGATTGTAATTTTTCTGCTTTCTTCAGCCTTTGTTATGCACAACTTTTGGAAGTCAGAAGGACAAGCAAGAATGGGAGAAATGATAAACTTCCAAAAAAA
>CAYHDV010000001.1:9334-96207 GCA_964355515.1 uncultured Candidatus Saccharibacteria bacterium
ATAGACGAAAAATTACATTTATTTGACGACAAGATTATTCACTGGATGAGGAGAGTGAGTGTGCCTTTTGGGAGGTTCTCTCTTTTTATTGTTTATTTTTGGTTTGGTATTTTAAAAGTACTTGGCACAAGTCCAGCGAATCCACTTGTAGAAGCACTTCTAAATGCCACAATGCCATGGATTCCATTTGCAACATTTATTGTAGCTTTTGGTGTTTTTGAGATGGTGATAGGATTTCTATTTCTACGAAAAGGGGGAGAGCGTCTGGCTATATTCTTGCTCTTGCTTCACATGGTGATGACATTTCTTCCTCTAGTACTTCTACCCGAGATTACTTGGCAAGGATTTCTAACTCCAACAATAGAAGCACAGTACATCATCAAGAATTTTATATTTATCGCTTTTGGAATGGGGATGCTGGCTCATTTACATCCGCTTAAGAAATAAAATACCCCTTACTTTTGAAAAAGAAAGAGAGATTTTTAAAAAACTTGCCCAACGATAACCATTCGTATAAACTCATTTCATGCCAGGAACACTATACATAGTAGGTACTCCAATAGGGAATTTGGGGGACATCACATATCGAGCAGTTGAAACTTTGAAAAAGGTTTCTCTTGTGGCGTGTGAGGATACTCGAGTCACAAGAAAGCTCCTTTCTCATTTTGAAATCAAGACTCCCACCATCTCGTACAACGCTCATGCCAATGACGCTCATACAAACAAGATACTAGAAACACTTCTCTCCGGTGGAGATGTGGCACTAGTGTCAGATGCAGGTATGCCCACAATTTCTGACCCGGGAGTAATGCTTGTGCATTTGATCTATCAGAAGAACGAAGAACTTTTAGACTTAGAGGTTGAACCTCTAAGAGTTGAATCAGTCCCAGGGCCAACAGCGCTCTCGTCTGCCATATCACTTTCTGGGATTTCAGCTTCAAACTTCACTTTCCTCGGCTTTCTTCCTCACAAAAAGGGGAGGCAGACAATACTCCAAAAAGTAGCAGAAAGCACTGACACTTATGTGTTTTATGAGTCTCCTCACAGGCTAAAAAAGGCCCTAGAATCACTTTTTGAGTTCAATCCAGTACGATATGTGGTGGTGGCAAAAGAGCTTACAAAAATCCACGAACAAGTAGTCCGAGGCACATCACAAGAAGTCCTAGAATATTTCAATGAAAATGAAGATAGGGTGAGAGGGGAGTTTGTGGTGATTGTTGGAGAGAAATTGGGATAATAAAAAAGAAGCCCTACAATAGTAGGGCTTCTTTCAGTTAGATCCACTCTTTAAGCGGTATTCTTTCTCTAATTCTATAGACCACTAGAGGGATAGAAATTATGGTTGCCCCTAACGTCATGTATACCGGCAATGCATAATTTGCAATGGTATGTTCTTTAATAGCGATCATAGAAATTCCATACCCGAAAGCATATGTTAGCCACATAAGTGGTCTATCATCTTTGGGATATTTAATTAAGAAAATAATCGTGGGAAGAAATGCCATAGAATCTGCAAGTAAGGCAAGGAAGAGTGCATACTTACTCGAGTTAGCATCTTCTCGTAGTGCCACCCAAAATCCAAGTGATACTAATCCTATAAACAGACATGTCCATTCCAACTGATTTGGCCTCTTGATTTCCTTCCAATGTTTAGAAAAAGCGATAACCGTTACGATTGTAGGATTTATAAAACCAAATACTGCTGGCCAAATGCTGCCCTTACCACCACTACTTTTATAAGTGAGGAGCAAGGCAAGTCCGATGATGGACCAAATAAACCAAGTTATAGGATTTATTTTAATTTTTCCCTGGTATACACGAATTGCATAAGGGATTGCACTAAGGAAAACAATAAGTCCTGCAATTTCGCCAATCGATTTTGCTGTCATTTTACAATTTTTTAAAAGAAGTTTTTAAATAAACTATAACACTTTATTGACAAAGTCAAGTGGATTACTCAAGCCCAAAACTAGAAAAGTTCATGATATAATCTGACCTATGACAAAACAACGACTTTTATTTTTTATTGGTATTTGGGTGGCGGTATTGCCGTTTCTTGGATTTCCATCAAGCATTAGGAAAATTTTCTTTTTGATGACCGGACTTGGGATAATACTTCTTTCATACTTTATGTATATTCAGATAAAAGCTATTACTGAGATGGATGAACAAGGTGGAGGAATTTTTGTAAAAGAAGACCCCACCAAAAAATCTGAAGCAAATGAATCCGAACAAGATATCGTTCAAGAAGAGCTGACTTTTAGTGAAGAAGAAAACAAAGATCAAATATAACTATGTTAGAAAATATATTAAAAAATAAAAAGAATATTATCACTGGAGTGGGGGTAGTATTTTTTTTGGTTATATTTGTTAGTGGTTTTTATCTAGGTAAGAACTCTGCTTCAGCTTCGGACAATATAGATTTAGAAAATAAAGAAATACCTTCTGAATTAGCAGAACAAATATCTGAAAAAGATTTTGAAGTATTCTGGCATGTTTGGAAATTGATAGATGAAAAATTCCCAAATAGTAGCGAGATTGATTCAGAGTCAAGAATTTATGCTGCGACAAAAGGTCTTGTGGAGTCACTAGGGGATGATTATAGTTCATTCTTTGATCCAGTAGAATCAGAATATTTTACTCAGAATTTGGCAGGTGAGTTTGGTGGGGTGGGTATGGAAGTTGGGATGAAAAACGATACAGTTGTGGTTATTTCTCCACTTAAAGACAGTCCTGCTTACAAAGCTGGGATAAAGGCTGGAGACTACGTACTAGCTGTTGATGGTGAATCAATTGTGGGACTCAGTATAGACGAAGCTATCAAGCTGATTAGGGGTGAAGCTGGTACAGAGGTTACTCTAAAAATATTTCGTGACGGAGATGAGGACTCAAAGGAGATAACTATCACAAGAGACATAATTCAAGTTCCCACAATAAAAACAAATATAAAAGACGATGTGTTCGTGATCGAACTGTTTAGCTTTTCTGAAAATTCTCCAAAGCTTTTCCAAGAAGCACTCC
The DNA here is from genome assembly GCA_964355515.1 of uncultured Candidatus Saccharibacteria bacterium. Classification (GTDB taxonomy): domain Bacteria; phylum Patescibacteriota; class Minisyncoccia; order Phycocordibacterales; family CSBR16-119; genus CAYHDV01. The sequence continues at coordinate 12,356 of CAYHDV010000001.1, forward strand.
AAGAATTTATTGATTCTGGCAAAAAGCATTTGATACTTGATCTAAGAGGAAATCCAGGCGGATTTTTGGAAGCTGCTCGTGACATGGCGAGCTGGTTTCTTCCTGAGGGAAAGGTGGTGGTGACAGAAAGCTTTAGTTCTGGAGAAGATGTGGCGTATAGAAGCAAAGGGTATGATATTTTCAATGAGAATCTAAAATTTGTTGTTTTGGTTGATGGGGGATCGGCTTCTGCTTCTGAAATATTGGCTGGAGCATTTCAAGATTACAAAATTGCAAAGATTGTAGGTTCACAAACTTTTGGTAAAGGATCAATCCAAGAGCTGATACCTGTCCCTGGTGGAGGATCGCTAAAGGTGACAATAGCAAAATGGTTTACACCAAATGGAATCTCTATTTCAGAGAACGGACTAACTCCTGATGTGGTGATAGATGTGACAAAAGAAGATATTGAGAAAGACAGCGACACGCAACTAGAGAAAGCAATAGAGGTTGTAAAAGGTTTGTAATTAAAGTAAAATAGCCTTCATATGAAGGTTATTTTATTACAAGATGTGAGGAAAATCGGAAAAAAGAATGAAATCAAGGATGTCCAAGATGGATATGCTAATAATTTTCTAATAGCGAAAAAACTAGCCAAAATCGCAACTCCAGAAGTTATGGCTCTACTCAAGAAAGAAGCAGGGAACAAGGTGGTAAAAGAAGCTATTCAAACAGAATTACTAATGAAGAATATTGAAGAACTTCGAAATAAGCCCCTGGTTCTAAAGGTGTCTGTAAACGAAAAGGGTGGTCTCTTCAAAGCCATTAAAGTAAAAGATATTTTAAATGAGATCAAGAAGCAGTATGGGTTTGAAATCAAAGAGGAAATTATCTCAATTGCAGATGGCCAAATCAAAGAAGTTGGGAATACCAATATGACAATAAAATTTGGAGGGAAAACAGAGGTGGTTTCAATAATAGTTACTAATAATAAATAGCAGGGGATAGAAACCCAGTATGGTCACTTGTCATCCTGAGTTTGGCATACCCTAGCATAGCGAGGGGATCTAAAACTTGTCTCTACAATACAGTATACTTGTCATCCTGAGTTTAGCTCAGGATCTAAAACTCTTTTCATCATCACACCCCGTTGTCTTCCCTGCGTAGGCAGGGATCCAGTAATTAACCATTAGTACTTTAGGATTGCAAAACTTCTCGACACTTGAGCTTTAACTTTTAAAATGTTCACGGTTTTTTTGATTAGTGCGTAGCTTTAGCGGTAGCGATCAGCTGAGCACCAAAAAAACCGTGAGTTATTTTTTAGGTAAAGTGAGGTGTCTGGTCTTTTTGCTTACTTTTTTGACAGGAAAAAAGTAAGAGATACTTGTTGTGAAAAAGTGATTGGTATCCTGGATCCCTGCCTTCGCAGGGAAGACGCTACGCAAGGATGTAAGTTTTAAGACTTATCATTCCTGCGTAATATACACGTCATCCTGAATTTATTTCAGGATCTAAAAAATAATTCACATATCGACACCAGCCCAAATCAAAAACCGCTTTAGAGCGGTTTTTGATTTAAGAAATTACGTCTACAATCTTTCGAGAAGTCTTGGCTCCTGTGAAGGTAGTCTTTCTTTTGTTTGAGAATTTAACCACACCGTCTTTCATGGCGAATAGAGTATGGTCTCTACCAACAGCTACATTTACCCCGGGAACAAACTTAGTTCCTCGTTGTCGTATGATAATAGCCCCGTGTTTTGCTTTCTGACCGTCAGAGAGCTTCACACCAAGGTATTTTGGATTTGAATCTGTAAGGTTTTTTGCCGACCCTCCGGCTTTCCTATGTGCCATGTATTAGTTGATTAGTTTTGGAGCTATATATTTAGGCCCAAAACCAGATAATTAATTTATTTGTAACAGGGAAGAGTATACCTATTTTAGAGAAAAAATGCAAGTGTTTTTCAAGGAAATAACGGATAATCAGGTATTTCTTGGGTACCATTGCCAAAACTACATATTTTGGTAATAATAATGTTAAATTAGTTGAATCAGGAAATGGAAGATAGAAAAAATACCCCGACCCAAGACAGGTCTTGTTATTGTGGAAAGAAAGATGAGAGTGGTCATTGGATTAATGATGCATGCTGTTACACATCTGGTAGGTGCGAAGCCTCTACCACAAACCCAAATGACATTTTTAGCGAATGCATCCATTGTGGAGGGCAAATGTTCAAAGAGAATGGTTGCTGGTGGCATAATTCCCAAGAAGATATACCCATAGATGGACGAGGAACGATTCATTCTGGACCATGATAAAAGCCCCCACAATGAGGGGCTTTTTATTTGAGATAATATAAGTTTATTGGTCTATTGACAATATAATGAGTTATGTTAGTATTTCTATAAACAATAAAGTAAAGTCATGGTTATTGAAAATTTAACAGAAAAAGAGATCCAGGATCTTCTCGAATTAATTGGTGAAGAAAACGCCAGAAAAATAATCAAAGGAGCCGCAAAATTCCAAATCATAGAGGAGCAATTCCTCACCTCACTCGGAACCACCTTTCTCGACCCTATAAAGGTCAAGAAAGATAAATTCTTCGTGACAGGTGAAAACGGAACCACCAAGCTCTGGATAAGTGACAACTTCCAAAACATTTTTCTGCCACTTGTAGCTGGCACAATCGACTACAAGGGAGGAAAGCTGGAGAAGTTGAAACTTTCTAAACGTCTCAATGTCTTCCAAATCAAGGAAGAACGAGGAGAAATCCTCATCCAGTCACCAACTGATATTGCCGGTGAAATTGCATCCCTCACTTCTAATCAACCGAAAGGCGAAGAAGGAGGGTTGCTTGTCAATCGCCATGGCAATCTTTTCTATTTTGAGAAGGACGCCCACCTCTTCGACGTGTACGTGGGGTGGGACGCTGGCCGTCGCAGGTGGGACTGCGGCTGCGGTAGGGCTGACTCCGTTGGGTGGGACCCTGGGAATCAGGTCCTTTCTCCAGCAACTCAGGATTTATAATCTTGATTGCTTAGAAGAATTGGGCACTTTGACACTCTGAAGACCTTCCATTTTTTGGAAGGTCTTTTCTTTTTGATATACTTTAGACATGAATATAAACCAGAAAAAGAAAAACTTTTTATTTATTGTTGCTGTGGTTGTCCTCACATCACTCATCTCATTTTTCCTTGGGCGACTTTCTGTTTTGGAAGAAGAGAGTGGGGAGGTAGAGATTTACTATCCAGAGATCGTAGCGGAGCTTACAGAGGGGCAACCAGCAGAGGAGAAAGTCTATGCTTCAAGAAGTGGCACAAAGTATTACTTTGATTGGTGCACTAGCCAAGTCAAAGAAGAAAATAAAATTTATTTCGACACAGTAGAAAAAGCAGAAGCCACAGGAAGAACTCTAGCTTCAGGATGTACCGAGTATTAGAATTCCAAGAAGAGAGGGTGGGGGTGGGGTTTTCTTTTATAAATTTATAGAAGGTAGGAAGCTATTTGAATATATTACAATGTCGCACAATATATCTTGCGAGACTATTAAGTAATATACAGTATATACCCACATACCAATAGATACATAGTTTACCCCTCTTCATCACCTACTTTCGAGGCTTTAAAATGAGCTCTAAGGCTCTTTGGTTATAAAAGATGACCCAATGCTCAACTCCCCAATGCCTCCTACATATAAAAATATATTTTGAAGAAGATAGAGATATCTTCTTATACTAAAATCTACTTCTAATATATCTTTTGGTTTAAATTATTTTTTTCTTTAAAATAGAAAAACTTTTTTAAAAAGATTTTTAATTAATAAAATAAATTTATTTCTTTTGGATTTCTAAAGTAAATCTTTTGCAGAATATAAATATCTACCAGCCAGAGAGGGCGGGATGATTTGATGGTGGTCTAGAGTACCCTCACCTTTCGGGTGGGGCACAGATAATGCTTCAATGTCCCACAATATAGAACTATAATATCTTCATCTGAATGAATAAAAAGAATGTTTTTTATTCATAACTTTTTGAGGATGTAAGACTCTTCTCTATGTGCCTCACGTATAGATCACACAAAGATGTACCAATCCTTATAAACTCACCTTTCCGTATTATCCTCCCCTATCCGAGAGCTGTATATTTATTTCTAGATGAAGTGCGACCTTTAATCCACAACTGAAAAATCTCTCTAAACTTTAGAGAGATTTTTTAGTTAGTTGGGAAAGGAATTATATTGGGGGCCATATTCTGAAAAGAGTTTCCATTGCCTGATTGGATGCTTTGGAGGTTTGCTATAAATGAATTCCAGAGCAAATCAATAAAGATATTGTTCCAGAAATAAGTTAGAGGATTTTCTAGATACTCTTGCCAAACATAGACAACACCGCTCCATACATATCCCAAGTTTGATTGAGTCTGTGGTGCTTCTATAAATGACTGAATATCAAAAGACAGAAAAGACAAAACAAGTATTCCGAGGATGATAAGTATTATTGTCTTTATTCTAATAAATCCTTCCATGTGATTATTGTAACATCTCAATTGCATTTTGCACTCGTCTTTCAGTGGATTCTCTGCCAATTAATTCTGCAATAGTAAAAGGGTCTGGAGACTTGTCTCTCCCAGAGAGAGCGTACCTAAGTGGCCAAAGTACATTTCCTCTTCCATGCTCTGTTGCATAATCCCAAAGAGATTCTTTTAGACTATCAGCACTTATGTTACTCAATTTTTCTAATTTTTCTTTTATAAAAATTAGATGCTTAAGTGATTCTTCCTCTGTTGATTTGTTTTGAGTTAGTTTTTCTTTATTATACTTTGGATCAGAGAGTAAGTAGTCAAATTCTCCATGTGATTCTTGCTCTCTTAGTTCTCCGAAATATTCTATTCTCTCAATTACTGTTCTAATAGATTTTTCATTGTCTTTTATTTTTTCAAATAGTTCCGCTGAAATAAAATCAGAAATAATACTTTGAAGTTCAGAAAAATCCAATTTTTGGATATATTGCTTGTTTATCCATTTTAGTTTTGAGCTGTTAAAAGAAGCCCCACCCTTCTGGACTCGTTCTAAAGTAAATTCTGAAATGAGCTCCTCTAAATTGAGTATCTCTTTATCATCACCAGGATTCCATCCAATAAAAGCAAGAAAGTTAAGTATCGCATCTTTCAGATAACCCTTTTCTTTGTACTCCATTACAGACATCACCTCAGGGTCACGCTTTGAGAGTTTACCTCCAGTAGGGCTCATAATAAGAGGCAGGTGAGCATATGTTGGCCTCACATAACCAAGTGCTTCCAAAATAAGTATTTGTCTTGGAGTATTTGAAATATGGTCTTGCCCCCTGATCACATGAGTCACCCCCATCTCCCCATCATCAACCACCACCACAAAGTGATACACAGGAGACTCCATGTCTCTAGCAATAACAAAGTCCCCCAATTCTGTAGTATCGAATGTCACCTCCCCCACTATCTCATCCTGGAAGGATACCTTTTTGTTTAGATTTTTAAAACGAACAACTCTCCCCTTTCCGCTGGTACTTTCTTCTCCTTCATACGCAAGCCCAGCTGAGATGAGTTGAACTAATTTTTGTTTGTATATTTCTGTTCTGTCTGATTGTCTATAGAACTCATCGTGTGGCAACCCCAGCCAAAGAAGTGAGTCAATAATCCCCTTTTCATGTTCTGGTTTTGATCTTTCCTGGTCGGTGTCTTCTATCCGAAGGATAAACTTACCGTTTTTTTGTTTTGCATAAAGATAATTAAAAAGTGCAGTACGAACACTCCCAATATGAAGAACACCTGTAGGTGATGGCGCAAACCTAGTGACTACTTTTTCTTTTTTCTTGAATAAATTAAACATAAAAATAATTAATGAGATAAAGCTATAGATAGTGCTTCTTTGGCTATGATATTGGCTGCGTCTTTTTGAATAAAAGAGGAACCACTTTTTGCCATTTGTTTTCTTAGTTCTGGATCTTGCATGATTCTTCTGATCTCAGCCAAGAGTACGTGGGGTTTTATATTTTTTTCTTCAATAACAAGAGCTCCCCCTGTGGAAGCATAGGCATAAGCATTTTTTCTTTGGTGATCACCATTTGAATTTGTAATAGGGATTATTATCACAGGCATGCTCCACATCGCCATATCAAAGATGCTCCCCGCACCACCTCTTGAGATAAATAAATCCGCTGAACCCCCAAGCATTTTCAGGGTTAAAGCATTGAAAAAACCAAATGTTTTGTACCTGTCTTTAAACCGAGAATCTTTTAGCTTGAAATCTGCCAATAATTCCACTTCTTTTTGATTTTCTATACCGACTTGATGAATCACCTGATAATCTTCAACTAACTCATCAATAATACCAATTATTGCATCGTTTATAATGGCTGACCCTTGAGACCCACCATAGATCACAATAAGAGGTATACCCCTTTCTAATTTGAGAAATGAATCAGTTCCTTCTGATTGAACCTCCCACAAATCTTTCCTAATAGGCTGACCTGTCCAGGCAGTCACGTCTTCCCTCTTAAAAATATTTACTGCGTCAGGGAAAGAAACCGCAATTCTTTTTGCAAATTTCGCAGAGATTTGGTTTACTCTACCGGCTGCCATATCTGATTCGTGGATAATAACTGGGATTCTAAGCACCCAGGCGGCAATCACTACAGGAAATGCCGGATAACCACCCTTACTGATAACAACATCAGGATAGATCTTATACAAAACAAACAATGCTTTTACTATCGCTCCAGCTGTTTTAAAAATATCAAAAAAATTCTGCATTGAGAAATACAATCTAAGTTTACCTGTAGGAATAGAGATGAATTCAAGCTCATTTACAAAAAGAGCCTCTTCGTCATAAGGTTTATCCGCAATGTAATACATCTTTGCATCAACAATATTCTGAGTGATGATCTCACTTTTGACTGACTCTGCGATGGCGATAAGAGGATAAAAATGCCCCCCTGACCCACCTCCTGTAAATACTATTTTCATGATTTTGTTTTTGTTATATGTCTAGAAATATTTAAGATTACACCCACCGCAAATAGTGAAATAATCAAAGCGCTCCCTCCATGACTCATAAATACAAGAGGTACTCCCGTGAGTGGGAATAGCCCTGTAATGGAAGCAATATTCAAGAATGACTGAGCTAAAAGTAGTATAGCAAGACCAGATACTACAAGTCTACTAAAATCATCCGGGGCACGAGCTGCAATCCAAAAAGCCCTCTGGCTAAAAGCCACGTAAAGTAATACCACAAATACAGACCCAATAAATCCAAATTCTTCACCAATAACAGCAAAAATCGAGTCCCCTTGTGGCTCGGGTAAATAGCTAAATTTTTGGATACTTTGACCCAAACCACGCCCCATCACTCCCCCGGAACCAATAGCAATAAGTGATTGTTGAAGCTGGAAAGATGAACCCTGAGGATCAATAGAGGGATTTAGAAAAGTTTGTATTCTATCAAACAGGTATGGCTTAACAGCAACAAGCCCCCCTAAGCCCAGCATTCCTGCCAAAAAAATAGTAACAACATATTTTTTTGGCAGACCGGCAAGGTATGCAAGCGCTCCCCCAGAACCAATCATCAGAATTAAGCTTTTTGTATCGGGTTGCTTCAAAAGAAGTACCATCCCTAAAATAAAAAGTATAACAAGAGGTAGTACTCCGGACTTCATCCTATTTAATTCTACCTTTGTCCAGCTCAGCCAAGCTGCAAAATAAATAATAAAACCAATTTTTAGTAATTCCACTGGCTGGAAAGAAAAAGGTCCAAGATTAAGCCACCTTGTCGCTCCACCATGAGAAAAACCAAGCCCGGGGATAAACACTAGACCTACAGCGATCACTCCCATAAGAAAAATATAAAAGGCGTACTTTTTCCATACCTCATAATTTATCTTTGAAGTAAGAAACATCACAACAAGACCAATGATCAAGCCGAGGCCTTGATTCAGTAGAACCCCATAAAACTTGGCAGTATTTTTCGCCAGAATTCCAAAAGAGGCTGACATAAATGAAAAAAGGCCAACAATAAGTAGCAGCCCCACAATGATAAGAAATACTCTGTCAAAACTTTTTTGTGTATCACTGAACATATTTTAGAGAAGTGCAATTATAACTCCAATCATGGCGCATGCACCACTGATAACCCAATATCTCATGGTTATTCGCTCTCGTGACCAGCCAATAGCTTCGAAGTGATGATGTAGCGGTGCAATTTTGAATAATTTTTTATGAAAAAACTTTTTTGAAATAATCTGGCTAAAAGAAGAAAAAGAAGTTGCGACCAGAGGAAAAGCTATTATAGGTAAGAGCAGTATTTCATCTGTTAGAAATGCCACAATCGCAAGGGTTATCGTGAGTCCAAGCATTCCCGTGTCTCCCATATAAAAACGAGCAGGTGGAACATTGAACCAAAGAAAAGCAAGAAGCCCCCCACCAATAGCTGAACAAAGAGCTGCAATGTCGTATAATCCATTAAAGAAAGCAATAAAAGCAAAAGCAAGATAAATAATCATCATCACACCTCCCGCCAAACCATCTATTCCATCGATAACACTAGAAGAAAATGTCCCAAGTACAACAATTATGAAAAAAGGAATAAAAAGCCACCCCATCTCAAACTGTCCATAAATAAAAGGTATCGATATAGAAGAAATTCCAAGTTTTATAAAAAACCACCACGCTCCCACAAGACCGATAAGTATTACAGCAAATATTCTCATCTTTCTGTCTATACCCTCGGCAAAGAACTTTCCTTTCCCAAAAATCTGTAGCAGGTCATCTGCAAGCCCCAATAAAGAACCAACAATCAGAGTAAACAACGGCAACCATGTTTGACCTCTAGAAATAAAATCAAAGACTTCCTTTTCTGGCAAAGGTAAGAAACGAGAAATAATCCAAAAAACAAAAACAGTTAGAAGTACCGAACCCCAAATTAAAACCCCCCCGATACGTGGAGTATGAAGTTCTTCTTTTTCGTTATGTATAGCTTTAAAAGCAGGGTTGATTTCATCTTCTGGGGCAGAGGTTGTTTCAATAGCGCGAGACCTTCTTTTCCAAAGTTTATGTTTATACAGAAAAGACGCTACAAATGGGGTAAGAGCAATTCCAATAAGAAATGTAAGTAACCCAGGTATAATAACTTTTAATATCTCCGAAGACATGTTTTGTATTATACATCAAAAATATTGGTTTTTTTAGTAATCCACAAAAAGAGATCGCACTATTTATCAAGCATCTTTTCAGATGTAAAATCTATAACTTTTTTAATATCAGAAAATCTTTCTTCTCGAGTACTTGTACCGAGGATAACTGCAACTATTGGAGTATTTAGTCCAAGATTAAACCTGATGACCATGGACCCTCCAGCTTTGTCTGTAAACCCAGTCTTCCCCGCTTGCAAGCCAAAAAGAGAATTCGCAACTAAGTTTGTATTGATAGCTGTATGGGTAGTATCGTTTGATGTAATGAAAAATTCTTCTCGTGAAGTTCCTTCAAAAATATTTGGGAAATTTTGATACGCATACAAAAGTAGCTCAGCAACATCCCTAGCACTTCCCTTTCCTCCAAATTCTTCAGTTTCGTTTAAACCTGTTGGGTTGTTGAATACAAGTGTCAAAAGACCAAGCTCTCTGGCTTTGTCATTCATCCTCTCTACAAATTTATCCCTCCCTCGTGGATAACTCTTTGCCAGAGCTTCGGCTGCATCGTTTGAGGAGTTAGCAAGCATAAAAGCCACCAAATCTTCTTTCTTCCAAACCTCATCGATCAGAAGGCCTGTATCCCCTTCTGCAAGATACGATTCCTTGTCTATAGTGACATTTGATTCAGGGTCAATATCTTCCATAGCGATGATTGCTGTCATAAGCTTTGTAATTGAAGCTATCTCAAAAACCTCTTCAGCATTTTCGCTATAAATTATTTCTTTTTTGTTTTCATCAAATATATAAACTGCTTTGGATGAAAGAGCCAGGGTGTCTTGAATCTCAATTTTCTCTGGAATGTAATTCTTGTCTAGATCTGCTTGATATGAGATCAGTATCAAAAACAACAATACAAAAGATACGAAAAATACTTCTCGATTATTTTTAAACAGATTTAAGATCTTTTTCATAAGACTTATATTATATTTTTATTGTTCCTATGTCTATAAATACAAAAGCCCTGACCGGAATCGGTCAGGGCTTAAAGCTCTTTTTTAAACAAAATACCCTTTGCAAAGGTCTATGTGAATTCAAGCCGTTGGAGGGCCCGTGGTCTTTCACAGAGATGAGGGACAAGCCCGGAACAGCGCCAAGCACGGCGGTCCCATAGATAGAGCCTGGCTCGGTTAATATGGATGTTTTGCACCACCCACCCGAGCATTTCATTTTAGGAGTTGTTTCCCACACAAAAGCGTGCGCCAAAATTGTGAACCTTACAATTTCGAAACGAAGTGATAATCTTTCTCTGTCCGATATGCGCCCACCTCAGATGGTGGGTTACATTCAGATTCAGAAAATAAATGATCACTTCAACAACTTCATTTTCATTTCAAAATCCTCGCGTGGACAAGAAACAAAATTGCAAAGAACTAAAAACCTTATTTTTTCTTTACATATCTTAGCAGGTTTAACTACTTTTGTCAAGCATTTTTAATCCAAATACCCACAGTTTAAAATAACCCTTGAAAAATAAGGGTTATTTTAGATTAAGAAAAATTTTCTTCTTTTTTATTCAGAGGATTCGCCGCTCATCTCCATCTTTTCTGTCAGTTTAACCTCCACCTCACTAAATCTTGGTAGTTCTTCTCTATTTGTGACCCCAAGAAAAGCCAGCAAGTCCAAGCTTGGTTTGTATACATATTTCCTACTGTCATCTTTGTGGACTTCTTTTTCAATTAGCCCTCGCACTGAAAGATTTCTCAAAATAAAACTAGAATTCACCCCCCTGATGTAGTCTATATCTGCCCGAGCCACATCTTTTTTATAAAGAATAATAGAGAGAGTTTCGAGGCTTGCCTTGGACAAGTCTTTTGATAATTCTTCTTTTCGGATCTCCTTGAAAAATTCGCTCATTTCAGGATGTGTACCTAGAGACACTTTTTCATCATCATTCATAAGAACAATCCCCCTTCCTCCCAAGGAGAGTTTCAGCTCAGCCAAAGCCTCGGAGATTTCTTCCGCCTCCACCTTAAAAGTCTTTGCCAGATCTTTCAAAGAAACAGGTTCTCCTTTAAAAAACAAATAGCTCTCGATTTTTTGTGATAAATTCATATTATTCTTTTATTGTATCTTCATCTTCTAATTCTTCCAATCCCTCTTCTTTTTCTCTTTTTGCAATGAGAATATCATCAAAATGGTTTTCCTGAACAAGGGAAAGGATACCCTCTCTGGCTAGCTCTAAAATAGCGAGAAAGCTCACAATAACATGCACCCTCTCTTCTCTGGGTGTATCATACTTCCCTTTTGTATCAGAAAAATCTCGAAAGCTTGTAGAGAGTGAGCTTGAGATTCTCTCAGTCAAACTCTGGATCATCTGATCTATAGACATCACCTTTGCGATAGACACTTCTTGTTTTTTTTCTTTTTGTTCCGGGATTGCAGACAAGACTTCCATGGCGATAGTCAGCATAGAATCAATTGTTATTTGCTCATCAGGAGTAAATACTACGTCATCCCTCTTTGATTCACCTTGAGAATAAATCACTTTTACTCCAAAGTTCTGAGCTAGTTCAATACCGAGCTGTTGAAACATTTGGTAAAGCTCAAGTCTACGTTTCAAATCATTTACATCATCTTCCTCTTCTAGAGAAAGGTCTAGCTTGGGTAGAAGTGATTTTGATTTAATTAGAATAAGAGTTGACGCAACAGAGATAAAACTAGAGACATCTGTTATGGATGCACTCCCGTGTTCCTGCATATACTTTATATAATCAGCAGTTACTTCTGCCAAAGATAGATCATTTATAAAAAGCTTTCTTTTTTCTATCAAACTAAGCAACAAATCAAAAGGCCCTTCAAAGACCTCTGTTTTGATTTGATATGCTGTTTCCATAATTATATTTTTCTTATAATTGCAACCGGTGTCTGCTCGCTACTCTGACCAAACGGATTGCCTTTGAATACTTCTGTGCAAAATTTATCTGTAAGAGATGAGTCTGATCGTCCAAGGACATTCATCCCTAGGTCGTTGCTATCCACTATTGCCACCTGGCATTTCAGTGCCTCGGCAATATTCTTTGCTACTCCGCTAGGATTTTTGGGCCCTAGTTTGGCATGAGTGTTGTATGGAGCGATTGTGTTTGCTGTTGGTCCGTCGATGGCATTTACGTTGTTCCCTGCAATTCGATAGAACAATCCCTTGATACCAAATGGTCTTGTAATTGCTGAGATTCCTGCTGCAAAAAGGATTCGTAGGAGTGATACCTCTCGGAGGGCAAGCTCCATAGTCCAAGGACTTCCAAGTCCAATACCATGCTTTGTCTTGTTTACATATCGAGAAAGAAATGTCGCCATGGGCCGAGGCTGTATCTCAGCAATAGGATAAGATCTCCCTTGAGAAATAGCCACAATTCGCTCACTAATAAAGATGATATCACCTGGCATCCGGAGTCCGTCTGTGGCGGTTGATACCACCTCCACAATGTTGTCCCCTTTGGTGACAAGTTTTGTTTTTATCATTTCTCTCTGAAACTTTTGTCCCGAAACTTCTATTTGTGAAATATTTGAATCCATAAAAAATATTGTACCAGACTCTTGTATTTTTATCGATAACTGTTAATCTGGGAAAAAGCATTCATAAACACGTTAAGGGAAAAAGGGGGCGATGTTTGATAGGGAAACCTAGTCCCAACAGGGCGACAAAATCAAATATTAGTGGTAAGTTGCAAATTGCCACGTGCCCCTCTTTTTTCTTCATAAAAAAATTATAAACCCTGGGAAAAATGAAAAAATCTAGACGATATCTTGATTACATTCTAACCGCAGAGGAGATTAAAATACTTCTCGCAACACAAAAGCCGTGACTTGTTCACGGCTTTTTATTATTCTTTAATATTTTTTAACTGTATAGACAATTCATCCAACTGTTTTTGACTGATCACAGACGGAGCATCCATCAGAGGATCTCGCCCTCCTCGTGTCTTTGGGAAAGCAATAACTTCACGGATATTTGACTCCCCTTGAAGAATCATCATCAGTCGGTCAAATCCCCATGCGATACCTCCATGTGGAGGCGTCCCTGAGGCAAAAGCCCGAAGCATGTGTCCAAAGTTTGCATCTATTTTCTCATTAGAGTGTCCAAGTATCTGCAGAATTGATCTTAGAATAGCTGGGTCATGTGCTCGAATTGATCCTCCTCCAATTTCAAAACCATTTAGAGTGATGTCATACTGAGCAGCGATAATATCTCCGATATTTGTTTTGTCTTTCAAATTCTCAACATGTTCTGGTTTTGAAAGAGAAAATGGGTTGTGGGTAAATGTCCACTCACCTTGGGCTTGTGGGTCGTCCGATGTGGCTGTTTTCTCAAAGAATGGGAAGTCTACTACCCATAGAAACGCAAGTAGGTTTGGATCATTTTTGTCTTCCCTTATATCAGGTCGGTCGTTACCGTATTTCTCCATAGCTTCCTTGTACGTCATCTTTGGAAATGGGATTTCTTGGATCTTTTTCTCTGGATAAAATGTCTGTACTACACGAATCAAAAGCTGTTCGTTTACGTGCATGATATCTTCTTCTGTCACAAAGGACATCTCCATGTCCATCTGTGTGAACTCTGGTTGCCGGTCTCCCCGCAGGTCTTCATCTCGCATGCATCGCGCCATCTGGAAATATTTCTCTACACCGGACGCCATGAGAAGCTGTTTGTACTGTTGTGGTGATTGTGGAAGAGCGTAGAAGTGCCCTGGTACAAGACGAGCTGGCACCACATAGTCTCGAGCTCCTTCGGGGGTAGATTTGGTAAAGAGTGGAGTTTCTACTTCTAGGAATCCATCTCGAGTAAGTTCTTCTCGTACAAATTGAGCCACGGCCCCTCGCATACGGATGTTTTGTTGCATTCGCTCTGTTCGAAGGTCTATGTATCTGTTTTGAAGACGTGTTTCTTCGTTGATATCACCTGTGCTTGTTGTCACATCAAATACCGGTGTCTCTGCGGTGTTGAGCACTTCTATCCCCGTAATCTCCAGCTCTACATCGCCATTGAGAATCCCATCTTTCCGCATTTTCTCTGGGCGTTCGTTTACAATTCCTGTTATTGCCACCACCCACTCAGGACGAAGAATCTTCGCAACTTCAAGTACATCTGGCTTGCCAAACACTACCCCCTGCACAAACCCAGTCATATCACGAAAATCAAAGAAAGCCATCTTTCCTTGGTCTCGAGCAACGTGTACCCATCCTTTGATTGTTACTTCTTGTCCTTTCTTGAATGAAAGGTCTTTTATATATGTTCTCATAAATTATTGTTTAAAAATATCAAGTAATGTTGTCTTATCTCTCCATTCGGGATGTAATTGCTGACAGAGGGATAGTAATGCATTTGCAAAAGACAGTAAGTAATTTATCTCAAATGTTGTATATCCATCATCCTTTTCATAAATATATCTCCAGTCTACAAACATATTTTTTACTTCTTCCAGTTCAACAAAGAAATCTTTCGGGGGAATTTCATCTGTATTACGTAGAGAGAAATATTTGTCCTCCAGTAATCTAAGCTCTCCTTCTGGAAGCTCCTTAGTTAAGTTAATAAAATCGTGCCCTCTGCCTTGAATATTTAAAGAAGCAAGTAAGGATTTTAACAAAAGCTCTATTGAAAAACTCAGACATAGGAAATATGGTAGTGGTTCATAATTTTCAATAGAATATCTTGGTCTTAGCACTTTATTTATAGACATGGCACCCGCAGCATAAGCGACGGCTTGCTTAAAAATAACAGGTGCTTTTTGTTTTAATGTTTTTTTAGACATCTATCATAATTCAAATAAAAAAGTCCCCACAAATTAGCTAATAATTTGTGGGGACGAAAGAGATTCCGCGGTGCCACCCCAATTCTCGAAAATGTGTCATCCTGAACTCGTTTCAGGATCTGTACTTTATCAAGCGCTTTTTATTTTTTTATAGCACCTCCACCATTGTCATCTGGCTTCATTGGTCTCCTGATTGTACAAAATTTTACTCATCTATTCACTATTGACAATATGAATCAAATATGCTTATATATACTACAAAATAAACAACATAATAAACCGCCAAAAAATGAAATTCTTATATGATCATCCAAACTCTGAAATACAAGCAATCGTCACTGGAACAGAGGTATCTCTTACCAATATTAACGATGCTTTCAGACAATTCAGCGGAGACTTTGGTAATAAAGTTTCTAGAAACAAGACTTCTGTAAGATCACACAAAGATGAACGGTATGGCACTCCTATAATGGTGATTGCTACAAAAATTCCTCGGAAATCAAAAGTTCCAGGCACATACCTCCGGAAGAAAATTATTTAAACTATTTTTTCTTTGTTGAGGAAAAGCCCCACAATCGTGGGGCTTTTTTATTACCCAATTAGTTTTGTAAAATAATACCCCGCTCCAGCTACAACCGCTCCAAGAAAAGTTCCCCAAACAATATCAATAATCACAATCTGCCATGGCCATCCTTCTATTACTGCATAGTTTGTTAGCTCGTATGTCATGTACGCAAAGAATCCAAACAACGCCCCGTACAGAATAGCATAAGACAGAGACCCTTTTTCAAGTGCTGGCGCAATCGCAAATATCACAAGTCCTGCAATAAACAAAAGATAGAAAAGTACTGCGGCTCCCCACTTCGTATGTTCAGCCATGATATAACCCAGGTACTTTTGATAGATAGGCTTAGCAATTACCCCAAGCCAAAGCATGTCTATAAGAAAAAATATTGGTGTTGCTACTAGATATGGAACTAAGAATTTCATATATCATAATTATACACCATCTAGAAAATTAAAAAGCCCCACAAGTGAGGCTTTCATTTAAAAAGGATCCATATCGGAGTTCCAAATATCCATCGACAAATGAATTCAAAAGTAAACCAAATGAATCCAAGTATTTTCTTTGCACCTTCAGCCAGAGAACTAAACCATTTTCTAGTTGATCTAGCCCTCTCATAATTCCCATGCTCCCAAGGTACCATAAACTTTCTTAGCTCTATCCAATTTGGATTTTTCCTTGCCCGACATTGGGCTTTGGATTTTTCCCCTCGAGCTTTCATCTCCCTTGCCTCTTTTTCTGTCATGTCAGAAAGTGGCCGAAGCTTGAAATCGCCACCATTCCTTAGAATATCACCGATATCTCTTCTCTTTTTCATAATTAGAAGTTCTTTTTAAAAAGTCTATGCCAAAAAACCTAAAATTGCAACAGAAAATCCCAGTGCCAAAAGGCACCGGGATTTAATTTAAGCTACATCAAGATACTGGTGAGAACACAACTCCTTGTAAGATTCAGACTTTTGAAGCAGTTCAACATGATTACCCGTTGCCACAAGTCTTCCCTTTTCAAAGAAGAAGATAATGTCGGCATTGATAACTGTTGAGAGTCTATGAGCAATCATGACCGAAGTTCGGCCCTCTGCCGCTCTATCAATTGCGTTCTGAATTTCTCTCTCGTTGATAGCATCCAGATTACTCGTTGCCTCATCGAAGATAAGAATTTTCGGATCTCTGAGTATTGCTCGAGCGATTGCCAAACGCTGACGCTCTCCACCTGAAAGCTTCACACCCTGCTCACCAATACGGCTATCAAGTCCGTCTTTGGTTTCGAGTATTTTTTCTTTCATGTTTGCAATATCAAGTGCAGATATCAAATCTTCATCAGAAAGATTTCTCCGAAGTCCATAGGTGAGATTGTGCCTCACTGTGGTGTCAAAAAGCCTTGTCTCTTGGCTCACGTAGCCAATTCTGCTCTGGTAATCTGACAAATCCAAATCTTTGAGTCTATACCCATCGATAAGTATTGCACCTTCTGCAGGATCAAAGTTTCGCAGAAGAAGACTCACGAGAGTTGTTTTCCCCGAACCAGATACCCCTGCCAAGGCAATTTTCTTTCCAGCGGGAATGGTAAAGGAAACATCATTGAGCTCGAAAGTGTCTTTCCCTTCGTTTTGGTAACGATACGAAACATGGTCGTAGACAATCATCCCCTGTTTTGGCACTCCAGTAAATGGATGTTCTGCATGCTCAAGAATACTTTTCTCTTTGAGATGAGATCGGAAATCCCTAAAGCCTGGAAACTCTCGCATTATGTTTCTTTGGAACCATTGGACTCTAGCAATATTTGAAATTGCCATGCCACCCCAAGAAACAACCATGATAAATTGTCCGACCGTTATCGATCCAACATAGGTTTGCCATGAAGCAACCAATAGAAGTAACCCAATAGTAATCGGATTCAGTAGACCAATCAGGCTGAGTCTTCTATCAAACTTTGTTATAAGCTCTTTCCCAAAAGATTCAGCACCTTTGATTGATTCCATAACTTCTCCAAGAGCAATATCTTCTGCACCCATTGTCTTTGTGAGGTCTACATTTCGTAGGTGTTCCCCAATTACCTTGCTCTTGTCTTTTGACTTCTCTTCCCAGCTATAAAACTGACTAAGAAGTCGCGAAGTAACCCGTATCTGAAAAAAGATATTCAATGATAGAGAGCCAAGTAAGATAAACCCATAAACTGGACCGACAAAAAATAGCATCAAGAGGAGCATGACCAACATAAACACAAAAGGTATAACCTGAAATATCATTATGGTCATCAGAGTTTGCCCTGAGGATACCCCCTTATTAAGCACTGTCGCCTTGTTGTGAGAATTTGTAGAAGAATGCTCCCCTGCTGAAAAACTAAAGAAGTGCAGTAGCCCCTCCTTATACGAATCAGGACGGAAATCAAAATAGAAATTTTTGATTTCGTACCGAGACTTCATGTAGATCAGAAATTTTTCAAAGAAAAGCACTAACAGGTACGTCCCAATAAGCGAAACAACAGGTATAAATGATTTCAGTTCGCCAGGGTTTGTTATCCCATCAATGATTCTCCCAGAAAAATATGGCATAAGAATACCAAGTCCCTCTGTCACAAGAATCAAGAAAACAATGAATGCAAGTATTTTGTGGTATTTTTTGTTTAGACCACCCAAGAAAATTAAGAAATCTTTCATGTATTTTGATGTATGTAAGGTTCGTTTATAATAATAATACCATTTTAAATAGAATAAGTCAATATACCTAAGGTAAGACTACAGCCCTACTTTTTCTTTCACCTCCTTCATTTTTGCTCCAGCTACTAGGAGGGCTTGTTCTCTTCCCTTTTTTAGTATCTCTTCCACCAGAGCTGGATTTTGTTCGTAGTAGGCTCGCCTCTCTCGCATAGGCTCGACCATCTCGAGAATCGCCTCAAAGAGCATATTCTTCGCTTCTCCATATCCAAGACCACCCTTCTCAAGAAGCTCTTTCATTTCTCCTGCCCTATCTCCAACAACAATCTTATATAGTTGGTAGACAATAACTTCTTCTGCGTTCTTTTTTTCTTCTGGGGCTTTGCTATCTGTGATAATGCTCATCACCGCCTTTTTTATTTCTTCATCAGTCCCAAAGAGTGGGATAGTATTCCCATACGACTTGGACATCTTTCGTCCATCTGTCCCTGGCACGGTCTCCACATCTTCAAGAATCATTTCTTTTGGAAGAGAAAATGTCTCTCCATAGGTATTATTGAATTTCTGCGCGATGTCTCGAGCATATTCGATGTGTTGGCGTTGGTCTTTGCCTACTGGGACAATTTCTGGACTGTAGAGCAAAATATCTGATGCCATAAGTACAGGATAATTGAAGAGCCCCATACTTGGCTCGTCACCTTTTGCCACAGCATCCTTGTAAGCATGCGCTCTCATCATAAAAGGCACTGTCACGAGAGTATCAAAAATCCATGTAAGCTCTGTGTGGGCAGATATTTCTGATTGACGGAAGAGAACAACTTTTTCTGGATCAAGACCAATTCCAAGATAATCAAGAACTAAATCTCTCGACAGTGATTTCATTTGAGCACCGTCTTGGATAAAATTGAGAGCATGCAAATCTGCAACAAAAATAAATGCGTCATACTCGTTTTGTAAATCAAGAAACTGACGCATCGCACCAAAATAATTTCCAATATGTGGGCGTCCTGTAGGCTTCACCCCTGAAAGTAATCGTTTTTTCATAATCAGATTATATCAGAAAAAAGAAAAAGCCCCATCTAAAGATGGGGCTTCCTTGGGCCCTCTCAACCCAAAAATCTGCTGCCATTTCAGCTTGGTGCCTTTAGAGGTTCTCTTTTTGTTTCTTCATATCTTGAAGCTTTCGGAGGTTTAATGAACAAACCCTAAAATATATCTATCCACAGGTTTGTACCCAAAAATAGTTTCTTACTCGAAGTTACTTATGTGTTAGAATTGCATCAATGTCAGAAAAAAACCGAAAAGGGCGTATCCCCCCACATAGCTTAGAATCAGAGCAAGCAGTACTTGGAGCTATTATGCTTCGGGCAGATGCTATTCATGAGATTATTGACGTGCTTGTCTCTCAAGCTTTTTATAGTGAAAAACACCGAATGATCTACAAGGCGATGCTGGACTTGGCAACAAAGTCAGAGCCAATTGATCTTGTTTCTATTTCTGCAAAACTTGAAGAAAAAAAGGAATTAGAGGCTGTTGGAGGAAGGGGCTACCTTATCGACCTCACAAACACCGTGCCCGCAGCTACAAATGTAAAGCATTATGGAAATATTGTTGAGAAAAAGTTCCTCCTCCGATCCCTTATCAATGCCGCGGATACTATTGTTGAGCTTGGGTTTAACGATGATGCCACAGAGGTTGGAGATATTCTTGATATGGCCGAGAAACAAATTTTCTCTATTACAGGAAATCCAAAGGGGGCAAAATTTATTTCCATAAAAGAATCTCTGAAAGAAGCTTGGGAGCAATTAGAAAAACTTCAAGAAACAAAAGATGGAATCCGTGGAGTACCTACTGGCTACCCTGCATTGGACAACATGCTCTCTGGCCTTCAGAAATCAGATCTAATTATTCTTGCGGCAAGACCATCTATGGGAAAGACCACTCTAGCACTCGACATGGCTCGCCATGCTGCCACAAAACACAATATACCAGTAGCTATTTTCTCGCTCGAAATGAGTGCAAACCAGCTCACACAGAGAATGCTTGCAGCAGAATCGCAAGTAAATGCTTGGAACCTTCGAACAGGAAAAATTAAAAAAGAGCAAGACTTTGAGCAAATAAGAGATGCTCTGGATATTCTTTCTCGAGCTCCAATATACATAGACGATATGGCAGGAAACTCTATCACAAAGATGAAAGCTGTTTGTCGAAGATTAAAATCAGAACATGGGCTTGGGCTTATAGTTGTTGACTACCTACAGCTGATGTCCGCAGGAAAAAATTATGATTCCATGGTAAACCAAGTAACTGAAATTTCTCGATCTCTAAAGGCTCTTGCTCGAGAGATAGATGCTCCAGTACTTGCTCTGTCACAGCTATCCCGAGCGGTGGAATCTCGTGGAGGAAAGCCTAGACTATCTGACCTTCGAGACTCTGGATCTATCGAGCAAGACGCCGATGTGGTGATGTTTATTCACAGAGAAGACCGAATGGGATCTCGTTCTGATGATGAAAATACAGGTATGGCAGAAATCCTAATAGAAAAACACCGAAATGGACCCGTTGGAAAAGTGGATCTCTTCTTCGATGAGAAAACAAGTACATTTCTTTCTCTCGAAAAGAGTGACATGGCGGCCTTTGTATCTGGTGGCTCACTTGATGATTTTTAAAATATGAAAAACTTTGAACAAAAAGAACATCTGGGAATTAGCACACACCAGATCACATCAAAAGAATTAGAAGATATCATTTATAAAGGGGAAAGAATACCCCAAGACAATCGATTCTCACCACCGGAAAAAGGTGGCGTCTTCCACTACTTTGATCCAAGAGATCTTTTTGAATTTCCAGAGTCCAAGTCATATGTGGTAATCAAAGAAGGTCCAGTAATTGTGGGACTTGCAGGATTAGAAAAAGACCCCAGTAAAAAAACTAATACTTGGATCAAATTTATATCTGTCGACCCCGCATACCAAAATAAGGGCTATGGTACAATGCTTATTTCAAAAATATGTGAGGTGGCGAAGCAAGAAAAACACTCTCTTCAAACTTCTTTTTACAGTGATGAAGGAGAAGAGCGTCTCAAGAAAAATTTACACAACATCGCAAAAGATAAAGAAATCCCTCTTATTGACAACAATTAAAAACGGACCATGAACAGTATAGATGACTTAGCACAAATGTTTAGAAAATTCCCCGGGATAGGAGAGCGCCAAGCAAAGCGTTTTGTGTATTTCCTATTAAAGGCTCGTCCTGAATATGTAAATACTCTTGTCCAAGAAATTCAAAAAGTTAGAGCTCATACGAAAGTTTGTCAGGAGAGTTATCAGTTTTTTGTGGCAGATGACCCGACTATCACCACTTCTTTTATTGCTAGAGATCACACTCGAGACAAGACAAAGCTATTGATTGTAGAAAAAGACACTGACTTACAAAATATTGAAAAGATGGGAGTTTACAATGGAAATTATTTTGTGCTTGGAGGCTCACTTCCCTACTTGGCAGAAAATCCTGAACAACTGATTCGAATAAATGAACTCAAGGCCATCATAGAGATGAAAATAAAAAGAGATGGCCTAGAAGAAATAATTCTCGCACTTTCTGCAACTCCTCAAGGTGAGCATACAGAAGAATATGTTAGAAATGGATTAGAAGTGATTTTGGGAAAACACCAACTAAAAATTTCACACCTTGGTCGTGGGCTTTCTACAGGACTTGAAATTGAATATTCAGACAAAGATACTTTCGAGCAAGCTTTCAAACATAGGTCTGGAATTTAATTTTTATATTAAAAAGAGCGGGGCCGAAGGCCCCGCTCTTATAAAGGTTCATCAATGAGATTCTGTCTTCACGACAGTGTCCCCATTTCTCCAAATCACAATCTGATTGCCAAAGCTTACAGTGTGCGTCTGGAGGTCACGAAGCAACACTCCTTGCCCAATCCTTGAACCAATGGTGCTGTAGACATCACCCACGATAAGTGGGTTTTGCCTGACAATCTCCTCGATTCCGTTTGGTGGAGTTGGTGAGTTAAGGGTTGTGAAGTAAAAAACTCCATAACTAGACTCATAAACTCCTGCCACGTAGAAATCAAGTTCAAAGAAAATGTTTTGTCCATCAGGCAAATCGGCCAAATGGAAATTCATCGGCTGGTTTGCATTCAAGAGCAATATTGGATCAAGCGATTCTCCTGTTTGTCCAAGTGGATACCATCTCATCACGCAAGTGACTTGTGCCAATCCATGTGGATCGGCCCAGACTTGAATAATCCCCGCGGTTGAATCCACTACCAGCTCCTGCCATCCCAGATACTCTACTGGCCCCAAAACTGGAGGCTCAACATATTCCGGAAGTGCCTGACTAAATGTCGGACTTTCCACCCAGCCACCTTCGGCATTTATGTAGATGATCCGATAATAAACCGAATCTTCTTCTGCCTGAACGTAGGGCCAGATGTCAGCATGTGCCGTGTATGAACCAATACTTGGTGTTGCCACCGTATCTTGATTCGAAAGTGGACTTGCAAGAGTCGCAAGATTCTCACTTAGTCTCAAGTAAGCACTTGCACCATTGAGACTCATTGGATTAGCCAAAAAATCAATTTCAGCAATCCAGGTGATCTCAGACCATGTTATTGGCATAAGATTTACCACAGGCTGACCAGGTGTCGGCATGGTCGTAAAAGTCCATACCATAGTCCTATCAGTATGAGGAGAAAGTGAATCTTTCCCCACCACTGTCACACGGTATTCTGTACCGTTCGCAAGACTTGAGTATGCCACCGATTGATTAAGCGTTCCACTTGCGTCATAGAAGTTTTGACTTGAGATCAGTCCGGGGTTTAACCCGCTTAATTGCTCAAGCTCTACCTCTGCGTTCACTCCTCCAACATTTATCGAGCGGTCAACCAACAGATTGAAACCATAACTCACCGCAGTTACCACAGGACCGGTAGATGAAATATCCACAAGTCCGGGTTCATACATGGTGATGTAGTAGGTCCAAGTCTCGGTGGATCCATCTATCGCTCGCGTGAGTGTGATGGTGACCATCTCGGTCGATCCCGGTGTCAAATTTGTCACCGTGACATCGACAGTATCAAGGCCCATAGTCGCAATTCCTCCCGGAAAGTTCAAATTTTCCTGAGGAAAGTTCACCACTACATTGCTTGGTCCTCCATCCGAATATGTCGGAATGTGGAGCTCCACTTCGTGAAGACCTGTGCTGTCATGAGTCACCTGTCCGATAGACAAGTCATCCAAATCAGCCGTGGTCACACTCAGTGTTGCACTTGCCGTACCTCCAGCATTTGTTGCTATGATTTGCCATGTGTGCACTGTCCCGAATCCTAGCCCAGGAAGAGTGTACGAGCCAATAGCTGTGTCAACAGTCGTGTTGGTATACACAGAAACTCCATCAGCAAGCAAATTGTAGCTTGTAGTGTTTGTCCCGTTCCCAATAACTGTGAACTCTACTTCCTGTGTACTACTTGTCGCTGTTAGCGAATCAAGATAGACAAGTGGCACAGTCACTGCTCCTGTTGTAAAGGTTAAAACTGGACTCGTAAAGAGTACAATCCCACCTCCAGCATTTGCTCTGACACGTCCTGTATAGGTCGTATTCGGTTGGCAGTTTGTGATGACAATACTTTTGTCATGTTGAACCCCAACCTCATACAACTGAGTGGCGACGATTCCTCCTGGTCCAGATTGCTGAACAAAGGAAAACATTGCACCGCTCTGCCCATCCAGAGAGTCGATGTGGATGGTCGCACCACCAGAGGTGGTGTCCGTCACACTGTGACCCCATGAAGCTGGTATGCCCAAATAAAAGGTCGTTGAATCCGTGTGAGTAAGTGATGTGTGCATATCAATTACGTTCCATCCCCCACCCGTTGTATCAACAATCTCTGTAACCACGACCATCTCAAGGACAGTATTTTCCGTGTTTACATCAAATACCATTGTTTGTGGGATTTGAAGCCCGTAACCAAGCATGAGGCTATCAACTGACACAATTGTATCACCATCAAGTTTGATGCCCACCCCAAAAGAGTTTGATACCAATCCATTTTGAAGGAGATTGATAGCAGTGATTTCCGTGTTGATTTTGATCACCCACGGAGTAGTCACTTGAGTTCCAGTGATTTCTGCAAAAGCGACCGGGGTCACCTGAGCAGACAGATTAAACGCCATCCCTAGGACGGCTAGCGCAATAATGATTGTTTTTTTCATTTTCTTCGTTTTGTTGAATTGTGAGGTACTATTTTGTTTGACTTAAACCTACCATAAACTTGACAAATAGTCAATATGTATTCAAAAACTCATTTTTGGTAAACTGGGCAGATGAAAATTCATAGATTTTTTGTCGATTTGCCATATGAGACGGACGAGCTGATTATTTCTGACAAAGAATTGGTTCACCAAATGAATAATGTACTCAAACTCAAATCTGGAGAATTTGTAGAGCTTTTTGATGGTTCAGGTAGTGCCTTTCTAGGTGAAATAAGTAGTGTCTCAAAAAAATCTGTAGAAATTAAAAATGGGGAAATTAAAAAAGTGGCAGATACTCGAAAAGAAATTTTCGCCTATATTCCCCTTCTACGCCGAACAAACACAGAACTTATAATCCAAAAACTCACCGAGCTTGGAATCAAAAATATAATCCCCATCAAAACAGATAGAACAATCAAGTCCGATGTGAATCAAGAGAGGCTAAAGAAAATCTCGATAGAAGCCACCGAACAATCCGGACAATACTTCCTCACCAATATCAGCGAACCACTCAAGCTCAAAGAGGCTCTCGAGAGAGCCTCTGGTACAGATATATTTGTTCTAGATATGGGAAATGATTCTTTCCGAAACCATAAGCGCACCTATCCTCTATCATTTTTTGTTGGGCCTGAAGGTGGCTGGACAGATGAAGAGCGAGAGCTGTTTAGAAACTCTGGCGCAAAGATCGTAACACTCACAGACACTGTCCTACGAGGAGAAACTGCTGTTATCCTCGCGGGTTATGAAGCTCTTTATTAAAAACAAAAAACTCCCACAATAATCGTGAGAGAAAAATATCTTGTATCGAAAAGCAAGAAACCAGTTGCTAGAATTCCAGTCATTGGACCAATTCTAGAGATTCACCTTGCGGTCATCCCAGTCCTCCCAAAGTTCGGGAACCTTGGACGCGGGAACTTTTGTATATCTATCCATCTGTACCACCGGTGCCAGATTCCTCCAACACCTGAATATTATTTGGGATCAAGAATCCACCAGATAGATATACCGACATATATTTTTTTGAAAGAATGCAATACAACCACGCTGTGATAAGCCCTGCCGACGCCAAGGCTTTGGCACGCAAACAGTGACCGACCATATTCTGGGTTGCAAGATTCTGATCGCAGGATGTAAAGCCTTGACCGTACATGCATTACCACAATCATCCTTCAGTATATACAAAAAGACCCCTTGATTCAAATGCACAAAGTGCAAAGAACCAAAGGGTCGAAGTTAAAAAGCAACCAAGCAAAGATTCAAAAGATCAAAGTTCAGTCGCGAAAAGCAAGAAACCAGCCGCTAGAATCCCAGCCACGGGACCAATCCTAGAGATCCACCCTGCGGCCAACCCAGTCCCCCCAAAGCCCGGGAACCTTGGACGCGGTGGTTTTAGAACCAAGTGCGATGATACTCATTTCGCGTTGCAATCTGGGATATTCGTTTCCCAGGGTGAGAAGTTCGCGAGCGGTTGCTGGCCGAAGTCCACGGACAACCATCTGTGCCACAATATCTTCAGAAGACATTTTTCGGTTAAAGTTGAGTAGGATGGCTTCACGGGTCATGATTGTGTCTTTCTTGTCATCTCCACCTTTTTGGATAAAGGCATTGTTGGAAATACCAGAATTGACCAAGTCATAGTTTCCCATGGTCACAAGGTCATCAATTGACTTGGAATAGTCAATTATGACATTCATCCGTAATTCATCGATTTGGTTTCCTCCACCACAAGATGAGAGGATTGCCATTGCTGGCAAGAGGGCAAAAAGTGTTAGCTTTTTCATAATATTCGGTTTTGAAGTTTAAGTATATGTTAACATATACGGGTATCTTTGTCAAGGATTATTGTGATGGCATGTATTATATGTAGAAATGACAAGTTTTAGAACTTGCAAACCTTTCGACACTTGAGCTTTAACTTTTAAAATATTCACGGTTTTTTTGATTAGTGCGTAGCGTCTTTGCGAGGAGCTTGGCGACAAAGCAATCCAGGGTTCAATCACCTTATTGTGAATGGGGTGCGTTTCAGTGTCCATAGATCCTGAACTAAATTCAGGATGACAGGTATATTGTATAGTGTTGCCCATTTAGATCCTGAAATGTACCCTCACTTCGCTGTGGAGTACTAAGTCCTGGATTGCTTCGTGCCTCGCAATGACGATACGTTTTATGAGTACTCTCTGGATTGATTCATGCCTCACTTCTTCGCCAAGGCTACGAAAGTGCACGGCGCAATGACAAAATTGTTTGCATGTGACAAGCATTACTTTTAGATTTTAATCTTTCAGAAAAATTTTCTTTACTTGCTCAGTAGAAATCACTCTTGCATCCTCTACTTTATATTCTCCGATAGAAATTCTCCGGAGAGCAGAAAGTGTAGCCGGTACGCCAAGTCTACTGCCTAGCTCGCGAGCAAGTGATCGAATATACGTCCCAGAACCAACATCAAAAGTGACCCTCAGAGCGACCTCACCCCAGCCCTGCCTGCCGGCAGGCAGGCCTCTCCTTATCAATGAGAGGGGGCTAGCCGATGACCCTTCTCGCTTCGAGTCGTTTCTTTTAATTTCTTTTAACTTTACCGAATGTACAAGCATTGTCTTTATCGGTACTTCGACCTCTTGGTCTTTGCGGGCATATTTGTACAAAGCCTTTCCATCTTTTTTGATAGCTGAATACACAGGCACAGCTATTTTTTGCTCACCTAGTAGAGTTTCTAATTTTTCCTTTATCTCTTTGTCTTCTAGAGCCGAAGCGTCCGCTTCCGCAATCACTTCCCCTTCCAAATCATCTGTTGTGGTTTGTTTACCCAACAGAATTTCTGCTTCATAGACTTTTGATTTGCCAATTAGCCCTGTGAGCTCCTTTGTCATCTTCCCCACACCCACGAGGATTAGTCCTGTAGCCCTCGGGTCGAGCGTCCCTGCGTGACCTATTTTGATTTTCGCATGTCCGGCTTCTTTGTACTCTCGTTTCAAAAAACGAATCACATCATACGATGTCACGCCAAATGGCTTGTCTATCAAAAGTAATTCCCCTTCTGGATTCATGGGTCTACTTTAAAACAAAATTTAAAAATAACAAGACTCTTGACATAAATCTATTTTTTAATTAATCTGGTAAAAAACAATACAGCACATGTACACACTAGAGGAATTAAAAGAAATCGGAACAAAACTTGTTGAAATCAACTTGGGTAGGGTTTCTACAAAAAGTATCGTTCAGGATTTCAAGAATAGACACTCTTGGTCATTGGGACTTTTATCTAATAAGACAAAAGATGGAAAGCTGTTCAAGGAGATATGCGAGAGTGGTCACTGGATTCAGTGTAAGAAAGAACCAATTCTTGATGATCTAGAAAAACCTTTGACTCATCAGCCTCGCCCGAAATGGGCTAAGATTTTGATCTCGAATTCTTCGAAAAGTGTAGTTATCACTTGCGAGGAAACCCATGCAGTAGGCAAATTCATGCCAACTACAGTGCAGATTGAATGATCTGTCACGATTTAAAAAGCGACCAATTCGGTCGCTTTTTTTGTTATAATCTTTTTATGGATATTATTTCATCAATTATTCTTGGTGTCGTGGAGGGACTAACAGAATTTCTGCCAATTTCTTCTACCGCCCACCTCATGATTACCAGCAAGCTTCTGGGACTTCCCCATACCCCATTTCTCTCTACATTTGAAATTGGTATTCAGTCTGGGGCCATCCTTGCTGTTATTATTTATTACTTTAAACGAATTTTTTCTTCAAGAGATCTCTTTTGGAAAATTGTGGTGGGGTTTATCCCTACAGCAGTCATCGGGTTTTTATTATATGATGTAGTCAAAAATTATCTCCTTGAATCTTTGGTTGTTGTAGGCTGGGCGTTACTTATCGGAGGAGTAATTATTATTCTAATAGAGAAATTTCATAAATCAGTTCCTGAATCCGCTGAAGTAGAATCTATTTCATATAAGCAATCAGTACTGCTTGGATTCTTCCAAGTGTTCGCAATAATACCCGGAGTCTCACGTTCTGGGGCGACGATTATGGGAGGGCTTTTGTCTGGAATCAGCAGAAGACAAATTGTGGAGTTTTCTTTCTTGCTTGCGATACCCACAATTCTGGGAGCAACTGGTTTTGATATTCTAAAAAGTGGCATAAGCTTCACAAATCAAGAATTACTAGTATTTGGAATTGGGACTGTGGTTTCTGCCCTGACAGCCTGGGCAGCAATTAAGTTTTTCTTGAAATTTATCTCAAGCCATTCTTTTGAAGTGTTTGGGTGGTACAGAATTCTGGTAGGGATACTCATCCTCCTATTTTTATAAATAAGAGGTATTCATCTGTCTCAAAAAATATAAAGATAATCCTTAATTTTTTGTAATAAAAAAGCTCTTTTCAGAGCTCATGAACCTTGTCTTTATCTTCTTCGAGGTCAGCTTTCGTATTTGGTATAAGAAAATATTTTGCTGAACTACTAGATTTCTTTGATTTAGGTTTAGATTTTTTATGATAATCCAGTTTAACAGGATTGTTTTGTTGATATAACAAATATCTTTCTTTCCTAGAATTATGTTCACCAGAAAGGGACATCATCGCAGCCAAAATAATATAATTTATGTACAGAATATTCTTCATGGCTTTTATTTTTACTCTACACTAAAAAAGAAACCCTGTCCAAGGGTTTCTTTTTTAGTATTATTTAATTGCTGAAATCTTTACTTCGTAAAATGGTTGTTTGTGACCGTTTTTTCGGTAGTATCGTGACTTTGATTTGTACTTTGCGACAATTACCTTTTTACCTCGTCCTTCTTCTTGGAATAGAGCTTCTACTACTTTCCCAGATACTGTTGGGGTACCCACCATTGTGTCTTTACCATTATCGAACAAAAGTACTTCTTCAAAAGTAATTTTTTCCCCTTCTGTATAAGCCTTTGGAAGTTTCTCAATTTTAAGAATATCACCAACAGATACTTGGTATTGTTTCCCTCCTGTTTTTATAACTGCAAATTCTTTAGTTACCATAATATCAAGTATTCTACCTAAATCTATTTAAAATGCAAGCTTTTTTCTGGGGAGATTCCTGATCCCCGAAATCCACTGATTTTTGGCTTTTTGGCTTAGTCTAAAAGTATCTCATGCTACAATTTAGACATGTTAAAACAACAACGTCTAGACTCTTTATCAGATGGTATTTTTTCCATAGTAATGACACTTTTGGTTCTGGAGCTAAAAGTCCCCGCTATCACAGAATCACTCACAGAGGGTCACCTATTATCCTCTCTGATTGAAATTATCCCTCTTCTTCTTATTTATTTTGTATCATTCACACTTCTCTATGTTTATTGGAGAGGTCAACACTACATAGCTTCTGTATTTGCACATAACCTAGATAATAGGCTCACTTCTATAAATGCTATTTTTCTGATGCTTATCGGACTTGTTCCCTTTTCTACCCATTTTCTAGGTTTATATCTTTTTTCTCAAACAGCAATAATTGTGTATGGGTTCCACATGCTTCTTCTCTCAGCCACACTCCTTTGGATGAGAATCCATGTGCGAGATTCAGCAGATATCGAAAATGAGCCAATAGACAAAAAATCAGATGCTAGAGGTATGATGAGAATCGTCATGCCTGGAGCAATGGCCATAATTGCCATTCTTCTTTCTTTTATAAATACAATGTTTTCTCTCCTGCTGTTTCTTGTTGCTATATATTTCAATCTGGCTTCATCAAATGCTCATTGGTTGAATAATATATTTGATAAAATAAATGTAAAGTTTATGAGCAAGCCTAAACAAAAACAATCTCAAAAAAAGATTGCTAAAAAATAATTATGATCACTACTTACAAACACAAAAAAATAACATGGGTTAACATCACCGATCCCCAAAGAGATGAGGTGGTGCATCTTATGGAAGAGTATAACCTCCCAGAACTGGCAAGTGAAGAATTACTACAAAAAACAGTCAGAGGAAAGGTTGATTTCTATGAAAAGCAAAAAATAGTGTATCTCGTACTTCATTTCCCAATCATTTCAAAAACTGGGAAAAAAAATGAAAGCGAGCAAGAAATAGATTTTATCATTAGCAAAAATGTGATTATCACTTCACATTTTGAAGAGATTGAAGCACTCCAAGAATTTTCGAAGTTATTTGAAGTTAATTCTGTCTTGGATAAAACTGAGATAGGAGAGCACGCGGGGTTTGTATTTTTCCACATAGCTAGAGAACTTTATAAAGATTCAATGCTCCAACTGCGAAATATTGATGATGACCTTCAAGAAATTGAAATAAGTATTTTCGAAGGGCTAGAAGAACAGATGGTTAAAAAAATATCAGACTCAAATAGAAAATTGCTTGATTTCAAACAAGCAATAAATGAACACGAGGATATTTTGAAATCATTTGAACACGCCGGGCTTATATTATTTGGAGAAGGATTTACTTATTACCTTTCAGACATTATGGGAGAATATCGAAAAGTAAGAAGTACTCTTGAAAGTAGAAAAGATATCCTCCGAGACTTGAAAGAAACAAACGACTCACTCCTGGCAAACAAGACAAATGCCATCATGAAAGCTCTTACTGTTATGTCGTTTATTATGTTGCCTCTTACTCTTATCACAGGAGTATTTGGGATGAATACAAACATCCATCTTGCTGGAAACGATTTTTATATTATTATTGCAGCAATGACAATGACTGGGATCGCTATGTTTGTTTATTTCAAAGGAAGAGGCTGGTTCTAGGTTCAGAAAGCGGCGCCCTCCGGGCGCCGCTTTTCATTTCCTCTTCTTTCTAATACAATTAGACCCATGGTTAAGCTACACAATACAAAATCAAAACTTCTGGAAGAATTTAAACCCATAGTACCTAACGAAGTTTCCATGTATACCTGCGGTCCAACCGTATACAACTACCCGCATATTGGGAATTACAGAAGTTACATATTTTCTGATCTTCTAAAACGAGTGCTTTTTTTGAATGGTTTTTCTGTAAACCATGTCATGAATATTACCGATGTTGATGACAAAACTATTCGAGATTCACAGAAAGAAGGAAAAAGTTTGCGAGACTTTACAGAATTCTATACAGCAGAATTTATGAAAGACTTAGACGCTTTGAATATTATTCCAGCAAATACTTTTCCAAAAGCCACAGACCATATACCTGAGATGACAAGTATGATTGGGACTCTGATAGATACAAACCATGCCTACAAAGCACCTGATGGAAGTGTTTATTTTGATATTTCTTCATTTTCTAAATATGGTGAACTGTCTGGAGTAGATTTTGGAGGAGTAAAGCAAACAGAACGAGCAAAGAAAGATGAATACTCAAAAGAAGACGCCCAAGATTTCGCTTTATGGAAAGCATACGAGTCAGAAGACGGAGATGTGGCTTGGGATACCACACTTGGCAAGGGGCGACCTGGATGGCACATAGAGTGTTCTGCCATGAGCACAAAGTACCTTGGTAATCACTTCGATATTCATACCGGCGGAGTGGATTTGGTTTTTCCTCACCATGAAAATGAGATTGCTCAATCTGTGTGCGCCCACGGCGGAGAATTTGTAAACTATTGGCTTCATAATGAGCACCTCATGGTAGATGGAAAAAAGATGTCAAAAAGTGCTGGAAATTTCTATACTCTTCAAGATATAAAAGATCGAGGATTTTTACCGTTATCTTTTAGATATTTCCTACTCCAAGCTCACTATCGCACCCAGACGAACTTCACCTGGGAGGCTATGGAAGCTAGCCAGAATGCCCTCCGAAAACTTCATCTTTCAACAAGAAATCTAAAACCTGGCTTTTTTGGAAAATTATTTGCAAAAATCGACATAGATTATCTAAAAACATTTTCTGAAGCAATAAATGATGATTTGGACACACCAAGGGCTTTGGCCACCATGTGGGAAATGATGAAAAGCAAAATAAGTGATGCCTCAAAACTAAAAACGCTTATTGAAATGGACAGGTTTCTGGGGCTTGATGTTCAGACTGAATTTGAAATAGCCCAAATACCAAACGAAGTGGTCAGGCTAGCTGATAAAAGAGAGTCTGCAAGAAGAGAGAAAAATTACAAAGAAGCTGACCGTCTCCGAGAAGAAATAAGGTTAACAGGCTATCAGGTACTCGATACTGATTCAGGTCCAAGAATAGAAAAAATATAAACATATTTCAACGCTCATAGTCTATATGGAGTAATCAAAAAGCCCGCAGAACAGCGGGCTTTTTTGTTAGAGATTGGAACAAGATTCCTGCTCTATGTCTTCCAGGAACTCCAAGATGGTTGGAGTCATGTCAAAAAAGTTTCTCAACGCTTGGTCGTAAGCCAAGCTATCAAAATCGCCTGACCCGGATAACTGAAGCAAAGAAGATCTTTCAATTTCTTCACAAAGCATCAACACTCCTTGATACCGAGTCAAAGCCTCAGTGCCAAAATTCTTTTGATAGAGGTCTGCCACCTCTTTTTTGCGAAGGGCTTTGTCGGGTAGTAGACCATTTTGAGATAAACATGTTCTCATCATTGGGTTGCAAGTTTGAGACAGTCTCTGAAGATACTCTGATATCTCTCGACTGTTGTTTTGCAAATCCCATGAAATGAATGGATAGTCTTTGAATCGACCTTTGTGCTTTGACCCAAAAAATCCACCAAGCGAATCTTTTGGAGATTTGATAGTAGAGAAATCAAATTTCCCCACAAAAGAGGCAGATTCTGCAGAATACTTAATTTCATGCAAAATCGTACCCCCAAGGTCGTGAAGACCTCTTTCCAAATGATCTTTTTTGAAGACCAGCATCTCCACTGGAATCGAGAGATTCTTCAAATCTTCCTGAATAAACTCTCTCAGTGATTTCAAGAAGCAAGATGTTTGTCCTGAATAGACAACAAACAAGTCTATATCACTCAACAATGTATGTTCACTCCTGGAAAATGATCCAAAAAATGAAGCAAATTCCACCTGATGGTGATTCTTCAAAAAAGAACCAAACATCATCTTCCCAAAATTAAAATCACTTTCTTTTGGTGGCTTCCCTATTCTAAAATCTGAACCTACTAGAATTCTTGTCATGGTGCACTTCTTTTAATTTACCTGAAATTAACATAAAAATATAAAAAGTCAAAGAAATTTCTTTGACTTTTTATATACCCATATTTTGTAATTCTTCAATAAGTTTTTTCTGATCTTTGGAAAGTTTGTCTGGCATGTCTATTAAGACTTGGACAAGCAAATCCCCTGTATTAAACATCCCTCCACGCACGCCTTCACCTCGGACTCGAAGCACTGTTCCGTGTTGAATCCCCTCGGGAATTTTTATCTTGGTTGTACCGTCTACTGTTGGCACGCTATGCTTACCACCCAGAAGTGCTTCTGAAAGTTTGATGCGTAGATCCGTGAATAAATGAGACCCCTCTTTTCGAAGATGTGGGTGTTGCTCCACACTAAACTGCAAATACAAATCCCCCGGCTGACCACCCTCGATAGGAGCGCCGTATCCTTGGAGTTTCATTTTTTGTCCATGGTCTATTCCGGCTGGGATTTCTATTTCTATCGTATCTTTGTCAGCTTGCGATGACTGAGATGGGAGTTTGATCTTTTTCTTTGTTCCTTGGATAGACTCTTTGAAAGTCAGCTTAAGGGTAAGAATAATATTCTGCCCTCTTCTCTGCCTTCCAAATCCTCCACCAAACATCTCTCCAAAAATATCCCCCAAATCAAACTCTACCCCTCCCTGACCCTGTTGGAATCCAGAAAAGTCAAACCCACCGAAACCTTGCCCCCCGCCGAAGCCTCCCTGACCTCCACCAAACTGTGGGCCCGCCGAACCAAACCGGTCATACTGTGCTCGCTTTTGGTCGTCTGAAAGAGTCTGGTAGGCTTCATTCGCTTCTTTGAACTTGGCTTCGTCTCCATCCTTTTTGTCTGGGTGATACTTGTGCGCTTGCTTACGAAATGCTTTTTTGATTTCGTCTTTTGAAGCGTCTTTTTGTATTCCTAATATTTCGTAATAATTTTTACTCATAGTTTTTGCTTGTCCGTCCGTAGCTTTAGCGAAGGTGGATAGTAGTCTTTTGACATTATTTGATAGTTATGCTATTTTGTAAATAAAAATGTTACAATAATGAACTTTGAACTTATTTTTGGATCTATTACTTTTGTGAGTTCGTTAGTAATGGCAAGTGTAGGACTACCATCACAAATTTGGAAAAACTATCGAACAAAGACTTCTGGCATAGCTTTGATGTTGATAATCCTCACTCTTGCGGTATATCTTCCAAGAACAGTATATACTGCCATACGCCAAGATTATTATATACTAATACCAGATTTGGTTGGTCTCGTATGTTCAATTGTAATACTTATTCAACATTTTCTTTACAAAAAGCATTAACCTTTGTTGGTGCTTTTTTATTTCCAGTGATAAAAATTTCGTGAGAAATCCTGGATTGCCACGTCGCCAAGCTCCTCGCAAAGACGCTACGTGCGGTGATTAAGAGCGATTACTTCTCTTCTTCTTTATCCTCACTCACCACCTCAGCCTCCTGAGTAGTATCAGCAGAACCTGCTTCTGTTCCAGCGCCAGCATTTGACGCTTGTGCTTTCTTTGCTAGGTGCTCATGGATCTTTTGCATTTCAGTACTTAGCTCTTCTGTAGCTTTTTTAATATCGTCATGATTTGCATCTGGAAGCTCTTTTACTTTCTTTAGAGACTCCACTTTATCTTGAATACCCTTTTTTACATCCTCGGGTGCATCATCTCCGGCGTCCTTGATGGCTTTTTCTGCTGCGAATACTGTCATGTCCGCAGTGTTACGAATCTCAGCAGCTTCTTTTTTCTTCTTATCTCCTTCTGCATGAATCTCAGCGTCCTTCTTCATTTTTTCAATATCAGCATCGGTAAGTCCTGAAGAAGCTTCAATTCTGATTGACTGCTCTTTACCTGAAGTATTGTCCTTGGCTTTTACATTTAGGATTCCGTTTGCATCCACATCAAATGACACCTCAATCTGAGGAACTCCTCGTGGTGCTGGTGGAATACCATCTAGGACAAATCGTCCTAGTGATTTATTGTCAGAGGCCATTGGTCGCTCACCCTGTACGATATGAATCTCTGTTGAAGTCTGGTTGTCAGCAGCTGTAGAGAATACTTGTGACTTTGTAGCTGGGATTGTGGTGTTTCTCTCGATCAGCTTTGTAGCCACTCCTCCTAGAGTCTCAATACCAAGTGATAGAGGGATCACGTCTAGTAGAAGCACGTCTTTTACATCTCCCTGCAACACTCCTCCCTGCACAGCAGCACCAAGTGCCACCACTTCATCTGGGTTAATAGATTTGTTTGGTTCTTTACCAAATAGATTCTTCACCGCTTCTATAATAGCTGGCATTCGAGTTTGCCCTCCTACGAGGATCACTTCATTGATATCCGCGATTTTAAATGGAGAAGCCTCTACAGCTCGCTTTGTAATCTCAATAGACTTCTCAATATATGAGCTTGCTAGTTCTTCGAGTTTTGCTCGAGTAAGCGTCATAACAAGGTGCTTTGGACCATTTGCATCCGATGTGACAAATGGGATATTGATTTCTGTTTCTGTTGTAGTGGAGAGTTCATGCTTTGCTTTTTCTGCTGACTCGTCTAGTCTTTGTAGTGCGAGAGCATCCTTTCGTAAATCAATACCATCTGTGTTTTTGAATTGTTCTGCGATCCAGTTGATGATGGCTTGGTCGATATCTCGTCCTCCCATGTGTGAATCTCCATCAGTAGACTTCACCTCGATAGTATCTTCTGACACCTCGAGCACAGATACGTCAAATGTTCCTCCTCCGAAGTCAAACACCACCACTGTCTCATCTTTCTTTTTGTTAAATCCATATGCAAGAGCTGCCGCTGTAGGCTCGTTGATAATTCGCTTTACATCTAGTCCAGCGATTTGTCCGGCGTCTTTTGTGGCTTGTCGTTGTGCATCATCGAAGTACGCAGGTACGGTGATAACTGCTTCAGTTATGGGGTAACCGAGCTTTGCTTCAGCATCTGCTTTGATCTTTGAGAGAATCATCGCAGAAACTTCTTCTGGTCGGTAGTTTTTGTCGGCAAGCTTTACCTCCACCCCACCTGTAGACCCCTTTTCGATTCCGTATGATACGATGGCTTTTTCTTTTGCCACAATTGCATCATCGTACCTATGACCCATGAGCCTTTTCACACCGTAGATGGTATTTGTGGGGTTTGTCACCGCTTGGCGCTTGGCTACAAGTCCAGCAAGTCTCTCACCTGCTTTGTTTATAGCCACAACAGATGGAGTTGTACGCGCTCCTTCTTTGTTTTCTATAATTACTGGTTGCCCTCCTTCAATAACTGCGAAGGCAGAGTTTGTTGTTCCTAAATCTATTCCTAGTATTTTTGACATAGTGTTTATTAAATTAATTAGTTTCCTTATAATGCTCTCTTACTTTTTTTATAAAAATCTCAAGATCATCAATATGAATTTTCATGTCAGAATAATTTCCAGACCCTCCTTTATAGTTCAAACCTTCTCCAAGATTGTACTCGGGTGATAGCCCCTCTTCTCCATCAAGTAATGAAGCAATATTTTTTGATTGCCTTTTAAGTTCTGAGGTAGCAAAATCAGAAATATTTATGAAACCATCTTTATCAACTTTATGTGTGTACTTCTCTTTCAAAGATTCTATTTTTTCAGATCGATTTTCCATAGTGTTTATTATTTAAATTAGTAATTAGTTTTTCAATTTATAAACCTCTACCTTCGCTGGCCGGATAACTGAACCCTTCATTTCATATCCTCTCTGGATTATCTTTGCGATAGTGTCTTCTTTTGACGAATCATCTGTTTCAATTTGATTTAGAGCCATATGCTTTTCAGGATCAAATGTATCTCCTTCTTTTGTTGGTAAGTCCTTTATCCCGAAACCTTCGAGTGTGCTTTTGAATTGCTTATAAATATGTTCTACGCCAATTCGCCAATTCTGATCCACGCTCTCCCACACTTCTTTATTCATCATTGCCATATCGAAGTTGTCGAGTGTGCCAAGAAATTCTGACGTGATAGCTTCTTCGAGAATTTCTCGCATGCGAGTACGCCGAGCATCATCTTCTTTTTTGTAATTAGTGAAGTCTGCTCGTTCTCTCTGCCATCCATCCAGATACTCTTTTGATTTTTCTTTGAGGTCTTTTATTTCTTGTTTGAGCTGTTTGATCTTATCCTTCGAGAGTCCTTCTGTCTCATCAAACTCAATATCGTCGGCTTCATCACTTAGAGGCCTGCCTGCCGGACAGGCAGGTTCAACCTCTGAAAAAGATTCTTCAAAATCTTCGTTTGTGTCGTCTTTTGGCATAGTTTTTTAAGCAATTAACTAAACTAATAATCTAAGTTCCTATATTGTATACAAAATAAATTATTTTGACAAGTTTTTAGTGGTCGCTAAATTATTGTCAAAATAAATATAACATGCTATATTGTATTACATCAACTTATCCACAGTTTAATACTTAGAGGTTCAACCTCTAACGCTTATATTATGAAGAAAAAATCATTACAAGACCAAATCCTAAGGGCTCTAGGTACCAAGAAAACGCTCAAAATGGGTGATTTGCATGATGCTTTGAGCGAGGGAAAGATAGTAGATAAACTAGGGGCTAATGCAGACCAAAACGACCCCACAAAGGCAAAATATGCCTTAAATCGGTCGCTCAAGACTCTCCGGGACTCTGACCTGGTAGAGCAGTTTGACACTGAGCAATCAAGATACCTCCGGCTCACAAAAGAAGGTAGACAGAAACTCCGAAATATCAAACTCACCCATCCAAATAGCCTTGTTTCTACTTCTTGGGATGGCTTTTGGCGAATGATTCTTGTGGATATTCCAGAAGATAGGAAAAGTGAAAGGGAGAGCTTCCGGTATCTTTTGAAAAAGGCGGGATTTCTATGTCTGAAAAATTCAGTCTGGGTTTCTCCCTACCCTTTGGAGCATATGTTTTTTGAAATAAAAAAAGATCTAGGCTTTGGAACCGAAGTCATGATCTCTGTCTCTAAACTAGATTCTGAAACAGAGGAAGGATTGTTTAAACAATTTGGGATGAGGTAGAGACAAAAAGCCCCGCGCCTTGGCGCGGGGCTTTTTGATTGTTAAATTAAATGACGATATTTATTTAATTTAGAAGAAATCTCAAAGTAGACACAATTCTAATTTTTTTATATTCTGGTGAGCCGGGGTCTTTTTCTGTTATTTCAAAAGTCCCTTGATTTGCCCTGGATATCTTCCCAATACGAGACTTTGAGTCATCAGCAAATTGCTCTGCTGAAACACGAGCACTCTCTATCGCCTCTCCAAGCATCTCTGGTTTGATACTATTCAAATCAGTGAACTGAAAGTCAACATAGTTACCACTGAAGACAATTCCCTTTTGGATTAGAGGAAGAGTTTTTTGGGTTGCAGTTCGTACAGCATCCACCTTGTCGGTATACACAGACATTTGGACATTTGCATTGTACCTAAACAAAGAATCTCGATATGTGTCTTGGTAGATATTCACAGGGGCCATATTTATTTCTCCATCTTCAAATCCTTCTAATTTTAGAAATTCGGTAATAGCCTTTGAATTTTTATCAATTGTGGCGTAGAGGTCATTGCTATCGTTTGACTTCACCTCGAAACTAATAGACCAGATAGCTTTGTCTGACTTTACAATTCGCTCTGATAACCCCTTCACCTCTACATATCTCCCCTGATCAGAAAATCCTCTCGCAGAGATAAAAAACGCACCCGCTATAATCAAAATACCAGAAGTAAGAATCAAATATTTCACAGTACTGCTTAAATCTTTCATATATATGTTTATAAGTGCAAAGCACATTTCTTAATTGATAATTCTATCTTTATGACCTACAAGACCTAAGATATAAGTATACCATTTTTATGGTAATAAAAGTCGTATTAAAAAGCCCCGCGCAAACGCGCGGGGCTTTAAAGTCTGAATTTATTTTTCCAAAAACAATCTCGCAATTTGGATATCATAATACGAAGTGTTTTTTGTCTTATTCTTTACAGGAGAAAGGTGTAGCTCCCCTGTTTCGTTGTAAATTTCTTGAAATGCTTGGAGGGTCTCCTCAAACTTCTTTCCTCTTGGACGCAGATAGAGAATGTCATCTAGAACAATAGTCCCCTCATCTAAGAGCTTTTCTATATGAGTCAAAACTGTTTCTTTGGTTAGCTCTCGCTCTTTGGCGATATCATCTATTTTCTTCCCTTCTTCAAGTGAAGCACGCGTCTTGTGGTGAGAAGGGATTTTCTCTTTTAACTCCTCTTCTTTACGCCAATCTATTTTTTCGAGTGACCCGGCGCTGTTTTCTATAAAAGTCTTCATGGAATCTTCTAATTCTTTTTCTGTTTTTTTATTTAAATATTCTTTTATTTTCATTGATTTTAGTTGGAGTTTTTTGTCTTCTTCTAAAACAAGAGGGTGGATCATAAGTGCATCTGGATTGAACCCCAAAAGCTTTATCCCTTGGAGAGTCCGGACACGCGAAAGCGCAACATAGCCCTGCCCGTACTCAAAAGCCTTGCCAAGGTCTATTTCGGCTGCATCAAGAGACATCCCTTGGCTCTTGTGTATGGTGATAGCCCAAGCTAAACGAAGTGGTAGTTGAGTGACTTCGGCTAGAGTTTTTTCACCATCTTGGATGGCCCATGTGGCTGGCTCAATAATAATATTCTTACCATTATTCATTGCCACGATAGGATAGCCGTGTTTTTCGTCGAAGCTAACAATTTCACCAAGTGAACCATTTACATATCCTTTTTCAAAATTATTTTTTGTGCACATCACCCGAGCACCCTTTTTTAAAGCTAGGGTGTGAGGAGAAAGACAAGAATCAACAAGTTTCTGAACGTGTGTAGATGGCCCACGAGTCTCCATAGTGTAGACTTCTGGATTAGACACCAGTTTAGCCAACTCCTGGCTATTGATATTATCAACATCAATATTGTGAGTATAAAGTTTCGTAGAAACAACAACATCTTCAAAATCAATATCCATCCTCTCCCTCAGCATCTCAGAATTCTCATGACCATCTCCCTGCCTTATCATAGAGAGGAGTGACAATAATTCTTCATCTTCTTGTCTGTGTTGCTCTCCAATATAACAAATAAGAGGAGAAAGCTCTTTCCATGCATCAGAAAGAAAGGCAAATTTTGCAGATTTATCACGAGAAACAGGGGGAAGTTGAAAGAAGTCTCCCACGAGTACAATCTGCAGTCCTCCAAATGGTCTTGGGTCTTTTGTAAATTGTTTACAAACTTTGTTTAGCAAATCCATAGTTTCTGCGTCCAGCATTGAAATCTCATCAATAACCAACACTTTTGTATTGGTAAATCTTTTGTGGAGATACTTTTTTTCTACCAAGTCAGAGATAGATTTTTGATCCATTTGTTTGTTTATTCCTATCCCAGCCCAAGAATGAATAGTCACTCCTCCAACATGGGTCGCAGCAATACCAGTCGAAGCTGTGACAGCCACAGAAATACGGTGCTCTTTGAGATAATCAATATACTGGTTCAACACATGAGTCTTCCCTGCCCCTGGAGCTCCAGTCAAGAAAACATTTGCTCCAGTTTTGAGGATTTGTAGTGCTTCTGTTTGTAACATATTTATTATTGTAGCATGTGAAAAAAGATTTCTTCCTCTAAAAAATAAAAAGAAAAAGCTCCCCAGAAGAAGAGCTTTTACGAAGGCAAAATCCTTTGGACGAATTTTCTTAGAAGCATAGCCGTAAAAAACACAATGCTTACAAAAAATAGAAGTACAGAGATGCAAATAAAAACAATCATCACAATTCTGTTTTCTATTCCAAGCCAGATAGCAATGTGTTCCCATGGCTCTAGGAGTAATACTCCTACTTTCCAGAAAACTCCACCAATCAAAGCAATCAACAGCTTTTTCATGTTCAGTTATTTATTTGTTTATAGAATATCATATAAATTAAAAAGGTGGAACAAAAAAGCCCCGCCGAAGGCGGGGCTTTTTGGAATCTCACACAAAGCATTCCGGTACGGAAATGGGTTCTCTGTAATCGTCCCATGGACCATAAATGGAACAGAAACCAACAGCGTCATCAGGAAGAGGTGTCTCATTTTCAACTCTCTTAGTTGCCGTACCTTTCTTGAAGCTTTCTTCATCGATCTTTGCCAATATTTCTTGATGGCGATCCCTAAGAGCGATACCTACTTCTGGGTATGTGGGGAACTTTTGAAGATCCCCCTCTTCTTTGGGAACAAGCTTGTACTTTGACCAAAAAATAACCTCTTTCTTATCCTTAAGCCAGTATCGTTTGGCTTCTGTTTCAAAAAAGCTATGCCCCTGAAATCCATCAAACTCTGACCTATTTACAACTCGTAGAGCCCCGTCATTGAAAATACCATTGACGAAGATATTCTCAACTTTCTCAATCCATTTCCCATCGGTCAAATAATCAAAAAGATGGCCGAACTTTTGTTTGTCATACAGAACTCCCCGAGTACTCTCAAGTAAGACTGGGATATGACTTGTGTTGAACAAGTTGAGCTGGTTGTTTTTTGTTGGAAGATAGACTGCCCCACATTCATCACAAAAGTATTCTTCTTTTATTTTGTGAGTGGAAAGATACCCCGGGCCGACTATGTCATTATTTGAAACATGGACCCTAGACACTCGCTTATAGATTTTTTTACCCTTACAGCAAGTTGCTTTCGATTGTGTTTTTATTGTAATTGAACTCATGACCTTCTTTTATTTGTTTAATTTAAGATTACATGTCCAAGATGCTCAAGTCAAGAAACAAAAAAGCCCAGCCAAAGGCGGGGCTTTTTTGTTTTCGTAAAAAAATATTATCGTTTTGACCACTGCTTTGACTTTCGAGCTTTTCCAGCTTTTCCAGCTTTTCTTCGCTCTTTTGATCTTGGGTCTCGTTTCAAGTAACCTTCTTGTTTTAGAGAAACCTTGTTTTCTGTTTCGTTGATTTGAACAAGTGCTCGCGCGATTCCGTGTCGTACAGCTTCAGCTTGTGAGTGAATTCCTCCACCTGATACAACTGCTGTTATTTCATATCCATCTTCAATCTTTGTTCTCCCGAAAGTATCGTGAAGGATTTTTTGAAGTTCAAGAGTTGGAAAATAAGAAGAAGATTCTTTGCCGTTTATCACTATTGAAAGTCCCTTGGCTGGAGTAAGACGCACTCGTGCTGTTGCAGTCTTTCGTCGTCCAATTGATTCTGTATATTGTTTCTTTGTTGTTGCCATGGTTAGTCTGTGATAGTTAAGTTTTTCATTCGAAGCGACCGAAGCTTATTTCCTGGAAGCATTCCGTAAATAGCTTTTTTAAAGATTTCTTCATATCCCTTCTTTTCTATCATTCTTTCCATTGAAACAAATTTTAGTCCTCCTGGATATCCTGAGTATTGAGCATAAGAAGTAGTTTTTATTTTCTTTTGTGAAATTTTTGCTTTTGAGGCATTCTCCACAAGCACTCTATTGTTTGTCACTTTGTTATTAGAAAAATCTGGAGTATTTTTACCCATAAGAATCATAGCAACTTCTGTGGCTACTCTACCTAGACTTTTACCTGTGGCATCAATTGTATAATTTACTGGTTCCATGATTATTTAACAAATTCAATTATAGCCATCTTAGCACCATCTGAAAGTCGTTGTGGCAGTTTAGTAATTCTTGTATATCCCCCGTTTCGGTCTTTGTATTGTGGAGCAATAACATCAACAAGTTTTTTTGTTTCGATGTTTTGGTTTAACATACGAGCTCTGACAATGTTTCGAGAAGCTAGATCTCCCATAAGTGCTTTGGAAATAAGTTTTTCTATCATTGGCCGAAGCTCTTTTGCTTTTGCTTCTGTTGTCTTTATTTTGTCATGTCGAACAAGAGAAATAACCAACGACTTCATAAGGGCGTTTCGTACATCCATTTTTCGTCCAAATTTTCGGTTTTTGTTATGATGTCGCATGGTTTAGTAGTTTACTGGTTTTTTTAAAAAAAGCAAGAGAGTGGGGCTTTTATTTAAGCAAAATCCCAAAATTAGATAGTGCTCTCTTTATTTCTTGGATTCCTTTCTCTCCTAGTCCTTCTAGTGCTAGGAGGTCTTCTTTTGATTTTCTAGCAATTCCTCCAACAGTTCGGATTTTGGCAATGTCTAGAGCGTTTTGAGTTCGAGTAGAAAGATTTAGATCTTCAACTCTTGTCTTTAGAATTTCTTCTTCTTGATTCAATTCATCTTCTCCATCAGCATATTCTTGAGATTCTTTTACTGTTTTTTCAATTGCAGCTTTTTCTTTTTCGATAACTTTCATTTCTTCTTTGATCTCATCTAGACCTTTGAATTCATGAATTGATTGTAGCTGAACAATCATGATTTCTACAGCTCTCTCAAGAGCTTCCTTTGGAGTATATGTCCCATCTGTCTCGATTGAGATTCGTAGTCTATTGTGGTTTGTATTGTCTCCAACACGCATGTTTTCTACTTCATAGGAAACTCTTCGAACTGGTGAGAAAATAGCGTCTACTGCAATTTGACCAAGCTCCATTTTTTCTTTTTGGAGTTCATCTTTCTGAACGAAACCAAGTCCTAGTTCAACTGTCAATTCAATGTTAAGAGTTTTCTTTTTGTCTGTTACTGTGGCAATGTATTCGTCACCATTCAAAACTTCTACTTGACCTGGAACAACCAAATCCTTTGCCAAAACAACTCCTTCTTTTGCTGAAAGAGTAACAACTTGTGAGTCTTCTGTAAGAAGCTTAAATCGAACTCGCTTAAGATTCAAAATGATATTAATAACATCTTCTTGTACACCTTCTACTGTTTCAAATTCATGCCCTACTCCATCAATTTTTATCTTTGTAATAGCTGCTCCGGGAAGAGAAGACAAAATAATCCGCCTGAGTGAGTTCCCAAGAGTGTGTCCGTATCCAGGATAAAGACCATCTATTTCGTAAATAGCTTTGTTCCCCTCCTCTATTACAAGCCTAGGCTTTGATGGTAAAAGAATTTCGTGTGATGACATATGTAGATTTGTTGTGATCAAAAGATCGTTATTAATAATCTAATAAAAAAATAAAATGTTTTTCAGACTATCTACTGTAGAATTCAAGAACAGAACCAAAATCAAGGAATGTATCAATATTAACAGGAGTTCCAGTTACCTTTGCAGAAATATTTTTAGCATCAAATGAAAGCCAAGTTGAGCTTACTGCCTTCTTTTCAAAATTTTGGAATAAAACACGAGATTTACTTCCCTCTTTAAGAGCTACAATGTCTCCTTGCTTTATTCTAAAAGAAGGAACGTTTGTTCGTACGCCGTTAACAGTGAAGTGTCCATGAGAAACCATCTGTCTTGCAAGGCGTCTTGTGCTTGCTATACCCAA
Source organism: uncultured Candidatus Saccharibacteria bacterium (assembly GCA_964355515.1). GTDB lineage: Bacteria > Patescibacteriota > Minisyncoccia > Phycocordibacterales > CSBR16-119 > CAYHDV01. The sequence continues at coordinate 57,204 of CAYHDV010000001.1, forward strand.
TCGGTAAAGAGTATTGTCTAGACGAGATTCTAGAAGCTGGAATAGGCCATCTCGAGGTGCAATCTTTTTAAGAAAAGTAGCCTCTTTTACGTAGTTTCCAAGTTGTTTTTCTGTTATACCATAAGAGAATCGAATTTTTTGTTTTTCGATTAGTTGCTGTCCGTAATCAGAAACTTGTTTTCGTCTCTTTCCTCTTGCGGATTTTTCGTGTCTTGCTTCAGAAAGTGCGTATTTTTGATTTTGGCATTTTTCAAAAACCCCAGTTCCTAGTCGCCGACATACTTTGTATTTTGCTCCGATTATCATAATTTTTTATTTAAATAAAATCTAGTGTATTAAACTCTTCTTGGTTTTTTCGCTCGGGTACCATTGTGAGGAACAGGAGTTCTATCTTTGATAGATTTGATCTCAATTCCATGAGCCATAAATGACCGAATAGTAGGTTCACGACCTGAACCAACACCCTTCACCACAACATCAGCCTCTTTTACACCAATAGCTTTTACTTTTTCACCAAGTAGTTCTCCTACCCGTCCTGCAGCAAATGGAGTACCCTTCTTAGCACCCTTGAACCCAAGAGATCCTGATGAAGAACCAAAAATCATATTTCCGTTTTCATCTGTGAAAATGGCCTTTGTGTTATTGAAAGTAGCTTCCACATATAGAATACCAGAAACAAGTTTTCGCTTACCTAGACGGCTAGCGGCTCTGTTTCTAAGTTCTTTATTCATAGTCCCACCGGACTTTTTAACGATTCGTTTTTTTCCCATATGTTATTTCTTATCAACCTTAGTTCGTCCAGATCCCATGGTGTTTCGAGTGTTTCCTCTACCTGTTCGTGAATTACTTTTTGTTCTCTGTCCTCGCACTGGTAGTCTTTTTGTATGTCTTACCCCTCGGTATGAACCAATATCCTTTAGACGCTTAATGTTTGCCATTGACTCACGTCGTAGGTCTCCTTCTAGAGTAAACTCTTCGATTAATTTTCGAAGAACCCCTTCTTCTTCTTCTGTAAGGTCCTTTGCTTTTTTGTTCACATCAAGTTTGGCTTCTTCAAGAATTTTCTGAGAACGAGAAAGACCAATACCATATACAACAGTAAGTCCTCTTTCTAATCTTTTATTGTCTGGGATTGTAATACCTAAAATACGCATATGATTTCTGTATAAAAAAATAATTAACCTTGTCTTGCTTTTCGCTTAGGCTCGTTTTTGTTTAATCTAAACAAACGACGTTTTCGACGAACAATTTGTTCGCCGTTTCGAAGTTCTGATCTTTTGATTGAAGCTTGAATTTTCATATATTTCTAAGCAAAAAAAGGCTTTTCCCCTCTTTTTTAGTAACGTGAAAGATAATACAGGATGTTAATAAAAAAAGCAAGTATTCCCAACTCCAAACTGGGTATTTCTTACTTATCTAGATTTTATTGACGTCTATCTATTCTTCCCTTGTCTCCATTCTGGTCCACAATAACATCCACAACATCTCCCACCATAACCTTGATTCTAAATTTTTTCATTTTACCAGAAAGGTAGGCAAGTATTAGTTTGCCATTTTCTCCCTGAACTCTAAAGGTCGTATTTGGGAGAGATTCTGTAATTGTTCCTTTGACTCTTATCTCTGGTGCTTTTGTCATAATATAATAAGTGAATTATAGCATATGCGATGAATTAAACAAAGATTATTCGAAGATATATTCAATGTCTATATCTTCTATTTTTTCTGGGAGACTCCTGTGCCAAAACGGCCGGAGGGTAAGATCTGCTTTTACAATATATTCATATTTTTCCATGATGGTCTCAAATTGTTTTTTTCTTGTATCCAAAAGTTCATATTTGATTCTATCTTCATCAAGAGCCCATACAACATGAGGCCTACCTTTAATTGCTATAGGAGCTTCTATCAGATCTTTTATACCAATAACCGTACCTACAAAAGACACCTCGAGTGAACCAATATTTTCGATATACACTGGAGTTCCTTTTAAATAATCAGATAAACTCTCTCCTGCAACGGCTTTTGCGAGAATACTTTTATCCACGATAATTGAAGTGAGGATCCCTTTCTCAAATATTGGAACTGATGAACTATCTGAAGTATAGCTATTTGTCTTCTCTAAAGTAGTATACTCTTCTGACCCAGAAACCAACAAAAAATCATCTGGTATTTGAGCTTCAAGTTTTGATTGCAAATCGTTTTTAAGAGAGAGCTGAATTTCAGATTGTGCCTTCTCGGCAGATTCTGGGCTAAGTGAATAAAGCTCGCCAATAAAACCACCAGAGATCTTTGTTTTTGATCTACCATATATTGTCTTTTCCTTGTTTGTCCCCTTGAAACCTAGAACGGTGAAGTCAGATAAATCTAAATTTCCCGATTCTCCAGCTGTGTCAGCATATACTTCTACATCGATTTGACCTGGGACAATTTTCCCATCTACAGATTTTTTACCAGGGATAACCACGGCAGTTTTTGTTTTGTAAATCTTACCTTCAGAAGATGAGAGGCGGGTGTCAATAAGTAGATTTTGAGGGCTAGTGCTATTGTTGTTGTATAAAGTAACAATCCCAGTAGCGACTTGATCAACGACTGATTGGTTTTCTGAAGAAATAGTGGTGGCTCTCTCACCTTCTACGGAAATGGTTTGAAAAGAAAGTCCAGTGGTACTATCTTTCTTTGCAGTAAGAAGTATTTCTGTGTCAGGAAGCATTGTGTTTTTTGGTGTGATGGTTACTGTTACACCCTTGAATAACAAAGAGACCATAAAAACAAAAAATATAAACGCACAAGAAACAAGTAGCCATATAGACCACCCAGATATTGGGTTCTTGTGATTTAAGTCATTAACAACTTTTTCCCTAGGAAGAATCCCTTCTTCTGTAAGAATTTTTGTTGCTTCAGCCCTTGTCTCTGCAACTTTTTTTCTTACTATTGTTGCTTTCCGAGAAGGTTTGATGTCTTGAATTGTTTTTTTAGGAGGCATAATATTATATGTGACTTCGATATAGGGCTGATAATGCGATAAACAAATCTCTTTTAACCTCTGGTTGATACACTAATCTAGAATAAAATTTGGGACCATTTAGAATTTCCACTTCAAAAGGGATCTCAAGCATAGAGTACTGACCAACATGTTCCTGCTCTAAGAGTTTTTTTAGATCCTCTTCAAAAAAACTATATCCTGAAATATACATTTCCTGTGGGAGCTTGTATTTCTTAGCTAGCTGACGAAGGCTCTCTTCTAAATGTTTTTCATATGCTTTGTATGCTTTTTGTTTGGCATTGAGAACTTTCTCTTTATAGTCTTTTTGGAGGGCGTTTTTTGAAGCTAGGGTTAGAATCGAATGAGCTTCATGAGGCGATGAGCCCAAACTCTTTGCAATTGAATTATTAAAAAATTGAATACCAAGCGGGAAAGATAGTGTCTGGAAAATAGTATTGTTTCTTACAACCAGAATATCTGTAAGCTCACCTCCAATATCTATAAAAATATAGTCTTTTTCTTTGGCAAAAAAATCTCGAGACACAACATAAGTGACAAGGGTTGATGTTTGAAATTCTATATTATGATGAAAAACTCTACCCAAGGTATCTTCTATCACAGACAAAACTTCCTTTGGAGAAACACTCACATAAATAGAGAGATCAATGTGCTTGGTTTTTTGTCCGATAGGATTTGCTGTAGTGTAGCCATTTACAGAAATGTCTATTATTGTTTCTTCGATAAGCTTGAAATCTTCGCCATATATTTCAGCACTCTCTTTGTAAAAAGCCGACATCTCTCTTTGTTTGATACCCTCTAATGTTTTTTGATTTATGGTAAAAACAGTCCCTCTTGATAATTCAGCTCTTCTGATGTCGTGGGCAAACCATGGAGCAGATAGGGTCACATAAATACCGGTATTAGCACCCAGAGGAAAGTCTCTGTCTTGAATATCTCGAGCAATATTTCCTAAGGTATATTTCATGGACCGCAAGAGGTCATCGTATGATGACTGGGTATCATTTTTCCAATGCAATCTCTTTGTATGAATAATCCGAGGAGCCACTCCAGAAATACCAGAAAAATGAACCACAGAGCCTGCGATAGAATCACTCCCAATATCAAACAATAGAGCAATTTCTGATGCTTTATTATTTCGAGAAAATAAATTCTTAAACATGGTTTTATTATAACAAGAAAAAAGCTCTTGTGAGCTTTTTTCGGTGGATATGTGATCCTTGGCCTTATTCTAAAACAGCTTTGATACGCCGGACACCAGCAGAGCTTGCTTCTTCTTTTTTGATAGAAAATTTCCCGAGTTCTTTTGTATTCTCTACATGTGGCCCCCCGCAAATTTCTCGAGAAAACAAATCGTCCCCTTCGCCTATTTGATACACACTTACCATTGATTCATATTTGTCACCAAAAACACCAAGCGCTCCTATGTGCCTCGCTTGATCAAGACTCATCTCAGAACGAATAACAGGAAGTGCTTCCTTGATTTTTTCATTTACCAGAGATTCCACCCTTTTGATTTCTTCATCTGTCATCTTATCTCCATGAGAGAAATCGAATCTTAGTCTCTCGGGGGTGATGTTACTTCCCTTTTGAACAACATGATTCCCTAAAACTTCCCGCAACGCTTGGTTGAGCATGTGAGTTGTGGTGTGGTACTTGATTTCCATATCACCATGACCGGCCAGCCCACCTTTAAACATCCCAGCAGAAGCTGAACGAGATTTCTCTTGATGTTCTTTCATTTTTTGTTCAAATTCTGCAATGTTAATCTCTTCACCTTTTTCAGCGGCAAGCTCTTGTGTCATTTCCAAGGGGAAACCAAATGTTGTAAACAAAATGAAAGCGTCTCTCTCTCCTTTTTCAAATTCTTTAATTCCTTTTTCAAGTGTATTTAAAAACCCTTGCTCTTCTTTATGAATAATCGCATCAATTTGCTCTCGTTTTTCTGAAAGCTCTGGATACACATCTTTGTATATGCCAGCCACAATAGGGCCCAACGCAAGCGGTTTATTGTGCACACCTAATTTATATGCATGCGTTACAGCTCGACGCAAAATACGACGTAAAATATATCCACGACCTGTATTTGAAGGTTCTAAACCTTCAACAGCAAGCATCTCTGCAGCTTTCGCATGATCAGCGATGATTCTTGCACTACGCATTTTCTCTGGTGTATCAAGGGTCGTAAACTCTGCCAGTCGATCAATAATAGGCATAAATAAATCTGTATCAGCAATAGAAGTTTTTCCTTGGACAACAGCAACAACACGTTCAAACCCTGAACCAGTATCAACATTTTTGTTAGGTAATTCACCAACAACTTTACCGCCTTCCTGCTTGTAAGACATGAAAACATTATTCCAAATTTCAACAACCTTTTGATCTTCATCCGCTTGAAGATACTCTTCTTTTGTTAACCCTTCTGTAAGTGTCCCCGTCATATCATAGAACATCTCAGTACTTGGTCCAGCAGGTGAATCTGGACCCGCAGTCCACCAGTTACTTTTTCCTGAAAGATAGAAGATTCTTTTCTTCGGATCGAGACCAGCTCCTTCAAAAATCTCTCGCCAAATATCAGCGGCTTCTTCGTCGCGAGGAACAACATCGTCTCCTTCAAACACGGTCACATAGAGGCGCCGTACATCTAAACCAAGACCTTCTTCGGTGCTTGTTAAAAATTCGTAACTCCATCCAATCGCTTCCTCTTTCCAATAATCTCCCAACGACCAGTTACCAAGCATTTCAAAAAATGTTGCATGAGTATTATCACCAACTTCATCAATATCAACAGTACGAAAACATTTCTGACTGTTGACCAGCCGAACACCATATGGGTGTTTTTCACCAAGTAAATAGGGCATTAACGGTTGCATGCCTGCAATATTAAATAACGTGACATTTCTATCTCCTCCATCAGATTCTGGAATAAGCGGTGCCGAAGGCAAAACAGCGTGTCCACGCTTTGCGAAAAAATCCAAAAATCTCTGTCGTATCTCATGTGATTGCATGAGACAAATATATCAGAAAAAAAGCAATAAAAAAAGCCGGGGAAATCTCCTATCCAAACCAAAAACCACCCTCGGGTGGTTTTTGGTTTTATTGACACATTCCGTGTGTAAGATTTTGTTGTTCGATTCCAGAACCAGATGACATTATAAGTCTAGTACCCATATCTCCACCCTGGTAGATCCATGGCCCGTTTATAATATAATTTAATGTCTTGTAGCCAGCTTTTGAATAACTAAAAGTTACCGGGGATCCACAATCATAATTCTGAAGTGGCAAAAATTGTAAGTCAAAGTATCCATCACTCGCAGTTGTCGCAGAAACACCAGGAAAACTAGGTGAACTAACTGAAACTCCAGAAAGAGAATTATGACTTGCATCTACCAGGTAACCACAGAAAGCGAAAGCTGTTGAATTTGATGGTGCATGAGGGCATGTGTGAGCTTGAGTAAGAGGGGAAAGATTAATTGTTAGACTACTTAGATGCTCAGGAGTTTTAAATCTTATGCCTGTAGATGTCTCATAACCAGGGGCAGAGACAGAAATATTATAAGTTCCAGAAGGAAGTGTGCTCATGTATGAGATGAAAGTATTTACTCCAGCATACGTGTTTCCATTTACCTCAAAAGAAGGTAACGCTACGTTTGCAAGACTATCCACATTTACAACAAAGATGCTATTTATTGGATTAGATCCCCCAGAAAGTGGACTTACCGGGTTGGTGTAATTTTCTTCTATCTGTTGGTTCAACTGTCCTCCTTCAGGAGATATTTCAGTGTCTAACCCGGAAGATGTTTCTTGGTTTTCTCCAAAAGAATCCCTGCTTGAATTTTGTCCTGTATAATACATCCCAATTCCGATAGCTCCCGCGAAAAGAAGACCTATAAATACAGCAATTATAGGTGCAAAACCCTTTTGATTCAAAAATAATTTCATACGATAAAGTTTAAATAATTAATTAATATTCCAATAAACTATAAGACGTATCTATTATACCATTCTTACAAAAAGCCTTACTGGTCAAAGCACAAAACTGTTAATCCCAATTTAAACAATAATCCCACCGCCGATACACTCACTACCACTGTACACCACAAGTGACTGCCCTGAAGAAACGCCCCAAACAGGCTTTTCAAAGACTACCACTGCGGTATCGTCTCTCACCTGGAGAAAGTTGCAGGGAATTCTCTCTCCTCTGTAGCGAATCCGAGCCTGCACCTCTTTGCCAAATGATGGATATGCAGAAGGAATCCAGTTTGTCTTTTGTAAATTAATATCTAGCGTATACCCTTCTTTTAGAGATTTCTCTTCATATGCATTCTTATCATCTCTAGAATCCACAGTGATGGTATTCTTCTCTACATCTTTTGCCACGACAAATAAAGGAGTGTCTTCTGTTCCCTTTTTTGTGATAGTGAATCCATGTCGCTCACCCATGGTGAAGAAAAGTGCTCCACTATGCACCCCAATAACTTCACCCTTTGTGTTCAGAACATTTCCCTGTTTTTCTTCTATGTAGTGAGTGAGGAATTCTTTCATATCAATCTCTCCAATAAAGCACACCCCCTGACTATCTTTCTTCTTGGCAGTAGGTAGACCAAAACGCTCCGCTTCTTTCCTCACATCTTTTTTCTCAAGATGCCCCACTGGAAATAACACATATTGCAATTGCTCTTGATTGAGTGTCCAGAGAAAATATGATTGGTCTTTTTCAGCATCTCGCCCTTCTTTCAAATGATATCGACTATCTTCAAATTTGTTTTGTGCGTAGTGGCCAGTTGCAATAGCGTCCGCTCCATGATTTCTTGCCCATGCCAAAAATCCTCCAAACTTTACCTCTTTGTTGCACATTACATCTGGATTTGGAGTCCGCCCTGCTCGGTATTCAGAAATCATATAGTCAGCAACTCCTTCTTTGTATTCTTTTTCTAAATCTAGTGTCACAAATGGTACATCTAAGTGAGCACACACTCTCATGGCGTCCCTTCTCTCATCTCTCCAAGTACATTCTATCCAGTCTGGTTGCCATGTTTTGATAAATACTCCTGTGACCTCATAACCTGCCTCCTTCAGCAATGCCAAAGAAACAGAAGAATCAACTCCGCCGGAAACTCCAACAAACACTTTTTTCTTATCGGCAATTCCCATGTTGTATACTCTACACTATACAAAAAAACAAGGCCGGACACAAAGGTCCGGCCAGTTATAACCCCAAAAAAGAGCGTTGAAGTTAGTTGGTATTTATAGGTTTCTGAGTAGACCGAGACTTCTCTGCGTCAAACTTATTAAATAAGGAATCTAAGGGGCTTCTTAACTGAATTCCTTACCCTAAGCACGTAGTCAAACCGCCAACATAATTAAATATACCAAATCTCTCTTAGGCAAGCAAGGAGGTTTTTATATTTCCATCAGCTTCTTGTACACTTCAAATAGTGCTCTAGCATCTGAAAGTGCAGTATGAGCTCTATTGTTTTCTATACCGAAATATTCACACAGTTTGGATAGGCGAAACTTATCTATATCTTTTTTCTTGTGGAGTTTGGCAAAGGCAATAGATATAGTATCCATCTTTGCATAGAATAATTTATTTTCTATACCTGTCTTGTGAAATGCCTTGTCAATAAAACTATAATCAAAAGCCACATTGTGAGCCACGAAAATACAGTTCTCTGTTTTTTCTGAAAAAACAGTCATTGCCTCTTTTAGTGAATGAGCAAAAATCCAATCCGCTGGGTCATAGCCATTTACTCGGAGAGCCCCAGGGTCGGCAGTTTCTATATGCTCTGGCTTAATCTTTATATCAATTTCTTCCACCACCTCATACGAAGTAGCATCATCAGAGGTAGGCCTCACGATGACCACCCCAAGCTCAATTATTTCCTGTGTTTCTGTGTCAAAACCAGTTGTCTCTATATCTACAAATGCAAGATTATGCTTTTTCATATTTATCCTAAATTAGAAACAAAGTATATCACAAAAGACTTTTGCCATCCAAAAGGTTATTTATACAAATGATTTCTTATGTTTTCCAAATGTTTTTGGTATGTTCCTCCATAATAAACATTACCTTTTAAATCATGCATATAATACAAGTAAGAACTCTTTGTGGGCTGTGCGGCCGCTTTCATGGCGACAAGACCAGGGTTACCAATTGGCCCAGGAGGAAGACCTTTGTTTGTATATGTGTTATAAGGAAAATCTGTTTGGAGGTCTTTGTGGGTAAGCTGTGCTGAACCCTTTCCTGTTATATATTTAAGTGTAGCGTCCACTTGCAAGGCCATATCTATTTCTATTCTTTTCCAAAGTATTCCAGATATAACTTTTTTTTCTTCCATATTACGCGATGCTTCTTTTTCAAGAATAGATGCCATGATAATAATCTCGTCTATTGATTTCCCGGATTCAGCAAATATGGGCAATAGTGATTGAGTTTTTTCAAAAAAAGTTTTTTCTAATGTTTCGATTATTTCTTCTGGGCTACTTTTCCTTTTGAAATGATAAGTGTCAGGGAAAAGATATCCCTCTTTTGAAGCAGTCAAAGCTAGAAACTTTTCTTTATCAAATTCAAACAATTGCTTCTCGAGTGTCTCTGCTATCTCCTCGTTGGTTGAGCCTTCAAAAATAGTTACTGAAACAGGGGCAACTTTTGTCTTTCCGTGGACAAGTCTCCACGCCAGCTCAACTGATGTTATCTTGTGTTCAAAAAAATATTCACCAGCAATAACACCTTTTTGTCTTCCGAAGACAACTGTGAAAAAAGTGAAGAGCTGTTTACTTTTTATATAGTGTGATTCTTTCAGGATAGTTCCTATCTCTACCAGGCTTGTTCCTTTTTTGATATCCAAATAAGTCTGTATGGGAAATGATTTAGGAGGGGCAAAAAATGATATAAGTGTGATGAATAGAAAAAATACAATACCAGCTAGAGCCACGGACTTTTGGTCTCGAAGATTCATTTTGGCATTTCTTAAAAAATATCTCGCTCTATTCCCTATTTTTTCTATCAAATTAGTGTCCATGTTTATATCGGCAAATTAGGTGGAGGAGTAGCTTTCTTGGCTTCAATTCTTTCAAATGTAGGCGCCTCAGTAGATCTACTTGGAAAGTGGAATATTGTTGCAAGCTCTTCTGAGTTTAGAACAAATGGCTCACCAGAGTGTGGTGGCGAGAAAAACCCTCTGTCCCAATAGGCGTTAAAAATCTCTCTTTTCAGTTTCCGAACCCGAGAACCAGTTGGGTCTTGCCACGGATAATCAAATCCGGTTGCACCTCGTGGCTTAAAGCTATTCAAGTTTACAGAGTTGTATTGCTTCAAAGACCCCAGAAGTCCGGTGACATTTATAGCATCAAACGAATCTTTTTTCGCCAAATAAATAGCTCTCATCCCGACATCAAATCCAGGTTTTTGGATACTCTTTTCTATAGCAATCAGGGCCTGTTTCTCGGACTCTGTCATATTCACAAGGTCTCTCCTCTCTACTCCGTCTTTGTCTTTGACCATGTGTTTCTTTATAATTTCATCCTTTACTCTCTTCGCATCTTCTTTCCAATCTATTTTTTTGAATGGATGTTTCGGATCTTTATATCTAGCAATAGACGGCCGGACAAGGATCTGGAGCCACACTTGCTCACCCCCGCGAAGAGACGCTAGGAATTCAATAAAAGGAGAAATAGGGTCAATTTTCTTGTCTTCCTCGAGAAGCCCACCTGAAGATTTGTCCAAACCATAATCAATATATGTTTTGATTGGATATTGGTCATCTTTGCTGAGGGCAAATTCTGTACCAAAAATACTCCAAGGCTCTTTCACCATTTGCTTTGCTACATTTTCCACATAATCAGAGGATTCTTTGATCTCAATATTTGGATATTGTGCGTAGAGTTGAGCCTCGATCAGTCTCCTCCATCTCTTTTCTGCTCTAATAAAAAACTTTACACTTCCTTCAATAGAAATTATTTCGAGAGAAAACCATGTGTACACATTTCCCAACCAATACTTCTGAACCCATGTTCCCATCCCAGATGTTTGGTGAAGAGCATTTGCAAGAAAAAGCTCCATCGCAGCAGGAGATTTGAAAACATCTTTGGGTATTTTAATTTCAAGAATTAACCACTCTTTTTTATCTATTGTAGCTATTTGAATATATTTTATCCAAATCTTCCAACCAATATAAAGCAAAATAACAGGTACCCAGAAAATAGCAGTTTTGCCAATTACCTGGATTAAAGCTAAAAAAATATTGTTAACGATATCGAGTAACATATTATGAAATTAATTATAACCCATAAAAAAGTTATTACTCAAAGTCAACGGGGATATCAATCACGATAGGGTTTTCTCCTGATGGGTCTTCATTTGAAAAGCGAAGAACGCCATCTGGTGTATCTATAATAGGCATGCTCAAGTTTTGATTGAAACTAACAACCTCTGCCATCCATGGACTTGTGGCAAGAAGTGGCTCACTTGCAACTGTGACACCACTTCCATCCAAAATATAAACTGACCCCACCTGTCCTTCAAATGCTTCCCAACCACACCCTGTTATCTTCCCAGAGACTGTAAAAGGAAATGTGAAAAGTTTTTTTGGAAGTGGTTCATCTAATACAAACCCACAGCCATCCTCTTCTGCCACTTTATTATTCCCATCATATTGATTGGTAAAAACTGAAATATATTTATTTTTATCAAGCACTAGTCCCAATGCAAGAGCAGAAAGAACCAGCCCAGCAATAACTATTAGTATGATCCAAATTATTTCACCTTTTGTATTTTTAAATTTCATATAACTTATTATAACAACAAAAATACCAAATCAAAAAACCCTGGCTACAGGGTTTTTTGATCTCTGAGTTATTTTATGTTTTGGAAAATGGTTATCTATTATTTAACCAAAGTATAAAGTCCTTCTTTTGTCTTTTTAAATCGTTTTGGATTTTGTAGATTTACAAGGATTGTGTTTCGTTTCAAGTATCGTTCTCGAAGTACACGGTCTATCACATCTTCTTTTGAAAGTGGTCCTTCTTTTTCGATAATTCCTTGGATAACATCGGCAACTACACCAGGTTTGTATCCCCACTCCCTTAGACCGTATAGCCCTCTACCCACAAGTACAAATCTTTCATCCTTAATCAACTCATTGTGAGTTGTAGCTGGATGAGTTTTCTTACCAAATGTTTCAGTAATAGCTTCTGCTACTTCTCGAAAATGCATAGGTGATCCATGTCGTCTCATTACAAGAAAAGCATAATCTTTCACACCACGCACTCGAACTGATTTTGAATCTGCTCTTCCCCATTCCCCAAGAGGATTTGAATCAATTTTCTTAGAAAGTCGGAGCCATCTTTTTACAATTTCTTTGTCTCTTACATCTTCTGCAACATCCTTTAGTCCCTCAACAAATCGAGCCACTAGTTCATCTTCTGTAAGAAGTTCATCAAGAGAAATGCTCTTGTACAAATCTTTCAAAGCCTCGTGTACTCTGTCTGTTACTTCTTCTTTCACACTCCATCTCTTTTTGAAATGAGCGTCCTCTCTGTGGTCAACGAATTGATCAGCAAGAACCAGGTGGAAGTGTACATGATTTTGTACTGCAGGATCTTTTGAAAGATGAGAAAGTATTTCCTCTTCTGAGACGATTCCTCCTAGATTATAAATTGATGATTTTAATTCTTCAAAAGAAGCATCACTTTCTTCAAAGGAGCTAGATTTTCTGATTGATGTAATTGCAGCGTTTTCGATTTGACGAACTCGCTCTCGAGTAATCCCATACTTCTGTCCAATGGATTCAAGTGTTTTTCGCTCGGCATCTGGAGTAAGTCCAAACCGATTAGAAACCACATCCAAAGCCCTCTCACCAAGTTCGGCAAGAAGTTTTTTACTTATTTGTTTTGCTTTATATGTTGTAGCCATATTTGTAATAATTAACCTATTTTTAATAACCCATCCAAAACGAAAGGGCTCTTGCCCTTTGATTTTTATTAAAACATTAACTCAGAAGAATTAAGTTGTTTTGACTATAACACTAATTGTTAAAATAAGCAAGCTTTATTTATAGAAGTGTCAATAAGTCTCTCTAATAAACTCTTTAAGGTTGGTTTTTGCCATTTGATCCTTATTTTTTTGGAGAAATACTGAGTATTCAGACTCATCTTTTATATCTTTTGTAAGGCTTTCCCCTGGAGGAATACCCATGACAGGAACAGGGTCTATCAAAATAATATCCCCTTTTTCATTTCGAAACTCAAGTTGTAGATGTAAGTGCGGGTACCCTTTTGCATTGCCTGTCTGACCCAGCAGTCCTATTGTCTTATCGGTACCAATCTCGATAAGTGGGTATGAATTAAAGCTAACCTCTCTGAGCATTTTTTGATATGAGGTAAAAGATATTTTAAGGTCTCGAAGGTGCAAGTATAGAGAGTGCAGTACAAAGCCGTCCTTTGTCCGTATTTCTGGATGAGAAAGCATTATGTATTTCCCATTTATGAGACCGAAACCAGAATATTCTAATATACCTTTGGTGATAGGAGTTATTGGAGTCTTTGTCTTGCCATCAAAATCAATTCCCGTGTGAAAGTAATTTCCAATTTTTTTTACTGGGTGATATCTCAATCCAAAATATCCAAAATATTTATTTATCGTATTCTCTGCATTGACAAAAGGAGGGTTGAAAACAAATTGAGATTTCATTTGCTGATAAAACAAAGTCCAAAATTCAAACTCATCAGGATTTGGTACAAAATGAGGACATGCTCCACTGTATGGCCCAGGTCTTGGAATACTGAAATCTTTTATCGCAGGCAATATCTCCATTAACCTAATTATATCAAAAATTAGATTTTAATTATATCGCTCACTGTGATTATTATCATAAGAGCAACAAGGATAATAAAACCAGCGGCATTTATCCACATTACAACTTTTGGATTGATGGCTTTGTTCCTTATTTTTTCGATTAAAAGAATCAGCAGTCTCCCTCCGTCTAAAGCAGGAAATGGAAGTAGATTTAGTACAGCCAAATTGATAGAGATTATTCCAATCAACATCAATAGTGAAGTAAACCCGCTTGTAAGTGCATCCTTTACAATACCTGCTATTCCGACAGGACCAGAAACTTGAGAGAGTACAGATATCTCACTCTTCACAAAGATATTTCCTATCAAATGACCAAGCCCAAAAACCGTTTCCTTTAACATGTGGATAGTTGTCTCTGCTCCCTGCCAAACTGCTTTGTGTACAGGAAGTCTGAGCACTCCTGACATCCCAGCTGAAACACCAATAGAAGCATAGTCCGGAGAAACAACATGAGCCCTAGGTACAAGGGCAACACTATTTTCTCTACCATCTCTTGTGTATTGAATCACTAGCATCTCATCCCGATGGTCTTTTATAAATCCAGAAAATGATTGGTCATCTAGATTTGGATAAGGTCTTTCGTTTTGAATTTCAAAAATATTCGCAATAGTATCTCCAGCCAAAAGCCCTGCTTTATCCGCGGGTGATTCGCTCAAAACATTTGTGATCACAAGCTCTTGACCATCTCTCATGTGCTTATATAGAGAAGTATCTGAGCTAAGGATAGTTGAAACACCGAAGGTGAAAGCCACCGCAATCAAAAACCAGGCTAGAAGAATGTTAAACAATACCCCAGCAAAAAGAACCTTGGCTTGTACCCATCTACTTTTTGCAATGAAACTATCTTTTGGTTTAGCTCCAGATAATTCTGGATCATCTGGATTTTCTCCAAATATTTTTACAAATCCTCCAAAAGGAAGTAGGTTCAATGTAAAGTCTGTGCCCTTCCAAGAAAATAGCTTTGCTACTCTGGGAGGAAATCCGAAACCAAACTCATCTACCCTGATACCGTTTCTCTTTGCAACAATAAAATGACCAAATTCGTGTACTAAAACAAGAACAGCCAGAGACAATACCAACACAACAATCAGGACAATAATATTAATCATAATTATACGGTCATTACTTCTACTTCTTTTTTCTGATAAATTTCTTCTAGTTTTTTGTTTGATTCATCTACTAATTTTTGGAGATCATCTTTCAATCTCTTCATGTCATCTTCCCCCATATCTCCATCCTTTTTTTGTTTTTCTATTTCTTCGATAAAGACTTGCCTCTCTTTTCTTATGCTCACTCTAGCCTCTTCTAGCTTCCCTTTCAGAACTTTTGCAAGTTTGGCACGAGTTTCTTCGGTAAGCATGGGGAATATAACTCGAACCCCAGAGTCGCCAGATGCAGTAGAGAGTCCTAGTCCGCTATCAATAATAGCTTTTTCTACAGCTTTGATTTGTCCCTTGTCCCAAGGAGCGACAAGGAGTGTTCTAGAATCTTCGATAGAAATAGATCCTATATTTTTTATTGGTTGAGACGCCCCATACACTTCCGCATGGATAGAATCCAGAATAGCAGGACTTGCCATTCCTGTGTGTACTTGTGAATATTCTTTTTTAATCCATTCTTCAGTCCCCTGAAATGCTTGTTTCGCTTCATTTAAATTCATCATATGGGTATAAGTATACTTGGGAGAGTCCCTTTTGGCAAAGTATTCAAATGACTCAGTATAAACTGAGTCATTTGAATTTGTATTTAAAAATCTGCGAATAAGTCGCAGATTCCTTTGAAATTTACTAATATACTCTTTTTTTCTTCATCGGCAGATGTATGTTTCTATACACTGAATTTAAATCATAAAAATTAGTTCTTCCTTCTTTTCCTGGGATTGGTTGTAAATTCTCACTCACAGAACCTAAATCATAGAAGTTAATCCTCGGGCGTGGTGTTCTTGCGTGCTTTGCCATGATATTTGATCTTTTATCTATTTTAACATACTCAAAAAACCAACGCCACATACTCCGCTATCATTTTTGCTGGGGCACCTGGATTTGATAGCATCTGACGAAGTACGGGTAGCGCTTTCAAAAGTTCTTCATATTTATTGATATTCTTTTGACTATATGTGTATTCTTCCAAATCTCGAAAGAAGCTCAGCAGAGCATCTCTTTTTTCATCTGATTCTTCAATGATTAAAAAAGTTTTTTCTACATATGCAATTCTTTCATGAGCTGGCATATTTACAAACTTTTCTGCCTCTCTTTTTTTACTCTCACTTTGGATAGTATATGTCTGCACCCTAGAGAGAATGGTTGGAAGCAATTCCAATTCATTTGGAATTATAATAAAAAATCTTTCTCCTTCTTTTACCTCTTCTATCATTTTTAGAAGAGCATTTTGGGCTTGGGTTGTAATAAATGCCCCCGAGCAAACAATTGTCTTTTGTCCAGTTACTGATGTTTGGTTATGGAAGTCTTGAAACAAACGAATATCGTCTATCGAGATTGTTGTTTTTTCTACAAGCAAGAAATCATCTCCTGTGTGTGGAGCGCGAGCGTCAGCGAGCGCTCCTAGTAGAAAACTAAGCCCTTCTCTCTGATCTCTTGTGTAGAGAACATAACTTCCTTCTTTTAAAATATTTATATTCATTTTATATTCTAGTTTTTTCAGAGGTTGAACCTCTGAAAATCATCTTTTTGAAATAATGGATCTCTTGTATGTATCTAAGTGCTCAAGCGCAGCCCCAAGACCTTTTGCCACACAATATTCAGCATCATCAGCGAGTCGTGCCTTTACTCCAGTTTTCCTATACACAAGCTCCGGAAGATTTCGAAGTAGTGATGACCCACCTGTCATAATAATTCCCTGATCAATAATATCAGATGCCAATTCTGGAGGAGTCTCCTGCAAGACATCTTTGATAGCTCGAACGATAGCTTTTAGCTCCACATCAAGAGCCTTTACAATTTCATTTGTAGAAACCTGAGCGGTACGAGGAAGACCTTGGATGAAGTCCCGACCCTTGATAGTTGTAGTCAGCTCTTCTTCCATATTTACAGCTGAACCAATTTTAATTTTTATATCTTCAGCAGTTTTGTCTCCAATAGCCAAGTTGAAAGTCTTTTTTATATAATCAGCAATAGCATGGTCTATCTTGTCCCCCGCCACCTTTACAGAAGTACATGCCACAATTCCCCCTAGAGAAATCACGGCCACGTCTGTTGTCCCCCCACCAATGTCCACTATCATATGCCCCCGTGCGTCATTTATAGGAATCCCTGCTCCAATAGCAGCAAGTACTGGCTCTTTCACAACAGAAGCTGACCTTGCTCCAGCTTTGATTGCCGCCTCCACTACAGCCCGCCTTTCAGTTGAAGTCACACCAGCTGGAACAGATATCATTACATCTGGTTTAAAAAGTGAAAACTTCCCCAACACTTTATTCATAAAATACCTCAGCATTGCCTCTGTTACTCGATAATCAGCAATAACCCCATTTCTCATGGGACGATAAGCCACAATATTTTCTGGAGTTCGCCCTATCATATCTTTTGCCTCAATCCCAATAGCAAGAACCCTTTTATCATCCTCAGAAACAGCCACTACAGATGGTTCATTCAAAACAACCCCTCGCCCAGGCTCAAATACCAGAACATTCACTGTTCCAAGATCAATCCCTAGTTTTTTCGAGAAAAATGCCATACAGGGCGATTATAGCATAGTCTACATGGTTTTAAATCTTGTCATTTTTATAGCACAGGGTACAAAAAACCACCCATTCTAGGGTGGCTCTCTATTCACCTTCTCATTCTTTTTGTTTTAATGTCTCCTCTTCCACACCAGAAACGATCCATTGCCCTAAGGAGTTTCCCTGGCCGCCTTTTTACTGGCAACATCTCCTTGCTATTAAGGAACATGTTTGTCTGGACTCTCCCAACAAGGGCATAATTTGAGAGCGCACTTTCTTTCGTAAAGAAATATATGTTTCTCTCGTAAAAAATAGGAACGAGGCCGTGGAATCCTTTGACCACCCTTTCATCTTTTTCCTCTGTTTTGGAAAAAGTAAAGTTGCAGGAAAGAAGTTCTCCATTGAAAAATTTTCTCGAACCATAACCCTTCTCCCTGTCATTCTCATTTGAGAAAAGAAAGCGACTGTTGTAGTTCAAGATTAGCGCAAGCTCGGTCTCGAAATTGAAATTTTCAAATCGCAAGCCTGCAAAGGAATTTGTAACAGGTGTTATCATTTTTGTACATTTATATTTACCCGCAAATTACCACAAAATTACAATTTATGCAAATAAAAAGCCCTGGCTATATAGCGGGCTTTCAATTGTTAGACGTTATTATCTCAGCGTATAATGATAGTACGAAGCAGTTCTCTTTGCCTGGATTCTTCTAACTGGAGTTTGTCCTGATATTTCTCAAGTTCTCTTTCGGCATGTTCCACAATAGCTTCCATGTCCTTGTCCTCTTGAGAAAAGTCTGGACCACGCCCTTCTGCTTCTTCAAAAATTAGGTCTTTCTTGCTTTTCATTTTGTTCTTTTTTTAATTTATGTTGACTGTATCACATTTCGATTTAAAAACCACTATGAATAAAAATCACCTTAAACAAAGGTGATTTTTTTACTATAGGGAACCAAGATTGGATCGTCCTTTCCGAGAGGGAGAAATGGATCACCCTTTGTCCTCTTGTGGTCGATCTTTCCTTTGGGAATATAGACTCTTTCCGCTGCCGGAAGAAGAAAAAAGATGAAATCTTCGGTCATTACTGGCACGTAGCTACACTTTACAGGAAGTGTCTCATCTACTATTACTTGAAAATTCATTTCTCGAGGTTTCCCAATGATATGTGGTGCTTCGCCCAATAGTATCCTAGAGTTTTGTTCTGAGATTACTAAAAGATCTACAGAAAATTTGCTCACTCCTGGATTGCTCTCTGGTATATAAATCTTTTTGCCCATTATTCTGTTTTTTAGTTTTTTATATTTCTACCACACAACAACCCACAAATCAATCCCTCGCCCGAAGTTGTTCCCCCTCTCCTGGCCAGAAGTGAGGTTGGGGTGAGGTCGCCACAAACCACCTTTCTTTGAAACTCAATTTTCATATATACTAAATACATGAAAGTTATCTCAGTAATTCCAATTATAAAAGGACCCCTCCAAAAAGAACTCACTTATTTCTCGTCAAAAAATATCGATGTTGGCGATATTGTTTCTGTTCTAGTAAGGAAAAAAGAAGTTTTGGCGCTTGCAACTCATGTCACAGATCTAGCTTCACAAAAAACTGCAATCCGCGGAAGTGATTTTGAATTAAAAAAAATCATCACCATACACTCCAAAAATCTTCTAGACACTGGTTTTATTGAAGCAGTACGAAAAACAGCCGAATACCATGTGCTCAGCGTCGGAGCTACACTCTTTCGCTTGATTCCCCAATCAATACTTGGTAAATCAGTGCCTAATAATAAAACCGAAGTCAATCCAAATCCCTCCATAACATCAGAAATTCTTGCATACCAAGCTTCGTCTGAAGACAGGCTTAGTTTTTATCGAACATATATTCGTGAATGTTTTGCGAAGAAGACATCTCTGTTTATCTGTCTTCCCACTTCAAAAGAAGCAGAGGACTATGCAGAAATTTTATCAAAAGGCATAGAACAATATCTCTTCTTACTTCATGGAGATCTTTCTCCAAAAAATCTTCTAACTACAGAAAAGATGATTGTAGGTGAACAGCACCCAATTGTCGTCATTGGGACTCCTCAGTTTCTCTACAGACTAACAAACAATACCGGAGCAATAATCCTCGAACATGAAAGCTCCCCACTTTATAAAACTTTTGTAGAACCCTTTTTTGATATCCGGACATTTGTAAGATTTCTTGCAGAAAAAAAGAAAATCACACTTATTCTTGCTGATACGATACTCCAAACCGAAACCATATGGGAAGTAAAAGAGGGTCTTCTCGAAACTCTAATGCCTCTTAATTTTCGTTTTCATGAGAAAAACAATCGCCTCCTAATAGATTCAAAAGATATACCGGAGGGCGCTTCTTGGTCACCTATCACTCCTCAACTACTTGAGATAATAAAAACCTCTATAGAAAATAAAAAAAGAGTTTTTCTTTTTACCCTCAGAAAGGGGCTTGCTCCCTTTACTGTTTGTAATGATTGCAAAAAAACACTTCTCTGCAAAACATGTGAGACTCCCCTCACCCTATACAAACAAAAAAACAAAGAAGAGAGGATTTTCGTTTGTAATACTTGCAAGGATATCACCGAGACTCTCCAGACTTGTCCATACTGCAATAGCTGGAATCTAAAACCGCTCGGTATTGGCACCGAGCACGTGGAAGAATATATTAGAAAACAAATCCCTGAGTCTCACATATTTGTACTAGACCAAACAACAGCAACAACAAAAAACCAAGCGAAAAAAATTATTCGTGACTTTGAGTCTACACCCGGAGGAATCCTAATCGGGACAGAAATGACTCTCCACTACGATCTCAAAAAAATACCCACAGTTGCAGTGACCTCTTTTGATTCACTCTTCGGAATTCCAAGTTTTCGAATTCACGAAAGAATACTCCATCTACTGATTCATCTAGAAAACATCTCAGAAGAAGCTTTCATCGTACAAACAAAAAATATCCAAAGCCCAATTCTTCAGAGTTTCGATGATAAGACTTTTATTCAATACTACAACAATGAAATAAAAGAAAGAGAATCTTTTTCTTACCCTCCTTTCACCACACTTATAAAAATAATCCCCGATGCCAAAACTTCAAAAGTTGAAATCAAAAAAATAGCCGAAGAATTTTTCGGAGAATACAAACCAAACCTTTTTACAACAACATACAAAAAAACAAAAGTCCCTGCCATTTTACTCAAAATACCTCGAGAGAAATGGAACCCGAACACCAAACAGCTCGATGAAAAATTAAAAAACTCTTTGTTTGGGCTCCCTCTCACCTGGACAATCCAAGTCGACCCAGAACAAACATAAATCAAAACACCCAGTGATTACTGGGTGTTTGTGCTGAAACAGCATTCTTTGCTTCTAACAAAGTAAGGAACTACTTCAATCAGATGCTCT
The DNA here is from genome assembly GCA_964355515.1 of uncultured Candidatus Saccharibacteria bacterium. Lineage (GTDB taxonomy): Bacteria > Patescibacteriota > Minisyncoccia > Phycocordibacterales > CSBR16-119 > CAYHDV01. The sequence goes on from CAYHDV010000001.1 coordinate 78,152, forward strand.
TCTGGATCATCAGAAAGATGATGGAATCCCTTTTTTCTCAAGCAAGACTTGATTGTTTCTCCTATTTCTTTGCAGAAACGATGAATTACTTCATCTGTCCTTTCAGGCTGAGGATACAACCCATGGACGAAAACTATTATCTCATCTGGGTTGTTTACTCGTTCCATTTGGTTTAGAGTAAAAAATACTTTTATCTGATCTTCCGTAATATTCATCTCCTTTACTTTACCAGCAACTTTTGTCAGTTCATATCGAATCTCAAAAAGTTGATCTGGCCTTGCCTCATGACTGATACCGAAAACTTCGAATAATGGCATGTCTATTTGTTTTTTTAGTTTTTCTAAAACTAAACCTTTATTCTGTTTTTGTCAATATCTTTATTTTTTTATATAAAAAAAGGCCTCACACGAGGCCCTTTAATTCTGAATTTTTCTCTATTTTATTTTTTTGCTTCAGGTGGTGAATCCCTGCAAAATCCTTGTGCTCTTTCTCAGGAAGCATTCTCTGCAAGACTTGAACCCCTGGAACTAGCCTAGAATTCAAAAGGATGTCTTTCGCATCAGCGAAGATGGGGTAAAAACCTTTTGTCTTGATTGTGTTTCCCTGACTATCCACAGCACAAATCATTTTGTTTATCATCTCTGGAGTAATCAGACGACCATGCAAGTCATATGCAGTTTCGCCTTTTCTCTTTGAAAACCAACCACATAGTTTGTAGGTAGCATCATCTCCATTTCCGACAAATACTTCCCCCGTCCTTCTCTCGGGGTGAGTTTGATTAAAATCCGACATATCTTCAGTATATTTTTGTGTTCTTTTGTATTTTAGAATATGTTATCTGTGCCGAGAAATCAAGTCTTTTACACATCCCCTTTGGCCTATATACTACTTGCCTTTTAAAAGGCCTCATGTTATCCTGTGTGAACTTATGTCAAAAAATAAAACCATTACAAATATTGTAAGAAAAGGGACAGAAAATGGCGCTAGCGTATTGCGACGTTTTTCAAAACGAATGCGAGATATGGGAATCGTGCGAGAAATCAAAGACCAGAGATACCACAGCAGATTACTTTCTCCTCTAAAGATGAAAGAACAAGCCCTAAGAAGAATCGAAAAAATAAAAGAAGTTGAACTTCTAAAGAAACTAGGAAAAATGAAGTAAGAAAATATCACCGGCATATCTGTCGGTGATATTTTTATCTTCCACAACTACTGATACAATATCTATATGCAACATTTAGAAAAAGACAACTTAGAAATCACAAGACAGACAAAAGGGCCACTACCTGATCTTCCTTTTGTTGAAGCCAAGAATCTTATACTGGGAAAAGCTTACAATCTTTCTTTAGCTTTTGTAGATATCAAACAAATGAAAGAATTATCCAAAACTCACAAAGGAAATGAGAATCATCTCAATACTCTGGCCTTCCCTCTTGATACAAAATCTGGAGAAATAATTATGAATCTCCAAACAATCAGATCCCAAGCAAAGGACTACGGGAAAACATACAGAGAACTTCTCTTATTTTTCTTTGTTCATAGCTCTCTTCATTTAAAAGGTTACAAGCACGGAAAAGAAATGGAAAGCCTAGAAGAAAAATATTTTAATCATTTCCTTCATAAATAGAAAAAGCATCGAAATAGATGCTTTCCCCTTGAAACTTTATAACCTGAAAACTTCAGGGTTATGTCTTACGGCATGGACCAAAATCGTTATCAGTGAGCCCAGAAAAACTAAAAAACCTACGACCATGACTTCTTTGAACTTTATTTAAATGAAATGATATTCAATCAGAGAAGGATTGTCAAACCAAATGAGTAATTCACAATGTCTTCCCAGAATATTTTTAAAAAAGTGTTATATTAAAAGCATGAAACGAAGATTATCTGTCGGCTTAGATATTGGCACAAGCTCAACAAAAGTTGTGGTGGTGGAGCATGGCAAAGATGGCACCTTCCATATTCTAGGATCAACCAAAACAGAGACTCGTGGTATGAAGCAGGGTTACCCAACTGATTTGTCAGATATTACAAAAACAGTTAGGGAGACAATTGAAGATGTCGAAAGAAAAGTTGGTCAAAAAATCCAACATGTGACATTGTCTATTGGAGGAATTGCTCTTGAGAGTATGACCTCTTCTGGTGGGGCTATTATTTCAAGGGCCGACAACGAGATAACCGAACTCGATGTAGAAAAATCAATTACAAATTCTCTTTCATCTCTTAATCAAGCAAACAAAAAAATTCTTCATGAAATTCCTATAGAATACAGAATTGATGGAGATCCTGTGTATGGCGACCCTATTGGTATGAAAGGACTCCGCCTCGATACAAAAACACTTTTTATAACAACCCTCGACCGTCATTACAACAATCTTATCCAAGCAGTAGAATCAGCTGGTTTGATTGTGGATGATGTCTTGGCTAGCCCACTTGCCACAAGCCTCTCAGTATTGAGTGAACGCCAGAAAAATGCCGGATGTATACTCATCGACATTGGACAAGAAATAGTCACAACATCCATTTTTGAAAATGGAAATATTGTAGCTATAAAAACTTTTTCTGTTGGAGGTGGCCACATCACAAACGACATTGCGCTTGGATTACAAATCCCGCTTGAAGATGCAGAACTCCTAAAGACTGGACATATCATAGGAAATTTCCCAAAAAAGAAATTAGAAGAAATAATAGAAGCGAGGCTTGCGGATATATTTGAACTTATCCAAAAATATCTAAAGAGAATCGGCAGGCACCAACTTCTACCAGCAGGAGCAATTATTGTGGGAGGTGGATCTGCAATTGATCTTATTGAAGAGTTAGCAAAAAAGACTTTAAAGATACCTATCAGGATAGGCCAAGCAAAATCTGTCCTCCCCCACAAAACAATGCGCCAAGACCCAGCCTGGTTTACTGCTCTTGGTCTTTGTATTGCTGACCGTTTCGGAGGAAAGGGAAACACTTCCACAAACCCAGCTCTAGAGTTTCTCAATCCTATCAAAAAATTCTTCAAAGAGCTTATCAACCAATTAATGCCCTAATATTCGTAGTTATTGTAATTTATAGCCATTATCTGCTATGATAAGTCTACTTAGAAATAAACCGTTTTATAACCCATATGCCAAAAATTAACCCAGATATTCAATCATTTGCTCGAATCAAAGTAATCGGAATCGGAGGATCCGGAGGAAATGCCCTAAACCACATGATCACTGAAAAAGTAAGTGGTGTGGAATTTATTGCAATGAATACAGATACTCAGGATTTGCATAAATCAAAAGCTGAGAAAAAAATCCACCTTGGTAAAAATCTTACCAAAGGTCTAGGAGCGGGTATGAATCCAGAAGTTGGACGAAAAGCCGCTGATGAAACAAAAGCAGAAATCCAAGATGTTATCAAAGGGTCAGACATGGTCTTCATCGCTTGTGGTATGGGAGGAGGAACAGGTACAGGTGCCGCTCCAATAGTAGCTCGAGCTGCCAAAGAACAAGGAATACTCACCGTCGCTGTGACCACTCGACCTTTCTTCTTTGAAGGGCAACAGAGGTTAAAAATTTCTCTTGCGGGAATAAAAGAACTCGAAAAAGAAGTGGATGCTATTATCACTGTTCCAAATGACAGACTTCTTTCTATAACAGATGAAGACACCACTTTTGACAACGCCTTTGCTATGTCAGACGAAGTCCTAAGACAAGCTGTGGAAGGAATTTCAGATTTGATCACAACACCAGGGAAAATCAACGTAGACTTTGCCGATATAAAGGCGATCATGTCAGACGCTGGTTCTGCTCTTATGGGTATTGGATATGCCTCAGGTGAAGGACGGGCAGAAAAGGCCGCTCTAGAAGCTATCAACTCCCCTCTTCTTGAGGTTTCTATCTCTGGAGCAAAGGGAGTGCTGTTTGCAATATCAGGTGGAGCTGACCTAGGAATCCAAGAAGTAAACAAAGCTGCAAAAATAATTACAGAAAACATCGACAAAGATGCTAAAGTAATTTTCGGTACTATAAAAGATGACAAGCTAAAGAAAGGAGAAATCAAAGTTACAGTTATAGCCACAGGTTTCCCAGAAAATGCACCCAAGAAATCAATCTTCTCTGCTCAAGTTCAAGCTGAATCAAACAGAGAAAAAGAGGTTGAGCTTCCAGAACAACTAAAAGAAGTAGACCGACCAAAACTAGAAAAAGCTCCCATCCCAAACATCACACTAGATGACACAGACAGTGACGATGAGGAAGAAGATTGGAACGCTATCCCAGCATTTCTCCGAAGAAAGAAATAGAAAATAAAAAAGCCACGATCAAGTCGTGGCTTTTTTATTACCAATGCTGGAGCTGTGAGATTCTTTGATGCAAGACTCATGATTCTCAGTATATGAGGATTAGGAATTATGCCCTGAGATCCACCCCTTGATATCTCCGGTGAGGTCAAATCTTCTGACGCAATTTTCATTATTCTTTCTATAACAGGATTTCCCATGTCTTTGTGCTTTTTATTCAAAATATCATAAACAATGCTTTTTGTAAATTTCAAAAAATCCAAATAATCTCAAGCTTAACTCTTTTTGGAGTCTCTTCCATTCTGCGGTATAATACTCCTTATGTACGACATAATAATCATAGGTGGAGGGCCTGCTGCCTCAGCTGGAGCCGTGTACGCCGCACGAAAACAACTAAAGACGCTTCTTATCGCAAAAGAGTTCGGAGGACAATCAATGGTCTCTGAAAAAATATTTAACTGGATAGGGACACCAGAGATCTCTGGTTCTGATTTAGCAAAGAGCTTCCAAAATCATGTGGAATATTACAAAGGAGAATATTTGGATATTAAAACTGGTGAGTTGGTAGAAAAAATAGAAAAAATGGGAGATGAATTTTCTGTAACAACAGATAAGAGTTCTGTATACACGGCAAAATCAGTTTTAATAGCCACAGGCTCAGGGCGGAGAAAGCTCACAGTCCCAGGTGCAGAAAAGTATGACAACAAAGGAATAGTGTACTGCGCCACTTGTGATGGCCCATTGTTCGGAGGACAAGATGTGGTGGTTATCGGCGGAGGAAACGCTGGGTTTGAAACAGCCGCACAGCTACTTGCCTATGCAAAGTCAGTGACCCTACTACAACGAGGAGACCAATATAAAGCAGACCCCGTAACAATAGAAAAAGTTCTCGCTCACCCAAACATGACAGGTATTCTAAACGCAACCATCACAGAAGTCTTCGGAGAATCCTTTGTCAAAGGAATCAAATATACAGACAAAGATGGTGAGGAAAAGACGCTTGCCGTATCAGGAGTATTCGCAGAAATAGGTCAAATCCCAAATACTTCTTTTGCAGAGACACTGGTAAAGCTAGATGACTACAAACGAGTAGAAATTGACCCATGGACTCAAGCCACATCTACCCCAGGGATCTGGGCTGCGGGAGACTGCGCAAACATCCGGTACCACCAAAACAACATCGCCGCAGGAGACGCTGTAAAAGCCATTGAAGATATCTATATGTGGCTACACAAGAAATAAATAAGAGACAAAAAATCGACCCAAACAGGGTCGATTTTCATCTTAAATCTAATCTTAATTAATCAAACCAAGCTGATTCTTAACAGATTGATTAAAGCGATCCCACTGTGCTTTCACTTGTCTTTGGTAAGATTCTTGTTCAGAATTGATCATTCTCTTTTTCATACCTTCTGGTAGTGAGCCACTCTGGTAGACAGCAAGCATTTTATCGTGTCCTTCTTTAAAGGTTTTCAATGCTCGCAAGTGTGGGTCCTTAAGAATTTCAATATTCCTGAGAATAGCTTGATTTACTTGCTTATTTAGTTGATTTTTGTACTGAGCTAATTGCTCATTTAAATGTTTCTGTAATAATTTCAACTCTTCGTCCATGATGTTTATAAATTATTTTTTATAAATATTAACACTTTTTTTAAAATATGTCCAGTATTATACATAAAGATAAAAGTGTATTTTTTTGTTTTCGCGTTATAATAAATCTAATGAAAAAATATCAAAAAATACTTTTTTACTCTTTCTTAGTTTTTTTAATAATATTTTTTGCTTTTATCACCTATTTCAACCGCGCACCAGAGAGAATTACCCCAGAAGGAAATGTGGTAGTCTCGCCTGCTACTGGGGATGTGATTCATATTGAAGTTGCTGACTCAAGCGAAATTTCTTTTCTCAAGAAAGGAATTGTAAATACTTTAACTGTTCAAGGAGTAGAACCTCCATATAATATCGTTGTGATAGAAATGGATCCAACAGATGTCCATGTACAAAGAGCACCTATCGCAGGAGAGATTACTTATCAGGAGCATGTTGATGGGAAACACCAAAATGCACTCTGGTCAAAAAACGTTACAGAGCTCGCAAACGAAAATGAGAAAAATCTTGTGGTCATAAAAAACGAAGAAATATCTATCGGAGTGATCCAAGTAGCAGGAATTATGGCGCGCCGAATTGTGAGCTTCATCTCCCCTCCTGACAAAGTAGAAAAAGGAGAAATATACGGTAAGATAAATCTAGGCTCTCAAGTGGTTTTGGTTCTACCTGCTTATTTACCCCTTGAAGTCTCTGTTGGACAAACTCTTACAGATGGAGAAAGCATTATTAGCCGGTATTAGAAAACTCTCCACAAACTAAAGAAAAACCGACCCAGCGTGGGTCGGTTTTCAGGGTCGAATAGATATTCAACTCTTCTCATGATTATTTATGAAGATCTTTTGTCAGATCTGGTTCTTCTTTTGGAAAAACCTTGTCGGTCTTTGAATTCTTCCCAACCTCAAGTGGTTTAATGATCACCTCTGGCTCCCTGAAGCAAGACACAATGAAGATCATAATAAGGGTAACGGGTACTAAGAAGAGCTTTTTCATTAGATCTGAATTTTATGTTTAGCATATTATAGCATATATAATATTTATGTCAATCAATCTCTACATAAAAATAGCTGAAGGCCGTCTACTTAAAAAGAGCCTTTATATAAAGGCTCTTTTTAAGATTAACTGAGATGGTTATAACCCCAAATAAGAATATCTTATCTCAGAATATTAATTCATCTTTGAATATGGAGGATAGATTTCTTTGTCTATTGTTCTTTCAAAGCAAGTCTCCCCCACTTCATGATTCCAAGAATCACCACCAGAAACACCAGGATAAGGCATAGAAGAATCCACCATGTCTCCAACGATCATAGGCCTCACACCTCCTCCACCATATTCTACCCAGCCTTCTTGAGATACATCAGAGAAAGTTGCACACAACTCAAATGTTATATCTGCTTTCTTTTTGTAAGTATAAGCTCGTCCTTTTTCAAACTCTGGATCAACAGGTATTGTGTATCCAGAAAGAGGGTTCACCAGATCAGACAATTGCTCTGGAAGTTTTTCTTTTTGTTGCCAATAAGAGATCACTTGCCATTGAATAGTCTGCAAGTCTTCCACCCGTCTTTGATCAAGCCTCCATTCTCTCTGGTCTTTTGGTGAACCAATAATAGTAAAGCTAAGCACCACCGCCACAAGCACTAGTAACGGACCAGCAATCATACTTGATTTGATAATTAAATTTTTCCACTTTTTGAAAGCTCCAAGCTCTACCAGATAGTATGCTCCGATTATTTTTGCGGTAGCAAGTACGAGCAAGACTTTCAATATAAATCGTGTAGTAATTTCTCCTGATACAAAGTAATTCACAAGAGTCACCAAGTCCACAATCAAAATCACACCCACCAGAAAGACTATTAGGTACAACATCCACTTTTTAATTATTTCATCCACTCTACCCTGCTTGATATCCACCGCCTTTTTCCAAAAATAAGAAACTGCCAAAAATACGGGGAGGACGATTATCAAAGTTGCGATAGAAGTCCTGATTGATTCATAATCCCAAGATGAATATCCGTATTGATATACAGCATTCAAAGCATCTGGGAACTTTTTATTTAACGCTTCAAATACTAAGTTCAAAAAAGCTACTACTGTGGCTATAAGCGTAACCAAAACTCCTAACGAAAGGAAAAAGAATTTTGGTGTCATTTTTTCTGATGTGTGTTCCATGATTATGTTGTTTATTTATAATATCCTCATTATACTCCAAAAAGCAGGAAAAGGTTGTTTCCTGCTGGCTCATTTATACTAATACTACTGGATGTGCTCCACTCTTATTATAAATTGGATAACCATTAAAATTAGTTTCTTTTGTATTTTTTAATGAAATAGCATTTTCTCTCTTAAAAGATTTTTGATAATACTCGACAACATAACCCCTATTAGATGCAGAACCCGAATTATATGCAACTCCAATTTTCTTAATCCCCCTAATTTCTCCAACTTTTTTAACTTCTCCTATTATTTTCTCAATAAGTTCATTAGGATCAACTATCTGGGAAAGATTTTGTGAGGGATTATTTGCTCTTATAACGAGTATTGGTTCGTTCCTATCTGTTTTTGTTTCAACAACCAAGAATGATCCTGTAAATTTTGCTTGAGAAGTATTTTTATCTATTACCAAAGAATACGAGATGATATTTTCATATTCACCCTTTGCTAATTCTAGATTTCTTCTACTAGTACAAGCACCTCCAAGATCTCCAGAAAATATTCTTTGCATCCCCTTTGACGGTATGAGGGTTATTTCTTTTTTCTTTTGGCTAAGCTCCCCTCTTTCAAGGATTTCTAATTTCTTCTCTGTATTAGCAAGAATTCCTTTTTCAAAATCTTGTGTTCCCCATATTTTTTTTAAATACTTAATTGTATTTTTATCACTTATAGCGGCAGCATCAGTTTCTCCATGTTTTTTATCCAAATAATGTTCGGCAACATGAGAACGTATAAACTCACTTAGGATACTAACACTATCCGCTGACGGTTTGGATGTAAACATGTCTTTATTATTTAATTTTTCCATTTGACTCGGAAATTTTTTTGCCATGTCCATCAAAGATAGGCTCATCAATAGCTCTTGTTTTGATTTAAAATCATCGGGAACAACCGAATTGTAAGCTTCCATGATTTCTGGTATTGTTTTTTGTTTTATATTTACTGAAGTTAGATCAGCTAATGATTTTTCAAGTAAACTTTTTTTCTTATTCAAACCAATAACTAATTTCTCATTTTTCTGCTCTTTCTGTTCTTCTATTTCCATGTTTTGCATGGTAAGTGCAAGCTGATCATTTATTTCTAAGATGACTTCTTGGTTATAAAAACTCAATTTTTCGTCCAAAGAAATGTTTTTGTTTTCATCTAGTGACTTTATTGCTTGAAAAATTTTTTCATGAAAATTAACGAGGTCAGGGTTATTAAAAAGATCTGAAAGATGTTTATCAATATCAATACTTTCTCGGTTTTCTGTACCATATTCCCCTACAGATATATTTGTTTCTTTATAACCTTCTGGAATTTGAAATAATTCTGGACTACTTTCATATTTTTTCCTATATGTATTCAATGTTTCTTCCATTGTCCCTCCTTGTGAATGACCAGAATCTCCTTTTATTGAGGTCAAAAATTCTTTTCCAAAATCTGAACTAAGGACTTTATTAATAACTAAAATATCCTCATTTACTAAACCTTGAGTAATAGTCTGTCTGTATCTTTCAATTTCATTTAGTAAAAGATTTATGTTGGTTGGGTCTTTCTCGCATAATTTATCAACGTCTATGTCAAAATTGCTCTTAATTTTACTTTTTAGATTTTCAGTCATATTTAAGACTGAATCATTTCGCTTAATTTCAGTAAAAAGTTTAAAATAATTTGGCAAATTCACAGGGCCAACTTTCTTTATATATTCGAAAAATATTTTACTATCTTCTATTTTATTACTATCTAAAATGCCTTGTTCTACCATTGATCTAGCAAGAGGATTAATGTCTGTGTGCCATTTATCATACTCTTGTCTACGTGAATGTTTATAGATTGATAATATTTTTTCAACACTCTTAGCCCATGCGGAATTCTCAAGTTTCTCTTTTACTTCCTCGGTATATTTTTCTGGTATTTTATGTAAATCAACCATCAATAATGATAATTGAGATATGTTGAATCTATTTTTCTTTGTATTGTTCTCAATAAAAGATTCTATGCTAGGCAAAAATGCCTCGTCAGCTTTCTGCGAAAGTTTTACACCATCTTCGTTTTTCAAAAGACCATTTTCAGTAAATTTTCTTATTTGATCTTTTTCAAATTCGAGCAAGGTTTTATAATCTCCCCATGATACATGGTCATTAATTCTAGAAGAAAGCCTTCTAAAAACCTCTTCTTTTACTATCTCTTTAATTTCAGGAGAAGAAGAAAATATCTTAGTCCCAACAAAGTTAAGATACTCTCCATCGTTAGCATCTTTAGTAATTAACTTTAAAATTGTATGTTTTTCTTCAAGAGAATACGGAAATTCCGCGTTCTCTAATACCTTTGACATTGGATGATATGGGATAGAAACTAAATTAACAAACATCTTCCTGTAAATGATGTCTTTTTCTGTTTCAGAGAAACCGGCCAGATCAACCAATTGCTGAAAACTTCCTAAGCTACGAGAGGCTTTGGAAGCTCTTTCCGGATATCGTTCCTGTGGGTCAGTCATTTCTAAAATCTTTTCCTTTAGAAAAAGAGTGCTATCTTTTTCTAAAGAAATATTATTTTCAGAAACAAATTGAACAAAAGCATCCACTCGATCAGGAAGATTTATGTAGTCCCAGCTGTGATTAAGGTTAATATCTTGTGATTCAGGCACCCTATCTATCTTTGAAAAGATATGGTGAGAGTTCGCGTCGGTGTGCATTTTTGATGACTTTTCAAAATAAGCTTTTAGATATTTAATTTGTTCCTCATCTTTACAATCTATTATTTTATTCAAATTTGCAGCATATAATATATCCATGTCCGAATTCCTGCTCCGATAGTTATAGGAAAGAGTGAATACTTCCTCATATTTTCTATGTTGAATAAATTCGTTATAGTTTTTTGCTGCAGATATAGTATCTTTTGGTAACACCTTGTCTGCTATCCCCTCATAGTTCTTGAGAATTTTTGCTATTGAATAAATACTAGATTTACCACGACCTAACCCAACATGCCCAGCCAAAATATCTGCGTCATTTTGATTCTCTCGCCCGATATTTTCTATTAGTTTTTCTATCTTGGAATGGATTGGGCGTATTTTAAATTCAGCAATAATAGAGTTATGAAGATTTTGGAAGTTTTCTTCATAATAACTGATAATTTGCTCCTGCAATCCTAACTTCACTTTTTCCGCTTTTTTATATATATCTTTATCTACCCATGAAACTTTTTCCAAAATTGCCTTAATTTCTTCTTCGGTTGCAGATAAAAGTTTGAGTTTTTTTGTAATTTCATCTGTGTTGCTAATCGCGGTGTCGGCAATAATGTCAATTTGATCTTCAGTGATATCAAGAATATTATTTGTATTCTCCAATACCCCTATCTGCTCTATTTTTTCTTGGGCATCTTCTTCAACTGTCTTTTTTTCAAAATTATTTTTTTCCATAAATATCTTTTTTTAATTGGACAATTTTTCTTTCTTCGAGATGATGTGTTGCTTCAAGTAAAATATCCTTTTTTTGTTGAGAAAGTTTTTGTATTTCTTCCGTATAATTAGCAAGCGCTTTATGGACTATCTTTTTAATTTCAGAAATTTTATTTTTCATATTATTTAATCAATTCCTCAATCAGAATTTAAAATACGTGCGCTGATTTTTTAATATTCTTAAGTGGTATATTGCATACCCCTCTTTTCTATTCCGATAATGTATCTAACATGTATATCAAACAATTTCGCCAAATCCTCATATTCCTTATCTTTTTTAAAGCCAAAATGATTCTGCTTTTTTACCGAACTTGATTGATATTGTAGATATATACACAGCTAAGCTGTTACATACAGAATAGCAAATATTGTAAGATATATCTACATGGATTCATAAGCCACAAGTGTATTTCTTTTTCAAGAAAAGTGGATACTGGTGTCAGGTACCATTATGTGTGGATTTTATTGTGTCACAAATCACTAAGTCTACTCACATACTTCGTGTGTTGCGTGGACTAAGTGTTCGTGACCTCAGTTCGAGGTTTTTCTTTGTAGTACAAAGAAAAACAACTCTGCGCTTTCACAAAACGCCGAAAGCAAAGCAGTTTGCTTTCTAAAAACAACAAAACGCCTATTTAGGCGTTTTGTTGTTTTTACGTTTTGTGACCCTACAGAGAATCGAACTCTGATTACCACATTGAAAACGTGGTGTCCTAACCGTTAGACGATAGGGCCATGTGCTAAATATTAGAATATTTAACAAAAAGTAGTATACCATTTTTGTAAAATGGCGCAACAAATTAAAAAAGCGCCCAGAGGCGCTTTTTTGTTATTCACAAGTAACTGAATTTTTACCCTTCCAAAACAGGAAAAGGGTCAGGAAACTGAAACTTTGCACATTTGTCATTTCCCAAATGAAGGACAAAGCTTGCACGTGGGAAGTCTCTATCAAAGGCTTCTCTCGCAGGCCCTCCCACTGGTTGAACTCTCGGAGAAAAACTCCCTCCAATGTCTTTGACTAGTTTTTCGACCGTAGCACCCCTCTGTCCCTCGCTCTCTAAAACAATGAAAATAAAGAAAGAGGATTCTCCATCTGGCTTAATATTCTGAAACAACGCTCTGTTTGACTTAGTCAAATCAATTTCCATTTCCATATGAAAGATCTCTTTTTAGTTTCGTATAGAATAATCAAATATTCTTAAATATGCAAATAATATTTGATTATCTAATTCTTATTAAACAAAATAAAAACCACCAACTAAAGCTGGTGGTTTTTCAACTAGAAAAAAGTCTAGTTAATTAATTTCTCGCATGTCTCTTTTAAAATTTCAGGATGCATGAAATTTTCTACTTCTAATATTTTATCAACGAAGTACTCTTTCCCCTGTTTATCAGCAGGGATACAAACCAGAATCATATAAGGACCATCTCTGCACAGATTTATATTTGGTTTTTCTGTTGCAGAAATAAAAAGATTAGATAGTTCTTCAAGCACCTTATCAATGTCTCTTTCAAAAACAAATAGTGCACCTTTAGCGTACCCCTTTGTAATCAATGTCTCTACAAAGTCCTCTACTTCATAAGAAATATCTTTAAAAAGTAGCGGAGAGGCAGTGGTATGAAAGTCTAAGTCTTTAATATTTTTTAAGATCTCGAAGCTCTCTTTTGAAATCTCAGTTATTGTGTACATGTTAACCTCTCGATTTTTTCGGACTCCAAATATGTAAATCTCCATGGCTCCTTTTTTCTTTAAATCTACCCCATCTCTAAAACATTTTCAAGTAACAAAATAACCCAAGTCTAGTTCAGACTTGGGTTATGCAAAAGATTTTCTCCTCCACCTTCGACATCGTGGTGTGTATTCATTTTTTTAAAGTTACTTAAGGTGTAGTAACTATGTGCACCATCTTGTATAATGCTCAGATGACAAGAATTGTCTCCTTTCATTATCTCCTCCAAAGTCAAGAACAGGCTTTTACCAAAACTATCTCCTAAATTATTTTTGAGTAGTTCTGAATACCCAGGCCAAACTATGAATATCCCTGGTAATTGTCTCAATTCAAGCTCTTCTACTTTTTCCTTAAAAAAGGAATGTGTGCGGTCATACTTGAACGAATCACAAGCGAAGACTCTCCACTCTAAATCAGGACAGAGGCTGAGCAGAAGCATCTCTTTTAGAATTTCACTAAAACCGGAAAGAGTGTATCTCTTTTCATTAAGGGAAAGACGTATCATTTGGTCACTCTCTAAAATCAATATAGTGTTTTTCATATTCATGTACCTATTTTCTCCTCATACTACCCAGAAAAATCAAACTTGCAAGGATCGCCTTTTATACATAAACTAAACGAGATGAAGATACTAGCCATAGAAACAAGCTGTGACGAAACAGCCATCTCAATACTCGAGGCAAATGGAGGATTTGAAAATCCATCTTTTTCTGTGCTTGCCAATATTACTCACACTCAAATAGATATTCACAAAGAGTACGGTGGAGTCTTCCCCGCTCTAGCCAAAAGAGAACATGCCAAAAACCTCCCCCTCATACTCAGCCAAGCATTCCTCGATGCAAAGGTAGTGGGAGAAAAAATATCCTTGGATAGCACGACTCGATCAAGCATTGAGAAACTTCTTGAAAGAGAAGTAGGGATGTGTGCGCTCCTAATCAATATATTAGGAGGTCTTCCCAAGCCAGATTTTGATTATATCGCTATCACCACAGGCCCAGGACTAGAACCTGCACTATGGGTGGGAATCGTGTTCGCAAAGGCACTGAGCCTAGCATGGGGTGTCCCTCTCGTCCCAGTAAACCACATGGAGGGACATGTTCTGTCGGTGCTAATAGATAGCAAAAAAGGAGAAACCAATGAGGCTTTGTCTATGAAGGATTTTCAATTCCCCGTTCTTTCACTCCTTATATCTGGTGGGCACACGGAACTCGTACTCATGAAAGACTGGCTCACATACGAGACAATAGGACAAACAGTAGACGATGCCGTAGGTGAAGCTTTTGACAAGGTGGGTAGAATACTGGGACTAGAATATCCCGGCGGGCCAAAAATCTCTGGCCTCGCAGAAAAAGCTACAAATACTGTCATCCTGAATTCAGTTCAGGATATAAAAAATCACGATCAAACTCCGGGTGGTGGAATTCCCATAACTCTTCCCCGCCCCATGCTCCACTCTGGTGACTACAACTTTTCTTTCTCTGGTATCAAGACAGCTGCCTTATACCTATCCCAAAAGCTCGACATGACAGACGAATCTATACGATCAAGCTTCGCCAGAGAATTCCAAACAGCAGTAACTGAAGTCCTGCTCAAAAAAACTCTGAAGGCTCTGGACGAATACGGAGCACAAACACTCATCATAGCAGGTGGGGTTTCTGCGAATACATTTATAAAAAATACTTTCAAAGAAGCACTTCCAGAGGGAGTCACACTTCTACTACCCAAACACGAACTCGCAACAGACAACTCTCTGATGATAGGAATAGCCGGATATTTCCAAGCATTGAATGGGAATAAAAAAAGCGCGGATGATATCCGCGCTGATGGTAATTGGAAACTAGGTTAAGGGGTTATTAGTAGCACTGAAATCTCTTCTTCAACCTGTTCGAATCCTCTTGAAGGATAACATTCTTTCCCACTAATAAATGGGTCCCCAATTTCTATTAAACTCGGAAGAATCCAGTATCCAGCTTTCTCAAGTTTTTTAATAATTTCATCCGCCCACCTTGAGTCTAATATTGAATAGGAAAAGAATATTATTTTTTGTTTTTTAAGATCCATAGCTTTTTTCTTTTACTCTACCCCAAAATACAAAAAACCGCCAGCGTGTCACATCTCTTTGATTTTTAACCTTTTTCTATGATATAGTCTTATTTATGAACGAGAAATTTCTAAAGGCATATGATGCAAAATCTGTTGAAGATAACATCTACCAGAAATGGGAGAACTCTGGCTATTTCAATCCAGATAAATGTATAGAAGATGGTGTATGCGAGAGCGAGGCAGAAAGCTTCTCTATCGTACTTCCCCCACCAAATGTCACAGGTACTCTTCACACTGGTCACGCATTTATGCTTGCGATTGAAGATACTATGGTTCGATTTGCCCGAATGCAAGGAAAGAAAACTCTCTGGGTTCCCGGAACAGACCACGCCGCAATTTCTACTGAATCAGTTGTGGTAAAACAAATCGCAAAAGAAGGAACAACAAAATTCAAACTCGGGCGCGAAGAATTTTTAAAGCGCGTCAATGAGTTCGCTCAAAATTCTCATGACACAATCATTGGTCAAACAAAAAAGATGGGCGCATCTCTCGATTGGAGTCGTGAAGCATTTACGCTCGATCAACCTCGTCAAAAAGCTGTCTACACTGCATTCAAACAAATGTATGAAGATGGACTTATTTATCGCGGCGACCGAATCGTGAACTGGGATCCAAAAGGCCAGACAACAGTATCTGACGATGAAGTTGATCGTGAGGAAGAAAAAACAAAATTCTACTATTTCAAATACGGACCATTTACCATTAGTACAGCTCGCCCTGAAACAAAATTTGGTGATAAATATGTTGTGATGCATCCCGACGATACGCGTTTTGCAGAATACAAACACGGAGATACATTCGAACTCGAGTGGATCAATGGACCAATAACAACGACTGTTATTAAAGACACTGCAATCGATATGGAGTTTGGAACAGGAGTAATGACAATTACTCCATGGCACTCTGGTATCGACTTTGAAATTGCCACACGACACGGACTCGATAAAGAGCAAATTATAGATATGTATGGAAAGCTTCTTCCTATTGCAGGTGAATTTGCTGGAATGAAAATTGAAGACGCGCGAGAAAAAATAGTTGAAAAATTAAATCAAAAAGGGCTTCTCGTGAAAGTTGAAGAAAACTATGTTCATCAAAAAGCTATTTCACAGCGGACAAAAGCGACTATTGAACCCCAGATCATGAAGCAATGGTGGATCGATGTAAATAAAAAAATCCCTGCTCGAGGAAATCTCTCTCTCAAAGAACTCATGCTTAAAGCCGTACGAGAAGATGGCGTAAGTATTATTCCTGAACGATTTGAGAAAATCTATTTCAACTGGATTGAAAATCTTCGCGACTGGAACATATCAAGACAAATTTGGTACGGACACCAAGTGCCGGTGTGGTATGACGAACGCAATGATCCTCATCTTCTTAAAGAACAAAAGATTATTTTCGTGCGGCACGGAGAAAGTAAAGGTAATGTGAATAAGGTATTATCAGGACAAACAGATTCACCCTTGACTGAAAAAGGTAGACAACAAGCAAAGGATGCTGCTCTTCTCTTAAAATCAGAACGTATAACAAAAATTATTTCATCAGACCTATCACGAGCGTACAACACAGCAGAAATAATTAAAAAAGAGTTAAATATATCTTGTGACATTGAAAGCTGGAAAAACCTCCGAGAAATTGATCCGGGAGAATTTACTGGAATGAATACCGATGGAATATCTCCGATAATCGTAAAAGCATTTGAATCAAAAGATGGAGAATATTATGAAAAATTTGTTAAAAGAGTGCAAGAAGTACTCGAACAAATTAAACAAATAGAGACTGATGGGACTATTTTAGTTGTAAGTCATAATTCGTTTCTTTCTGGACTTTCTTCGATGATTGAGGGAAGACCAGACAAAGAATCAATGGTGCAAATGAGAGTGAATCGTGAATTTAAAAATGCTTCCACGCGGGAATATATTTTGCAAATTCCGCCGAAAGGCTCAAACATGGTGCAAGATCAAGACACTCTCGACACATGGTTCTCGTCAGGACTTTGGACATTTTCAACACTTGGTTGGCCAGAAAACACAGACGATTTTAAAACATATCACCCGACGAGTGTTCTTGAAACAGGAAATGATATTCTTTTCTTTTGGGTTGCTCGTATGATTCTTATGAGTACCTATCTTCTTGGTGACATTCCATTCAAAACAGTATACATGCACGGAATGGTACTTGATAAAAATGGAAAGAAAATGAGTAAGTCAAAACCAGAAACAGCTGTTGACCCCCTTCTTACCGTTGAGAAATACGGCGCTGATGCGCTTCGTATGGCAATGCTTGTTGGTGTGGGCCCTGGACAAGATGTGAACCTTTCAGAAGACAAGATCAGGGCCTACAGTAAATTCTCAAATAAAATATGGAACGGGACTCGATTTGTACTTGAAAATACAGAAGGTTTTGATATGAGTATTAAACCAAATCTTGATGCTAAACACGAAGAATACATCAATCAATGGCAAAACCTCACAAAAGAAATCACAAAAGAGATGGAAGAATACAAATTCTATCTCGTGGGAGAAAAACTCTACCACTTCTTCTGGCATACGTTTGCGGATGTAATAATTGAAGAATTGAAAAATGATATGAATGATTCTGCAAAATATACTTTACTGTATCTACTCAAAGAGCAACTAAAAGCTCTTCACCCATTTATGCCTTTTATCACCGAAGAGATTTGGAGCTC
>CAYHDV010000002.1:0-73077 GCA_964355515.1 uncultured Candidatus Saccharibacteria bacterium
AAAGAATTTCCGAAGATCTGGTTTAAAAAGGCTAAGCTCTCCCCAGAAAAAATGGATTGCTCGAAAAACTTTTTTGGTGTCTGTTCTGGTCAACCGCTATCTGTCTGGAGAGAAAAGGGCTGGATTCATGAGGATGATCCACGAGGCTGGTTCCAGTGGTATTGCCGGTATTACATGGGGAGAAGGCACCCAGATGATGATAGGCAGATTAAAAGGTGGAAAGCCTTTAGAAGGCATCTGGCTCAGGTAGCTCACAATTGTAGGGCAGGGGATAGATCATGCCGACCCAAGCAAAGACAGGCCCTCCTGCAATGGGCGTATGATGTTAGGTGATTTGCTATTGCGTTAATTAATAGATGTGATACTATTATCTTCGGTACAAACGTTCTCGTAGTAGTCGGATTGCGTGACGATTGTAGGAGGGGAAACTCTCAAAATTAGTAGAAGTAATCGCAAATGCGATCCGAACAATAAAATGACAGGAACAATTGCAGTAATCAAAGAACAAGGATTTGGTTTCATCTCTGTTGAAGGACAAGAGAAAGACCTATTCTTCCATGCTTCTGAACTTCAAGAAGGAATTGATTTCAATTCTCTTAAAGAAGGACAGGCTGTATCTTTCGAGATGGGTGATGGTCCAAAAGGACCACAAGCAAAGAATGTAACACTTGCGTAAGCAAAACAATCTTTAATCAAAAAACCAGCTGAGAGGCTGGTTTTTTGATTTTCTGTATTTTGACTCCTTAAATAAAATGTATAGACAAAAACGACCTTTGATGGTAATTTGTTTGAAAAAGAACAAAAGATGAGAAGAACAGTTTTTGATCTTGATGGAGTCCTATTCCCGAATCCGGAAGATGTTATGAAAAAAGTGTTAGAGGAGTTTGGTTCAGAATATAGGATAACAAAAGACCAGATCACCCATAATGGGTATTTCATCCCCCATCATATTCTCAAAACAACGGAGGGGCTTGAGATACAAAACAGATTCCAGAAAGTCTATCTTGCTCAGAGGGTCGGAGAAGAGGGAAAAGAGAGGCTCCAAGAATTCAAAAAGAATGGGTCTCTTGAGATTCTGACTTACAATGTGGGGGATAAGGTTTTTTCTCAGATGCTTGAAGAGTCTGGAGTGAGGAATCTTTTTGATAGTTTCACCACCTGTGATAGAAATTACATCGGACAGACGAAGACTCGATTCTTCAGAGAAATAAGAGAAGAAACTCCTTCTGATGTTGAAATAGTATTTATTACAGACACTCTTAGCGACCTAAAGGAGGCTCAGCTCTCTGGCACCAACCCGATACTTTACTTCGTAACAGAGGATTGGAATGTACCAAAAGAGGTTTTGGAAATGGTAGAACCAAAGAACATAATAAAGCCATTTTATGTTTAAACACCCCCAGCTGGGGGTGTTTTTGTTTGTGGTCTTTTCTGGTGGGTGTTATAATTGGCGAAAGAGTTGAACCTTAATTATCTATCATGAAAAACAAATTTCATAACGAAGTAGACTGCATGAGAGCCGTTGAAACAGACGATTGTGTTGTAAGCAGGAAGAAGATGACTGGCATTTAGTCACTAATCCAGAATTTAAAGAAGCCTTCCCATTTAGGGGAGGCTTTTTTGTTTGAGATGTTATAATTAAATTGTAACAATTTAATTACTTATTTTTTATGCAACAAATTTCACTAATATTAAATCTAATTCTTCCAATATTTATAGGTATTGGAATAATACTATTTCTTTATGGTCTTATTGCTATGATATTTACAAAAGACATTGAGAAAAGAAAAAAGCGTAGCAAAATTGCCTTGTGGAGCTTCATGGTCACATTTATTATTTATATTTTTTGGTTTGTGATACACAATTCTGGGCCAATATTTTTTTAAAAATAAGTAAAAGAAAAGTTAAACTACTTCCCGACACTTGAGCTTTAACTTTTAAAATATTCACGGTTTTTTTTGATTAGTGCGTAGCTTTAGCGCAGCGATCAGCGTAGCACCAAAAAAACCGTGAGTTATTTTTTAGGTAAAGTGAGGTGTCTTGATCTTTTGCCTACTTTTCTATTAAGAGAAAAGTAGGGAATACTTGTTGTGAAAAAGTGATGGGTATTCTGGATCCCCGCCTGCGCGGGGAAGACCAATCCAAGATGGGCAGGCATCAGGGACATCTGGAGGATAAGTACTTTAGATCCTGAAACCCAACTCCGCACAAGGCTATGTTGGGCACGGCAAGTTCAGGATGACCAATCCAAAATGGGCAGGCTTGTGGTGACACTAAACACTAAGGATGACAGGGGTTGACCCTGGATGACCATTAGAGGAAGTTTGACAAAAAAACCAGACCTGATATACTCTCTTTTACTTATAGCCTGATTGAGTTCTCGTTGTTGCTATGGTGTGTGTGCGGGTTTAAAAGCCTATTATTAGCAAATTAAGTGTGTAAATTTTGCTTAACAACATCAATCAGAAAAATTAAAAAGTTTGTAGACGAAACCTTATTTTGAGTTCGTCTTTTTCTGTTTGTTAATTGTAAAGTATCCAAATATATGACGGGGAAAAACACAAAAGCTCTTACGCCAGCGTTGCGGGAGAAAAAATATTTCAGTAGATACAGGAAGCCTCTTGTTGAGACTCCAAATCTTCTTGAAACTCAACTTAACTCGTTTAAGTGGTTAGTTGAGGTGGGAATCAAAGAAATTTTCAAAGAATTTTCTCCTATAAAAGATTATTCTGAAAAAAAGTTTGAGTTGGAATTTAACTCATACTCTATCGGAGAGCCAAAGCATGATGAGCATTATGCAAAGGTAAACAAGATTACATATGAAGCACCCCTAAAGGCTGAGGTGACTCTTCGAAACAAAACTCTTGGAACAGAAAAAAGACAAGAAATTTTCCTTTCTGATTTTCCAATGATGACAAACAGAGGGACATTTATTATAAATGGAGTTGAGCGAGTTATTGTAGCTCAGCTTACTCGTTCTTCTGGAGTATTCTTCACAAGTCAAGAAGTAAAAGGTAAGAAAACTTTTGGAGCAAAGATTATCCCTTCTCGAGGAGTTTGGATTGAAATTGAAACTGACAAAGATGGAGTTTCATATGTTCGAGTAGACAAAAAACGAAAGTTCCCCGTGACTTCGCTTATTCGAATTTTTGGTCTTCACACAGACAAAGAAATTGAGAAAGCTTTTAAAGGAAATGAAAAATACGAAAAAGCAATAAAGCTAAATCTTGAAGCAGATGGAGATAAAACTCCTGAGGAAGCATACGTGTCTATCTACAAGAGACTTCGAGATGGAGACATGGCGACACCAGAAAATGCAAAAGAGTTTATCACTCTATTGTTTGATGCTGAGCGATACGACTTTTCTCCTGTTGGACGTTTTCGATTTAACAAACGATTCGAAAAGGACATGGGTGACAAAGAGATGGAGAGACGAACTCTAAACTTGGACGATGTGATCACTATCGTGAAGACTGTTTTTGATTTGAATTCTACAAAAGGTGCAAAGGCAGATGATATCGATCACCTAGGATCACGACGTGTTCGATATTTCGGTGAGCTTATGCAAATGAAATTCCGAACAGGTATGGCTCAGATCAAGAGAAATATTCAAGACAGAATGTCTACTATCGATACTGATACAGCTCTTCCAGTTCACATCGTAAACCAAAGACCACTTCAAGCAAGAATCAAAGAATTCTTCACAACCAACCAGCTTTCACAGTTTATGGATCAAGAAAATGTTCTTTCAGAGATAGAGCATCTTCGAATCCTGACTGCACTTGGGCCGGGAGGACTTACACGAGAGCGAGCTTCTATTGAGGTTCGTGACGTTCACACATCACACTACGGACGAGTTTGTCCTATCCACACGCCAGAAGGTCCAAACATTGGACTTGTACTTCACCTTGCAACATATGCAAAACCAAACCACTTTGGAATTATTGAAACTCCATATATCAAAGTAAAAAATGGAAAGATTACAGAAGAGGTAGTTTACCTAAACGGACTTGAAGAAGAAAAATACAACATCGCACATGCTTCTACACCACGAGACGAAAGTGGAAAGATCACGGTTGACTTCGTGGAAGCACGAGCCAAGGCAGAGCCTGGTCTTGTTCCTGTAAAGGAAGTTGATTTTATTGATGTTGCTCAGAACCAAGCATTTTCTCTTGGAACATCCATGATTCCATTTTTGGAGCACAACAACGCCAACCGTGCGCTGATGGGATCTAACATGCAGAAACAGGGAGTACCACTTATTGTTCCTGAAGCTCCACTTGTTGCAACAGGTATGGAAGAAATTGTGGCACGAGATTCTGGAAGAATTATTATTGCAGAAGAAGCAGGAGAGATAATCTATACTGATTCAACACGGATTACTATCAAAGGTAAATCTGGTCTAAAAAACTACAATCTTATCCAATCACTCAAAACAGCAAAGTCGTCTCTTCTAAGACAGAGACCATCTGTAAAGGCCGGCGATAAGGTTAAGAGAGGGGACGTCCTTGCGGATACTTCTTCTACAGAAGGAGGGCAAGCAGCTATTGGTCAAAATATGCTTATTGCATTTATGGCATGGAACGGTCAAAACTACGAGGATGCGATCATCCTTTCTGAGAGACTTGTAAAAGATAGCAAGTTCACTTCTATATATGTTGAAGAACATATTTGTCTTGTCCGAGATACAAAGCTTGGTCCAGAAACAACAACACGAGATATTCCAAACGTTGGAGAAATAAAACTAAAAGATTTGGATGAAGATGGAATTATCCGAGTGGGAGCAGAAGTGCGAGAAAATGATCTTCTTGTAGGTAAGATTACACCAAAGGGAGAAACTGAACTTACTCCAGAAGAAAGACTTCTTCGATCTATCTTTGCCGAAAAAGCACGAGATGTAAAAGACTCATCTCTTCGAATTGGTAAGGGTCAAGATGGACGAATTATTGGTGTAAAAGTTTTCTCACGAGAGCTTGGACACACTATGGAGTCCGGAATCATCAAGAAAATTATTATTGAAGTTGCTCAGCTTCGAAACGTCCAAGTTGGAGACAAGCTTGCTGGACGACATGGAAACAAAGGAGTTATCTCAATTATTCTTCCAGAAGAAGATATGCCATATATGGCAGATGGAACACCGGTGGACGTTGTTTTGACACCTCTTGGAATTCCTTCGCGTATGAACCTAGGGCAAATCCTAGAGCTTCATCTTGGAATGGCAGCACAAAAACTTGGATACCAAGCAATTGTTCCCGCCTTTGGTGGAGCAACAGATGCAGAAATCAGAGAAGAGCTAGAAAAAGCTGGAATGGCAAGAGACGGACGAATGCAACTCTTTGATGGACAAACAGGAGAAGCCTTTAATCAAGAAGTGGCTGTGGGATACATGTACATGCTTAAACTCCACCACATGATCGAAGACAAGATGCATGCACGATCAATTGGTCCCTACTCACTTATCACTCAACAACCGCTTGGAGGAAAAGCTCAAAACGGAGGACAGAGATTTGGAGAAATGGAGGTATGGGCTCTTGAAGGATATGGAGCATCTCATACTTTGCGAGAAATGATGACAATCAAATCAGATGACATCGTCGGAAGGTCTGAAGCATTTGATTCTATTATTAGAGGTGAAAAAATTCGCCAACCTCACACTCCAGCATCATTCAATGTAATGATGAACTACCTAAGAGGACTTGCCTTGGATGTGGAACTAAACGTTAACGAGGATAACAAATAATCTTATGGATATACGAGGAATAAAAAATTTAGATCACTTTGATAATATCTCTCTTGCTATCGCGTCCCCAGAGAGGATTCATGAATGGTCTTATGGTGAAGTTACAAAACCAGAAACAATCAATTACCGAACTGGTCGTTCAGAACGACAAGGGCTTTTTGATGAGCGAATTTTTGGTCCAGAAAAGGACTATGAATGTTATTGTAAAAAATATAGAGGAATTAAGTACAAGGGAATTACTTGTGAAAAATGTGGAGTAGAAATCACTCGGTCAGTTGTTCGTCGAGAACGAATGGGTCATATAGATTTGGCTTCACCTGTCGCTCATATTTGGTTTCTTCGAGGTGTACCATCTCGAATGAGTATGATGCTAGGTATTTCTGTTGCTGACTTGGAAAAGGTAATTTACTTTGCAGGGTATATTGTTACAAAAGTATTTGATGCCGAAAAGCAACAAATTCTAAAAGACCTAGATGTAGAGTACAAATCAAAAGTAAAGCTTGCAAATGATGAAGAAACAAAAGACAAGCTAAAAGAACTTCTTGATAAAACAAAGAAAGATCTTGCTGAATTGCAAACAGGAGTAGTTCTTGGAGAAGCGCAGTATCACCACTTTGCTGTTAGATATTCTTCAGTTTTTGAAGCAAATATCGGAGCAGAAGCAATTTATAATTTGTTCAAAAATCTTGACCTGCAAGCATTTCAAGAAAAACTAGAGAAAGAGCTTGAGTCTGCAAACTCAATAGAAAAAGTAAAACTAAAGAAACGAATCTCCCTTGTGCGATCAATGATCCATGCAAAGGTGCGTCCAGAATGGATGTTTCTAAAGGCTCTACCTGTTATTCCCCCAGCACTCCGACCGATGGTGGCTCTTGATGGTGGAAGACACGCGACTTCAGATCTAAACGATTTGTATCGAAGAGTAATCAACCGAAACAACCGACTTAAAAAGCTAAAAGAAATTGGAGCACCTGATGTAATCCTGCGAAACGAAAAGCGAATCATGCAAGAGGCTGTGGATGCTTTGATTGATAACTCAATCGCAAAACATGGAGACTCTGCGATGAACCAAGCACAACGGCGAGCACTAAAATCTCTTGCTGATAACTTGAAATCAAAACAAGGTCTCTTCCGACAAAACTTGCTTGGTAAACGAGTAGACTATTCAGGGCGATCTGTAATCGTTGTTGGAGCTACTTTGAAAATGAACCAATGTGGTCTACCAAAGAGAATGGCCATGGAACTTTTCCGACCATTTGTTATTGGAAAAATTCTTGAAGGAGAACTTGCTTTCAACATTCGAGGAGCAAACAAACTTATAGAAGAAGGAGTGCCTGAAGTATGGGCTATTCTAGAAGAAATTATCGAAGGAAAGTTCGTTCTTCTTAACCGAGCACCTACACTTCACCGACTTGGAATCCAAGCTTTTAACCCGATTCTTATTGAAGGAAAAGCTATCCAAGTGCATCCTCTTGTTTGTGCTGCCTTTAACGCTGACTTCGATGGAGACCAGATGGCTGTTCATGTGCCACTTTCAGAACTTGCTCAAGCAGAAGCGAGAGATTTGATGGCCGCAAACAAAAACCTTCTAAAACCTCAAGATGGAAACCCTATCGTGAGCCCCGCTCTTGATATGGTTCTTGGATGTTACTGGATGACAAAATCTATGGATGGTGAAAAGGGAGAGGGAATGTATTTCTCTTCTCCAAACGAAGCCATGTCAGCATATGATTATGGAATTATTGATTTCCGAGCAAAGATAAATGTTAAAGCTACAGATAGTGAAAGATATTCTCAATTTAAGGGTGGAATATTCCAAACATCTGTTGGGCGACTATTTTTCAACTCAGTATTTCCAAAAGATTTTGGTTATGTAAATGATGAAATGACAAAGAAGCGTCTTTCAAAACTTGTAGATCAGCTTATTGCTCACTACGGTATTGATGATACTCCAAAGGTTCTTGATGCTATCAAGAAGTTTGGTTATCAATATTCTACAAAATCAGGAATCACTTGGGGTATCGACAACGTAAACGTTCCAGAAGAAAGAGAAGGTATTATTTTGAAAGGACGAGGAGAAGAAACAGAAATCAGAAGCCAATTCAACGAAGGTCTTCTTTCAGAAGATGAAAAATATCGAAAGATTATTTCACTATGGGAGAGAATAAAAAATGAAATTCAAGATGTCATGGTGCCATCTCTTGATCCAAGAGGAGCAACATATGACATGATTACTTCTGGAGCCAGAGGTGCTCTTCACCAGATAACTCAGATGGGAGGTATTATCGGAACAATCGTTAACACAAAAGGACAACCTCTTGAATTCCCCGTTGTGCGTTCTTACAAAGATGGGCTTTCACCTATCGATTACTTCATTACTACTCACGGATCTAGAAAGGGTCTCGCCGACACCGCTCTTAAAACAGCTCAAGCTGGATATCTGACACGACGTCTTGTTGATGTTGCTCAAGATGTGGTTATTAACCATGAGGATTGTGGTACAAAGGAACATGTTGTGGCTGTAGCTGAAAACATTTCAGGACTAGAAATTCCACTATCAAAAAATATTTATGGACGAACAGCCGCAAAAGATGTGGCAACTCCAGACGGAGAAGTTCTATATAAAAAGGGAACAGTTATTACAAAAGAAATTTCTCAAGACATTGAATCAAAAGGAGTTTTGGAAGTTTCAATCCATACACCACTTAAATGTGCATTGCTACATGGAGTATGTCAAAAATGCTACGGACTAGACTTGGCTCGAGGTAAGAATACTCAAATAGGAGAAGCTATTGGTATTATTGCTGCCCAAGCTATTGGAGAACCTGGAACTCAGCTTACACTTCGAACTTTCCACCAAGGAGGAGTTGCCGGAGGAGCCGACATCACACAGGGTCTTCCTCGTGTTGAAGAGGTATTTGATAGACGAACTCCAAAGAACCCAGCGGTTGTTGCCCAGACAAAGGGTCACATTGTTGCGATAAAAGAAGAAGATGGAAGAAAAGTTATTACTGTTCTTTCTGAAACAAAAGTAAAAGGAACAAACACTATTCTTTATGTCACTCCACCACACCGAATTCCTGTAGTTACTCCAGGTCAAGAAATTTATCCAGGACAACTTCTTACTGATGGTTCTGCAAACATCCAAGAAATATTCAAATATGGGGGAAGAGAGCTTGCCGAAAAATATGTTATTGATGAGATCAATAAGGTATATGAGTTGCAAGGAGCACCTATAGCCAAGAAACATCTTGAGGTTATCGTAAAGCAAATGTTCTCTCGAAGACAAGTTACTGAATCAGGAGACAGCTCACTTTCTGTTGGTGAAAAAGTTGAAGCAATTCATCTTCATGAAGAAAATGAAAAAGTGGCAAAAGAAGGAGGTAGACCAGCAGAAGCGGATGTTATACTACTTGGAATTACTCAAGTGTCACTTTCAGCGAAGAGTTGGCTATCAGCCGCTTCATTCCAGAACACTTCACGAGTTCTTATTGCAAATGCAGTAAAGAGAGGAGTAGATGATCTACGAGGTCTCAAAGAAAATGTTATTATTGGAAGAAGAATCCCAGCAGGAACAGGACTCAGAGACCCAGAAGATGTAAAGGATGTAGATCTTGAAGGATATAGAGACTAACCAAAAAACATGAGTGATCCCGTAGAACAAATAAAAGAGAGAATATCTATTGTTGATGTTATATCAACCTACATAACTCTTATACCTGCGGGGAAAAACTACAAAGCAGTTTGTCCTTTTCACAATGAAAAAACACCAAGCTTTCATGTCTCTCCAGATAGAGGAAGTTATTACTGTTTTGGTTGTGGGGCAAAAGGAGACATATTTTCCTTCGTTCAAGAATTTGAAGGATTGGATTTTAAGGGGTCTCTATCTGTACTCGCACAAAAAGCAGGAGTAACTCTCACAAAGTTTGTTGGAGAGAAAAAAGAGAAAAATGACAATCTCTACGAAATTATGGAGAAAGCAACACTCTTTTTTGAGCAGAAATATAAAGAAAGTGAATTCGCTCAATCGTATGTTAAAAAAAGAGGTTTAGAAGAGGAAACTTCAAAACTATTTCGTTTAGGTTTTGCGCCAGATGATTGGAGAGGTCTTTTCGACCACTTGTCTTCTCTTGGTTATGATAAAAAAGAAATCATGCTTGTTGGCCTGATAAAAGAAGGAAATGGAAGTACCTATGATAGATTCAGAAATCGGATAATGTTTCCTATTTTTGATTCAAGTAGTCGAGTGATAGCTTTTACAGGAAGAGCTATGATATCTGATGAAAAAACTGCAAAGTATCTAAACAGCCCAGAAACTCCTCTCTTCCAAAAATCAGATATTCTGTATGGCTTACATCTTGCAAAAAATAGCATTAGAAAAGTAGATTATACAATTCTTGTTGAAGGACAGCTTGATTTGTTACTCTCTTATCAGTCAGGGTATACAAATACCGTTGCTTCATCAGGGACAGCACTCACAGAAAATACCTCAAAAGGCGAATCCCTGAATCACTTTGGGATAATCAAGAGATTATCAAACAAAGTTATTATTGCTTTTGATCGCGACCAAGCGGGCTTAAAAGCAATGTATCGTGCTGTAAAAATATTCTTGTCATTGGGAATGGAAGCTAGGACAGCCGATCTTCCAGAAGGCAAAGACCCAGCAGATGTGATAACTCAAGATGGTAAGGATGCGTGGAAAACTATTCTAAAAAACTCAGAACATAGTATTATATTCTTAACGAGATATATCGCTCAAAAAGAAAAAGACCCAAGACTCGTTGCAAAAAAAATTCAGGAAAAGATTCTACCTCTTGTTGCCCTAATAGAAAGCTCAATGGAACAATCTTTTTTTGTCAGAGAAATATCTGGGATTGTAAATATTGGAGAGCAAGATATTTTTTCTGACCTGAAGAGGGTTATTGCTGGATTTTCTGTTACAATCCAAAAGGGTGAGGTTCTCACACAGGCTAATATTCGAAGATTTGACAAAGAATCAGAGATAAGAAGAATGCTTGCAGGAATGTATT
Source organism: uncultured Candidatus Saccharibacteria bacterium (assembly GCA_964355515.1). Lineage (GTDB taxonomy): Bacteria > Patescibacteriota > Minisyncoccia > Phycocordibacterales > CSBR16-119 > CAYHDV01. The sequence continues at coordinate 10,771 of CAYHDV010000002.1, forward strand.
CACTTTTGTTGGAGCGAGGGGAAATTATTCCCGAAGAAGATACTTTCGTCAAAGAGATTGTGGATTCTTTTACTGACAAAGAGAAAACCGGGTTCATGTTTGAAATAGAAGAAATCTACAAAGATGATATAAAGAAACTCCGCGAAGATCTCAAGCTCTATATTGTAGAATCAAAACAATTCTTACTCAAAAATAGGCTATCAGAATTAGAAATAGAAATAAGAAATGGAGGGGGAGAGGAGGTGCTTAGAAAATATCAAGATATTTTAAAAACCATTAACAGTAATAATATCTAACCAATTTGTATGGCAACAAAAAAAGCTACAAGTAAAAAAAAGGTTTCTGTAGGGAAACAAATACCACGAAAAAATAATTCTGAAACTAAAAAGTCAGGGGTTACATCCGTGGCTAAAAAATCAACAAAAAAACCAGCTCCAGTTAGAAAAAATACTGTTACAAAAGTTAAAGAAAAGAAGACCGCAACACCTCCAATTAAAAAAGAAAAAAAAACCACTTCTGGAGTTACAAAAAATAAATCAGAAAAAAAACAAGACCAAGCATCTCTTCTGATAACAAAAGGTAAGAAAAGAGGTTTTATAACCTATGATGAAATTCTAAAAGAGTTTCCAACCATTGAAACGGATGTTGTTTTTCTTGATGATTTGTATAGCCAGTTTATCGATGCCGGAGTGGATGTTCTAGAAGGAGGGAACCTCCTCCAGCTAGAAGATGAAAATCCAAAGAAAAAAGTGAGGCTTGGTAGGGAAGATGCAAGTTATGATTCAATTCAAATTTATTTGAAAGAGATTGGGCAGTTTCCACTTATCAAAGCTGCTGAAGAGCGAAACCTTGCCCAAAGAATAGAAGCAGGGGACGAAGAAGCCAAAAACCTTCTTGCCAGGGCCAACCTGCGACTTGTGGTTTCTATTGCCAAAAAATATTCAAACAGAAGCTCTGACCTGACACTACTTGATCTTATCCAAGAGGGAAACTTGGGTCTTTTTAAGGCGGTAGAGAAATTTGATTGGACAAAAGGTTACAAATTCTCAACTTATGCTACTTGGTGGATAAGACAGTCTATTACTCGAGCACTTGCTGATCAGTCTCGAACAATTCGAATCCCTGTTCACATGGTGGAGACTATTTCAAAATATAAACAAATATATCGAAGACTTTCTCAGGACTTGGGGCGAGAACCACTTGCAGAAGAGGTGGCAACAGAGATGGGTGTAGATGTAGAAAAAATCCACATCATCGAAAAAATCTCTCAAGATACTACCTCACTTGAAAAGCCGATCAACGATGATGAAGAGAAGTCAACTCTAGCTGAGTTTATTGCGGATGATAAAATCTTGCGTCCTGATCAGGAGTCTGCACAGAGAATTCTCCACGATCAAATATTTGAAGTGTTAGATGAGCTCTCTCCAAAAGAAAGAAAAATTCTTGAGATGAGATATGGGCTTATAAATGGAGTTCAACATACGCTAGAAGAGGTAGGACAAGAATTCGGCGTTACTCGTGAGCGTATTCGTCAGATTGAGGCGAAGGTTCATGAAAAGTTGAGGGGTCATGAGAAGATTGCGAGATTGCGGAATCATTTTGATTAAAACCTGGTCATCCTGGTAGAAGATACTTGTCATCCTGAATTCATTTCAGGATCTAAAGCCCTTTTAATCATCACACTCCGTTGTTTTCCCCGCGCAGGCGGGGATCTAAATAATATCTTTCTTTTTCCATCGCTGAAAAAGAAACAAAAAAGCTAGACCTCTTCCAAACAAACTAAAAACAACCTACAAATTGCTGTGTCTCGCTAAGCGCTGCGCTACGAGCTCGACACGGGCACAATTTGTAGGTTGTTTTCTTAACGCTTGTTTGGAAAACGGTCAAAGATTTCAAGTTTTCAAAAACCGTGAATATTTTAAAAGTTAAAGCTCAAATGTCAAAAGGTGACTTGTCTTTATTTTTTCGGGGGGATGTCTCACTGGAGATAAAAACTAGTTTTCAAAAGTTGAACCTCTGAAAGTTTTAAGTAACTAAATAAAAAAACCGTGTCGCAAACTGCAACACGGTTTTTATCTACCAGCAGCACTGATCTACACACCGGTGATCCAGTACCCGGCGGCCAGTATGATAGATAGCCCTCCGGCTATCAAAAATCCAATAGTGGGTACCCCCAACTTTTTGTTGTTGGAAAGATAGTGTCCAGCCCCTCCAGACAATGCCGACAGAGCCAGGAATATCATTGCCAAAGCAAAGTTTTTTGAGTCCAAGTATCCCTCTGGGGTGGTATGAGTTATTGACATCACAAGATAGGCGATAGCCATAATTCCCGTTAATAGCGTAAAGAAGATACCAGGACCTTCTGAGGCTTGAATATGCTTGAATTCATAAACAGGCTCTACTGCTCTTTCTCTTTTTATAAGAGTAATTCTTCGATTTTCCATTCTATATTTTATTTGTTAAGTTTCCTATATTATATCATAATAAGTATCAATTTGTCAAGCAATACAAAAATTGTGAAAAAGCTTGCTATGAAGCTTTGGATTTGATTGGTACAATATATGTAGGTCTAATTATTAAAAATTAATTCTATAAATTTATGATTAAAAAAATATCATGGTGGCTAATGTGGATTGGAGCTCTAAACTGGGGGCTTGTGGGGATTGGAGGATTCATGGGTTCAAACTGGAACCTTGTAAATCTTATCTTTGGTGGGATGCCAGTTCTTGAAATGATTATTTATATTCTTGTGGGTCTATCAGCTGTTGTGGCCATGAGCTCATGTCAGGGATGTAATGGTTGTGGAAAAGGGAAATGTGAGGCTTGTGCCATGGGTTCATGTTCTATGCATGAAAAGAAAATGTAGATTATTTTAGCCAAAATAAAAAGCCCACTTACATAGTGGGCTTTTTTGTTTCGGGGGCTTTGTACTGATAGTACTTTTTTAGATACTCGTACAAGTACCTGATACTAGTTGTGAATACTCCTTCACGATTGAATCTTCTTGGGGAGCTCTTCATAACCAGTTTGGGTTCGAATAGTACTCGTCCCACCGTGTTTGCAATCATGATTGCGGTTAAGCCATCGTCTCCCCAGAATTTTTCTGGTGGGAGGCCACCTATGGCATCCAGAGTAGATTTTCTTAGTGCGAAGTTCCCTCCAATCAGAACGCCAGCTTTTTTCCTAAATATGAAGAAAAGGAAAACATCTGCTTTGGAAAAGATTTTTGCATAAAGACCACTCAACCATTTTCCTATGCCAGTCAGCCCAAAATCGTATGGGCCAGACACGGCAGCAACTCCAGGGATAGAGAGGTATTTTACGATATCTTCTAGCCAAGTTTCTCCAGGCTCACAATCCGCATCACAGAAAGCATAAATGTCTGTGTTTTTATCTGATTCATCAACTCCTCTCTGTCTAGCAAAGTTGGTTCCTTGGGTCTTTTCTGCAACCACTTTGTCTGCTTTGAGCTTAGCCAGCTCTCCAGTGATATCCCCTGAGTTATTATCAACAACAATAATCTTATAGCTTCCTCTGGGTAGGGTTTGTCTTTCTAGGGCCTCTAAGGCTTGTGGGATAAACTCTGCTTCATTATAAGCCGGTATAATAACCGATATTCTTGGTATTTTATCCATGTGTACTTATTTTTCAGATACTTTAACTTATTGCTTGAATAATTGCCAGGGTTTGTCTATATCCTAAATCTCTAGTAGGTAGTAGTTTTCTTGGTCATATACATAGAGTGTATCTTTGTCATCTATCACGAAAGAGATATTCTGACCTTGAAACAAGGGGAAAATGTTTCTCTTACCTCTCCCATCAAGCTCTACCACGAATAGCCCATCTTCTTTTGTGATGATAAGCACATCACTTCTTTCGGGGAAGAAATCAAAATGTGAATAAGCTGAAATCTCAGTTATCTCTTTTGGTATTTGACATGTTGGGGCATCATCACAGTAAAAAGCTGTGTTGCTTGAATTTTTTTCTAACGCAGATAGGATTGTTTTACCATTGTTTGTTTGCCACACTTCTATTTTCTGTTGCTTTTTTATATGCAGCCTAGGCTCTCCAATTGCAAGGATATCCTCTGTCGTTACAATAGCTTCTCCCGTTGTCGTTGCGGTGTTTTGTTCATGAGTTTCCTCTAGCAGGTCTTCGTATTTTGCAAATGAAATCCTATAGTCTTTGTACTCCTTAGCCCAGTCTTTTTCTGATTCTTCAAAAAGTGCCACCACTTTTTCGTAAAGAGGGTTTTTTACTTTTGATTCTTCTACTCCACTATTATTTAGAAGATTTGAGGCTGAAGAAAGTTCATCCACTGCCTGATCAATATCAGTTTCTGTTGTGAGGTACTTTGGGACTAGAGTCTTTTCTGGGTTTATTGCTACTAGAAATGGAGATACTTCGGTTGTTTTTTGGCTTTCAATTAAAATAGTTTTTTCCCAAGAGTGGTAGTCTACCAACTCTGTTCGAATAGTGTATTCTCTGGGTTTTAGACTCTGGACGAAGTAGTACCTCTGAAGAAAGCTTGTTAGCTTGCTATCAAGAGGCTTCTCATCCAAAAGAATTACAACTTCAGTTGTTGGTCTATGAATGTACAGCCCGCCTGTTTTGATAAGTGAGCTATTAGAAAAACGAAATCCTAATGCATAGAGAATCAAAAAGGGAAGTATTGATGCAAAGATTGCAACAAAGAAGATAAGTAGTCTATTTCTTTTTTTCTGTGAGAGTGGTTCCATAATAATTATTTTCTATGTTTTGGTGTTACCCAGAATCCCATATATTTTCCAAACATAAGTCGTGTCTGAGCTTCTATCCCAGGAATTGCACCGAATACAATTATTGTAACAGGTACGAGAAGCCATTGTAGGAACATATAACCCTTTCTTCTCCATGAATTATATCCTTCTGGTGGTTTCGGTAGGTATCGAAAGGCAACAAGGGCTGAGATGAGGATACCTATCATGGATATTGTCATTAGGTATTGAGTCAGGGTTGGTAAATTGTAGGATAGAATTGTCTTGTTGAAATGAGACCCTCCAAGCATAAGAGGTAGCCATCCAAGTAACAAAATAAAAATTGGATTTGTAGCCAGAGACCAGTATCCATCTATCTGCACTCGTAGTACATCAAACTTTTTTGAAAAAGGAATATTTTTATTTTTTATGAAGTTGAAAATAATATAAGGTATATTTTCAGCACCCCACATCCATCTTCGGTGTTGTTTGTAAATATTTTTTATTGTTTGCAAAAATGTCGGTGCGAGGTTCGCATCCATAGAAACCGGATATGATATAGGTGTTACTGTATAGTTACCATCGTTTGCCATAAATGCATTCCAGAATATTCTAGAATCTTCTGAAACCATGTTTCTCTGCCAGTAGTTTATTTCATAAAGCGTCTGGAAAGATACTGAGTGTGAAGAAAATGTTACCAGTTTTTCTGGTCGTTCTTGTTGAATCATTTGCCAAAGTGATCCTGAAGTAGCGGCTACTCGAGAAAAAGCTGGGGCATGCCAGATATTGTTATTGTAGAAAGGAACTGGCTGGAAAGAAGTTTTGTAAGGGTCTGGAGAGTCCAAGAAGTACCATGTGAGACATGAGAAATATTTGGGAAATATGACAGTGTCGGTATCAAAGTTTGAAACAATTACATCTCTATATGGAATATTGTTTGCATCGAGCACCTCTGTCCTTGCTTTATCTATTGCCCAAGAAGTATTGGCTCCTTTTCCAGCATGCTCACCCTCGATTCCTGCGGGATGAATTGTCGTAATAAAAAATCCGAAAAGATGAGAATACTTTTTTTGGATATATGCTTGGATTTCTTTTGCATGCTCTTCCTTTGCTCCTTCACCAGCAAGCACCACAATAATCCTCTTTTTATCATAACTAGCGTCAATAAGTGACTTGAGAGTGCCCTCTACAACTTCCAACGATTCATTATAAAATGGAAGAAGAACCATATGCCACAGGTGTTCATATTTGAAATTTTGGAGTTTCTTGTTCCAGTCAAGTTCCATGTTGTACTGCATGCGCTTGTGGTTGTGTATTAGATGGATTGATAGGTAGAGAGTTTTTAGTAGCCAAAAAAGGTCAAATGTAATAATAAAAATAGCAGCCCATACGGGTACAAAAATAGATGCAATAATTGTACCTAAGATAGTTCCCCAAGTAAGGATACCAGGAAGAGTCTCGAGCAATCGGTATAATACTCGGTCTTTACCTGTTAGATCACTTGCTCGTCCAACATGGAACCAAGGATTTTTTGTGTATGGGAGTTGATTCATAATTTTTTTGTTTGCACAGGGTTCAATGGAATCTGATTGCCAGTATGCCTTTTGAGTTTATATAAAATAGCCTTGTACGGTAAGAGTTTTTTGTGGGTATGCCAGAGATACATCAGAGGCTCAATCACTTAACTATTCTAGCCATTTTATGCCTTTTGTCAATTTTAGCCTTGTAAATCAATACATTATAATCTTATGTACCATTTCTTATTAATCTTTCAATTCTAGAATACAGACATCTTAATAAAAAGCCGGCGGATCTGCCGGCTTTTTTTATTTTACCACATTTAAGTTGGCCTCATTTTCTAGAAAGTTCAAGTAGCATTTCACTTCTGTAATCTTAGGTTCTATCATAGGGGTAAATTTTTTCTGACCCCATTCTGAGTAAAACTTTAGATTGCCTAAGAATGATTCTTGAGTCTTGAGAAATTCAACAATGTCCAATCCCATTTCTCTAGGAAGTCCTATGAGCGTTTGTTGGATCCATGCAGTTGAAAGACTTTGACTCATATCTGCGTCTCGCATTATCCTCTTTAGGAGAGAAAGCTCCAAAGATGTATCTTGATAGGGAAATTGGGTTGCTCGGATCAAGCCCTCTATGCCTTTTTCTCTACCAAGGTCTTCTGAGTGAAGGTATTTCTTCATAGCTCTTACAGATGCTTCAATTTCAAGATCATCATTTCCGTTCATTTTTCCTGAATGGTTGAAGTCATGGAATATTGCTGCAATTAGGACATTTCTTGTGTCGTATGGGTCTAGACAATGATAGACAGCCGCATCGTAACTTTCCCACATTACATGAAGCATATGCCTTAAGTTGTGGTATGGGTTGTGGATGTTTGAGGCGTGTTTGTATAGAACACAAAAGTAGTATCGGAGATTTCCAGTGTATCTCCCTTGTTTGTTGTCGATGATGTCGACTATGCTCATATTTCTTGACATGATTTCTATATGTATTTGTTAAAGATTAGATTCATTTAAAGTGTAAAGGATATTGGAAAGCTAAACAATAGATTTTGTCGAACTTTTTGACAAAACTCCAAGAGAAGAATATAATTAAAATATGGGCATTCAAGAGAAAATTTTAAATTCTCTACAAAAACTAGGTTTCAGCGACAAAGAATCCAAGGTATATTTGTCTACTCTTGAATTAGGTGAAGCAACAATCCAATCTATTTCAAAGCATTCTAAAATAAAGAGAACAAGTATTTATTATGTATTAGATAAACTGAAGAAAGATGGGTTTCTTATTGAATCAAAAATAAATAAAAAAGCTCACTACGTGGCTATTTCTCCAAAAGAGCTGATGAAAAAAGTTAGAGAAAATGTGTATGAGTTTGAAAACGTTCTTGATGATTTAGAAAAAAGAAGACACAGTGTTTATCATAAACCCAGAGTTTATTTTCTCTACGGGGCAGCTGGTTTTAAGCACATCTGGGAAATGATTTTTGATTCAAATTGTAAGGAGTACTGGATTATAACTGAAGGAGAAAACTTTTTAGGTTTTGTTAAAGAAAAGTATATCTTAAAGGAGATTATAAAAGAGAAACAGAAAAGAGGATTGAAAAGTCGGCAACTAATAGTGGATTCGCCCTATGCTAGAGCTTTGATCAAGAAAGACTCAATAGAAAATAGAGTATCCAAGATGCTACCGAAAGGTCACCAGATACCTTTTACAGAAATAATTACTGACAAATTTGTGGCTTTCATTTCACCGAGATGGGACAACTTACTTTTTATTACAGAAAATGAAAGTTTTGCAAAAACAAGACAATCATTGTTTAGGCTAATTTGGGATTCAATTGAATAAAGGTTATTTGAAAATTTAAAAAAATGATATGATGTGTATATAGAGTTTTATAAATAATTTTTTTAAAAAATAAACATGGCAAAAGGAAATAATTCACAAAGAAAAGAAGTTAAGAAACCAAAAAAGCCAAAGAAGTAAAACAAAAACCTCGCTAGAACAATCTGGTGAGGTTTTTGTTTTACTTTCTTTTTTTAATAATAAGGTAGGACATGAGAGAGTTCACCACGATCATGGTTATTGAGTGGAGCATGGTGGCTATGTTGTAAGTCTCAAGAGAAAACAGGGCTAGACCATGGCGTGAGGCATTCATGGTGTAGAGGATGTGACGCTCTGTCTCGGGGTGATTTTTGGCTTTTCTTATGGTTGGGATAAAAGCGATTAGGTCAATTGATACCACAATGACAACAGAGAGTGTCGGATCATTTGTTAGTGCCCAAGGGATCAACCCCAAGAGTGCTACCACTAAGAATATGGTGTCTCTTTTTTCTATATTTTTGAAACCATAGCGAAGAGAAAAAAGAAAAATAATTATGGTAAATATCTCAGAAGCTCCTGTTGGGATAGCTCCCACCCCAGCCCCTTTTGCCACCTGTCCAAAAAATGTAACCGCAGAAACAATAGACCAGACCAGCCAAGTATAGGGGTGTGGCTGAATCTCTTTTTTGAATACACTTATAAGGTATGGAATATTTCCAACTATCGCCATCCCGGCTGCAACAAGAGCAATTATGGTTTTTATTAACATGAGATGATTATATCAGTTTAAGAGAGAAGTATTCGTTTTGGTTTGGTACAATTAATCATTATGAGTCCATACTATACATATATCCTCAGGTGCAAAGACGGTACGCTATACACAGGGATAGCCACCGACCTTCAAAGGAGATTGGATGAGCACAATAGGGAGGGAAAACTTGGTTCGAAGTACACTCGTGCCAGGCGTCCTGTCGAGCTTGTTTATTCAAAGAAATTTCCAGATAGGTCGAGCGCCACAAAAGAAGAGTTGAGGATAAAAAGGCTTACGAGAGAGGAGAAGCTGGATCTGATTTAGTTTTTTTATTTTCAAAAACTTTTCCTTTTTTCTTGGCAAAAAAAGAAGCAAAAAGCCAAGACACCTCACTTTTTACTAAAAACACCACAATTTTTCCTAAAGTCGCTAACCGGCTACGCCTTCAAGCGCTCCTTCTTAACGAAAAAATTATGTTGTTTTCTTACTGTAAAAAGCTCAAGTGTCAAAAACCACTCATCTAACACTTGCAAAACTTTCCGACACTTGAGCTTTAACTTTTAAAATATTCACGGTTTTTTTGATTAGTGCGAAGCTTTAGCGACAGCGATCAGCGTAGCGCCAAAAAAACCGTGATTTATTTTTTAGGTAAAGTGAGGTGTCTAGCTTTTTTGTTTCTTTTTCAGCAATGGAAAAAGAAAAGTATACTTCTTTAGATCCTGAAATAAATTCAGGATGACAGAATTTTTACTTCCAGTAATGAAAAAAATGATAGGAGGGTCAATCAGAATATTGACAAACAACTAAAAGACTTGCTTATTTAAATTAAGCATGTTATACTTTTATTTATGAGCGATTACAACAGAGGAGGAGATAGAGGGGGGAACAGAGGAGGTGGATTTGGTGGAAACCGTGGGGGAGGATTCGGTGGCGACAGAGGTGGAAACCGAAAGCCTTCTTTTGGTGGAGACCGACGAAGTGACCGAGGAGGATTCGGTGCCCCAACTATGCACAAAGCAAAGTGTGACGGTTGTGGAAACATGGCAGAATTGCCATTTAAACCAACTGGAGATAAGCCAGTATTCTGTAGTGCATGTTTTAGTGCCAAGAGAGAAGAATCTGGAGGCGGAGATCGACGTGATTCACGAGGAGGAGACAGAAAGCCTTCTTTTGGTGGAGACCGAAGAAATGACCGAGACCGACGACCAGCCGGAGGAGATGTAAGTGGATTGGCACAAAAAGTTGATGCACTTCATGCAAAAATGGACAAAATTCTAAAGTCCCTTAATCTTCCAACAGAAGATGCCCACGAATCTGAAACAGTATTCCGAGCGGCAAAGGAACCGATGGCTCCAAAGAAAGCAAAAGTGAAGAATGTAAAAGACGGAGATTTAAAAAAAGCTATATCAAAAATTTCAGCTCCAAAAGTTGAACTTAAAAAAATAACAAAGAAAGTTGTTAAAAATGTAGCTGTAAAGAAATCAGCTGTAAAGAAAGTTGTAAAGAAAAAGAAATAATTAAAATCAAAAATCACCGAAAGGTGATTTTTGATTTGGGGTTTCTTGGAAACAAGCTTTACTATATGTCAATAATACGTTAATCTATTCCTTATGTCAGGAAACGGAAGTATTGTAAAATTTGATGAAGTGACTTTTCACTTTGGAATAAAAAAGCCCATCATGACTGAGGCTAGTTTTTCTCTTCGGAGAGGCTCAAAAGTGACCCTCATGGGCCAAAACGGTGCAGGTAAGAGTACTTTGTTTAAACTACTTACAAACTCACTTCAGCCAGAAGAAGGGCGTATTATCATTGATCCCAAGCTCACTATCGCGCTTTCTCGGCAGGTTATTCCTAGAGAGGAGCTTGGGTTTACAGTGAGGGAGTTTTTTCAATCAGTTTTCAGAGAAAAGGTGTATGATTTGGATCCAAGAATAAAAGATACCCTTGAGATAGTGAACCTCCCTTTGAGTGATTATGATCGAAAGATCAAAGATTTTTCTGGTGGCCAACAAGCTAGACTGCTTCTTGCCTCTGCATTGATTCAGAAACCAGATCTACTTTTGCTTGATGAGCCTACGAACAACCTAGATCATTCAGGAATTAATCACTTAACTGAATTTCTAAAAAATTATGATAAAACAGTGGTGGTTATTTCCCATGATGCTGAGTTTCTAAATGCCTTCACTGAAGGTGTGCTTTATTTAGATATATTCACAAAGAAAATTGATAACTATGTTGGTAATTACTTTGATGTAATCAAGCAGATCGAGATAAGAGTAGAAAAAGAAAAAAGACTAAACGCTCGACTTGATAAGAGTATCCAAGAAAAAAAGGACAAAGCAAACTTCTTTGCAAACAAGGGAGGGCGACTTCGAGCTGTGGCAAAACAGATGAGAGAAGTAGCAGAGGAGGCTGAGGCAAACAAAGTAGATGGATACAAAGAAGATAAAACAATCCGACCTTTCGTTATTCCTATTCAAGAAAATATAGGGGGTGAAATTGTAAAAATAGAGTCTGTTGAAAGGCTTCACAACGGCAAAGTACAAACAAGAGAAGCAAATATTTCTCTAAGAAAGGGAGACAGGCTACTCTTGGCTGGTCCAAATGGAATTGGGAAGAGTACCTTACTTGAGTCTCTAGCTACAGGGAAGGCAAAGGGTGTGACTATCGCAAGTGGAATTGAGATTGGTTATTATCGGCAGGATTTCTCAACTCTCAACTTTGAAGATACTGTTTTTAAATCTCTATCTGAAATTATGGATAGGGTAGATGAGCAGGCCCTCAGGTCCATGGCGTCTGGGTTTTTGATTGCAGGAGATATGATGTACACAAAAATTGGAGATTTGTCCGAAGGGCAGAAGGGCCTTGTAGCATTTGCTAGGCTAGTACTCCAAAAACCAGGACTTCTTATTATGGATGAGCCGACAAACCACATAAACTTCCGGCACCTTCCTGTTATCGCAAAGGCTCTTGATCAGTATGAGGGAGTCATGATAGTTGTTTCCCATGTGCCAGAGTTTTTAGAAAAAATCCACATCAATCAGACATTAGATTTGGGGAAAAAGTAAGGATATAATTTTCATTTTTTATTATATAATTGGGCAATGATGAATATTCGGGCAATAAAGCTTTTGGCCTTTTCGGGTGTATTTTTATTCTTTCTTTTTGTTGGTTCTCCAAAAGCCTTTGCTGCGTGTGGGGATAGTATCACAGGTGGTTCTGGAACAGTTGGAAGTCCTTATCTGATTAGCACACCAACAGAACTTGCAGCGATTTCAAATTGTTTAGGTGGAGGAAATGCAAGTAAATATTTTCTTTTGGATAGTAATATTGATTTAAATGTTTCTCCATATAACACTGGAACGGTTGGACTCCAATCGGAACAAGTGGCAACGGTTTCTATGGAAAGTTTGATGGGGATTTTTATACTATTTCTAATTTGTATTTCAACAGCTCCGGCACTGACTATGTTGGACTCTTTGGGTATGTTTCAAGTGGGGCCACAATTTCAGATCTTATTTTGCAAAACGCGACAGCCACTGGTGATTACGGTGTTGGAGCACTAGCTGGGGTAAATTACGGTGCCATTTCTCAGGTTGGAGTTATCGATGGATCAATAACAGGGAGTCAGCGTGTCGGAGGACTTATTGGGTCAAATTACGGTTCCATGACAAAAACATATTCTGATAACAGTGTGTATTTTGTTCCAGTTGGGGCAACATGTTGTGTGGGTGGACTCGCCGGAGAAGCTTATAGTGGTGGAACAATAAATAATTCGTATTCACGAAGTAATATCGTCATAACATATCATGCTTCTAACCAAGGAGCTGCTGGTGGGGTGTATGGAAACGACTATACTAGTAGCACCAAAACAAGACTTTATTCAACAGGATCTATTACTATGGTGTCTGGGAACCTTCCGTCATCCGTGGGTGGACTTGCTGGATCTAATTATACAAGCACCACAGAATCATACTGGGACACGCAGACATCGGGACTTGGGACATCCAGTGGTGGTGCAGGAGTTGTCGGGAAAACGACTTCACAGATGAAAACTCAAGGCACATATACTAACTGGGACTTCAGCACCGTGTGGGCCATTGACGGCGTAAATAATGATGGATATCCATATTTGTTGTGGCAAGATTTTTCTGATGTGACCGCACCGACAATTAGCTCTGTTTCCTCTGACAAAGCAAATGGCTCTTATAAAGCAGGGGAAGTGATTGATATTGATGTGACTTTTTCTGAGGCAGTAACTTCAACTGGAGACGTGACAGTGACTCTTGAAACCGGGGACACTGATCGAACCTGTGTTTTTACCGTATCAGCAAGCGCAAGTGGAACATGTAACTATACTGTCCAAGCCGGAGACACAACCGCCGACCTTACTGTGAGCTCAATCTCAGGAACAATCGTTGACACTTCGTCAAACGCAATGAGTAACTTCGCACCATCAACAAATCTGGCAGCCAACAAAGCGCTTGTGATTGATACAACTGCCCCAACCATTTCGACACTATCGCCAGCGGATGGTGCAACGGGAGTTTCTGCAACGGCGAACCTTGTTTTGACTTTTGATACAGCGGTTGATGTGGAAACAGGAGAGATCGCGATTAAAAGATCTAGTGATGATTTCACCATTGAAACCGTTGATGTGACGAGTGGTTTTGTTACTGGTACCGGAACAACAACCATTACGGTAAATCCGACTACAATATTATCTAGCCTCACTCAATATTATATCCAAATCGACGCAACGGCATTTGATGACATAGCAGGGAATAGTTATGCAGGAATTTCTAATACGACTTCATGGAATTTTACCACTGCTGATACTAGTGTTCCAGTAGTGTCTAGTTTTTCTCCGCTTGATGGAGCGACCGATGTGGAAATTGATGCGAATTTAGTTATTACCTTTGATGAAATAGTAGACGTAGAAACGGGAAATATCCTCATCAAAAAATCCTCTGATGATTCAACAATTGAAACTATTGATGTCGCAGGGGGGCTTGTAACAGGTACAGGAACTGCAATCATTACTATTAATCCCAGCGTGGCTCTTCTTGAAAATACATCATATTACATCAATATTGATGCGACCGCTTTTGATGATGCTTCTGGGAATAGTTTTGCAGGGATTTCAGACTCATCAACATGGGCCTTTGTGACAGCTTCTAGCAGTTCTGGGTCGTCAACTATTCCTCCACCATTGTGTAGAGCTGTAGCTACACCGAGCATGGTATACAAAGGAGAAAAAAGTATGATCTCAATAGTGCCAGAGTATATTGCTGGTGTTACTAGGTATTATGTTAAAGATGAGAGCACTAAAGCTCTCTATGATCAAGGAAGAGATATCACTCTTTACCCCACAAAGACAGGGGAGTATTCATTTGCAACCATAAATGAATGGGGGGCAAATTTTTGTAGTGTTTCAATCACTGCATTAGAGAAAAAAGCAGAACCTGTTATTTCTATAGATGAAAGTGATTCCTCAGAAAATGATGTAGGCTTTGGTGATCGTGTAGTAGTGGCTGTGGTAGACTCTGAGCCTACAATAGATGAGGTATCTGGAGAGGATGATAAAAAAATAATTCCGATTCTTCCTTTTACTCGAACTCTAAAGAGATATAACAAGGGGGATGATGTGCTATTACTTCAAGTTATTCTTAATTTATTAAATGTTGATAATCTTACAAAATTAGAAGAAGATGGAGACTTTGGTTCTCGGACAGAAAAAGCAGTCAAATCATTTCAAAAATTTTATGAGTTAGAAGAAGATGGAGTTGTGGGTAGAAATACTCGAGGAGCTTTGAATAAGAGAGATTAGAGTTTTTTGGTGTGTTAGGGTTTTGATAAATATCAAAAAATAGACCTTGTTTGACAAAAACATGTGTTAGAGGTAATATCTTTCTAAATTTGAAAAAAGAAAGAGATGAGCAAAATTAAAGATCCGAAAGAGAAGTACAGATATCTTAAAAGAGAACTGAGGAGCCTTGGCTTCATAAGAGAGACCAAAAAAATGTGGAATCTCTATCAAGAAAAATTTGGTATTGAGCTTTCAAAGGCCGCCCATGTCCCTTACACAAAAGATGCTGCAAGTTTCATCTTTGACATAAGGGGCTATCAGGTGGTTGTCCGGACCACCTACGACCCATCTTTGAAAGATTTTTCTAAAAAGGGAAGTCTGTACGTGGTTATTCGGAAGGACTCACAGGCTATTTTCTCTAGGCAAATCCATCGTAAGGGAAATTTCCAATACAAAGTGATTCGTTTTGCAAAAGAGCTTGCTAAACAGCTCAAAGTCAGACCACTCGATTCTAGGAAAATACCAATGATTTTAGAGAGAGTGTCATATGGAAACATGGCATGGAAATCAGTTGATGGTACGGAGAGAAAGGTTTTCTTTGTTGGGTCCCCAAAAGAAATTCTTGATTTGGTAAAAGCAAAGGATTACTATGATCAATTTGTCACCAAAAAGAGGGGTGTCAAAACCAGGATCAGAGAATTCAAAAAGACATCAAAGGTGGGAACGCCAGAGAATGTTGATTGATTTGTTTGAGAGCCGCCCAGGATGGGCGGCTCTTTATATATAAAAAACCAGCATAAAGCTGGTTAATTTTGAGTATCCCTGTAATCATTTGGATAAATAGCCTTGTCTATGCTTTCTAGCAAAAGCCTCATACCCAGTGGATTGTTAGGTGATGTTTTGTTGGAGAAACCATTCCACCCTTGTTGACGAATTGCTCGCCTTATCCCTGAGTCCTGTATTTTTTCCGGCAGAGTGCCTTTGGATGTTAAATTCTGCAGTTCAAATTCTGCAGTTGTTTCCAAGATTTTGCCCCTTTTTACTAGTGCCTCAAAGACACTTTTTGCATAATCCAGATCGTAGAGGTTAAGAGTAATTTCTGTACTGTCTATCAAGCAAATGAGTACAGTCTCTTTTGGAAGATTTGATAAGTTCACAATTTTTCCCATTGTTTTTGATTGTTTTTCTTAATGTTATCATTAAACCTACTATAATCAATAGGCTATGAAAAAGATACTAAAGATAAAGGAGAAAGTTTGGATTTGGCCGGGTGAGACCGCAAACTGGTTTTTCGTGTATGTTGATACTCCTTCAGTTTTGAAAATAAGAGAAGAGACGAAGGGCAAAAGAGGGTTCGGTGCGGTCAGAGTAGAAGCCAAAGTGGGGAAGACCGTCTGGGAATCTTCTATGTTTTGGAGTAAAAAAGACAATTGCTACATCTTCCCGATCAAGAAAGAGGTTAGAAGAAAAGAGGGGATACTAGATGGTGATTCTCTAACAATTTTTCTTACTATTGTATAATTAAGAAA
This sequence comes from uncultured Candidatus Saccharibacteria bacterium, assembly GCA_964355515.1. Taxonomy (GTDB): domain Bacteria; phylum Patescibacteriota; class Minisyncoccia; order Phycocordibacterales; family CSBR16-119; genus CAYHDV01. The sequence continues at coordinate 26,935 of CAYHDV010000002.1, forward strand.
TTAAAAAAGCTATATCCTTGTATAAAGTTTTTTGTGATAATATATTTATATATGGAATCTTTGGATGAAAATCAATTCAATAAATCAATGGAATTTTATGAAAGAGGGAAGAATAAGATTGTTTTTGATGCAGGCCTTGAATACATTGACAATCGATTAGAGGAACTTAAAACTATGAGAATAGTCCAGTAGGTTTGGTTAAAATAATGGAGGATTTATCAAATGTTGGAACTACTCTGGGTATCTTGTTCCAAGTAGAAAATCAAGGATCTGAAATACTGGGATTCTTGGAAAACAAACAAAAGCTTCTTGATAGTTTTGAAAGCTCTCTAGCAGATCTTAATCATGACTATGAAGATGAATATGAAAAATTTATTAAGATGGAAGAATCTATCAAAAAAAATGATAATCTAAACTAAAAAACACATCTATCTGATGTGTTTTTTAGTTTATCTTTTGGGGTCAGAGAGAAGATCGGCACCACAAGAGTATTTCCATTTTTAAATTCCTTAGCCTTGCTTACCTCCACCAACTTCACTACTCTAAATCATGTTCTGAGAGCCAGAGAGAAGATTCGAACTCCCGACCTTCGCTTTACAAAAGTGTTTGGAATGCTATCCGTAGCATTCCTCACCTCCACCAACTTCGCTAATCTGCTCAAAATAAAAAATCCTATCCTGAGAGCCAGAGAGAAGATTCGAACTCCCGACCTTCGCTTTACAAAAGCGTTGCTCTACCAACTGAGCTACTCTGGCTCTCAAAATAGGATTTAGTTATTTCAGTTACTTAATCACTGTTTTATTTTATTTATTTTTAAACTTCTGTCAATCATTATGCTTGTCTAGGTTCTTCTGAAATTTTGTCAATTCTTTTTTGTAATCTCTGATTACCCCTAGAAAGGCAGATGGGTTTTCTCCTGAGCTAACTTTTTTATGAATCAGTCTTTCTTTGACATATTCACGCAGTTCACTGATTACTTGTTTTATCAGGAAATTTGCGAATACCAATATTTTTAGAAAAAGAAGTATCGCTAGTTTAAAAATATTTTTTCCATACCAAGTTGTTATTTCTTTTGTTTCCACCACCTTTGTGTAGAGTTTTCTGTCCTTGTGGAGAGAGTCCTCTGGAGCTTTGATTTCTCCTATTCTAATTTTATATATACGAATATATATAAAAAGAAGAGAGACTATGAGAGCTATAGCAAAGATGATAATAAAGGCTAACATAAAGTATTAGATTGATTGAACCTTGTATGATTCAATTGTGAGGTTACCCCCATCTTTAAGAATTTGAGAGATTGTTTTACTTGGATCCTTGATAAAGACTTGGGAAAGAAGTACTTGCTCTTTGAAATATGAAGCCATTTTTCCTTCAAGAATTTTATCATGCATTTCTTTTGGCTTGTTTTCTTTTGCCAATTCTTCTGTAAAAAATTCTCTAGCCTTATCTTTGTCATGTTGAGGGATTTCTTCCTCGGTGATATAGGTAGGCTTCATTGCTGTTATTTGCATCGCAATATCTTTTGCGATTTGAGTAGTTCCTCCAGAAAGTGCCACCACTGCCACATTTTTATTATTGTGTTGGTATGATCCAATAACTGTTCCTGTCATTTCTCCTATTTCACCAAGCTGGATGTTCTCACCAACTTTTTGGATTCCTTCGGCAACTTTGTCATCAGAGATTGCTTTCATTGCCTCTATACCTTCTGTAAAAGCTTTTTCTACTAGTTCTGCCGCGATAGCTTTGAAGTCTTCATTTTTTGCCACGAAATCAGTTTCGCAGTGCAGGGTAAGAAGCATCGCTTTTGAGGTAGATTCCTTTATTACGACTATACCATCTTTGGCATCTCGGTCTGCTTTCTTTGCAGCAGCTGCACCTGACTTCTTTTTAAGGATTATAAGAGCTTTTTCCATATCTCCATCAGCCTCTTCGAGTGCTTTTTTACATTGCATAATTGAGACACTTGTTTGCTCTCTCAATTCCTTCACTTGTTCCATTGTTATAGACATGTTGTTTTTTTGGATATTAATTAAAGTGCTAATAAATAGACATAAGATTTATTATATCGTATGTCTAAAAACTTTTAAGCTCTAGCTTCTTTGTAGGCGTTGATAAGTCCTTCAATAAAGTATTTTACACTTGTAATAGACCCATCGTTTGCTGGAATAGGGAAGTTGATTCCTCGAATATCACAATCAGTACTTGCAAGTGCGATAATTGGAATGTGGATTCTCTGGGCTTCTGTAACAGCGATATGTTCGTGTCGTGGGTCCACCACAACAACAAGATCTGGTGTCTTACCCATATCTTCGATTCCTCCGAAATAATAAGCAAGTTTGTCAGCTTCTCGTTGAATCATCAGCTGTTCTTTTTTTGTATATTTCTTGATATCTCCTGTCTCTTGCATTGTTCGGATTTCTTTTATTCGAGCAATTCGTTTTTTGATTTCAGAGAAGTTTGTAAGCGCACCACCAACCCATCGGTCAACCACATATGGCATACCAATTGATTCTGCTGCATCTTTCATAATTTTTCTTGACTCAGCTTTTACTCCGACAAAAAGAATTTTCTTGTCTCCTTGAGCAAATGTTTTTATATAATCTTTTGCTTCTTCAAATTTTAAAGAAGTCTTTGATAGATCGATAATATCGGTCCCGTTCTTTGTTCCGTACACATAGTCTCTCATAGAAGGGTGTCTTCGGGCTCGTGAGAACCCGTAGTGTGCTCCTACTTCAAACATTTGTGTGGTTGTATCTTTGTCTGTAGACATATCTTTTTTAAATAGGGGATATTCGAACCATAATTGATTTGAATAACACCTTGTGATATTGGCCTGAATTTCTAAGGGCAATTAGCCCCGAACCAAAATGTTTATTATTAATAAAACAATCTCTATATGAGATCATTCGACAGGGTCGATAATACCAGAGAAAGTCAGATTTTACAAGGAGAAATTGGGGTGGTTTTTCTTTTATTAAAATCTTTGTTTTTTTACTTTAAGACTAAAGACTGTGCAATCTTCATGTAATATACCCGTCATCCTGAATTTATTTCAGGATCTATTAAATATCAAAAAGATGCTGAAACAAGTTCAGCATGACAAGCTCAAGTGTCAGAACCCCCTCAATCTCCCCCTTGAAAAGGGGGAGAGGGGCCCTAGTTCAAATAATCACAAAAGCTCCCAAACTTGCGTCATTCCCGCGAACGCGGGAATCCAGAAAAAGAAAACAGCCTCGCGGATTCGCGAGGCTGTTTTATAAATATTACTCTATATCAAGAGTCTTTTAATCGCCACTTTCTATTTTAGTGATCTGAGCACCATGACTAAACCAGCTATAGATGAAAAGCTTGGGTGCTGTATTCTAGCCTTTTCTGCAGACACCACAATTGAACTCTTGATGAGTCCAGTATCGATGCCATAGGCCTTTTCAAGGTGTTTACATGTTGAGTAGATCCCCAGTAGCTTAGCTTGGTTAGATTCATCTATTAAATCAAGTGCATAGATCTCAGTAAAAAATTTTTGAGTCGCCTTGATAATTTCCAGAGGGTTTTGTGATTCTTGAGCTTTTTTGAAATCATCGAAATAGGTTGCAATGTCCATCATTATTTTTTAAGTGGTTCAAATTTATTAAGATATTAACATATATAAATTTAAAAGTCAAGCAATATAGAAAATCTCCTTTTTGCCTTTCTCTCCCTTTTCAAGTATTATTGAATCTAATGAGACAATCTAAACTATTCACCAAAACACGAAAAGAGGCCCCAAAAGATGAGGTGTCAAAAAACGCACAACTCCTTATTCGAGCTGGTTTTATTCACAAGGAAATGGCTGGCATTTACTCTTTCTTGCCTCTGGGTCTTCGTGTTATTGAGAAGATTTCAGATATTATTAGAGAACAGATGTCGCTCGTAGGTGGTATTGAAATGCAGTCAGCTGCATTTCAGAAAAAAGAAACATGGGAGAAGACAGGAAGATGGAATGACGAGGTTGTCGATAATTGGTTTAAAACATCTCTAAAGGGAGGAGGAGAGCTTGGGCTTGCCTTTACTCACGAAGAGCCTTTGACTGCGATGATGAAAAGCTTCGTCTCGTCTTACAAGGATCTTCCTGTCTACCCATATGACATTCGTTCAGTGTTTCGAAATGAAGCTCGAGCAAAGTCCGGTGTGATGCGAGGAAGAGAGTTTTTTTGGAAAGCCCTTTATTCTTTTTCACAGGATGACGCTGAACATTTGGCCTTCTATGAAAAGATGAAAAAAGCCTACAAAAATGTATTTGAGCGAACAGGTCTTGGAGAGTCTACCTATATCACCTTTGCCTCTGGGGGAAGTTTCTCAAAATATTCTCACGAGTTCCAAACTATTTCTCCAGCAGGAGAAGACATTATTTATGTTCACAAAGGCAAGGGTATTGCTGTGAATAAGGAAGTGTATACAGACGAAGTCCTAGCTGAACTTGGGCTTGATAAAAGTGAGCTTGTAGAAGAGAAAGCAATTGAGACAGGGAATATCTTTTCTCTTGGGACAAAATTCTCAGAACCTCTGGAACTCACGTATACCAATGAAGCAGGAGAAAATAAATTTGTGGTCATGGGATCATATGGTATTGGTATATCTCGACTTGTTGGCGTTATCGCAGAGACTCTTTCTGACGATCGTGGGCTTATCTGGCCAGCATCGGTATCGCCTTTTGATATACATTTGATTAGTCTTGGAAAAGATGAGGAGGCAAATGATTTGTATTCTAAACTGAAAGAGCAGGGACTAGAGGTGCTTTTTGATGATAGAGAGGCTTCTGCAGGAGAAAAATTTGCAGACAGCGATTTGATTGGTATACCACTCCGAGTTGTTGTCTCTGGAAGAAGCTTGGAAGCTGGAGGAGTGGAAGTAAAAGAGCGAACGACTGAAAAAGGTGAAGTGCTTGCAATTAATGAATTGCTTGGTAGATTTAAAAAATAAGTATGTTTAAAAAGATTGAACAATTATATAACCGATTTTCAAATGATATCGGGATTGATTTAGGTACAGCCAATACTTTGGTTTATTTGCGCGGTCATGGGATTGTGATTACCGAGCCATCAGTTGTGGCTATCAATATCAAAACAGACCAAGTGGTGGCAGTGGGATCTGAAGCCAAGAAGATGCTTGGGAGAACTCCGGGCCACATCAAAGCTATTCGCCCTATTGTTGATGGTGTAATTTCTGATTATGAAATTACAGAAGAAATGCTTAGCTATTTTATTAACAAAGCAGAAAAAATTTCTAAAAAACTTTTTAGACCAAGAGTGGTGGTGGGTATTCCATCGGACATCACAAATGTCGAGATGAGAGCTGTGGTGGATGCTTCTCGATCTGCAGGAGCAAGAGAAGTATATATTGTAGAAGAGCCCATGGCCGCGGCTATTGGTATACGGATGCCGATCAAAGAGCCAGTGGGGAGCATGATTGTTGATATTGGTGGAGGGACAACAGACATTGCCGTCATCTCTCTTGGGGGAATTGTACAGTCAAAAAGTATGAAAGTAGCAGGGGATTTGCTCAATCAAGATATTATGAATTATCTTAAAGATGAATTCAAATTGCTTGTCGGAGAGAAGACAGCCGAGCATGTAAAAATAACAATTGGTTCAGTATCTGAAAAACAAAATGAAGAAGTTTCTGTGAGAGGGAGAGACCTGATCACTGGTCTTCCAAGAGAGGTGATTATAACCGCAGGTGATGTTAGGGAGGCTATTTCTGGATCTGTTAACCTGCTTATAGATGGGATAAAGGAGGTGCTGGAAACAACTCCACCTGAAATCCTTTCAGACGTCATGAGAAGGGGTATTGTTCTTGTGGGTGGAGGGGCTCTTACTGATGGGCTTGCAGGATTACTTGAGGCAATTCTAAAAATTCCAATTAGAGTTTCAGAAGACCCTTTGACAGCGGTTGCAAGAGGTACGGGTATTATTTTGGAAGATGTAGAATTTTATAAAGAATCCCTTGTCCCAGATGACTATGAATTACAAATTCGATAGAAAAAAAAATAAAACAAAAATGGTAACTTTTATAGTTATTATTTTTGTTTTTTTGTTGATCTTTCTTCGGAAGCCAATATTTTCTTTATTTGGTAATCCGGTGTCAGAGATTAGTACTCCTTTGTGGGGGATAAGTCAGTTTCTTTCTGGAGAAATCACAGAAAACTTTCTCTCTCTTCAATCAAAAAAAACTCTTGTGAAAAAACTCATGGAACTTCAAGAGTCATTTAAAAGTATGCATTCTTTGGAGCAAGAGAGAGATACACTAGCTAAGGAAAATACAGAACTTCAAAAGACCTTGGGATTGTACAGAGAATTCCAATTTGATAAAACAGCGAGGGTTTTGGCCAGGCCTCCAAAGATTTCTTATGATACCTTGCTGATTGATATAGGAGAAAAAGACGGGGTACTGATGGGGGATTTGGTTTTTTCGGGTGAGAATATTTTGTTGGGAGAAATAAGCGACATAAGGAGAAGTTCGTCTCTTGTGGAGCTTTATTCAACCCCTCTTCGTGAGACTGAGGTTAGATTGCCAACTTCTGGTTTGGCACTGACTTTTGTGGGTAGAGGAGGTGGAGCCTTCTCTGTCGCTATTCCTAGAGATATCCCTGCAGAAGAGGGAGAGAGCATTCTCTCTTCAAGAGAGGGTAGTTATTTAGTTGGAGTAATTTCTCGTATAACAGGAAACCCTCAAGACCCAGTGAAAACAATTATTGCAAAATCTCCGATAAATATGAATTACCTGCACTATGTTTTTATTAAAAGAACAGTTGTTCATGAGCAAGAAATTTAATTTTAAAATTACAGATAGACTAGACGGGACGCTGGTTAGAGTCGGTGTTATTTCCACAATTCATGGTGACATTGAGACGCCATCTTTTGTTGTTGTTGGGACAAAGGCAACAGTCAAGACATTAACTCCAGAACAAATAAATGAGCTCGGTGCACAGGTGGTACTTGCAAACACCTACCACTTGTATATGCAGCCGGGGGCAGATATTGTCAGAAAAGCAGGAGGCTTTGCTAAAATGATGAATTATTCTGGGCCTACAATGACAGATTCTGGTGGGTTCCAAGTATTTTCTCTAGGTGAAGCTTTCGGTACAAAGGTTTCAAAAGTAGCAAGCGGAGAAGATAAGACTGTGACAGAAAAAAATAAATCTGAGAACAAGTCTCACGAAAGATTAGCAAAAATAGACGAAGAAGGAGTGACTTTCAAATCTCATCTTGACGGATCTCTACACAGATTTACACCGGAGTCTTCCATGGAAGTTCAGTGGGATCTCGGAGCAGATATGATTTTTGCTTTTGATGAATGCACAAGCCCTCTTGCTAACAAAGAATATCAAAGAGAGGCAATGGAAAGAACTCACAGGTGGGCAAAGAGAAGTCTTGCTCGTCACACAGAGCTTGATCCTGAAAATATTCAAGCACTTTTTGCTGTTGTACAAGGAGGGAGATTTGAAGATTTGAGAGTAGAATCAGCAAAGACTCTTGCCGAAATGAAATTAGAAACAGGAGAGGAATTTGATGGTTTCGGGATAGGGGGATCTTTCAACAAAGAAGATATGGGGAATGCTGTTCGCTGGGTAAATGAACAGTTGCCAGAAGATAAGCCAAGACATCTGCTTGGTATAGGAGACCCTCTAGATTTATTTGAAGGGGTAGAAAATGGATGCGACCTGTTCGACTGTGTGTCACCGACACGCCTTGCGAGGCACGGTGTCCTCTACACGGTAGATGGTCCCATAAATATTTTTAATGCTAAATTTAAAGAAGATTTCTCTTCTATTGATCTAGGGACTCCTTCATATACTTCAAAAAACTATACGAAAGCGTATTTGGCACACTTGTTTCGAGCAGGAGAGATGACAGGGCAAACCCTCGCTTCAATCCATAACTTATATTTTATAGTGACACTTGTAGACAAGATTAGAGCTTCAGTAAAAGATGGTACTTTTTTTGAATTTAAAAAAGAGTTTTTGGGGAGGTATGGGAAGAGGGGGTAGAGGTTGACCTGTTGTTTATTTTTTGTATAATCAAAATAAACTAACTTAAAAACTGGATAACATGACACGTTTGAAATACATACGTATGCCTGAGGGAAAAAGGAAAACCCAAATTGGAATTTTAGGAGCTTTTTGTCGAAACTTTTTTCCCATTGGTCTGGGATATGGATTCCCTGATCCCAAAACTGGAGAAATTATTTTTTTCTCAGCCAAGGAATTAAAAGAATCAAAGGGTATATTTAAGATTACCTCAAAGAAAAGAGGTAAAAAAACTTCATATTTCTTGGAATCTGAAAGTCTTATGAAAGGGCAAAGGCTCCCAGCTGAAATTGGGTCGCTTTTGTATGATCTTCAAGAATTTGACAAGTATTTTGGAGCTTATCGGGATTGTGAAGCTCGAGTTTACTCGCTATTAGATTTTACTCTTTCGAGTGTGAGCTCTAATCCTGCTGTTGCGAGAAGTATCAAGAGCTACTTTGCACCCGATGAAAAATTTCGTGATTTTTTCAAAGAGTGGAAAGCTCTTGTTGATTTAAAAAATGAAAACATTAAAAACCAAGAGTACGAAAAAGCTTCAGAAGAAAGAATTTCTGAGGTTGATAAAAGTAAAGAAATGGTTGTATACCTCCAGGATAAATTTCCTGGAACTCGTTGCTTCAAATTTGAAAAAGTGCTTAGAGACGTTTTGGTTGAAACATCAAAGATGATGTTTGTTGCATTATAGAAAAAAAGCCCCGCCGAATTTCGGTGGGGCTTTCTTATTTTCATATATGCTATACTTTCCCTCATGAAAAAGAATGAAAAACAAAAAATAGCAAAAGACACCATTCCACGAAGGTCTTCTGCGGGTATTGGACTTTTTGCAAGAGAAGATATCAAAAAAGGTGAATTTATTATTGAATATGTTGGGGAGATTGTAGACAGGAAAGAAGCTGACAATAGAGGTGGTAAATATCTTTTTGAGACAAACAAAAACCGTGTTGTTGATGGTAAAGATAGGTCAAACAAAGCGCGATATATAAATCATGCGTGCAAACCAAATGCTGAAGTGACTATCGAGAGAGGGCATATAAATATCTATGCTATTAAAAATATAAAAGCCGAAGAGGAGATAAATTATGATTATGGTAAAGAGTATACTGATGAGTATTGTACTCCATGCCTGTGTTCCACATGCGTAGCTAAGAAGTCTTAATCCAAAAAAAGATAGCCTTAAAACAAGACTATCTTTTTTAATAGGGAAATGGGATAATTGTTATATGGAATTTCTTAGCGGAATGATCAAGGGTTTGATAGATATTATTATGTTGCCATTTACCATATTTTTTGGTGATGGCAAAGATAAAAAATAAAACATTATGTTATATAGCATAATCTCTGGAATAGCCATTGTTCTTGTTTCTTTTGTGGGGTTATTTTTTACTTCACCAAAAATAAAAAAGTATTTAACAAAACATCTTTCATTTTTTGTATCTTTTTCTGCCGGAGTATTTTTTCTTGTTTCTTTTGATCTTGTCAAAGAATCAATTGAAATGGGGCCAGTTTCCCTTGTCTTAGTTTCTGCAATTCTTGGTTTTATATTTTTCTATGTATTTGAAAAAATAATACCAGAATCTCATCACCATCATGGAGATGATTGTGATCATCCTCATAAGAGAAAGAATTCATTAAAAATGCTTGTGGGTGATGCGTTCCACAAGGTAGCAGATGGATTGATTATTTTTCCAGCATTTATCATAGGCTTTTCTGTTGGATTAGTCACTGTTATTGGGATATTGATTCACGAAATTATCTACAATATATCTGAATACTTCGTACTGATTGACTCTGGCTACACAAACAAGCAAGCTCTCACCAGAAATGCCCTTACTTCTTTTTCTGTATTTATTGGTATTTTCTTAGGGTCATTGATTCTTTACACAGAAGACATCCAAGTTTTTTTCTTATCCTTTTCTGCTGGGGCATTTTTATACTTAGTTTTCCACGACTTGATTCCACTACATCTGTTTAGGACTGATAGAGCAAAAGCCTTTAAGCATATCTTGTTTTTTGTCGCTGGTATAGGGGTACTTTTCTTAGCCACCTTCCATCTCCCACATTAGAAATTTTTGTGTATAATCTCTTATTATGAATACCTTCGTACTAAAGAGCGAATATAGCCCTGCTGGAGATCAGCCAGAAGCCATCGCTGGCTTGGTAGATGGTCTGAAGAAGGGTTTGCGTAAGCAAACCCTTCTTGGAGTTACAGGGTCTGGGAAGACCTATACAATTGCAAATGTTATAGAAAAAATCCAAAAGCCGACCCTCGTGATCGCTCACAACAAAACCCTCGCAGCTCAGCTTGCTCAGGAGTTCAAAGAATTTTTCCCAGACAATGCAGTTCATTATTTCGTGTCCTATTACGACTACTACCAGCCAGAAGCCTACGTGCCGGTGACTGATACTTACATTGAAAAGGACGCATCTATCAACAAAGAGATAGACAGACTTCGACATGCGTCCACACAGTCTTTGCTTACAAGAAATGATGTGATCATTGTCGCTTCGGTATCCTGTATCTATGGTCTGGGTTCCCCAAAAGAATATGAGAAACGTTTTATCTTTTTTAACAAAGACCAACAAATAAAAAGAATTGAACTTTTCAAGAAACTTATTGAGATGCAATACGAAAGAACAAATGCTGATTTGGAACCAGGCAAGTTTCGTGCTGTTGGAAATACTATAGAGATCATGCCAATTTCTTTTAAAAAAATGTATCGACTAGAATTAGTGGGGAATCAAGTGGTAACACTAAAGGTTATAGACCCTGTGACATCGACCATTCTCGAAGAGCCAGATGAATTGTTTATTGCTCCTGCAAAGCACTTTATGACTAGTGCCGAAGGTAGAGATTCTGCTATTTCTTCAATAAAAGCAGAGCTAGATATTCATCTCAAAAAACTAGAAAAAGGTGGAAAAATTCTTGAAGCAGAAAGACTTAAGAGGAGAACCAATTATGACTTGGCGATGATACGAGAGGTTGGATATTGTTCTGGAATTGAAAATTACTCTAGGCATCTATCAGGGAAAATGCCAGGCGAAGCACCAGATACTCTTTTGGAATATTTTCCTCATGACAAAAATGGTAATCCAGAGTTCCTCACTGTTATCGATGAGTCTCATGTTACACTCCCTCAACTTCGGGCAATGTATGCAGGAGATCAGGCAAGAAAGGAGAACTTGGTTGAGTTTGGTTTCAGGCTACCTTCCGCAAAAGATAATAGACCTCTTCAATATGAAGAGTTTACAAAAAGGGTTGGTGGTACGATATATGTTTCTGCCACACCCGGTGAGGTTGAAAGATCCGAGAAGACAGTTGAGCAGATTATCCGGCCAACAGGGCTTGTCGATCCAGAAATAATTATCCGGCCAATTGTCCCAGAAAAAGATGGATACAAAGGTCAGATTCAGGATTTTATTGACGAAGCGGAAAAAGAAATAGTCAAAGGTGGTCGAGTACTTGCGACAACCCTTACAAAGAAAATGGCAGAGGATTTGTCGGAATATCTAAAAGAGAGAGAAATAAAAGCGGCCTATATTCACAGCGATATCAAGACAATAGAGAGAATTCAAATTATTACAGAGTTTAGAAAAGGGAAGTTTGATATTCTTGTCGGGGTGAATCTCCTTCGAGAGGGGCTTGATATGCCAGAAGTCACACTTATTGGTATTTTAGATGCGGACAAAGAAGGTTTTCTACGCTCAGAAACATCTCTTGTTCAGACAATTGGACGCGCAGCCAGAAATATAGATGGAAGGGTTATTCTCTATGCCGATAGGATGACTGGTTCTATGGAGAGAGCCATAGCTGAGACTAAGCGTCGTCGGGATATTCAGCTAGAGTACAACAAGAAAAATGGTATCACTCCAAAGACTATTATAAAAAGTATAAAAGATATTACAGAGGCGCTTCAGTCAGATCATGAAAAAGCTGTGAATTTGGAACTAGAAACAGAATTTTCAAAAATCGAAAATCTCCCAACAAAAAAGAAAGAGCTTGAATTGAAAAAAATAATAAAAAGAAAAGAGAGCGATATGAACAAAGCTGTTGGAGAGCTAGACTTTGAAACAGCTGCGATTATACGAGATGAGCTTACTATTCTTCGTGGAATGCAGATGACTACTAAGCTTTAAAGCTTGTGCCCCTCTCCTGGGGAGGAGTGAGGTTGGGGCGAGGTCGTAATCAATTACAAAGCTCTCAATCTTGCGTCTTTCCCGCGAACGTGGGAATCCAGAAATAAACCACCCACATTCATAAAACGTACCGTCTTTGCGAGGCACGAAGCAATCCAGAGTGATGAATTTCTGGATTGCCACGTCGCCAAGCTCCTCGCAAAGACGCTAGGTGCATTGTCTCTGTATTGTAAACCCTGGATTCCCGTGTACACAGGAATGAAGAGTTGAGGGTTTAGTCATCAACCAAAAAACACCCTTTCGGGTGTTTTTTGGTTTGCTACCAATCAGTCTCATCTGTCAGAGCGTCATCGCTATCCTCATCGTCTTCATCTAGCAAATCATCACCTGACCCCATTAATTCGTCATCTTCTAACTCATCATAATCATTATTTGACATAGCGTTTTTCACTTGTAGCTACTAATGAATAATCCTATATAAAGGGTTTAAAATTTATTTCTTTTTTGCTGTTTTCTTTGCTACTTTCTTTTTTGCTGCTTTTTTTGCTGCCATATTATTGTCATGAAAAAATCTTTTATTAAAAACGACCCACGACTTTCACATTCTATCTCCGCAGGATGTATATCTGATTTTGACACAGGGAACCTAGAGGATAAGTACATGCAAACATATTGTACGACCAAATATAAAAAATATAAATAATCAAAAATCTATTTTGGGGATAAATGTTAACCTCTGATGTATAATAAATTTTATGGAAGAAATAAGAAAAGAAGAATCAGGTATATCTGGGTTTTTGGCAAGGAAGAGACACTGGATTGCTCCCGTGGCTATCTTTGGGGGGTTTATTGGTGATATGTTTACCTTGAATCAGATAGACCAGATTTTCGACAATGCTGTTTTGATAGTGCATCTTCTTATTTCAGGTTTTGCGATAGCCATGCTTTTTACCACCGGCTCAAAAATCGGAGAAAAAATCAACATATCTCTGAAGTCTTCCATACTAGAAGCACTAATGCTGTTTTCTTTTGGGGGACTTTTTTCAGGTTTCGCAATTTTCTATACTAGGTCCGGCTCATTTGCTTCGAGCTGGCCTTTTATTGTTATCATGCTTCTTCTTATGCTTGGCACAGAGCTTTATAAGAAAGTTTATCGAAAAATGGTTTTTCAGATAACAATATATTTTATTGCCATCTTTTCTTACATGATTATTCTTGTACCTCTTCTTTTAAACAAGATGGGGTCAGTTGTTTTTGTATTAAGCGGAATATCTACAATAGGTATAATCTATGTTTATTTTAAAATACTGAGGTTACTAAACAAAAATAGGTATGAAGAGTATATAGGTAAGATAACAATATCTATAGGTTTATTTTTTGTTATTTTTAATTTTGCTTATTTCACAAACATAATTCCTCCTGTTCCGTTGTCCCTCAAATTTACGGCAGTTTACCACCATGTAGAAAAACTCTACCCCGGGTATGAAGCTACATATGAGTCAAATCCTTGGTACAACATTTTTAGAAAAAGAAGTCGAGTATTTCATCGATTTGGTTCTGAGCCTGTGTGGGTATTTGCGTCTGTGTTTGCCCCTACTTCTTTTTCTGCAGAAGTAAATCACGTCTGGGAATACTTTGATACTGAGACATTGAAATGGGTTTATAAAGGGCGAGTTCCTCTGACTATCCAAGGGGGAAGTAAGAAAGGTTGGGCAGGGTTTAGCTACAGAGAAGATATCCAAGATGGTAGATGGAGAGTGGGCGTGGAAACAAAGCAGGGCCAAGTAATAGGCTATGTCTACATAAGAGTTATCTCAGTGGAAGAGCCACCAAGACTTACAACAGAGAGACCTTAGATTTAATTCTCTATCTCTTTATTTTCTTCTACAATTTCCCAGAATGCATCCACCCCTTTTTTTGTAATAGCGGAAAAGGGAATTAGTCTCACAAATGGTGGGACTTCATTTCCTGCTTTCTTCAGAGAAGCTGAGAGTTCTTTTTGATTTAGCTTATCTGTTTTGTTTAAAAGTCCGATGATTTTTCCGGATTGTGAAGACTCAAGGATTTCGAGCATTTCTCTATCCAAATCAGTCATACCTATTTTTGCATCCATAACCACAACATGGGTTCTGTTTGGCACTTCCGTCTCATCTACAAACCAAAGAATAAGTTGTCTGAGTTTTTCTTGCTCGGTTTTACTCATTTTTGCATATCCATATCCTGGAAGGTCTACAAAATACAAAGAATTATTTATATCATAAAAGTTGATTTCTCTTGTTTTCCCAGGGGTTCCAGATGGTCTCGCAAGAGTATTTCTACCCAAAAGTGCGTTTATACTTGAAGATTTCCCTGCGTTTGATCTCCCATAGAAAACAAACTGGGGCTTATCCTTATCCCAAAATTCCTTACCAAGTACAACACCTTTTATAAATTCAGCACTCGTTATTTTCATAGTGTTTAGTATATGTAAAAAGATGTGTAATCACAAGCTTGTGGTAGTCGGGTGCAAAAATGGGTCGCGAGCAAAAGCTCGCGACCCATTTTTTAAAAATTAATATCTCTTCCTAAAACCTTGTTTTCTTTGCACCGGAGATGCAGTTATCTGTGTTCCTTCTTGAACAAATGTTAGAGCTTTTCCTTTTTGTTTAGCTCGTCCTGTTCGTCCAATTCGGTGCACATAGTCTTCCTGAGTTTGTGGGAGGTCGTAGTTTATAACATGGGACACATCATCCACATGGATTCCTCGAGCTGCCACATCTGTGGCTACTAGCACTCGCACCTCTCCTTTTTTGAAAGATTCAAGGGCTCGTTGTCTTTGGGTGTGGTTCTTGTTTCCATGGATAGAAGTTGCCCTTATTCCTTCGGCAACAAGCTCTTTTGAAAGCTTCTCCACACTGTGCTTCATAGAACCGAAAATAATTACCCTGTTGAAACTCTTATCTTCAAAAAGCTTTACAAGTGTTTCGAATTTTGAGTGTGCTCCATATTTAACCACATTTTGTTCGATACTATCTATAACATCTTTTTTCCTTACAGAAACAATTACTGGATCGTTCAAGAATTCATGAGTGAGCTGTTGAGTTGCTGGCGTCATTGTTGCTGAGAAAAATAGAGTTTGTCTATTTTTTGGAGTTGCTTGTAGGATTTTTTTCATATCATTGATAAATCCCATATCAAGCATTCGGTCAGCTTCATCGAGCACCACTGTTGATATTTCCTTTGGTTTTATTGCACCTCGGTCAATCAAGTCGATAACTCGTCCAGGTGTCCCAATAATAAATTGGTTTGTTCTTTGGAGCATTTTTAATTGTGGGTGAATACTCATTCCTCCTACACAAGTTACAGAGTAGATTTGTAGGTTTCGAGCCATTTTTCGTAGCTCTTCTTGGATTTGGATTGCGAGCTCTCTTGTAGGAGCTAGAATCAGAGTTTTCATTGAGGGTGTATCCATTGTTTGTTGTACAAGAGGCACCAGGAAAGCTGCTGTTTTACCAGTTCCTGTTTCAGCTAGACCAATTATATCTCGCCCTTCTAGAGAAGCGGGGATTGTTTGGTCCTGAATAGGTGAGGGAACTTTGATTCCCATGTTTGTCACTATCTGTGCTAGCTTTGGAGTGATATTAAATTCATTGAAGCTTTTATGTTTTGGAACATAGATTTCTTCTTTGATTTCAATAGGATTTGTGTTGATAAAGATAGATGGGTCAAAGGTTGGCATTTTTCTTCCTCCTCCATTTTTCTTTCCACCTCGGTTAGACCCTCCAGATCCACCAAAAGGCTTTCGTCCACCAGAACGATTGTTGTTATTTCCAAACTTGGAATCATTATTAAATTTTCGTACGCGTGGCGTAGATAAAGAAGGGGATTGTCGTAATCCAGATTTTGAATTACCACGATCTCCTCGAGTTTTTATATTATTCATTATTATTTTTTTCTATTAAAGGAGATTCGAGTCTCCGGCGTGCAGACATTAATCCAAACGATTATTTAAGCGTCTGTTACCTTTGAGCTCTACACAAATATCAAAAGATATAGAGAGAATAGCATGGTTGCATCATAAAGTCAAGATAACAAAAATACCCCATAACGGGGTATTCAGATCTTCAGCGGAAGAGGTTTATCATTCTTTGAATTACATCAGGAACATTGTTTTTTATTTCCACTGGTAGTGCATAGAGCCTTTTGTACTTTTTGTCCAGTTCTATTTTCCAATTTTCTCCATAGAGATGTTTATATAATTCTTCATCTCCGATACAATCGTCTTCTTCTTTGTATATCGCAGTATTCAATATGTTTCTGACCATCGTGCCATAATTTGTTTATTTTATTATATCTGAAAAATTCTCTTGTTGCAATAGTTTGGGACAATCGGTGGCAAGGAAACCCACTTATTTTAGATAAAAAATAACTTACCTATTATTAAGCTCAGAATACAAATCGCAAGGGCGGCCCTTGCGATTTGCTACTCTTATTATCTTATTTATCACCAAAGTATTTCCCTGCAACACTCACTGCAAATGAAGGCAATATGATGAAAACACATGTCATGAGAAGTTTCATAAGTGTTATATTTGGTTGCGTGTTGTCATCTGGTCCGCCAAAGATAACAAGAGAAATTCCTATAATCCCAAACATAATTGATGCATATATAAATATTCGTGGTGCTAGTTTTTTCATATATTTATTATATCACTTAGATACTTGCTATCAAAGATTAAAAAATCGCCCAGTTGGGCGATTTTTGTATGCTTAGAATAGTGACTTGTATTTCTCCCGATTTTCCCAAAGGAAATAGATATTAATAAGGAAGAAAACATTTCCCATAATAGCTCCTGATGTTAGCAATCCTCCATCCATAAATGCGTGGAAGCCAACAATGTTTAATGTAATAGGAAGGATCAGCAGGGAAACAAGAGCCATTTTGTTTTTTATAATAAGTGCAAGCGAGATAAGGAAAACGACAGCCATCATCCACATGATATATCCGGCATTTGTCAGCATCATGACAAAGTCAAACGCTTCTGGTGTATTGTAGAGGTCTGATGTTGGTGCTGGGAATATGCCAAGCACTCCAAGTATTGGCATAACAAGGATAAGTGATAATACAATTTTCAAAACTATGTTTATTATTTTTTTCATATGTTTGAATTATATCATGTATAAATAGAGTGTACAAAAAGGCTGACCTTACCGGTCAGCCTTTTATTGTGGGTTATGCCAAGAGATATCCTCTCAGCTTCTCCTTTTCTCTTTCCGAC
Organism: uncultured Candidatus Saccharibacteria bacterium; assembly: GCA_964355515.1. Taxonomy (GTDB): domain Bacteria; phylum Patescibacteriota; class Minisyncoccia; order Phycocordibacterales; family CSBR16-119; genus CAYHDV01. The sequence continues at coordinate 44,392 of CAYHDV010000002.1, forward strand.
AAATCCTCCGCTTTTTGGTTGTCTACGAGCTCACACTTGTTGTGAGTGAAATCAACACCCACACCTGCGACCGTTTCATTTATTTCCCGTAGGAAATTATCTGAAACCGACATCGCAACCACCTTGGCTGTTGGGTTACCCTTTGATTCTTTAAGGGAAACAGTTTTAATTTTCTTTTCAAGTATGTACGTGCCTGACAAGAAAAAGAGGTCAAATTTTATTCCTGTGTCAACTTCTTCTATGGAGTGAACGGAGGCCCTACCTTTATACAATTCTTGGAGGATCTTTGTGATTTGGTCACTGTTATGACTGTCATATACTAGTACTTTTTTAATATCTCCCATCTTTCTTTTAATTTTGATTTTAAAAAAACATTACAGTAATTATTAGAAATGTCAAGAGGGATTTATAATTCTTATCCTTAGGGGCGAGCACTTTGCTTAAGGATAATTAGTCTTTGTATTTAGACCTATTGTTGCCACCACTTAACTGAAGGTTCTAGTCTCCTTAGAGATTCTGGTATAATAATTATATGCAAAAACAAAGAATTACATTTTGGGTAATATGGTTATTGAAAGCCATCACCGCCTTTATTCTTCTCCAAACATTATTTTTTAAATTTACGGGACATCCGCAATCAGTAGAGCTTTTTACCAAACTTGGACTATTTGGATTAGATGAATCTATTGGAAGAATAGGAACTGGAATAATTGAGCTACTTGTTTCCATAATCCTTCTTATCCCTAGAACAGCAATTCTGGGGTCTTTGGGTGTAGTAGGGCTTATGACAGGAGCACTTTATTTCCACATAACGATTCTTGGCTTTGATGGAGCAAATGGTCAGCTTGCAGTTATGGCTTCCTTTGCTTTAGTTTCAGGTGTAGTAGTTTTTATTTTTGAATATATAGAATCACGATCTAGAAAGATTAGAGTCTAAAGAGAAGCCTCTTTTTAGACATGAGATAATCTAAAAGAACCTTCCTAAAAAAGAGGGTTCTTCTTTAATGTGTGACCCAGAATAAACGCGAATCCTGTGTAGGGAAGACTAGATATAAAAAGTACAAAATAATTTAGTCTTCCTTTTGCGATTATGCTAATAGTTATAAATTTAAATAGTATATTCAAAAAAAGAAAAGCCACAGGAAAGACAAGTATATCTATTCCCATATGATGCATGGCAATATATATAATAAATCCTGAGACTAAAAATAAATCCACAAAAGCCATGATGATGCTCCATGTCAAAAGGAGAGTAGAGATTTTTTAAATAATAAGAAGATTTTTGTCAGTCAAATCTTCCAGCAAGGTGAGCTTCTCTTCAGAGCTAATATCGGAAGATTTTTGTAAGAAAGTTATAAACGAATCTTTGTATTTCATTTTTTGATTATATCAAGGAAAAGAAAGATGTAAGGGTGTGTCGCCCAGAGGTTAGCCTTTTCTCTTATCTTGAAAAGGAGTATGCTCTAGGGATAGATATTATATGCAGATACTAGTAAACAATCCTCTAGAGCAAACAATCCTTTTTGGAGTCATCTTCCTGGTTGTTTTTGTACTTACTTTCCGGAAAAAGGATGGGTATACGACATTTGCATTTACACAAGAATTAAAAGGCTTTGCCATTCTAACTGTCATATTGGGGCATATTGGATATTTTCTGTCGAGCAATCAAGAATTTTTGTTTCCTTTTTCAATTATGATGGGGGTTGGGGTGAATCTGTTTTTGTTTTTGTCTGGGTATGGAATAACTTTTTCCCAAATTACAAAAGGGGAGAGTGTGGTGCAGTTTTATAAAAAAAGACTCCTCAAGTTGTTTATACCATTTTGGATTATTCTTGGAGCGTTTGTGGCGTCTTCATATATATTCTTAGAGAAAGTATATTCTTGGGGCTTCTTAGCTCAGTCATTTTTTGGAGTATTCACAAGCGCAAATATATTCACAGATATTAATTCTCCGCTTTGGTATTTCACATTCATCATCTTCTGCTATCTTGTGTTTCCTTTGGTGTTCAATAAAAAAAGACCTTGGATAAGTGCTTTTCTTTTGTATTTGATTACTTGGTTTGTGGTAAAGGCGGATCCTGATGTGCTTGCTGATGTCATTGGCCTCTACAGAGTGCATCTCCTAGTTTTTCCTCTTGGGATGCTATCTGCGTGGTTTGTTTCTTCTAAATCCCATCTCCTCGCACCACTTGGTCAAATATACAAAAAGTACAATACCTATTTTTATCCAGTAGTTATTCCCGTACTTCTTTTGCTTGTCGGGTACTTTGCAGTTCATTCAGGGATAGGGGAGTCAGTCGCGAGTGAGCAAGTACGAAGTCTGCTTGTAGTAGGAGCACTCTTGCTCTTGTTTATAATAAAAAAAAGAGAGTCAAAACTCTTTAGCTTGTTCGGTAAGTATTCATACGAAATATATTTGTTCCATTGGCCGCTTTTGTATTACTATGATTTCCTCTACAAATACATGCCAGCATGGATTGCTACAGTGCTGTACTTGATTATCTTTCTTGGGCTAGGGAAGTTGTTTCAGAAGATTGTAGAAAAAATAAAGTAAGAGGGCTGAATTTATTTTTTTGTAAGTTAATAAATACTATTTAGACAAAAAAAGCCCACCTTGCGGTTGGGCTTAAATTCTAATTTTCAGGACCTTCTATTCTAAAAGTAGCCTTGATACCTCTGTCACTGAAGAAATCTTCAGATGCTTTTTTGAGTTGTTCTTGTCCTCCCTTTAACCCTTTAAGTGAGGCAGCGAGTAATGAACCGGGTGTGATTAAATCAAGTTGCTCTATTGAGACCTTACCATCGACACCTTCAACACCACACTCAAATCCATAAAGCTTTGTCCAATCTTCTCCTTTTGTTTGAGCTTCTGGGCTGTTGAGGTCTATGGGCTCAGGGTCTGAAGTTATTGTCGTTTTGGTTGGGTTCTGTCTTAACTTGTCCCAGTAGATAACATCTACCCCTTTTTTAAATTGATTGATTGTCATGCGTGTACGTTTAATTTGTTCAGATATTACATTATTTACACAAAATGTCAAAATGGAAGTGGAAGCCTTACTCTGGGCTTATTTAGCAAGTATTTAGCAAGGACAGTCCTAGCTAGTTAGAGGCTCCGAACTTGGGATGAAGTTCGAATAGAAATAATAAAAGGCTGAATGCATTTGCAGACAGCCTTTATTGAAGTTAGTCGTCATTTAAATACCTTTTGTTTCTCTGTTCTTGGGCAGAATCAAACATTTTTTTACGATTATTACTGATATCAGTTCCCGTAATCATATCTGAACTTTTACCTGTCCCTAGGCACGAATGGCAATCAGTTGGGCTTGAATGACCTCTACTAGTTTTAAAATGAATCTTTCCTGTTCCGTTGCAAGTTGTACATTTTCCCATATATTTTTATTTACTTTTCATCACATTTGGGATTTGTGCCAAGAAATCTGGAACCCAGAAATCATCAAACCAGTACATTGTAGCGAGAACGGCTCTCTTTATTAAATCTCTTGCAGATTCCTCATCTAATACACCTTTATGGTCTGCGTCTTCCAATAGTGTTGCCATAAGTTCAATAAAATATTGAATAGTATCTGTAAAGGTGGGTACTATACGTTGGCCCATATTTTTTACAGGTACATAGGTTATCATTTCATCGTCTATTGGGATTTTAAAATCAGAAAGTTGTTCTTTTTTAATGCCGATAGTGTTTGCAAGCGAAAGGATGTTCACAATCATTTTTAGAGTAGCAGTTTTTTGGATTAAGGGAATGTTTCCCAGTTTTTCATCAGGCTGAGCCATCCACTGTAAATTACGAACGCCTTTCTTTTCAAAAGGAACTTCGTCATTAATTTTGTTGGCGGATTTTAAGATATGGAGTAACCCGTGATTTAAAGAGAAGATCTTTTTTCGTTCATCTGTTAGGCTTCCAATAACAGGGTAATTTTCTTCGTTGAAAATGTACCTTGAGTTTACATACTCAAAAGCATCGGTGAGGTTTTTTATCATTGTTTGTACTAATTTAATTTACTCAAATACTACATTATTTACACGAAATATCAAAGTATGTTCGAACTTCTAAGTACGGTAATAAAAAATAACCTTACAAAATAAGGCTATTTTTTGAGGCTCCCACTATTGGATACGTTTAGAACTCTTAATTGGAGTGGTATTAAGAGTGATTTACATTTTAGTGGACTACTAGAACTTAGTAGTAGTTATTCAAAGTAATCGCTGTCTACTTTTTTGACTTGATATGTGGCAACAATACTAACACCTAAATTAAATTCAATCATTAATTTTGCCAGTTCTTTACCGTTTATAAGTACTATTTCCATAGATGACCTATTCCTCTCAATTGTCTCTCTTGCTTGTTTTGTATATTCAGAAGTAGTAATAAAAACACCCTTATTTGCACCTCGACTAGACATTGATCCAATAAAATTACGCAACTCAACATCTCCAACACTGTTTTCCCAACGTTTTGCTTGTATATAAATTTTACTCAAACCAAGTCTGTCTTCACTAATAATTCCGTCTATTCCACCATCTCCCGATTTACCGATAACAACTCCAGCGTCTTTTAGTGATCCGCCATAACCCATTGAGGTTAATAACTTTACAACCAAATACTCAAAATCACTTGGCGAAATTAATTTAACTCGTTCAAGTAGTTCTTCGGTAAGAATTTCATTTAACTAGCGAGGACTGTCCTAGCTAGTTATATTTAGCAAGTATTTACCAAGGACAGTCCTAGCTAGTTATGCTTGAGGCATCTCCTAGCCACCATAAAAATACTTTTTAAACATCGCATACCCACGTTGAAACCTCTGTTCATCATTCCGTTCTACACCCACCCACATACTTCGGAACGCTGGACGAATATATTGTAACTCGATGCGGTTTTGGAGATTCGCGTCGATAGGACCCTCGTATTGATCGAGGATTTTATCAAGTACATTTTGTCCGTAATGCAAGAGCCACCTAAATTCATCTGCGGGATCACCGTACTCTCGATCTCCAAAATCAATGATCTTGACTTGCTTTTCAGTAGCGTCCCACAATACGTTATCCATCTTCAGATCGCCGTGCTTGAGTACTGATTTGAATTCGTCGTTGAGTGTCGCTCGCAGATTTGCCAGGTATTGCAAGGTTGTTTCTTGCTCATCCTGGCTTAATCGAGGTAAAGCGAAGGTTTTAACATTTTCTTCAAGTGTACGGAATGTTTGTTCTGGATCGGATCGCCTCACATTATATTTCTCAATAATATCGAGAGGTGTGGCATGTAATTGAGACAAAAAAGAAGCTATCTGATGTATTGCAGTATCCTTTTCGTCTTCGGGTAATTTGTTGAGCATTTCAGCACTCAAAGGGTCACCATGTATATATTCGTAAGACCCAAATGATCCATCATCAGCTACGTATGTATATTCGGGTATTTGAACTCCGTCAATATGTTGATTCAAGTACGTTAGTAGACGAGCTTCATCAAGTAACGATTCGTGGGGTGCGTTCGCTTTTGGGAGTCGATACACCAACTTGTTGTCGAGGATAATAATTTCATGGTCTGAGCCACTCACAATATATTCCGCTTTATCGTAACTAATGTTCGGTTCGTGTTGCTTGATTTTTTCTAAGAGTATTGTTGTTCTCAATGACTCTTCAGTTCTCTTTTTTTCTGATCTGTCCATATACGTTGATAGTATAGCAAAAAGAAAAGCCAAGCAATTTCTTACTTGACTATTCTTTATAAAAGCTCCCCCTAGTGGACGCGTTCAGAACTCTCAACTGGGTTCAAATTAAAAGAGATATTGAGTTTTCTAAGATTTTTGAAAGGTTTCCAATGATAGTACTTCAGAAATAAACAAAAAGAAAACCCACCGAAGTGGGTCTCACTTGGTGGGCTTAACTAGCGAGAACTGTCCTAGCTAGTTATTGTTGCCCCAACTGGCGGAGGATGTTAGGACTTATTTGATTACCTATGGGGGTGGCATACCCCAATACCCCGCCATAAAACCGGAGTCCCAAAAAGTAAGTGTCTAGACGATTGGGTCCTACTAACTAAATCTGAATTTCCAATAATCGACTTTACTTTTAAAGCTAATAAATAAATTAATCAAACAAACTACTATTCTAGGCATTACTCGATCAATTAAAAAATATATTATTACTAACATGCTAGCTAAAAATAGTTGGTTATCGCTATAATTTTTAAAGAAAAAAAGAATTTTTGAATGAGAAAGTGCCATATAATCAATTATAAAAAATATCACAAGAATAACCGAAATAAATAATAATGCATGGAAAGATATTATATAATCAGAACCAAGTAATTTAAATTTTTGATTATCAACAATAGGAATAAGGTCTTTTTCAGTGTACTTATCTTGTCGAAATAAAAGAAAAAAATTATCCCTGTCTATTTCGAGAGTAGAATCTACCCACAACTTCCCGCCAATTTTTTTACCAGTTAGAGATAAGATATCCCATAGGCATTTAAGTATCACTATAATTAACTTGATCGTAGTCTCTTTAAAGAAAATTTTAGTTTTTAAGAAAATAAGACCCCTGAGTTTTGTGGTGTCTATGTGTAAATTATAGATATAATCCACTAGTTCTCTGAGAAAAATATTTTTATTTGTTTGAGTATCAAAAATCAATTTAGATTTAACATTTAATACAAATCTTTCATCTTCTCTTAAATCTACTGGTTGCCAAGATTTTTCACTTTCTTTAAGTGATTCTTCAGTAGGAGATCCAGTATCATCCGGATTGTAGATAATATGATTATCGAGCAAATATTTACTTGCTTTTGAAATAAAAATAAATAAAGGTGCTTTATATTCACTATCAATATTTTTATGGTAAAAACCGACCTTAATAAGAACAACACTGTCCGGTTTACCTTCCTTGGTTATTGCAGGTTTAAATTTTGATTTATAAGAATAAGCCTTAACAATACTAAATCCAGATACCCCAGGATGTTCATTCCAAGGTATCCTATCTTCATTTTCAACAATTGTAAGTAAGTCGAGAAAAGACTTATTATTAGGGATTTCCATAATAAAGCAAATATAACATAAATAACTAGCGAGGACTAACTAGCGAGGACTGTCCTAGCTAGTCCTAATAAAGCAAATATAACATAAATAACTAGCGAGGACTAACTAGCGAGGACTGTCCTAGCTAGTCCTGACCTAATGTTTCAGAGCGAACAGCTTTTTCAATTGCAAAAAATTGTGAGGCCTCTGATGGTTTTCCGATTGACTCAAAAATTATATTTCTTGTTCCGATCTCACGGATGAGAATTTTTACACCTGTTCTTTCCTTGTCGTCAGGTCTGATATCTTTTGGTAATGCAATAAGATCATCAAAAAGATTTTCTGCAAAATCCAATAGCCATACTTTCGCACCATGTGAGGTGAAAAACTCTTCTCTTTTCATTTTATTCAATTTTAGTTAAACACTTTTTCTGAATGCTAACACAGTATAAAATACTTGTAAAGTTAGTAGAATCTTAGTGCCGCCAACACTTAAGCCTAAATCTTTTATGGTCACTTTAACTAGGAAGGATTGTTCTTTTAATATACTAACGTTTATTAAAATCACCTTGATTTATAAAACCGCAAGGATTGTTTTTTCTAATTAAAAATAAGAGTGGCTACTTTTTTAAAATTTGACATATTTATATTTGTAATATACAATAATAAAAAATAGAATATTGAAATATGGATAAATATTGTGAAAATCCGATCGAAAATGAACTCTTTCAAAGAGCCCATCGGTTGATGGAAGAAACAGGGCAGAGTATTCGCAACCATGAGAAAAACTTTTATAGCTTGGCTGTGCATGAGTTTATAAAAGAAAAATATTCTTATGGCATAGGTCATCTAAAAAGGCAGATTATAATGCCAATGCCTAAAGAAGAATTAGGCAAATGCCTTAGCAGATGTGAATTAAAAAAGTATTATTCAAGTCTAACTGATCATTCTTGGCCTAAAGATTCTTTTTATCAATACAGCTTTCATGAATGTAATGGTGAATCGCTAGACTATTTGATGTATGGTTATGCTATATGTGGAGATGAGTTGATTCCTTGCGCATTTTTTATGAATTTCCTTATGACATGGAAAATTCCTGAAATTCCTAATCAACTTTTCCCTGATGAATATGCCATTGATTATATGGGCTTGAATTCTGGGAAAAATCCTGAGTGTTATATAGGAGTCAGCGTTCCTAAAGAACAGACAGAAGAATGGCTGATCTCAGCAAGTAAAACTGCTTTCCCATTGGAATATCTGGTTCAAAAACAAAATGAAGAATCAAAAGAAAATTCCGAATGGGAGAGAGAAATATTGATGGGTCCACAAGAAATGATTGGATGTCTTTCCGGGGATAATAAAGATTTGGCGATAAAATGGCTCATGAAAAATCAATAATTAATAAGCTATGGGAAATATAAATAAAAAATTGAAAGCAATTTATTTTCATTGGGTTATAAATTATGCTGGGCCTCCACCCAGATCCCTTTCTTCTACTTTTGAGGATTACCTCTACTTAGAGAGGTATACTTTTCTTGGAGATGATCGATGGCTTGAAAAAGTTCTCGCTGAATGTAATTTGGTTGATAAGGTTGAATTTGATGAGCAAATGGTTTTAATCGAAGAACAATTCAATACTTATTCGGACCAGCAACAGAAGAAGCGTGATAAAAGGATGGCTAAAGCATGGAAAACCCATTTGTCTAATTGTGATAAAGAGGGGATTCTTCCTTTTTAACACTTTGTTCTTTTTAATTAGATTATCAAAAAATCCCCAAACATTTTGGGGATTTTTTTTATAAATTAAAAGAAACACTGAGCTCTCTAAGATTTTTGAGATGTTTCAGATGGTGACACCTCAGAACTAATAAAAAATCTCCCGACCACTGTGTGTGAGGGAGATTTTCTAGGAAATACTTTTTAAGTATTCTCTAGTGTTAATTCGAAAGAACATCTTTTTGTACCAATACTCGTGCGAGTCTTTAATTTCTCTGTCGCAACTTCTATTGCCTCTCTTAGGGAGCCTACTTTTATTTCATCCTCCCAAGATGTATCGACTGAATTATTTGGCACAATTGATGAAGACACTTCAATTTTAAGTCTATACTTTTCCATTTTATTGAGATTTAATTGGTTATCACAAAAGACAAAATCTTCTCTGAAAACCAATCAAATATAATGTGAGAGAACGACATTGTTTATATAATATCATACTATATTTATTTGTCAAAAATTGTTCCGGGAGCAGGGGGATCGCCCTCGACTAAAATTTTTGAAAAAATTTTGTCTGGGCACCAGCTCGCCTATTTTTCTTATTAGAAAAATATGGCTCCGCTGTTCGATCCCTGCCCGAAAGCCAAGCAGTTGGCTTTCTTCCCGTCGCTCAAAAAATCAAAAGCCGCCTTTTCAGGCGACTTAAGATTTTTACGAGCTCCGGGAGCAGGGATCGAACCTGCGACCAATCGATTACACATTTTCCTAATGTTTCCAAAAGGGGTGGACTATATCATATCCAGTCATCATTTCTGATGCGATGGACCGAGGCGCTTCGACCACGCTTTTCGTGGGCTACTCCCTTGTGGGATAGTCTCTGAACCTTCAATTGGATTTCTCCAAAAGCTTGGCTGCTGATTACCCACAGCATTACCTGTTTGGGCTTCCAGACAATTCACCTCGTTTTCAACCTACATTTCTATAGGAAGCTGCGTTACACCGTCGTGCACTTCAGCATGACAATTTGCACAAAGTAAGACACATTTGTCTAGTTCTTTTTGTACTTTTATCCATGCTCTTGTAACACCTCTTGCAGAAATTCCAAAAGATTTTTTGGAAGGATCGATATGATGGAAGTTTAATGCCCTTGATGATTTTTTATAACCACAAATGACACATACACCTCCTTTATATTCGATCGATTTCGTCATGAGAAGTTTCCTTCTTTTGACAACTGCTTTTTTAAGGTATTCTGCACGATCAGCATATGTTCTTTTTTCTTTGCTTGGCATATACACTGTATTCTACCATGCTTAGAAAAAGGGAACGTGAGTTCACAGTCGATTGCTCTACCGCTGAGCTATCCCGGAATACTGGCATATCTAATTAAAGATACTAAAATATTCTATCAAAAAAGTGGTAAAATGCAACCATGTATATAAAGGTTATGGTTGTCGCAAATGCGAAAAAAGAGAGCTTTGTCCAAAAAAGTGAGAATTCCTTCATTGCCTCTGTTAAAGAGCCCGCAGAGCGAAATTTGGCTAATAAAAGAATGCTAGAACTTGTGGCTGGGCAATATGGAATAGACCAGAAGAAGGTCAGAATTGTAAATGGTCATCACCACCCAAGTAAGCTTCTTTCTGTGGATATTGATTAATCTGCTATAATTAGGTTATTAGTAACATAATCAAATATGCTTATGGAAAATACAAAAATCAACTTAAAGGCTACTGGGATGGATCTTACAGATGCGATTCGGGATTATGTAGAAAAGAGGGTTACTAATTTAGATAAACTTATTTCCAAAGTAGAGTCAGATGTGTTGATAGAATTTGAAGTTGGGAAGACAACCAATCATCATAATAATTCAGAATCTTTGTTCAAGGCGGAATGCAGGGTGACTTTTTCTGGAAAGGATTACTATGCATCAACAAGTGAGTCTGAATTGTACTCAGCAATTGATATTGTAAAAGATAAGATTTTCCAAGATATCAAACAAGATAGAGATAGATCAAGAAACCTATTCATTAGAAGCGCAAGAAGTCTGAAAAAAAGAATCAAGGGTTTTAAACCTTGGTAGGATTGTAGAAAAAAGTGTCAGACTTTAGATGGTTTTTAGGAATATGATATACTGAAATTATGAAAGATGATTATGTAACAAAAAAAGATCTTCAAGATTTTGGTGAGAAGCTTGAGCAAAGAATTGAGCAAAGAATTGATCAAAAGATCGAAGAAAAGCTTGAACCTATTCGATATGATTTAAACAAGCTGGGAGTCACTCAAGAACAAATGATGCATAGCATACAAGCAATAATTGAAATGCTTGCTCCAAATCTAGAAAGAACAACTGATCATGGATACAGAATCGTCGCAAACGAAGAAAAAATTAAAGAGCATGATATTCAAATAGGGGTGTTGCAAAAGAAGTAGGTTGAGTACAGAAAATCCGCTTAGGCGGATTTTTTGTACTCTTGTTCTTTCTTTCCTTCGGGGATTATTTTTTCAATAATAAAGTTGTTGTTTTCAAATCTGGCACTTGAGATTTTGATTCTTTTTCCATCTTCAAAATAATAGACTCCAGGCCAACCAAGATATGCTCTATATTTTCTAAATTTTATTTCATCTGTATCTGTCTCCAAGATCTCCCCATCTTTTTTGGTTATTTTTTTTGAATAGGTTGAGAGGTCATGCTTCTGATCTTGGGCTGTCAGCTTTTCGGAATTCATACCCATAAGAATATTTGATAGTAGGGCTCCTCCTATTTCAAAAAGTTTTTGATGTAGATCTGGACTGTATTCTGCCCCAGTTAATTTTAAAGATTCTTGGATGACAATAGGCCCGTGATCCATTTTTTCATCAAGCTTTATTATAGTAACCCCAGTTTCTCGGTCACCAGATAGAATCGAGCTTTGGATAGGTGTAGCCCCTCGGTGGAGAGGAAGGAGAGAAGGATGCACATTTAGAAATCCATGCTTTGGAATATCCAGAATATCTTTTTTAAGTATTTTTCCATAAGCAACAACGACACAAACATCTGGGTTTATTTGTTTTAGAGTTAATTCAAACTGCTCATCCAATTTCTCTGGTGTTAAAACTGGTATGTTGTTTTCAAGACCCCAAGATTTGGCTGGGCTTTGTTGTATTTCGAGACCCCGTCCTTTTGGGCGGTCTGGATTTGTAACTATATGAGTAGGGAAGAGGCCTTGCTTTGCAATTTGCTCTAAGACAATTACTGCTGGCTCTGGGGTGCCAAAAAATACGAAGTTAGGCTTCATAGGGTAATTCTTTGATATCAGTGGCTTTGTCAATAAATAGAATCCCATCTAAATGGTCAATTTCATGTTGGAAAATTCTACCAAGCATACCACTTGCTTGGTATTCATGCTTTTCTCCTTTTTCGTTGTAGGCAATTATTGTCACCTTGGATGGACGTTCTACATTTCCATATATTCCACGAATAGACAGGCATCCTTCTTCTGAAACATCTGTTGCTTTTGAATAATGAGTAATAACTGGGTTTATAAAAATCATATCGTGAGCATGTGGCTTGTCTTCAAACATTTTGTGAGAAACAATAAACATCCTGCGAGTATCTGCAATTTGTGGGGCAGACAGACCAATACCATCTGATTGGGTTTCAAGCGATTCTTTCATATCAGAAATAAGCGACTGGACAGAGTCACTTTCAATTTGGTCTATCGGGATTTCTTTTGCCACTTCACGAAGAGCCGGGTGGCCTAGTTGTATGATTTCTTTTGGCATGTGGCTATATTAAAGCATGAAAGATTATAGTTGACAAACATTGTTGACTGGTGCAGTATCAGTGTAAATAAAAAGGTACTATGGAAATACAAATTGAGAAAAAATACTCTAGACTTGCAATAAGCAAAGAAGTGGAGGGTCACAAGGGAGTAAGTGTTATCTGTTATAAAAATACAGGGAAACCTATAGACATTGGTCCGGGGGCTTGTTACGTGAGAGCTGTGGGATCCGAGCTCTTTACCAAAAGATTCTTCAAGGTTGAGCAATCCAAAGGAAAGTGGAATCTTCTCGTGAGAGAGCTTCATCATCTGGAATTTAAATCTGTTCCAGAGTTAAATCTACTCTCTATGGAGTTTTACTTCGTGTAAAAAAGCCCCGCGCCGTTGGCGCGGGGCTTTTTCTATTTTTGTTTTTTAATATAATCAGCCATCTTGTCTATATCGAGAGTTTTTTGTGACCGAGTTTTCATGTCTCGTACAATCACAGAACCTTCGAGTGCTTCCTTGTGGCCAAAGATAAGTACTTGATTCACTCCAAGCTTTTCTGCAATTCCGAGCTGTTGTGACAATCCATCTTTTGAAAGTGAGTGAGCTACTGGGATTTTTGCATTTCTAAGTTCTTCTATAATAGCGAGGCTCTTTAACTTTGCTTCTTGTCCAAGCTGGATAAAGTATACCTGAGGCTTTTTCTTTACTTTTGGTTTGATATCTTTTTCTGTTACTTCGATTATTCTATCTACTCCAAAAGCAAACCCAACAGCAGGAACCTCTTTTTTACCACCTATAATTTTTGCAAGATAGTCGTACCTTCCTCCACCTCCTAGAGCAAGAGGTTTTATTTCTTCTCCGGATTCAGTTTTTTCTGGTGTGGTAAAAAATTCAAAAACAGTATGACTGTAATAATCAAGACCTCGAACCAGCTTGTGATCTATTTCATATTCAATTCCCAATTGATCAAGATATTCTAGAACCTCCTTGAAGTGTTTCTTGCTTAGAGTATTAAGAGAGGATATAGACTGAGGCGCTTCCTTGTTTACCTCGATGGTCTTTTCATCCTTTGAGTCGAGGATTCGCATTGGATTTGTCTTCATCCTTTGTCTATCAGTTGCCCCTAGTTTGTTTATATGTTTTCGATAATACGCAGTGAGTGTCTTTAGATAATCCTTTCTTGAATCAGCATCACCGAGTGAGTTTATTTTTAGAGTAATTTGTTTTATACCTGACTCTTTTAAAATAAGATGAGCTAGATGAATTGCCATCACATCAGACACAGTCTTTGTGCTTCCAAGTATTTCAACTCCAAACTGCCAGAACTGCCGGTATCGTCCTCTTTGAGGTTTGTCGTGTCGATACACAGGACCAAAAGTATAAAACATCACTGGCTGTGGTTGAGTATGCATCCCGTGCTCTATGTAAGCTCGCATAATCCCGGCTGTTGTTTCTGGGCGCATTGCCAGCTTGTCTGTACCTTTTGTTTTGAGAGTATATATTTCTTTGTCTACAATATCAGTTCCTTCTCCTACACCTTTTAAGAACACATCTTCTTGTTCAAGAGTTGGAGTCTCAATTGGTTGAAGTCCATAGTATTCACAAATCTCTTGAGCTTTTTCATAAAAACCTTGAAGAGCATAGTATTGATCTCCCATCATGTCTCTCATCCCTTTCACTGATTGTAATTCTTTTTTGTTATCGTTTGCCATAATTATTTTTCAAAATTTACATCACCTGGTAGTACTCCGATATCCTCAAAGGGAAGCAACCTCACCAACGCTCTCCCCACCATATACTTTGATGGGACTGTCCCCCATATACGAGAATCAGAACTCTTGGCTCTATTGTCTCCCATCACAAAGTAATCGTCTGGTCCAACCTTTTTTTCAAGTTTGTTTGAAGCAGGGAACTCTACAAAGCTCTGATCCAAGACAAACCCTTCAGGATAGTCATTGTTGTAAATAGTAACAGTTGAACCATCGATACTTACTGTTTCTCCTGGTAGACCAATCACTCTTTTTATGAAGAATATTTTTGGGTTTTGGGGGTATCTGAGTATCGCAACATCTCCTCTTTTGGGATTGGAAATATGGTAACTAAGCTCATCTACAATCAGATATTGGCCACTGTCAAAGGTGGGGTCCATTGATTCTCCATGAACAACAAATGGTTGGGCTACAAACATTCTGATAGGGACAACAATAAACATTGCGATGAATATAAATTTTAATGTTTCCCAGATTGTAGACTTAGTAGAGCTAGAAGGCTTTGGAATAAAAGACTCCTTACTATTTGATGATTGATTCATGACGTCAATTGTACTACACCAAACTACTTGATGCAAAACTGCAAGTGTTGTATCGTTAGTACATGTTTTTAATTACAGGACTTGGTAATCCAGGAGAAGAATATATTAAGACTAGACACAATGTTGGGTTCTTGTTGTTGGATAAAATTGCCGGAGATGTTTCTTGGCAAAAAGATAAATATGCAGATGCGGAGTATTGGCAGGGGGATTTTGAAGGGTCTACTACAATCTTTCTAAAGCCTCTGACTTTTATGAACTTATCAGGAAAGTCCGTGAAGGAGTTTATGAAGAAAGATGGTATTGATATGAATCGATTTGTAGTGATACATGATGATATTGATTTACCAATAGGGTCATTTAAAATTTCTTATGATAGAGGTTCAGGCGGACACAATGGTATAAAATCCATAATCTCTGATCTAGAAGACAATGCATTTCTTCGGATAAGAATTGGAATTGCTCCGGTAGATGAAGAGGGTATCACTCACAGACCAGAAGACACTGCAAATTTCGTGTTGAAAGAATTTTCGAAAGGGGATTTGGAAAAAGTTTTTGCACTTGCGCCGCGCATTCGCGCGGCGCTCCAAACCTTTATGGAGTTTGGTAGGGAAGTTATGATGAATAAATTTAATTAGCTTTTTGTTTTTTTTGTTAAAAATTATTTTCTTTTTCCATCGCTGAAAAAGAAACAAAAAAGCTAGACCTCTTCCAAAATATCTAAAAAATAGATACATTCTCGGTGCTACGCTAAGCGCTATCGCTACGAGCTACGCACTATTCGAGAATGTATCTATTTTTCTTAACGATATTTTAGAAAACGGTCAAAGATTTCAAGTTTTAAAAAACCGTGAATATTTTAAAAGTTAAAGCTCAAGTGTCGTAAGATTTTGCAAGTGATCAAATATCTCAAGTGTTGAAGATTTGAAAAACATTCTAAATAAAAAGCCCCGCGCAACTGCGTGGGACTTTTAGGTAATGTCTAGTACCCAGCATTAGATTGCTCAGAGTGGAATGAAGGTTCTTTCTAAAAAGTACTTTTGGGTGTCTTTTATGGCTATCGATAGATAGAGTAGTATCACCAATGAAAAACCAAACCAGAAACCTATTTCCAAAATGGTATTTCCAAGATTGAATAATACTTGGATGAATGTAAACAGTAGGACGAGAACCAATCCTCCAAGAGTGGCATAGAATAGTATTAATAAAACTCCAAGAAATACAACGAAAATCATTTCGCTGATACAAAGAGTCACGCGGGTTAGTTTCATTATCATGATAGAAGGATCTTAGTTAACTTGAGTTTAAGTTACTATAAAATTATCAGAAGTCAAACAATCAAAAAACCACCCATTCGGGTGGTTTTTTGATTTATTTATTTTGCGTCTTTGTCTAGATACGCAAGAGTCATTTTTTGTTCTGATGGTTCAAACAATGTGATTTGGAAATCATATGTTTTTCCAAGAGAAAGTTTTTCTCGAAGTTTGTCTGTTCCTCCAAATAGTGAGTTGTGTACAAGTCCAGCCACTCCTTCTTGTATAGATACAAGAGCTCCATGCTTGTTGAACTTGATAACAGCTCCTTTCACGATATCTCCTTTCTTGTAAGTCTCTTTGTGCTTACCCCATGGGTTTTGCTTTAGAGCCTTGATAGAAAGAGAAACCTTTCCTTCTTTAATTTCGATTATTTTAGCGTTAACTTTGT
The DNA here is from genome assembly GCA_964355515.1 of uncultured Candidatus Saccharibacteria bacterium. Classification (GTDB taxonomy): domain Bacteria; phylum Patescibacteriota; class Minisyncoccia; order Phycocordibacterales; family CSBR16-119; genus CAYHDV01. Next base: position 60,897 of record CAYHDV010000002.1, read on the forward strand.
CTCCTAGTTTGAATAGCTCTCGTGGATTTTCTACAAGACCCCAATCAAGTTCTGAGATGTGCACTAGTCCTTCTAGTCCTTCTTCTAGTTTTAGGAATACTCCGAAGTCTACCACTCCTGCAATTTCTCCTGATACTTCATCTCCGAGAGAGTACTTTCCTACAATTTCTTTTTTCTCTTCTGGGTTTGTATCTTTTTCAGAGAAGATAAGCTTTCCTTCTTTTGGATTAGCAGCAAGCATGATCACGCTTACTCGGTCTCCAACAAGTTTTTTTAGTTCAAGAAGAATTGCATCTTTGTCTCCATTTTCGATTCGTGGGTAGTGCTCAGGTTTTAGTTGAGATGCGGGCAGGAATCCTTGAAGTCCTTGCCAGTCGATGATAAGTCCACCTTTGTTTGCTTCTTTTACAAGAAGAGAAAAGATAGTCTTGTCTTTGATTGCTGACTCAGCATCTTTCCAAAGAAGGGCTTGCTTGGCCTCCTTTAGAGAAAGCTCTGTATACCCATTGTTGTTTTCTTTTTCTACAACCTTTGCTTTGATGATGTCTCCAATATTTAGGTTTTTAATTATTTCTCGTGAAGAGTTATATTCTCGTCCATAAATAATTCCTGTTCCATATGGAGCAAGGTCGGCGTATACAGCACCGCTTTGGATATCAATAATGATTCCTTCAACAAGTGTCCCAATTTCTGGCTTTACTTTTGAATCTTCTACAATTGTTTTTAAATCTATTGTCATAAAATTTTAATTCCGCCTGTGTTACAAGGCGGAAGGCTTGTGAGATAAAAAAGCTTCTTATTTCATCCAAATCTGAAAATAAGGGGTTAACTTCATTCCTCGGCTTATAACGAGTAATACTTTAGCATAATAGCGGGGGATAGCAAGGGTATTTGGGGGCTTGGAATATTAATATAAAAAAGCTTGACAAATAATCTGTATATGCTAGACTATAGGTATAAGTACATTGTATAAGTTCAATTGTTTTTATGTTTTTAAAAATTTGGAGGTATTTTTGAGAGAGGTGGGTCCTCATCTTAAAGCCAAGAGAATTTTATAAAAACTTTATTTTTGTAATCTTAATAAGTAATCTTAGCATTTTTCAATTTTTGGTTGATGAGAAAAATCTTAAGATAGTGTCTCATTTGAGATGCGATGACGTGCCCACATAAGAGCCGACTTTCTGTCGGCTCTTTTTTTGTACAGGTTAAACTTTTTTACTTGTCTCATCCCAGCGTCAGCGGTATACTGCTATACATGGTAATCACACATTTTGGAAAACAATTTTTTAAAGTAGCCTTTGGCGACATTTCTTTAGCCTTTAACCCAATCTCTAAGGATTCAAAAGAAGGTGGTAAAACAAAGTTTGGTTCTACTATAGTATTTTCTACGGTAAATCATCCTGATTATAATGGTATCGAAAATGCTTCCCACGGAGACAATGTTCCATTTATTGTAGATGGTCCCGGTGATTATGAAATCCAAGATATTTTTATCAAAGGAGTAGCTTCAGAGACTGAAATTGATGGAAAGGAGTATATAAATACAATCTATACTTTAACTCTTGAAGATATGAACATTTGTTTTCTGGGAGCGATTTTTAATTCTGAATTAACTATTGAGCAAAAAGAGATAATAGGAAACCCAGACATCGTCTTTGTCCCTGTCTCAAATACCCTTCTTTCTCCCACAAAAGCCCAAAAGCTAGCCACAAGTCTAGAGCCTTCAATTATTATTCCCATGGATTACGACCCAGCTTCCCTGAAAGCTTTTTTGAAAGAGTCCGGATCAGAAGGTCTAAAGCCCGTTGATAAATTAACTATTAAGAAGAAAGATATTATCGGAAAACAAGGCGAGGTTGTTTATTTTTAATTTATTTTTCTCATGGAAAATTGGAGTAGTAAAAAAAAGAATCTTTTTCTCATGGTTTCAGTTGCCGTGTCCATGCTCTTCATTATTATGTTGTGGCTTTTTGTTTTTCCTCCGGAGTATTTCAAAGAAGGTAAGAATGATGGTGTTTTTGACACTCTTAAAACAGAATTTTCTAATTTATAAAAAGAGCATTATCACTTATAATGTGATATAATTAATAAATATTATGGCAAAAAAAGAAGCAGAAAAAAAATCAGAAGAGGCCCCAAAACACCAAGGGATCATCTCAACAAATATTGTAAAAGAAATGAAAGAATCCTATCTGGCATACGCCATGTCAGTTATCGTTTCTCGAGCTCTCCCTGATATTCGTGACGGATTAAAGCCAGTACACCGGAGAATTCTCTATGCTATGCACAAGCTTGGGGTTGTATATAGTGCCAAATTCGTGAAGTCTGCGCGTATCGTCGGAGAGGTAATCGGTAAGTACCACCCTCATGGAGACACCTCAGTATACGACGCCATGGTAAACACTGCTCAGACTTTCTCTTATCGATATCCATTTGTTGTTGGCCAGGGTAACTTCGGTTCTATCGATGGAGACAACGCAGCTGCTATGCGTTATACCGAAGCAAAGATGTCAAAGATTTCAAGTGAGCTTCTTCGAGACATCGAAAAAGATACAATTGACTACCAACCAAACTACGACGGAGCTTTCAAGGAGCCTACTGTTCTTCCAGCTGCAGTGCCTGCACTTCTTTTGAATGGGACACTTGGTATAGCTGTTGGTATGGCGACAAACATCGCGCCTCACAATTTGGGAGAAATAGTAGATGCCACAAAACATCTTATAGATAACCCAGATGCTACAACAGAAGATTTGATGCAATTTGTCCAAGGTCCAGATTTCCCAACAGGAGGAATTGTCTATGGCAAAAAAGATCTTCTACATGCATACAACACAGGGCGTGGAGGAGTTGTGTGTCGTGGTGAAGCTGAAATAGTGGAGATGAAAGCAGGGAACTTCGCTGTTATTATCACCTCTATTCCATATCGAGTAAACAAGTCCAGGCTCATTGAGTCTATTGCAGACCTTGTGCGTGACAAAAAGCTTGTAGGTTTAAAGGATCTCCGAGATGAATCAACTCGAGATATCAGAGTGGTTATCGAGCTTAAGAGTTCTGCTCAGCCACAAAAAGTTCTAAACTTTCTATACAAAAATACTCAATTAGAACAAAAGTTCAACTTCAACATGGTGGCACTAGTGGATGGTGTGCCCCAGACACTTTCTCTGAAATCAATGCTTGCTGAGTTTATCTCTTTTAGACAAGTGGTTATCGTGAGAAGAACTAAATTTGATTTGGCAAAAGCAGAAGCGCGCGAGCACATCTTGCTTGGACTTAAAATTGCACTTGATAAGATTGACGAAGTTATCAAAACAATTAGAGCCTCAAAAGACAAAGAAGAAGCAAAAATCAATTTGATAAAGAAGTTCAAATTCTCTGATCTTCAAGCAGAGGCTATTTTGGAAATGAGACTCCAAAAACTCGCTGGTCTAGAGCGAAAGGCAATAGAAGAAGAACTCAAAGAAAAACAAGCCCTTATCAAGGCCTTGAAAGCACTCTTGGCTTCTCCAAAGATGATTCTTAAAACTATTTCTGAAGAGCTCGCAGAAATCCGAGAAAAATACGATGATGGTCGCCGAACACATATTATCAAAGGTGGTGTGAAAAATATCTCAGCCGAAGATTTGATTCCAAACAAGGAAGCGGTTTTGGTGTTTACTCAGGGTGGATACGTGAAGCGAACAGATCCAAGTGAATACAAAAAACAAAAGCGTGGAGGAGTTGGTGTTGTGGATATATCCACAAAAGAAGAAGACGTGGTGACAATACTTCTAAATACAAGTACTCACAGTGACCTCCTATTCTTTACTGATTATGGTAAAGCTTACCAAATCAAGATGTATGAAATCCCAGAAGGGCGTCGCGCCACAAAAGGTAAATCTATCGTAAACTTTATCCAGCTTGGTGGAGATGAGCAGGTGACAAGTATTGTGGCTCTCGATCCAGAAAAGAAACACGATAACAAATATTTGTTACTTACTACAAAAGAAGGAGTCATCAAGAAAACTTCAGCAGAGAGTTTCAAAGATGTGAGAAGAAGTGGCTTGATTGCTATAAGCCTAAAAGACGGTGATAAACTTTATTCTGCAAAGTTTATAAATGATGGAGACCAAATATTCCTTGCCACAAAAGAAGGTCAGGCGATTCGTTTCGAGGAAGCAGATGTGCGAGAAATGGGTAGAACTGCCGCAGGGGTGCGAGGAATGAAATTGAAAAAGGCAGATGAGATTGTGGGGGTTGGTATTTTGCCCAAGACCTCAAAAGAGGCAAATGTCTTGGTTCTTACAGAAAATGGTTTTGGAAAGCAGACAAAAATTTCTGAATACAAAGTCCAGAACAGAGGCGGGTCAGGAGTTAAGACTGTGAAGATAACAGCTAAAACAGGGAAGCTTATTGTGGCTCGGTTGGTAGATGAAGATTCAGAAGAGCTTATTGCTATTTCAAACAAAGGTCAGATAATAAGAACAGGTATTGAATCAATCAATACCCTAGGTAGAGACACACAGGGAGTGACAGTTATGAAGCTTCGGGATGGGGACAAACTTGCCTCAGCGACAGTATTATAAAAAACAAAAACGCCTCTGGCGTTTTTGTTTTTGAGTAGATACTCCAAGTCTTATTATTATACGCAGGGGTGTTTTCTCCACATCCTAAATAAGAAGAAAGTTTGGTTGTTTGATACAATACAATCATGAATGATACAACTTTTTCAGACCCAGAAAAGATATTAAAACAATTTCCAATAAGACCATCTGAAGTTGTGGCAGATATTGGAGCTGGAATGGGTGTTTATAGCAGACTCGCGGCACATGCTGTGGGGAAACATGGATCTGTTTATGCTATAGATGTTCAAATCTCTTTTGTAGATTCTCTGAAAAAAACAGCTATAAAAGAAGACTTGGAACAACTCCACGTTCTTTGGGCAGATGCTGAGCTTCCAAATGGGACAAAACTTGCAGATGACTCAGTCGATGTCGTGATACTGACAAATGTTCTCTTTACCATTGAAGACAAGCCGGGATTGCTAGCGGAAATAAAACGAATTCTTAAATCAAATGGAAGAATACTAGTGGTTGATTGGCAGGATAGTTTCGGGGGTATTGGACCGCACCCTAGCCATGTTGTCCCTGAGAAAACCGCTAGAAATTTATTTACAACACATGGGTTTGATTTTATCAAAAATGTTTCTGCCGGAGAGCACCATTATGGTATGATTATACATAACAAATAATTATGACTGAGAAAAAAAACATATTTCAAACAGTACTCCTTGTTGTTTTTGGCTTTGGTATTGTCCTTGCGGTTACTTTGTTTTCTTTATCAAAGGCTACTTCTTCCAAGAATGTTTCAAATGTCGTGTTTTGGGGGACATTTCCTCCCAGCTCTATGCTGGAAGCACTTGACCTTATAAATGATAATTCAGAAACAAATTTTGTATCTGTTACCTATGTAGAGAAAAATCCCGAAACTTACAATGCAGAACTTGTGGAAGGATTTGCCTCAGGGACAGGTCCTGATATTTTCCTCATAAATCAAGACATGATTGTTCCATATCAAAACAAAATTTCTCCTCTTCCATATGAGAGTTTCCCAGAAAGAGATTTTGCACTTAGATACACCGATGGTGCAAAAATCTTTCTTTCAAACGAAGGAGTATTCGCCTTTCCTTTGGGGGTGGATCCTCTGGTGATGTATTACAACAAAAGCATGTTCAATACTGCTGGGATAGTGAATCCTCCGTCTCTGTGGTCACAGTTTAGTGGACTAGTTCCTCTTCTCACAAAAAAAGATGAAAACAAAAATATCCTCAAAAGTGGTCTTGCCTTTGGTCAATTCTCAAATATCCAATATGCAAATAATATTTTAGAAACAATGCTACTCCAGCTGGGTGACCCTATCGTAGTCCGAGACGCTGTGGGCAATTTTTCTTCTGTAGTAAACAATTCAAACAGCACCGCCACAAATCCCTTGATTCTTTCTATGGAGTTTTTTACCAACTTCTCAGACCCTCTTCTAGACACGTATTCTTGGAACAGCGCACTATCTAGTGCAGAAGATATGTTCGTTCAAGATAGACTTGCCATATATTTTGCGCCAGCGAGTCGTTTTCTGGATATCCAACGAAAAAACATAAACCTTAACTACGATATATCAAAAATCCCCCAAGTAAATGAAAACACAAACTTCGTTACCTCAGGTGAGTTTTATGCTATTGCTGTTGCCAAGAGCTCGAAGTCTCCTCAGGCATCTTTCACAGCTGCGAACCTCATTTCAAATGGTCCTGCCACAAATTCTATCGTTAGTGCAAATAAGCTCGCTCCAGTCCGAAGAGACCTACTAACCACAAACCCTCTAGACTCGTACGGGAGAGCGCTCCGAGAATCTGCCCTTATTTCTTATACATGGCTAAACCCAGACGCGGGAGCGACTCAAGCCTATTTCAAAGAAGCGATAGATACTGTTGTTCGTGGTTCTGTGAGCGCTTCTGCTGCTGCAAGAAGAGTAGATAGTCAGCTTGTATTATTATTAAATTCTTTTAACCAAAAATAATTATGAAAGCTTTATTAAAAAGATTCTTACTGGTTCCGCTTATCTTATCTCAATTGTTTTTCTTGCCGGGTAGTGTGCTGATTGCCAATGCGGCTGAAAACGGTACACCAGGGCACATAATCCCAGACTGCAATCAGGGGGTAAATAGTGATGGTCAATTCACAAATAGCTCTGGAGTGGAAGACGCTTGTGACTTTGAGGACCTCCTACAATTAGTGAGAAACCTTATTCGGTTTATGGCTCTGTACCTCACAGCTCCAGCCCTGACTATTGCTATAGCATACGCTGGGGCTCTACTTCTTTTCTCTGGTGGAGGAAATGAAGGGAAGAGAAAGGAAGCAAAAGATGTATTTGAGAAGGTTATACTGGGGCTTATAGCCATGGTAGCCGCGTGGTTTATAGTAGAAGCAATATACACAGGTCTAGGGTATGGAGGATTTCTGCAGTTTAGCTAGTGTATACTAGGTATGTACTTTTTGATTTGGTTCTTTGAGCCATAAGCCAAAAAGAAAAACAATTATTTTTTAATTAATAAAAAGGTGAGGCCTTCTGCGAAAAAGCTGGTGGAATCCCTTCTAATATAATGAATTTATTTTTAGTAAAATTATATAATCTACTGAATCCTCTAAGTGTTTTTGCTCAGCACGATGGCTCTAACTCAACAACTTCTACTGGAGGTGTTGTTGAAAACATCCAAATAGAGTTTACAAACCCTCTAGGAGGCAATGGCACAAATCCTCTCGGGATAGATAGCCTTACAGAGCTTCTCTCTGCATTACTAAAAATTATAATCACTGTAGGGATTCCACTTGTGGTCTTGGCTATTATCTATACTGGATTTCTCTTCGTCTCTGCGATGGGGGACAAAGCAAAGATAGAGGAAGCCAGAAGAGCTTTTCTTTGGACAGTTGTAGGAGCTATTATTATACTTTCATCTTGGGTTATTGCAGAAGCCATAGAAGGGACAATTACTCAAATTATCAACTCATAACAATTTATTATGATAACTAACTCTATTAAAAAAATATTTGTAAGTACATTGTCTGCCTTTGCAATAATATCTTTTATTGTTTTGGTACCCAATTATTCTTTGGCTCAAACACTGGAAAACCCTTTTGGTAATATAAACAACACACTAGGGAATACCCAGCTTGAGGGTGGAGATATTGGGAATTTTGATCCTGGGCAAACAACCTTGGGAGGGAACTATATACCTGGGACTGGATATACCCCTCCTTCTGGTGGTTCAACTGGTGGCACTTGTAGTACTGTCTATGTGTCAGGAACAGGTCTTGGGGGTATCTTGGATCTTATAGGGTGTTTTTTCCGGTCTATTATTCCACTTCTTGTTACCGCAGCGGTAATTGTTTTCGTATATGGAGTTGTAAACTATATCCGAAATGCAGATAGTGCAGACCAAAGAAAAGAGGGAGGGATGTTTATGCTTTATGGGGTTATCGCCTTGTTTGTTATGGTTTCTATTTGGGCTCTCGTGGGTATCCTGGGGGCGACCCTTGGGGTGGATGCTGTTCTTCCACAGTTGCCAGAATAAAAGCTTTACATTTGCCAGTACATGATATAATCAAAGAGTATTTTATTAGTTATTAGTTTAATATTGAATTTATATGAAAAAAATTATTTTATCAATGACAGGTCTTATGGCTCTTGCACCAGCATTTGCTTTTGCACAAACTCAGCCAACATTATTTGACATATTGACACTTAAAATAGCGCCAATCTTGAATGCTATTATTCCACTTCTTATCACAGCCGGAGTGATCTTCTTTGTTTTGGGAATTGTGCAATATGTTATTGCTGATGATGAAGAAGCAAAGAAAAAAGGAAAAGACAGAATGCTATACGGTATTATTGGACTCTTTGTTATAGTTACTTTCTGGGGACTTGTAACAGTTCTTCAAAACACTCTTGGTATATCTGCTCCTAGTGTTCCTCCAACAATTAATATCAACCCATCACAATAATTTTCTTTTATCGTGTTTCTTCTACCATACATAGCCTTTGCTGCTCCTGAAAATATAAACGAGCTTGTTCGAGTGATAAACAAATTTATCATCAATCCTATAATCGTTTTGCTTTTTATTGGTGCACTATTGTTCTTTGTATGGGGACTGATCATGTTTATCAAAGATAGCGCGAGTGCTGATGGACGTACAAAAGGTGCAAACAATATCATGTATGGGCTTCTGGGTATGCTTATCATGGTTTCAGTATTCTTTATACTCGGAGTCATCATGGACACCTTTGGGGTTGATAATATCAACTTAAATCCAGGAGCAGATCAGGACTTCGTGACTATTGATCTATAGAAAAAACACCAGAGAAATCTGGTGTTTTTTGTATGGGGAAATCTGAGAGTTCATCTTTTTTGTCATTCCCGCATGTTCGGGAACCCAGAACACCTCAATATTCTAATTTTTTGTCCTCCCTGCGTAGGCGGTACTTCAAAATACCTTAATATTCTAATCTTGTGTCATCCCTGCGTAGGCAGGGATCCAGAGTATCTAGATATTCTAAATGGACGGGTTTCTATTCTAAAATCAAAGAAATAAAAAAGCCCCGCGTGAAATTCACGCGGGGCTTAAACTCAAGGCTTACTTTTTTGATCCATCATTTCTGGTTTGCTATCATGGAAGCGATCAATGCTTCGGTGGCACTACTGGTGCCACCTCCACCACCTGAAGAGGTAAAAATAACCTCTTTCACTGAGCCTCTTATCTTGAGCATTCTCTCAATGGCTGCATGGATGTCTTTATCCGGCATTTTTGCGTATGGATTTTTTACCCCTCCTTCGTAGAGATCAACCACTTTTCCATCTTTTATGAACTTTCCAGATCGTAATATGCTGGCAACTTTCGCGACAGTCGTGATCTGGGCCTCTTGTCCTTCTCTTTCACCAAGCATGATGATTTTTCCTTCTCTTGCCTTTAGTACTTCAGGATTGATTGCAAGAGTTTTTTGAGGGAGTACCTTAATTATTTTAATTCCCCACTCAACAACATCGACAGATCCATCGCCACAGTCAGTGCAAGTAAGTCCATGCTTATGAGTGACTGCTTTGAAAATTGCTTCTCCAAAAGAAAGTTCCTTATACGGACTTTCGTTTTTGGAACATTTTTCTGAATCATCAATCTGTTGGTATGTGAAAGAATCTGCTACATCTTTTACTGATAATTTCAGAACCACAGTCATCTTGTTTTCGGAACTTGAATCACCGGTAGTTTCACCTGTAGAACCCTCATTGCTTCTTTTGTTTTGCGTGTAAGAAACAATATCAAATATTTGATAGTATAGTTCTAGGATTACTTCTATCCGAATACCATCACTGTAAGTGGTGATATCTTCGATTTCCACTGATTTGCTTTGAGGTCGCATGTTAACCACCTCAACATCAAACTTGACTTGTTTCCCTAAGACTGGAATGTCGATGGCGGTGACAATTGGAATATTTATATTTTCCAGTGTATTATCCCCAGCGATTAATTCTCCTTCATAAAACACCAAACCCTTTGATCCAGCTGGCACAACCATGTTTTCAATGGTAATTTTTCCATACAGTTCTTTGACTGAAAATACTACCCCAACAAGCCCTACAATAAAAAGAAAGAGCTCGTTCCAGTCAAACAGGAACCAGAACACCACTCCCACAATCACCCAGAAAGAGAGAGATAATGCTATTGATATGATTATCCACTCTTGTTGAACATCGTAGTTCATTTTTTTAAAAGCCTCTTCTTTTGTCATTGTTCAATTTTTTAGTTTGTTGGTATTATATCATTCTATAATAAAAAAGTCAAGCATTTCTGCCTGACTTTTAAACCTCTGTTATTTGAGGTTAATCTTCTTCTAATTGCTTCCTTTTCCCAGCAACTATGATCTTGCCCCTTGATCCATCTGTTGTTCGGATGTCCAGAATGGTCGGCAGGTTTACACTTACATCTTTACCTGCTGGTTTTAGGACGGTAAGGCCAGTATAGGGAGATCTGATTTCCAGTGGAAGCTCTTTGAATCCCCTGATAAAATAGATTTCCCAATCTTCTTTCAGCGCCACGGGTCTACCAAGGAGATCATTTCCTCCTGGCTTGATCGTGTGTTGAGTAGCTGGATAATTACTCCATACGTCAACTTCTGCGACCCAGTCGTACTCTTTTTCTAGTTCGTCTATTGAAAAGGGGTCAACATTCTTTTTTTTGTAAAACCCTACTCCAAGTAAAAGTATTAGAGAGACGGCTATAATCACAATAGATACTATATATGTTTTTTTCATGACTAAAGGATCTAATTTTTGTTTTTTCTTATTATATCACAACAAAGGTAGTTTTGTCAACTAGCATATTGGGGTATACAAAAAACCGAATTACAATTCGGTTTTTTGTATGGCGGGCTTCTTTTTATTAAAAAATATACACTGTGGGCGAGAGAGGACTTGGTCACTCTCGTGGTTATATTATTTCGCTTTGCTCATAATATAACTCACTCCATCCACCCCCACTCGGGCGCTTCCTCACTCGCTATCGCTCGCTCCGGACTTCGTGCGCCCTTGGTTCAAGTCCTTTATATAAAGTATTTAAACCTATAAGATTATTTCGCTTTTTATTAAAAAATATACACTGTGGGCGAGAGAGGACTTGAACCTCCACAGATTGCTCTACTGGTTCCTAAGACCAGCGCGTCTACCAATTCCGCCACTCGCCCACACTATATACTTTCTTTTAAAAGACCAAATCCTTGTGCCCCCGGCAGGGATTGAACCTGCGACCTTACGATTAAGAGTCGTCTGCTCTACCAGCTGAGCTACAAGGGCTGAATGTTTTATTTCAAAAACATAATCAGTATAGTATCAAAAACTTCTTAAAATAACAATACTTTTAAGTGATCGGTGCGGGAATCGGCTCCTCTCACGGCCTAGCTCTTAATTTAGAAGAAATTAAGGCTGGACTCGTTCCATCAGCCCCCACTCACCCCGGCTTTCTCGCTATACTCGAAAGACTTCGTCGGGGTTCGGTTCGATTCCTCCCCGACCCACTAAATCAATAGCCTCGAATACTATCGTATCCGAGACTGCTTGATTTATGTGCCCGGGGCGGGAATCGAACCCGCACGCCATTTTAGTTAGCAAGGGATTTTAAGTCCCTCGTGTCTACCAATTCCACCACCCGGGCAAAGAAACAATACTCTGATAATGCTTCGCATCACAATTCTTTGTTTCTAGAGGCCTGGGCGGGAATCGGCTCCTCTCACGGCCCAGCCTTAATTTAGAAAAAATTAAGGCTGGGCTCGTTCCATCAGCCCCCACTCACCCCGGCTTTCTCGCTTCACTCGAAAGACTTCGTCGGGGTTCGGTTCGATTCCCGCCCATGCAAAGAAATAATACTCACATAATGCTTCGCACTACCTTCGTTTATTTCTAGAGGCCTGGGCGGGAATCGAACCCGCGCATGGAGGTTTTGCAAACCACAGCGTTACCACTTCGCCACCAGGCCTTTACTTCATCTCTATTGTGTATATTCTTTTTTAAATCATAACCCACAGAGTGGACTTTACCCGCCTTGCTTTGGCGGGACTTCGCCACCAGGCCTTTACTTCATCTCTATTGTGTATATTCTTTTTTAAATCA
>CAYHDV010000002.1:73177-96108 GCA_964355515.1 uncultured Candidatus Saccharibacteria bacterium
ACCCACAGAGTGGACTTTACCCGCCTTGCTTTGGCGGGACTTCGCCACCAGGCCTGTATGCCTTTTGGATATTCTAATCATTAGAACAAAAGACTTGGTCTAGTATAGAACAAGTCTTTTAATTTTCCAACTTGTTTGATTCTCTAGCAAGTTCGTCTAGTCGTTGTCTATTCTTCTCACCAAAATCATACTCAACCTCAATAAAAGGGATACTCTTTGTATGAGCATGTTTCTTAATATAATTTCGAATATGCTTTCTTTGTCTTAGCATGAAGCCATCGACAGCGAGTTTTTTTGATTCTGGGAGCACTGTGTAGAAGACAGTTGCATTTTTGAGGTCAGGGGAAACATCTATTCGAGTTATCGTGATAAGTGCATCTCGGTTGCTCTCTCTCACTATTTGTTCAGTCACAAACCCTCGTAGCATTTCGGCATATTTAATTTGTCGGTCTCCTTGCATATTATTTGGTCACTCTAGTAAATGCCACTAATACATCATCTTTTACAATATCAAGCTTTGATTCAACCATGATTCCGCACTGGTTTCCTTCTTTTACCATATTTACATCAAACTTATTTTGCTGAAGACCCACGATTGTTCCAAACCCTATGTCATTTTCTCTTCGAACTATCTTTACTTGATCTTTAACAGAGAAAAACCCAGAATCAATAGATCCTCCCACAACTTGTTTGTTTTTCACCTTACTAAAGAATGCGAGAATCTTTGCAGTCCCGTGAGCTTCTTCGGTTTCTAGTCTTGGTCTTTTTTCTTCTAACATTTTTTCTAGCCAGGCAGTGAGCTCGTAGATAACATCAAAAGTTTTTACAGTAGCTTTTATTTGCTCGTTTGCATCGAGAGCTTTCTTGTCTATTTTTATATTAAAACCAGTGATAAGAGTTTCTTTGTCTGCTTGAGCAAAACTGATATCTTTTTCGGATATATCTCCCACTCCTGCTTCTATTATTTTGTAAGAAACCTCAGGTCTTTGGAGTTTCATAATTTCTTTGATCACTGCTTCTGTTGTCCCGAGAACATCGGTCTTTATAATAAGTGGCACAAGTTTTGTGTCAGGAGTTATCACTTCGCTTTCTGTGATAAAAGTATTTTCTTTTCCTTGTTCTCCAATTTCTGCGATAAAAGCCTCAGCTTCCTTTTTTGTATTGAAAGAATAAAAAGCTTCACCAGCTCTTGGGACTTTGGTCAAAGATCCTCCCAAGATTCGAAGGGGGGAAGTAAAACCTGTAATTTGGATAGGAGTAGAGAAAGTAGCCTCTTGAATAGTCTCTCCGATAAAGTTTTCAAAAATCTTTGTAGGGGCAATCATGTTGTTTACCACAATAAACATACCCTTTTTAAGAGTTCCATTTTTTATAAGAAGGGAAGAAGAGACACCTCTTTTTTCGTCGACGTCAGATTCAATCACAAATCCTTCTGCTGGGAGCTCTGGTGTTCCAGTGAGTTCTTCGAGTTCTGCCATAAGGAGAATAGTAGATAGCAGTGAGTCTATATTTGTTCCAGCCTTTGCAGAAATTTCAACAAAGGGGATATCCCCTCCGTAGCCCTCTAGATATACTTCGTGTTCCACCAGCTCACTCTTCACTTTTTCTGGGTTTGCATTTGGCTTATCTATTTTATTTATTGCCACGAAAAATGGGGTCTTGCTTTTTCGGATAGTCTCGAGTGATTCTAGAGTTTGTTTTTTCACACCATCTTCTGCTGAAACTATCAGGATAGCAATATCAGCCACATGAGCTCCACGCTCTCTCATAGATGTGAAAGCTTCGTGCCCCGGGGTATCTAGAAAGGTAATTTTTTTGTTTTCACCTAGTTCATTTTTATGGGTTATTTCATAAGCTGAAATATGTTGAGTAATTCCTCCAGCTTCACCTGCAACGATATTTGTATTTCGGATATAGTCAAGAAGAGTTGATTTTCCATGATCAACATGTCCCATGATAGCCACAACAGGTGGCCGTTCTATTTTACTCTCGGATTGGTTACTCATAGCAAAAAGACTTTCTTAAGTGGTATCACTATATATAATAAATGTATCAATGTAAAGAGAATTACAATCCTCGGGCTTTGCCCAAGGCTTGTAGCTCCTCTTCGGTCAGTGTGTATGTCGATGCAAATTTCTCTACAGGTTTAGCAAAAACAGAAACTTTTTCTCTTGAATAAATAGAAGAAAATATCACACCATCACCTTTTTTGTTTATCAGGGCAACAGAGAAGCTTTGGTTAGAACCGGATGATCCTTCAAAAGGATTGAACCGAACAACTCCCACGCCGGAGATCACCTGCTCTAATTCTCTTGCAATTATTTTTATAGACCTATTTATTTGTGTTTGTTCTGAAAGACTTTTTGCTGTATCAGAAACTATGCTTTTGATTGTTTCTTCTAAGTCAGCGCCCTGTTTACCTCGTACAAGAACAGAAATTCGGTTGTTAAGCTTTATTATTGTAAAGATAAGAACAATCATAAGAACAATAAGTCCTATGATTATATAAGCAAGTATTTCGAGTGAAAGCGCAGGAATCATACGGATTATTATAGCAGAGGATGATCAAAAGTCTCTTTTTTCTTGTGAATAGCTTATAATATAGGTATAGTACAAGACACCAAACTATGTTTTTTAAGAGTAAAAAAAATAAAAAAGATCGACTTTATTTTGATTATGCAGCAGGGACACCTCTAGACGGAGAAGTTCTTTCTTTGATGTCTTTTCATTTTGAATCCAGTTTTGCAAATCCAAACTCTCTTCACAAAGAAGCTCTTGAAGCAAAAGAAATCCTAGAGTCAGGAAGGATGGATATTTCTGATATTATTTCTTCTCATAAAGATGAAATTGTTTTTACTAGTGGGGGGACAGAGAGTGATGTTCTGGCTCTGAAGGGTGTGGTCAGTCATGTCTTGTCAAAAAAAGATTCGGAAGGGAAACCTCATATCATAATAAGCGCTATTGAGCATTCTGCAATTTTTGATACAGCACATCAGCTTTTGGAAGAGGGGAATATTGAGTTGTCTGTGATTCCTGTAGATAAGACAGGTAGGATAGTTATAAGCTCTCTTAAAGATTTAATAAAGAAAACAACGGTGCTTGTTTCTGTTATGTACGTAAACAATGAGATTGGAGTTACTCAAGATATAAGTGCCATATCAAAAGAGGTAAGACGATTGAAGAAAAAAATACATGGAGAAAGAATTGCGCCATATCCTCTAATACATACTGATGCAAGTCAGGCTTTTGGGGTTGTGCCTGTTGGTGTGTCTTCTCTTGGGGTAGACTTGATGTCATTTAATTCTGGAAAGATATATGGACCCAAAGGAATAGGGGCTCTTTTTGTAAAGAGAGGTACACCTATAGATTCTATTTTTTATAAAGGTGCTCAGGAAGGAGGGTTGCGTCCCGGGACAGAGTCTATTCCGCTCGTTGTTGGATTTGCAAAAGCCCTCCAGATTTCAGAAAAAATAAAACAAGAAGAAGTGGCGCGACTAAAAAATCTCCGAGATTATTTTATTGGAAAGTTGGTATTGTTGAAAGAAAAGAAACCACTTTTCGATTTAGGTTTTGAATATATTGTAAATGGTGATTCTGAATATAGCGCACCTCATATTTTGCATGTTTCTTTCAAAGGTCTTGAGAGTGACCAGCTTGTTATTGAGCTTGATGCCAAAGGAGTTTCTGTTTCAGCCAAGAGCGCTTGCAAAACATTTGATCCACAGGTTTCTCATGTGTTATCTGCTATTGGATATACAGACAACACATGGGGGAGTATTAGATTTTCATTTGGTAGGGAGACTTCTGTAGAAGAAATAGACAGAGCTACATTAATTCTTGAAAATATTTTACAAAAACTTCTCCACACAAAAAAAGAATTTAATCTTTAGTTAAAAGATATTTTTTAGTAATATATATAGTATGAACATAGAACATCTAACGAAACATCAAATAGTCCTCCTTACCTTACTTATTACCTTTGTCTCATCAACAGCATCTGCAATTGTTGTGGTTCGTCTGATGGAGGGTTCTCCTGTGACGTTAAGTCCTACAATCAATCGTGTTATAGAAAGAACTGTCCAACAAATAATCCCGGGAGAGACTAGGGAGATTACAAAAGTAAATACTGTAGTGGTAAAAGAAGAAGACTTGGTGGTGGAAGCAATCAGTGAAAATAAAAATTCTATCGTATTGGTAAAAGAGACAATTTCTACAGAGTCTGGTGAGACTTCTATTTCGAATAGTACCGGAATCTATCTAAAAGACGGTTATGTTATTGCTGATGGAAAACTTATATCTGGTCCAGGAAATTATTTCCTTGAAAATGGCAGTACAAAAATACCTCTTACTTTTGTAAAGAGAGATGAGAGTGGGTTTTCTATCTTAAAATTAGATAGTACTGTGGTTGCCACTGACGTTCCTTTCTCTCCAAAAAATATTTCAAAAAACGTAGAAACAAAAGTGGGTCAGAGTGCCATAGTCTTGGCTTCAAATCCAGAGTTCGCTGCGTTCACTGGTCTTATCTCAAGCTATTCTCCTTTTATGGCAAAGAATGAAGCGGGAGAGGATGTTACTCTATTTTCTAAAATAAAGATAAATATAGATCAAAGCGGGGCAATCACAGGTGGAGCTTTGGTTACAAGTGATGGAGATGTGTCTGGCTTGGTTATTGTTCGAGAAAATGATATATTTGCTATCCCAATAAGTTACATCAATCAAAAGATTTCTGCTCTCACACAAGGGGCCTAAAAAAATAAAAAAGTAGTAGGGGATTACGTGATTTGACTTATTTAAATAATAATTGTATTATACAGACATACAAATAGAACAATATTATGATGCCACCACTAAATAAATTTACTACAAAAGCAAAAGAAGCTATAAAAAAAGCTCATGAGCTTGCTATTGAGAGAGGTCAAAACAATGTGAATTCACTTCATCTTTTGACGGCTCTTCTTTTGCAAGAAGAATCAGTTGTGATTTCTCTTTTAGACAAGCTAGAAGTAGACACACTTCTTCTTACTGATTTTGTCATTGAGGCTATAGAGACCCCAGAATCTGGGTCTACTGCTTCTGCTTCATATCAGATGTATCTGACTCCTGACTTGGCCCAAGTTTTGGAAAATAGTTTAAAAGTTGCCCAGAATCTAAAGGATGAGTTTGTGTCCACAGAACATTTGTTTCTGGCTATTCTTGACGTGCCTGGTGATACAAAATCTATCATCTCTCAATTTAAAATTAAAAAAGAAAATGTTTTGCAATCACTTGAAGACCTTCGAAGCGACAAGACAGGAGGAATCGCAAAGTCAAAGAGTTTCCGAATGCTTAGTAAATACACAAGAAACCTTACTGCTATGGCAAAGGAAGATAAAATCGATCCTGTCATCGGAAGAGATAGTGAAATCATGAGAATCATGCAGATTCTTTCTCGAAGAACAAAGAACAATCCTATCCTGATTGGTGAGCCTGGAACAGGTAAAACTGCCGTTGTAGAAGGACTAGCTGTTCGAATAGCAAAGGGAGAAGTATCTGATTCTCTAAAAAACAAAGAAATAGTGTCTCTGGATTTGGGATCACTTCTTGCTGGTACAAAATACCGAGGAGAGTTTGAGGAAAGACTGAAGGGAATAATGAAAGAAATTGATAGAGCAGAGGGGAAGATTATTCTTTTTATTGATGAGATTCATTCTATCGTAGGAGCTGGAGCTTCAGAAGGGTCAGTTGATGCTGCAAACATGCTTAAGCCAGCTCTTGCTAGAGGTGAACTTCGAGCTGTCGGGGCTACCACTCTCAAAGAGTACCAAAAGCATATAGAAAAAGATCCGGCACTTGCACGGCGGTTTCAACCTGTTTATGTGGATGAACCAACCCAAGAAGACACCGTGGCTATCCTAAGAGGAATAAAAGAAAAATATGAGTTGTATCATGGTGTACGAATTACCGATGACGCTATCATTGCAGCGGTGAATCTCTCTTCTCGGTACATCACTGACAGGTTTCTTCCAGACAAAGCTGTTGATTTGATAGATGAGGCATCTTCTGCTCTTCGAATGGCACTTGAGAATAAACCACCAGCTTTGGAAAAATCTCACAGAAGAATTGTTCGCCTTGAGATTGAAAGAGAGGCTCTAAAAAAGGATACTGAAATCGAGCACGGAGATGCAAAAAAGGTCAAAGAGAGAATTTCTGAAATCGAAAAAGAAATTGCCGAGATAAAAGAATCTACAAAAACCCTAGAGCTGAAATGGATGAATGAGAAAAATGCTCTCATCGATATACGAAAAATAAAAACAGAACTAGACACTCTTCGTTTCGAGGCTGAGAACGCAGAATCACAATCAGACCTAGGAAGAGCAGCGGAGATTAGGTATGGTCAGATTCCAATAAAAGAAAAAGATTTGGATAAAAAACAAGAGAGGCTAAAGAAACTTCAAAAGGTAAGAAGGGTTCTTCGAGAGGAGATCACAGAGGAAGATATTGCCGAAGTAGTGGCAAGATGGACTGGTATTCCAATTTCAAGAATGCTTGAAGAAGAACGTGAGAAACTACACAGAATGGAGTCTGAGCTCAAGAAAAGAGTTTCAGGACAAGAAGAGGCAGTCTCTAGGGTCTCAGAGGTTATTAGGCGCTCACGTGCGGGTATTTCTGATCCAAACAGACCAATTGGTTCGTTTATCTTCTTGGGTCCAACAGGGGTAGGAAAAACAGAGCTCACAAAGACTCTTGCAGAGTTTATGTTTAACGACGAGAAAGCTCTTATCAGAGTAGACATGTCTGAATTTATGGAAAGACATTCAACTTCAAAATTGATTGGGTCACCTCCAGGATATGTGGGGCATGATGAATCAGGAAGTCTCACAGAGGCGATTCGTCACAGGCCATACTCAGTTGTTTTGTTTGATGAGATAGAAAAAGCTCACCCAGAAGTTTTTAACCTACTTCTTCAGGTTCTAGATGATGGAAGACTTACTGATGGAAAAGGCAGAATTGTTAACTTCAAAAATACAGTAATTATTCTCACTTCAAACATTGGTTCTGAATATATCCAAAAAATGGAGTCTATAGGATTCAACGATCACACTTCCGAAAAAGAATATACAAAGACAAAGGAAAAAGTATTGGAAAGTTTGAAAAAACATTTCCGGCCAGAGTTCCTCAACCGTCTTGATGAAATAGTTGTGTTTGATGTTCTATCAAAAGAAGCTATCAAAGAAATTGTTTCTCTTCGAATAGAAGTTGTTAAGAAAAGATTACTTGGAAAGAAAATCGATTTGGCTATTTCAGAAGAAGCTTTATCCTACTTAGCAGAAACAGGCTATGATCCACAATACGGAGCAAGACCACTTAATCGATTGATTCAAACAAAAATCCTAAATCCTATTGCTGAGAAAATAATTAGTGGTGACGCGGGAGAAGGCTCAAAAATATTTGTTGAAGAAAAAAACAAAGAGCTAGTGGTTAAGCTTGAGGAAAAGAAAAAAAGAGTTTCAAGAAAAATAAAAATACTTGCATAAATCAAAAAACCGCGGCTCGAAAGAGTCGTGGTTTTTGTTGACAAATGCCAGGCAAGAGAGTATTTTTAAAATTAAAAAGATGGCGAAAGATAAAGTAATCTTGAGGGTTCCTTTTATTGAAAATGGGAAAAAGGTAGAGATCCGTTATGGTAGGGATTTTAAGATTAACGACATGGTTAACCGAGGTCGAGTTATTATTAGAGGTTGCCGTAAGGGTGACTATTATATTGTTGGGCAAGCTTTTTGTAAGGAGGCTAGAATAACAAGAATAATACCTGGAACCCCAAAAGGAACTTTACATAAGACACCATTAAAGGATTGTGATAAATTCAAGTTGGTGGACCTTCTCTTTATTGAGACACATTCAAAAGAAGAGATACATCAGGCCCTTCTTGAGTCTGGCTGGGAATTGTTAGAGACTAAAAACCCTGTTTAGGGTTTTTGTTTTGTGCGCCGGACAAGATTCGGTCACTCTCGTGGCCCAGCAATTAATTTGAAAGAAATTAATTGCGGGGCTCACTCCATCGACTTTTCAAAAATTCAGAGACAAGAGCTTTTGTCTTTCTTCTAAATTTTTGAAAAGCCACCCTCGCTCGTAAGCTCACTCACGATGAAAAACAAAGCAGTTTGTTTTTCATCCACTCGGCGTCTCAGCCCTGCGAGCTGGCTTCGCGACGCCTCGGTTCGAATCTTACCTGCATCACTAAAACAAAAAGCCTAGATGCGTTGCATCCAGACTATTTGTTTTATGTGCGACCTAATTTTCAAGAAGTGTTAGCGACTATGAAAATGGAAGTGCTCTTGTGGTGCGCCGGACAAGATTCGGTCACAAGTCACTAAGCTTTTTGCTTCGTTGCTCTCGCAAAAATCTAAGTGCTCGCGAATCTTACAGATTCTGTACACCTTTTGGATACTTTGTTTCGTCAGACTCACAAACTATCTCAAAAGGTCTTGCGAAAGTGCCCCCCACTTTCTCACCCGACTCGCCGACAAGCACTCGCTATCGCTCGTCTTGCACTAAAGCATTAGTATTTATACTCAATCATTTCATTCTTGAATAAATACTGAATATACCGGCTCCGTCTTTCGAATTTGCCGACTTGCATTTAAATACTAAAACCCTAAAGTGATACTTTAGGGTCCAAGTATTTAATGTGCGCCGGACAAGATTCGAACTTGTGAAGGCAATGCCAGTAGATTTACAGTCTACCCCCGTTGACCGCTTGGGTACCGACGCGCAGTGTTCTTTTGAACTCATATAGAGTACAAAAAAAGTCGATAAATTACAAGCCTATTGCAAAGTTTGGCTGTTTATAGTATTCTTAAAATCTCTTAAATAAAATATAATTATGGCTCAAAATCACCAAACAATCTTAAAAAACAAGGAGACAAAAGAGGTTTACAGGACTTGGAAGAACAAAAAGCAGAATCCTGAAAAGCTGACTCTTATTAAATTTAGTAAAAAACTAAACAAAAGAGTTCCCTTCACAGAGGTTAAAAAATAAATTTAATTATGCTACAATAAAGTCCGCCAAGCGCGGATTTTGTAGCTTGTAGATATAAATAAGGGCGATTAGTTAATCGGTATAATAAAGGTTTCCAAAACCTTAGTGGGGGGTTCGATTCCCTCATCGCCCGCATGTGATGTGAAAAACAGATATGAATATATTTGTTTTTCTACATCATACGGGTCAGGGAGGGAATCGAACCGAGGCGTCGCGAAGCCAGCCCAACAGGCTGAGACGCCGAGTGGAGGTCAATGGAGTGAGCCAGCACTTAATTTTTTCTAAATTAAGTGCTGGGCCATGAGAGTTAAATGAACAAAGGAGTTTTAATGACTATTGTGAATTTATGCAAGGCTCCCGATTCCCTGCCTACCGGCAGGCAGGCCTCATCGCCCGCAAAAAGCAAGAAAATCACCCTTGGGTGATTTTCTTGCTTTTTGGTAATACCTACGATAATCTATAAAAAAAGAACGAAAAATGACAAAAAGAATATTCACCCCAAAAGTCAGAGAAATTTTAGCTCTGGCAACATGTGACGCTTCCAAGCATGGTATAGATGAGCGCCATAGAATAATGATCGAGAATGCAAGAACATACACTGACCTTCGGATTGTTGCTCAGGCCTCTTTGAGAAAAATGAAGAGGATGAGTTCTTCTGGAGAGATTGTATTTTTTTCTGGTCCATTGCGAAGTGGACCAAAGTGTCTTGAAGATAATATCCAAATCATGTGGGATGCTATTCAGAAGGAAGAAAGGCACGTGTTCAATCAGCTTCTGTTCTTTCAGAAGATAGTTCATTTTGAGTGTTCTTTGCCTGCTGATCTAAATCCCATGGTGGAATTTTTTATCCCAGTTTTGGAGATGGGGAAAATCACCGAACTTTCAGCCCTAGTTGGTTGTGAAAAGTCTCCAAATTCTCTAATGGAGATTAAAACAGCTCTAAACCTTAATTTGATTCTATCTTAGATAGACTAAAAAGCCTTCTTGTCAGAGGGCTTTTTATTTACTTAAAAATTCCTTTACCTCTACCAAAATTTCATCTTTTTTCTCTGGAGAAAACCACTTGATTCTCTTATCTCTCTGAAACCATGTGAGTTGTCTTTTGGCGAATTGGCGAGTTTTGATTGTTAGAATATATTTCATTTCTTCAAAATCTTTTTTCCCTTGGAGATACTCTGCTATTTGTTGATATTCAAGACCAAAAGATTCGAGTCTAGCCCAAGTCACTCCATTTTTCTGTAGATTTGAAACTTCATCTATCATCCCCATGTCTAATCGTACATCAATTCTTCTTTCTATTTTTTCTTGGAGTTCCTTTTTTCCAAGCTTAAAACCAATTTGGAGTGTCTCGAACAATCCTTCACTGTGAGTTGATTCTGGTATCTCTCCAAGTGCGTCATATATTTCGAGTGCTCGGATTAGTCTGGGTCTGTTTTTCCCGTCTATTTCGTTTGCTCGCCGAGAGTCTTTTTCTTTTAAGATGGCAAAGAGTTCATCGGTACCCATTTCTTCTAGCATCCCCCTTAGAACAATATTTGGTGGAACTTCAGGAAAACTTGGATTGTCTACCAGCGCTTCGATGTATTGCCCTGTGCCCCCAACGACAATTGGTACTTTTCCCCGAGAGATAATATCTTCCATGATTGTTAGTGCTTGTTTTTTGTATAGAGAAACAGAGTAAGTTTCTTTTGGATCTATGACATCAAGCATATGATGAGGAATTCCTTTCATTTCTTCTTTTGTGATTTTCCCAGAGCCTAGATCGAGCCCTTTGTAAACCTGTCTTGAATCAGCAGAAACAATTTCGCCATCAAAAACTTTGGCAACCTCCACGCCAAGGTCTGATTTTCCTGTTGCTGTTTGTCCGCAAATGATTACTATTTTGGGCTTCATTGTTCTTGACTATACATTTGGTTGATTGCTTTTGCAATAGATATTTGTTTAAATAATATAAAGACGTACCGATGAAAGACGGGGTAAGCTCCGATATGCTTTGGGGAGGTGCAAACAACCTTTGATCCAGAGATTTCTGAATGGGTTAACCCAATAAGTATGGTGATGAATGCATTGCTTTTACAAGTACTTGCACTACCACATTTATTATTAGCTTGATCAACTAAAGGTTGCTCAAGAGAACTGAAGCATCTAAGTATCTTGAGAAGTCAATCTTACGCGTCACCCACACACAGGGAGTCGCCCCTGTCCCGGAATCTCTATGATTCTTTCTTATGACAAGATGAAAGGGCTAGATGGTCACTGATAAATTCGATTGGCGAAATGCGTCTGACGGCCACCCCTTGGGGTGGCCGTTTTTAACTTTCTGACTTTATTTTGTTGCTTGCAAAAAATCTTAAATATGATTTAATATAGCTTAAGTAGTACTTGACCAGAATTGTTAGGCCCCGAAGCAACTTTTGAAAGGATTCGCGAAAGCAACACTTAAGATTGTCTAGCTGATCAAATATTTTTGATGTCACAGGGGACGCCGAAGATTTAATGGTGAAGGAAGGTTGACACTGTAATGTCTGTAAATCCTTTATATACTGGTATTGCTTACGGCCACCCCTTGGGGTGGCCGTTTTTCTTTTTCTCAATTTTGTGGCACGATTTTGTTTTATTTCTTTTCTTAGTGCCCGGGGGGAGAATCGGTTACTCTCGCGGATATTTTATTTCGTTTCACTCACAAAATATCTCGCTCCATCGACCCCCACTCAGGCGCTTCCTCACTCGCTATCGCTCGTTCCGGGCTTCGCGCGCCTTTGGTTCGATTCCACCCCAACCAGTAAAGCAAAAGCCTCAAACACTGTCATGTCCAAGGCTATTGCTTTATGTGCCCGGGGGGAGAATCGAACTCCCACCCCTTTCGGAACACGATTTTTAATTTCTTTTCTTAGTGCCCGGGGGGAGAATCGAACTCCCACCCCTTTCGGAACACGATTTTGAGTCGTGCGCGTCTACCAATTCCGCCACCCGGGCACTAAAAAAATAAATTGAGTCGTGGAGTATTACAATATCCGTATTGTAATCCTCCTACCAACCTGCCGGCAGGCAGGTTCCGCCACCCGAGCTTACCCAAAGATTCTACTAAATTTTACTCAAAAAGCAATTTAATAGAAATCTATAATTCTTCAACAGATAATCCGAGCAAACTTTTTAGTTTGTTTGGGTTATTTTTTAATCGGTACCCATCTATATCTATTCTGTCCATAACAAGATGGTTATTAAAGTAGGCAAGATAATGATTCAGACCTACACCATAGAGAATGGGGAAACCAGCCTCTATAAGTTGCGACCTTCGTGAATTATTTTCTTGAAATATCTGACCAAATGGTCCTATGAAAATATTTGTGTCTCCCACAATTGATCCAACTCCTTGGCTCCAATTATTGATGTCATTAGCCAATCCATCTTCTGATATTGTTCCTAGTCTGAATGATGCTCCGTGGCTATAACTGTGACTTGCAAAAATCCATCCAGTATTTTTGAGAGCTTGGACAATTGGTTTTACCAAAGAAATTTCCATCTCACCTCGCTCTCCATCAAGATGAGTATCATATCCCAAGATTCCTTCATATCCGGTTAGGGCGATAATACCTTTGGCTCCTTGCCATGAGAAGTCTGGGTGTTGCTCTACAAAACCATCAATAATAGGCACGACGTCACCATCTCTTGTAATAATAGTTTCTCCTTCTGGAGTTATAACTTCGGTTTTTATTTTTCCTCCATCTAATACAAGCTTATTTGCAAAGCCATCGTTTTTCATATAGTTGTAATAGCTTAAGTCATCAATAGATAGGACAAGGGGCTTTTTACCCTCTGGTAGATAGAGATTTTTCTTCGCAAGAGTTCCATCAGTTTTTATCGAGTAGAGAATTCTTGAATCGATAAGGATATAATTCTGGTTGTAAAGTTGCTCCAAAATTATATTGAATTGATCCCGAGTTATCATATAGTCATCATATCCGCTAAAACTATCTGCTTGTTCTGGATATATGATAAGGCTATGAAAAAATATATGAGGAATTGGTCCTGTATAAAGACTTGTTCCAGATTCAGGTAGGGCTTCGATATCTTCTGGTTGTGGGGGGATATTTTGGGGAGTTGGAGATGTTGGATTTACAACAAGAAAGTTATCTTCTATTGGAAAGTCACTTACAGGTATTTCCAGGAAAGAGTGATCAGCTGGTTCTGGGTCAGTGACAACTCGTACTGAGTCAATAGAATTTGCAAAAAGAACCCTGTTTGCTGCTGTCTGTTTATTAGTATGGTAACCAAAAACAAGCATCGCAAAAAAAACAATCATGCTTATTAAAACAAAAATTTTCAGGTAGCTGGACATACTGCTAAAAAGTAAGAAGTGATACTTTAAATATTAAAATTATAACTCATATATCCAAATTTTTTAAACAGTTTTTTAACATTTTTGTAAAAAAGAAGAATTTTTGAGTATGCTATACTACCCTCATGTCAGAATTATATAGTGATTCAATATTTTTTATAGATGTGGGCAAAATTAGTCCAAACCCTTACCAGCCAAGAAGAGAATTCGAAGAGGGCCCACTTCGAGACCTGTCAGAATCCATTCGTCAGTATGGAGTACTCCAGCCACTTGTAGTCACTCGAGTAGAAGAAGAAACAGAAGAGGGAATACGAGTTTCTTATGAGCTTATAGCCGGAGAGCGGAGACTTCGGGCTTCTCGGCTTGCAGGTCTGTCTCAAGTCCCAGCGATCATCAGAAAAGACCAAGATCCAATGGTGAAGCTTGAGCTTGCAATCATAGAAAATCTCCAAAGAGAAGATCTAAACGCCGTGGAGAGGGCAAGGGCTTTCCAGAGATTTGTAGATGAGTTTGGTTTTTCTCATGGGGAAATTGGAAGAAAGGTTGGTAGAAGTAGGGTATATGTTTCAAACTCACTCCGGATACTTGCTTTGCCAAGTGAGATGCTCGATGCATTGTCTGCAGGGAAGATAAGTGAAGGACACACAAGACCTCTCTTGATGCTCAAAGACAAACCAGATGAAAGAACTGTTTTGTTTAAGGAAATAATGTACAAAAAGATTTCTGTTCGTGAGGCTGAGAGACTCGCAAGGCTTGTGGCCAAGGATAAGGTCCGAAAGAAAGAGCTCTTGCCAGACCCTGAAGTAGAGGAGATGGAAGGGAAGATGCAAGAAGCTCTAGGTACCAGAGTTCACATAGATAAAAAAGAGGGAGGGGGCCAGATCAAAATAGATTTCTTCTCAAATGAAGACCTATACACAATTCTGGATCTCATCAATGCTGTTCAGTCAACTGGGAAAAATTCTCTAATGGATCGTCATATAGAAAAAAATACCAAAGCTGTAGATATACTAGAAGATTCACCAGCAATAGAAGATAGATCGGAATCCCTTTCTGAAGTCATGGAAGAAGGAGAAGAAGAGTACGAGAAAGAAGATATGGATGAAGATAGAACAAAAGAGGAACAAGAAGAATCAGAAAAAGAGCTAGATGATTTGTATAATATTTCAAATTTCTCTCTTTAAATAAAAAATAACAAAACCCCTTACGGGGTTTTGTTATTTAAATCTATTCATAAAATTATTTACCATACTATTTTCTCCTATGTAGTTTTTGATTTGTCTTTTTGCAAGAGTTGTTTTCACATGAGGAAGCCATTTTGCAGAAGGTCCATTTTTTTTGTTTGTTTCAATCCGTACGATATCGCCATTTTTTAAGATACTTTCTAGTTTTGAATTTTTCCCATTTATATTTGCAGCATTGGCATGAAGCCCGATATCAGTATGAACACTAAAGGCAAAGTCTATAGCACTTGATCCTTCTGGTAGGTCAATAACATCTCCATTTGGAGTAAATACGAAAATTCGCTTGTTAAAAAAGTCTAGCCTTAAGTTTTCTATGAAATGTTCTGGGTCCTTTGTTGAGTCTTGTAGATTTGTAAATTCTGGAATCCAGTTAGTAGTTTCATTTATTTTCTTTTCGTATTTTTTTCTTTTATATCCAAAATGAGAAGCAATACCGTACTCTGCTTCTTGGTGCATTTCGAGTGTTCGTATTTGGACTTCAGCTATTCCTCCGTTTCCCGTGAAGATAGTGGTGTGTAGGGATTGGTACCCATTTGGTTTTGGAAGAGCGATAAAGTCCTTGATTCGTCCTGGAAGGGGTCGCCAGAGTGAGTGGATAATTCCGAGTACTCGATAACAGTCCTCAACTGTTGGCACAATCACTCTAAGCGCAACGATATCGTATATCTTGTCGATATCCATGTCTTTTTGTTGAAGCTTTTTGTAAAGACTATAAGCACCCTTGATTCGATAGCTAGCTTCTGCAACACTTATCGAATATTTTGCAAGTTCCTTACGAAGTGATTTGTAGACTTGTTCCAGATATGTCTGAGTAGTGTGAGATTTTTGTTTGAGAAGTCCTTGGACTTGTTTGTATTTTTCTGGATAGGCAAAAGGGAAGGCAAGCTCCTCTATCTCTGTTTTTAATTTCCACATACCAAGTCTATTTGCGAGAGGTGCATGGATCTCAATACTCTCCAAGGCAATTCTTTTTTGTTTGTCAGGTCGGTCTTTGAGATACTGAAGCGTCTGCACATTGTGGAGCCTGTCTGCAAGCTTGATGATGATTACCCTGGCGTCTTCTGCCATTGCCACAAAGAACTTTCGGAGAGACTCCACATGTCTTTCTGCTCCTTTGTATTTTAGAGTCCCAAGCTTGGTCACGCCATTCACAAGGAAGACAACTTCTTTGCCGAATTCATTTTCTACTTCGTCTTCTGTTACAGAAGTATCTTCTATAGTGTCGTGGAGGAACCCAGCGACAATAGTTGTCTTGTCCATACCAAAACTAGCAAGGTTCTTCGCCACTTCAAATGCATGATAGAAGTAGGGGTCTCCATTTGCTCGCTTCTGTCCCTGATGAGCTTGCTCGGAAAAATCATAGGCTTTTTGAATCCATGTTTTGTCAACAGCAGAAGGTGTTTTCTGCATGAGAGCATAGAGGTCTTCTATGTTTGGGTAGGTTTTGTTTTCCATACTTGTAATTGTATATTAGGTTTTGGAAATATAGAAGGGGTTTTTGTTTCATTATTAAAAGAAGGGTCCTACCATGCTGAATCCTACTATCCCATCTTGGATGTGTAATCCTGAACTTACCGTGCCCAACATAGCCTTATGCGGAGTTGGGTTCCAGGATCTAAAACTTGTCACCACAATACAATATAATCGTCATCCTGAATTTATTTCAGGATCTAAAGTCCTTTTCACCATCACACCCCGTTGTCTTCCCCGCACAGGCGGGGATCCAGAACACCCATCACTTTTTTAAAACAAGAATACCTTACTTTTTTCCTGTCAAAAAAGTAAGCAAAAAGACCAGACACCTCACTTTACCTAAAAAATAACTCACGGTTTTTTTGGTGCTACGCTGATCGCTATCGCTAAAGCTTCGCACTAATCAAAAAAACCGTGAATATTTTAAAAGTTAAAGCTCAAGTGTCGGAAGGTAAGAAGATGTTCGGAAATAAGGCTTATTATACGGGGGTTTTTGATTCTTTACATTGTTTACATACTATGTTACTATATAAACAAGAATTTTCATCATTATTGCACATTAATAAATACAACACCATGACAAAAGATTTTTCACATTGGAGGAAAAGACCACGTTTAAAGTGCGTAATTCCAGTAAAACAACCAGAGAAGCTCCGTGCTGATGATGTTATCATTGCTATTATGAAGCTTGGATTCTTCATCCTAATTCTAGGATTAGTTTCTGGGTTTTCAATAGCTATGCTTGGTGTCTTCTTTGGGGGTATCGTAAGCATTGTTAGCATACTATACATGATTGGCGTAGCTTTCTTTGGGGTACGCCCATGAAATAACTGAAAGTTAGAAAAACCGTTCTGCTGTGACAGAACGGTTTTTTATTTTTACAGTGTCTTTCTTAAGATATTGACAATAGTCTTTATATGTGATAAGCTTTAATAAACTCTAAATCCTAGATACCATGAAAAATATATTGCTCTTTTCTTTAATTACTGTTGTTTTTGCCTCTTGTGGAAGCATTCCAGAAGCAAAAATTAAATTTCTTGACGACAACACGGTAACAATTCTCAAAAATGATGGTCTCAATCTCTATGAAGAGGGAGACTCTCTTTTCCTTGAAGATATTGATGGTCAGGGTTACAGATTGGATAGGGATCCAAGAATGCCTCTCTATGAAAAAGGTGTTCGTTGTTACGATCGGGTCTATGCAAAAGATTCGACTTACGTAGAGGGCTATTGTGTGACAAATCGAATAGCGATAATTCTGAAGAAAGCCAAAAAGGAGTAGCTTTCTCTCAAACCCCATGAAACGATTGTTTCGTGGGGTTTTATTTTTTACAACATTTTAACCGCGTCATCTAGCGTAAACTTTTCTGGATCTTGTTTATCATCCAGCCAAATACGCTTCAAACCTTTTTGCATATAGAAACCTGATTTTGATTTCAATAACAAAATATCTTTTCCTGTTTTTGGATGTTTGCCAAGATTTTTGAATAACTCTACACCTTTTGGTAGTGATTTTGGTTGATTCAAGAGATTTAAAGCTTGTTCCAGGATAATATCATACGGAGTAAATGCCTCTGTCTTTTTGATTGAACGGAAATCTCGATTGTGTCCGATGTATGGTCCGAACTTCCCGATGTTTGCAATCACGGGTTCGCCATCATCTGGATGCTCACCAAGAGTGCGTGGCAAGACAAGCAGATGCACCGCCTGAACCAGGGTAATTTCTTCTGGCTTTATCTGTGGGGGGATAGAAGCCATCTTTGGTCTTGGTAGTTCTTTTGCAGATTTGATTTCTTCGGCTTGTTTTTTCAACATTTCTTTTTCTGAATCAGTTTTTTTGTGTCCTTTTGGAAATGTAGTTTTCTTTGGGATTTTTGGAGATTCGCCCATTTGTACATACGGACCAAAACGCCCATTCATGACATAGATAGGTAACTTTGTTTCAGGGTGGATCCCTAGTGGTTCTTCGGCTCGGATTTCCTTTCCATCTATGGTTAGTGCTCCATCACAGTCAGGATAGGTTCCACAGGACAAGAATTTACCACCACGACCAAGTTTGATAACCATAGAAGCTTTGCATTTTGGACAAACATATTTTGCATCAGCTTCGCCCATGTTGGTGATTTTTGGGATGTTTTCTTTTGAGGCAACTTCAGCAGAAAATGGAGTATAGAATTCTGATAGAGTAGGAATATATTCTCGGGTTCCATCGGCAATATGGTCTAGTTTTGTTTCCATATCCGCAGTGAAATCATCACTGATATAGTGACCAAAATATTCTTCGACAAATGAACTCACCACATCACCTGTGTCTGTGGGGATCAGGGTGCGACCTTCTTTGGTGACGTATTCACGCTCGACGAGTGTATTGATAGTGCTGGCATAAGTAGATGGTCTACCGATACCACGTTTTTCGAGTTCTTTGATTAAGCCAGCTTCTGAATATCTATTTGGTGGGGTAGTTTGTTTGGCTTCGACGAATAGTTCATCCAGATTGATAGCGTCACCTTCGGCGAGTTTTGGCAGCTCCACATCTTCTGACCGACTTCGAGTATCGACTGCCAGCCATCCTGGGAATAATATTTGTTGTCCGTTGATAGAGAAGTTTGGAATAGTACCACTTGCAATATTTGCGGAGATTTTTGTTTTCAAAACATCAGCGGATGCCATTT
Organism: uncultured Candidatus Saccharibacteria bacterium; assembly: GCA_964355515.1. Lineage (GTDB taxonomy): Bacteria > Patescibacteriota > Minisyncoccia > Phycocordibacterales > CSBR16-119 > CAYHDV01. Next base: position 91,925 of record CAYHDV010000002.1, read on the forward strand.
GACTCGCAACAGTACGGTCCCAAATCAATCGGTACAGTTCTTGTTCTTCGGCAGTGTCCCCAGCGGTCTTTGATGAAATAGTTGTAGGGCGAATTGCCTCATGAGCTTCCTGCGCATTTTTGCTTTGTTTTCCATACACACGAGGCTCGAGATAATTCTTGCCTAGATTCTTTTCTATGTATGCATAAATCTGTCCCAAGGCTTGCTGTGACAAATTGCGACTATCGGTTCGCATGTAGGTGATATGACCCTTTTCATATAATTTTTGTGCGACACGCATGGTGCGGGACGGTGCAAAGCCCAGTCGTGTAGAGGCAGACTGCTGAAGGGTGGATGTGGTAAACGGAGCGTTTGGGTTTCTTTTCCCTGCGGTTTCTTTGACGGCGACAATAGACCAAGAGCCATTGTTTCCTTCGGCCTCAATTCGGTCAGCTTCTGATTTTTCTGTTGGGTCAGTATCACATTTCAAAAGAAATTGAGAAGAATCTTTCGAGAAATTTCCAGACAATACAAAATAATCTTCTGGAATAAATGCCCGTATTTCTCGTTCGCGTTCCATGATGATGCGTAGAGCAGGTGATTGAACTCGTCCAGCGGACAATCCATAGCGAACTTTTTTCCAAATTAATCCTGACAAATCATAACCAAAAAGACGGTCGAGAACTCGTCGGGCCTCTTGGGCTTCTTTTAATTTGATATCCACCTCGCGTGGGTTTTTGATTGCTTCTTGAATAGCATCCTTTGTAATTTCGTTGAAGACTATTCGTTTGGGGTTTTTCAATTGAAGAGCCTCTGCCAAGTGCCAAGCAATAGCTTCTCCTTCACGGTCAAGATCGGTTGCAAGGATTACTTCATCTGATTTATTTGCCAAGCTGATAAGCTCGCTCACAACTTTTTTCTTGAGAGGAGAGATTTCATACCGAGGAACAAAGCCAGCAGGGATATCAATAGCATCTTTGTTGGTTTTTGGTAGGTCGCGGATGTGCCCAATAGAAGCACGAACCACGTAGTCCTTGCCGAGATATTTTTCAATTGTTTTTGCTTTTGCCGGTGACTCGACGATAACAAGTTTTTTCATTATTCCTTAATTAGTAACATTGAAGTATTTTTTTTGCAAATTTGTAAATTTAGTTTGAGTATTGGATTGTAGAAAACAAAAATTTTTATCTTTCTTTTTCCATCGCTGAAAAAGAAACAAAAAAGCTAGACCTCTTCCAAAATACCTAAAAAATAGATACATTCTCGGTGCTACGCTAAGCGCTATCGCTACGAGCTACGCACTATTCGAGAATGTATCTATTTTTCTTAACGATATTTTAGAAAACGGTCAGAAAAGCCATCTAACGAACATCTTCAAGATTTTCGACACTTGAGCTTTTTACGTTAAGAAAACAACATAATTTTTTCGTTAAGAAGGAGCGCTTGTAGGCGTAGCCGGTTAGCGACTTTAGGAAAAATTGTGGTGTTTTTAGTAAAAAGTGAGGTGTCTGGTCTTTTTGCTTACTTTTTTGACAGGAAAAAAGTAAGGGAATATCAAAACTATAAAACTTCACCAAACATAACTACCCGCTTGTCCGTCTTGGGTGGGTCTTCCCCGCGTAGGCGGGGATCCAGAATTTTATTACTAAAAATTAGATTTCAGTATTCATGGGAATCATAAATTATGGTGAAGAAAGCTCTTCCACTTTTTTCTGCTTAAAGATAATGTAAATTGGTAAATAAAAAGACCTTGCCACAAACATGTGCAAGGTCTTATAAGATGAACTCTTTTTTGTAAACTGAGTCCGTCTTTTTTAAAACGATTATCGAAGTTTTCTTACCGATTGTTAATCCATCTTTGCTAACTCTGAGTAAATCAAGAATAGAATACAAGACAAAGGCAGTAGAAATCACAATAGACGGATTTTGAGAAAAAAGAGTTTGTTGGAGTTTCAAAAACGAATCAATTGTCTCTGAATATTTTCTAGGGCCTCTTTCAAATGAACTCCTGGTAAACAAATCGCTGTAGTTTACCTGGTTCTCTTTGTCTGGAAAGTCCCAAGCTTTAGCTAGTAAATCTGCGGTCTTTGAATTTAGACCAGAATCAACCATCGTTATCCTTGACTGGTCAAGGTTTGGGATTTTCCCAACCAAACTATCAGCTTTTTGTTCCAGTTCGTCTTTTTCTTCTTGTTCGGGCCCGGGTAGGCTTGCAACAAGAATTAAGTAGTGTTCTTGTTGCATGATGTTTTCAATTTTGTATTTGACCTCACAGTACTACAAAAGAGATTTTTTGTAAAGAGACTTAAATCCTTCGTATTAATCCCTGGTCTTCTTTTACTGCACCCTTTATCTCAAGCATAGAAAGTGTGATGTTTATTTCATAAATAGGAAGAGACAATTCTGAGACCAAATCATCTCGGGATTTGGGTTCATGAAGAGCTCGTAGTATGAAGAGTTCTTTCTCGGTGAAATTATCTAGTGGCAATTCTTTTTGCCTGCCTTCATCAGAAAATCCGAGAGCTTCGAGTAGGTCCTCTATACAAGTGATAGGTGTCGCTCCTTGGTGAAGGAGCTTATTTGCCCCCTTTGAGCTTTCTGAAAATATAGATCCTGGGACAGAGAGTACATCTCGGCTGTATTCGTTTGCAATTTTGGCTGTGATGAGAGTCCCTGATTTTTCTCCGGCTTCAATTACAAGTACCGCATGGCAAAGTCCTGCCATGATTCTGTTTCGCTGGGGGAATGCCCAAGGCGCAGCTTGGAATGTGGGGTCAAACTCAGAAATAAGCGCTCCACCAGAATGGAGGATTTCTTGAGCAAGGGCGTAGTTTGTGCGTGGAGCGATAGCAGAGTCATCAATCCCTGATCCGGGGATGGCGATAGTCAGTAACTTATTTTTCAGAGCCTCTTTGTGGGCAAGTGCGTCTGTACCGAGCGCAAGCCCAGAGACAATCACTACTGGTCGTCCAGCAAGTCCTCCTATGAGTTTTTCGATTACGCTTTTGCCATAGCTTGTGTAGTTTCGAGAACCAACAACAGCGAGGAAGATGAAGTCATCCCAAGAGGGAAGAGTTCCTCTGTAGTAGAGTTTCTCCGGTGGCTTGGGGATTTCAGAAAGACGGGTGGGGAAGTTTTCTGGGAGTAGGGTTTGCATAGACAGATTATATCAGATAGGTTTCATTTTTGACTTGAAGTCTCAACACTTTATTTTCACTATTGAAAGTAAAAGCCCTGTCATCCTGAACTCGTTTCAGGATATAAATCCCTTTTCGTCATCACACCCCGTTGTCTTCCCTGCGAAGGCAGGGATCCAGGATATCAATCACTTTTCCGTAACAAGAATCTCTTCCTTTTTTCTTGGCAAAAAAGGAAGCAAAAAGCCAAGACACCTCACTTTACCTAAAAAATAAATCACGGTTTTTTTGGCGCTACGCTGATCGCTGTCGCTAAAGCTTCGCACTAATCAAAAAAACCGTGAGTATTTTAAAAGTTAAAGCTCAAGTGTCGGAAGGTTTGAGGATTACGGGTAATGATTTTTGATCAGTTTTTAATACTTGACAATATTATGTATAAATGCTATACTTAAATTAAACATAAACTAGGGTATAGGCCTTTAACAATTAAAAAAATGGAAAAAGAAACTAAAAAAACGTTCATTGATCTCCTGTTCTTCATTTTTGATGGGATTTTCGGGATTATCAGACTCGTGGCCCGTCAAACACTACCCTTGGCCCTTCCTGCGATTACCATGATTATCTTGAACAAGTACATGGGGTTTCAGATTGGACTTCTGTTCTTCCCGGTGGTCACCCTTTTGATTGGGGTCGGGGTACGACATGCTGCCCTAAAGGAAAAAGAAAGGGGTGGTTTCTACGGAAAAGGGTTCGGTGGAGAGATGGCCGGGTTCGTCTTTCTGATTGCGGTAATTGTTGGTTTCACTTCAGCATGTGCAGTTGAGGATGGCACTACAGGAGTATTTGTTGCCTTGGCAAGCATTATCACTTTTCTGCTTACTTATCTGAATGTAGTGGGTATAGACTTTGCTTTTGATACAAAAGCAAAAGAGGCCTGAGTCTTGTTGATATTGAAAGCCCCGCGCCTTGGCGCGGGGCTTTTTTTATTCCTTGTACTTCTATATAATAGACAACATGTTAGATATTAAATTTATTCGAGAAAATTCAGACCTCGTGGATGCTGCGGCA
>CAYHDV010000003.1:0-6789 GCA_964355515.1 uncultured Candidatus Saccharibacteria bacterium
TATTTAAATCTACATATGAAAAACGCTCGCATGTTTGCGAGCGTTTTTTCTGTTTTAAATTTCTATAATAACAATATCTGGGTCTATAGTTCCTACTGGTACAAGACAGCTTCCTGTTCCCACTGTTACTGTTGCTGTTGTGCTATCTGTCTGATTGGTAATAGGATTTGTACAAGAAAGTGTGTATGAGCCGATAGGCGCAGAAACTGTTGCATTTGACTGGTACAGAGCTCCACCGTTCATGGTACAAGTATTCAAATTGTAGTCCTCGATATTCCATTGGATCCACCCAGCATCTGCTGGAGTGGCGGCACATCCAGCTGACAATTGTAGAACTGGCATTGGTTGGTCTTGCCAAATAGTTACAGAGTTTGAATCAGCACCAGGCGCGGGTGAGTTACAGTGAATAATATATGTTGTGGGGTTAAATGGCACTGGTACCGGAACAGGACCGTATGAAGTCGATTGAATTGGTCCAATACCAAATCCTCCCGCTAGAATGATGTTTCCATTGTTATCAAACTGCTGTACCTGGCAAGAACTGAAGTTCTGAGCTGAAGACCAAGAGAGAGTACTTGCGTAGCTAACAGGATTTGATCCCACCACCTGACTTGCAAGAACTGGAGCGGTAAGGATGATTGGCTCTCCCACCACAGACACTGTCGCACTAGCACTCACGTTTTGACCATCTGGTGTAACACAATCCATCTCATAAGTATTTGATTGAGTTAGGGATCCTGTTTGCCATGGTGATTGCATTGGGATTGATATAGTTGCAGAGTTCCATGTTGGGTCATCAGTATTTGGAACAGGAGTACAACTCTGAATATCTATAGTATTCCATTCAAGGTAAGTTGATTGCCCTGGCTGGATTTGGGCTGGGTTTGCATAGAACTGAATAAATGGCTGATCTGGGTTTATGATTGTATGTGCTGCGAAGTTCAACCATCCTATATTGTTTGACCCCCAAGCAGAACCAACAATGTCTCCTGTAGCAGGTTGATATTTCACTCCGTAGCCACTTCCTGCATTTGGATTTAATTCTGAGAGAGATATACACCCATTCCAATAATCATTGGGATTATTTGTAGAAGGTGCCACAATCGCCCTCGCCCATCCTTTAAAAGAAATGCTTGATTGTGTTAAATCATTGCTAACAAGTTTTGCCTCTGATCCACAAACAGCCGTATATCCAGAATCAAAACTTATCCAGCCAAGGTTGTTTGACCAACCCTGCCCAGTAAGGAGACCTGAATTAACATCAAGATTTACCCCAAAGCCAGGTGCATTGCAAGGACCATCTGGTGAATTGTTGCAACTATTTAGAGAAACCCAGCCGAAGTTTGGTCCCCATGTAGCTGTGGTTGGGTCAGCAGATGTTCCATTGTAGACATTTGCAGTGAGTGGTCCTGCAAAGAGAGACCCCCCATAAAAAAAGAAAAGTAACAATGCGAAAAAAGCAAAAGAGAGTGAGATCGCCCTGCTATGTGTTTTTATAAATAAGTTGCTCTTTATCATAAAGAAGGATTAAGAACCAAGTGAGTTTAGAATTGCTTGTCTTTCTTCATCGGTAAGCACAGGAGTAGTAGGCTCATCACTTAGATTGTTTAGAATTGACGACCGCTCCTCTTCTGTAAGAGGACTTACACCAGATTCACTTGCAAGAGAATTCAAAATTGCTTGTCTTTCTGCATCTGTCAATTGGCCATCATCTTTTTTACCACCTCGGAAAAGCACAATTGCTAAAAGTACGAGAATAACGATTGCTATTACAGAGATAATAAGTTGTTTACTTTTGTGTTCCATATATAAATAGTGTATTAAAATTACTCTTTTATAATATCACCTATTTACACCTCCTCCTTGTGGAAAATTGACGAATGTGGAAAAAAGAGCTAATATAGGAAAGTACTGTTCGCTTCTTGAAGCGGACATTTTTTATTAAAAGATTAAAATTAAATATCGAGTATACATACAATTAGCTATGTATATAGGTACAATTAAATATGTTAGACATAAAAGCATTGAATCTGGCTCTTGATCAGCTAGAAGAAGAAAGAAGAATTCCAAAAGTAAAAATCGTTGAAGCTCTAGAGCAAGCACTCGCTGCTGCATACCGAAAAGATTTTGGAAAACGACATCAAATAATCAGAGCAAAAATAGACCTGGAATCAGGAACTACAGAATTTTGGCAAATCAAAATAGTTGTGGATGAAACAACTATCAGAATGCCAGAAGAAGGAGAAGAGGAAAAAGAAGAAGAGAGACATTCTTTCCGAAGAGAACAAGAAGTGGTGGAGGAAGTAGATGAAGACAAGCTCCCTCTATACAACGAAGAAAAACACATTTTCCTAAACGAGGCAGTACTTATCAAAAAAGATGCCAAGCTCGGAGATGAAATAGTTTTCAATCTTGAAACTGAAGAAGACTTTGGTCGTGTAGCGGCTCAAACTGCAAAGCAGGTTATCATGCAGGGCATAAGAGAAGCTGAACGAGAAAGCGTTGTTTCTGAATATGGAGACAAAGAAGGAACTGTGATCAATGGAGTGGTCCAAAAAATCGACCGAGGAAATGTAATTATAGAATTTGGAAGAGCAACAGGAATGCTCCCAAAGAAAGAACAAATCCCAGGAGAATTCTACAAACAAGGAGCTCGAGTAAAAGCATATTTGTACTCTGTAGAAGAAGGGGCTCGAGGAGTAAACCTTTGGCTTTCACGAACTCATCCTCGTTTTATTACAGAGCTCTTTGCTATTGAAGCTCCAGAAGTTGCAAATGGTGTGGTGGAGCTAAAGGCTATCGCACGAGAGCCTGGGTCTCGGTCAAAAATAGCCGTATGGTCACATGATGAAAGTATCGACCCGATAGGATCACTTGTGGGTCAAAGAGGAGTCCGAGTAACAACAGTTATGAATGAACTTGGTGGAGAAAAAATTGATATCATCGAATGGTCAGAAAACCCATCAGAATTTGTTGCCTCAAGTCTCTCTCCAGCAAAAGTTCTTGATATCAAAATAAACGAAGAAGAAAAATCAGCCGTGGTAGAAGTGGCAGAGGACCAATTGTCTCTAGCTATTGGTAAAGGAGGTCAAAACGTAAGACTTGCTCACAGGTTAACAGGTTGGAGAATTGATATCAAAGGGGTGGCTGGAACAGAGGTTTCTTCTTCTCCCGAACAATCATCTGAAAAACTTTCTGAAGGAGAAGAGGGTTATGGATCACTCAAAGATCTGAAAGCTTCAGTAGAAACAACTGAGTCTGAATCTGAAGAAGAAACTTCTTTATAAAATAATAATAAAACCATTATATGAATCTTTGGCATGAAGTATCACGGGGAAATACCCCAGAGGAAATAAATGTAATTATTGAAATTCCCAAAAACTCACCAAACAAGTACGAGATAGACAAAGAGACAGGTCTCATAGCGCTTGACCGAGCAAACTACAGCTCAGCAGCATATCCATTTGATTATGGGTTTGTCCCTCAAACACTCTGGGAAGACAACGACCCGCTTGATGTTATCGTGCTAACAACCTACCCACTAGCTCCAGGAATACTTGTGAAAGCAAGACCAGTTGCCGTGATGGAAATGATAGATGACGGAGAATCTGATTACAAAATAATTGCTGTACCTATAGATGATAGGCGATGGGATGATGTCCAAGATCTAGGAGACATAAACAAGCACAATCTTAAAGAATACAAGCATTTTTTTGAAACATACAAAGTTTTGAAAAAAGATGGAACTCCTGTTATTGTCACAATACCTGCAATAACTGGCAAAAAAGAAGCTATCGAAGCTATCGAAAAATCAATCAAACTCTACGAAGAAAAATACTCTAAGTAGATAGTAATTCCAAAAAACTACCCTCTGGGTAGTTTTTTGGTGTTTACTGTAATAATCCGAGGCGAGGCTCGTCTCATATTATGTAAAAGGATCACTCTTTGACCCCTTTGCTTACATTACAAATAAATACGTTATATAATTAAAATATCGTTATTATAATTTAATCAATAATCATGAAATCAAAAACACTAAACCAATCAATCACTTATATTCTTTTAGCAGGAGCACTATTATCTGCTATTCCTACTTTTGCAATAGCAAATGAGGACTCAATGAAGCAAGATATCTTAATGGAAAGAGAAAAGGAAGATATGCCAAGACCTCTTGCCCCAATGTTTAGAAAAGAATTAAGAGAGGACTCTAAAGAGTTTCATTTGAAAGCAGGGGAAGCTAGAGAAGATATCAAAGCTATCCGAATCGAAGGAAGAGAAGATGCGATAGAGATGCGAGCCGGAACAAAGACACTACTTGATGCTGCAAATAGCAGAGAAGAGAAAAAAGATATCATGACTTCAGCGCGAGAAGAAATGAAAGATAAGCGAGACTCGGTTCAAATTCTGACACAAGAAAAGAAAGAAATTATCCGAGAATCTCAAGAATTTATTTTTATAAAAAGATTCGCTATTGTTCATGCACAACTATCAAAAGCAATTAGCGGTGTTGAATCTCGAATGCAAAAAATGTCAGAAGAAGGATTGGATGTAAGCAAATCACAATCTCTTATCGCTGAAGCAAAGCTAAATCTAAGCTCAGCCTATGAAGTTATTGGGAAAATAAAAAGCCTACTAGAACAAAAACCTGAATCAAAAGAAGAAAGTGAAGCTTTCCGAGCTGAATTGAAATCCCTTACAGAATCAGCAAAAGACTCTCTTAAAAAAGCTCACTTAAATATTAAAGAGGCAGTATCTATTTTAAAAGAAATCAAAAATTAGAGTTTACTAAATCTGGGTAGTTTAAAAATAATCTAACAAAAAAATATGGAACAACAAGAATCAAAAGGGGCTCTTATAGGATCAATAATCATTGTTGCCCTACTTATTGCAGGAGGAATTTATTTTGCAAGAGAAGCAAAGGAATCTATCTCATCATCACAATTAGAGGTGGTTTTAGAAGAAGATGCTGAGCTTCGAGAAATCGAAGAAAGCCAAACCTCTGATGATTTAGCTGAAATAGATGGAAGTCTTGATACTGTTGACTTTGGTGGTCTGGATGCTGAGTTTGATTCATCTACACGATAACTGTATATAAGGTAATAAAAACCAGTCCATTTTTGAGACTGGTTTTTATGTTTATGATTTTTGACAAAGAGACCTGAAATAAGTAGACTAGACTCCATGAATAATATTGAAATACAAACGTTGGAAAATAAAATGGTAGAAATCAAAGGAGAAATTCCTGTTGATATTTTTGAAAGCTATCGAGAAAAAGCCCTATCAATAATAGGGGCCGGTTTAGAAATAGATGGATTTAGAAAAGGTAAAGCTCCTGCAAAAATGATAGAGCAAAAAGTTGGAGAAGAAAACATCTTGAGGGAGATGGCAGAAATGGCAATTGCTGGTGCCTATCCAAAAATCCTAGACGAGCACAAAATAGACGCAATAGGTCAGCCTCTTGTTTCTCTTACAAAACTTGCAAAGGGGAATCCTCTTGGTTTTTCAATCAAAACAGCAGTCATGCCAGAAGTACTATTGCCTAACTACAAGAAAATAGCCGAAGCAGAAAAGGTAGACGAAGCGCCAGAAATCGGAGATAAAGATGTGGACAACGCCCTACTCCAACTAAGACAAATGAGAGCACATCAGAAAATGCATGAGACTGGAGTAGAACATTCCAATCATAATCATGAAGACATTGAAGAAAAAGATCTTCCAGAAATAACAGATGAAGTGGCAAAAGAATTTGGCCCATTTGAAAATGTTGCAGATTTGAGAATCGCTGTGAAAGAAAACCTCACCACAGACAAAGTGAGAATTTCTCAAGAAAAAACTCGTATAGCAATAGTAGAAAAAATCCTCGAAGAAACAAAGATTGAGATACCAAGCCTTCTTATCGAAATAGAAACAGAAAACATGCTTGCTCGATTATCACATGACCTAGAAAATATGGGTTCAAATAAAAGCGATTACCTAAAGAAAATTGGAAAAACAGAAGAAGAAGTCCGAGGTGAGTGGAGAGAAGAAGCCACCAAGAGGGCGAAACTCCAGCTTGTCTTAGAAAAAATAGCTCAAGCAGAAAAGATAGAAGCCGACAGCGAGGCGCTCAATCAGGAGATTGAAAAAATAACAAAAGCCTACCCAGAAACAAACCAAATGAGAGTACAGCAATATCTCGAAGTAACAATGCGAAATGAAAAAGTATTTCAATACTTAGAAAATCTCGCAAAAAAGTAATTAAAAAAGGCGGCCACTACGTGGCCGCCTTTTGATTGGCAATAATACCAATCAAAAAATCTTCTGAGAAGTTTTCTCTGGTTTTTAGAATCTCCAAATATATTTGAAGGCCTACAACCGCAGAGTTCAGTTTTTCCAAGTCTCTCCCCTCTCTCAAAGAAAAGTATCCGTTGATTCTCTCCATCTTATTCCTTATCTCCTTTCTGTTTTCTTCCGGGAAAAGAGAGAGCGCATCATCTCCGAGAAACTTCAAAACTTTTAGATCCTTTCTTATTGATGAAGCTTCCCTATTCAAAGCCCCTCTTGCATGGGTATGAGTTTTTCTTAAAACACCCAAGTTCTTCTCGTTTTCAAGGTGAAGAACAATCCTATCATTGAGAGAGCTTAAAAACTCAATAATAGAAATTCCCTCTATTATTATTTCATTTTCCATGGTTCTTTTACTTTTTCTAAACAATACCATTTTATGAATTAAAGTCAAATATCATCCTACTTTCCTCTCTTAATAAACACCCATTACTTTTTAAAGATTCCGTCTTTGCGAGGTACGAA
>CAYHDV010000003.1:6889-85745 GCA_964355515.1 uncultured Candidatus Saccharibacteria bacterium
CTTAATAAACACCCATTACTTTTTAAAGATTCCGTCTTTGCGAGGTACGAAGCAATCTAGGATGATAAGGTCCTTGATTGCTTCGCCAAGCTCGCAAAGACGAGTGCTTCTCATGTACCGTCTTTGCGAGGCACGAAGCAACCCAGGAGTTTATCCCTAAACTTTAGAACTTGTGTCATCCTGAACAACCGCCCGTCATCCTGAACTCGTTTCAGGATCTAAAACTTTTCATTATCGCACCCCGTTGTCTTCCCCGCGCAGGCGGGGATCCAGAATACTCATCAATTTTCACAACAAGTATCTCTTTCTTTTTTCATCGAAAAAATATCATCCTACTTTTCTCTCTTAATAAACACCCATTACTTTTTAAAGATTCCGTCTTTGCGAGGTACGAAGCAACCCAGGAGTTTATCCCTAAACTTTAGAACTTGTGTCATCCTGAACAACCGCCCGTCATCCTGAACTCGTTTCAGGATCTAAAATATTCCTTTCTTTTTCCATCACTGAAAAAGAAACAAAAAAGCCTTCCCGAAATGGAAAGGCTTTCTTAAAAGGGTCAATGAAACCCTTATTCTTTCGGAACTGGATATCTGGTGACCATGTCACCGTAAGTATCAGCCCCTGCTGCATTGCTGTACATACTGGTGATCTTTACGACCACCATCAGGTCGTAGGCATCGTAGTTGAGATTTCTGAAGTCGTTCCAGATTACATAACTACTCGTTGCTGTCCGGACCACCTGCCCGTCAGGCAAGAGTACATAGATCTGAGTCATCGACTCAGGTCGGGCGTGAACCCGTCCAATCACTGTTTGCCCGATCACAAGACCGGCTCCAGTGTTTCCTCCACCACCACCTCCGCCATTACCTTGATCCCAACAATCTGGGTCTTGGTGACATGGTGTGTAAATGTCGGCATCAGCATTTTTGCTACAGCCGGAAAAGACAATCATAGGAATTGTAACAACCACAATAGTGGCCAAAACTTTTAGAGTTTTCATCGTTTTTAGTGTTTAAGGTTCAACTTATTTTATTCTATTATAGCACAATCAGTATGAGTTTGTCAAGCACCTTTGGATGATCCCCAAAGAATCCTCGAAACCTCGCTTTTTCAGAGGTTCAACCTCTGAAAAAGTGAGGTTACCTATCCCCTAGCATTTTCAAGGTTTTTTGTTATATTAGAAATACTTTTATCTAATTAATCCAACAAAAACAATGTTAATCCCAACAGTTATAGAAAAATCACAATTTGGAGAACGAGCATACGATATCTACTCCAGGCTTCTAAATGAGAGAATTATCTTCCTTGGAGGTGGTATTGATGACCATGTAGCAAATGTAGTAGTTGCCCAACTTCTTTTCCTTGAATCAGAAGATCCAAAGAAAGATATCTATCTTTACATCAATTCACCAGGAGGAAGTGTGCACGCTGGAATGGCCATCCTCGACACTATGAACCACATCAAACCAGAGGTCGCGACAGTGTGCGTAGGACACGCTGCGTCTATGGGAGCAATGCTTCTATCTGCCGGTGAGAAAGGAAAACGATTTGTACTTCCAAACTCAGAAGTCATGATCCACCAACCACTCGGAGGTATCGAAGGACAAGCAACCGATATCGAAATCACCGCCCAACACATCCTCAAAATCCGAGATACTCTAAACAAAATCCTTTCAGAGAACACAGGACAAAAACTAGAGAAAATCGCAAAGGATGTAGACCGAGACTACTGGATGAGTGCCGAAGAAGCAGTAAAATATGGAATAGTAGACAAGGTAATGAAGAAACCAAAGAAATAGTTTTCTTAATTAAACATAAAAAAGCTCGGCGCCTCTGGCGCCGAGCTTTTTTATTCACCGCAGGATGTTGGCAACATGAAGGAGAGAGATTTTTTACTTCTTTTGAAAGAGAACAAAGCTGTTTTCTTTCAAAAGAAGTAGTACATATTACCAACATCCTATGGTGACTCATATTTTATTATTATCACATAGCCTGTATCTCTCTTTTTTTATTTCTTTACTTACATCATACTCGCAATGAAACCTCGAATCTATTACAACTCAAGATTTCAATAACGAGGGCAAGCGATTTTTAAGTCGCTTGCCCGTTTGTGATTAACCCTAACCCGTTATCAGTCCAGGAAGAATTTGACGTCTACCTGGAGGTTCCATCCCCCCCTCTCACTTCAATGGCCATCCAGCCAATTGAAGAAATTGTTCTCCGCTCCTGCCACCACTTCTGGTGACAGTCCAGCCAATGGGGAGGAGTACCCCATTTGGCCGTAATACATTTTTTTAGTATCAAACGGAGGGCAAAATGCCTCCGGAAACTGAGCCTCTTTATTTTTTTGGGCTTCAGTCAGCCCGCCCTCCCCAAGGAGGGCCAGTTGCCACCACTTGTTCTGGTGGCCATCAGTTATCTGGATGTTCCCCACCCGGAAGGATGGGTTGCATCCAAAGGTAAAGAGGTCCCCTCTCGGATTCCTCTCTTCTTTTGCAGCCTGGAACTGGCTGCAAAATTTAATAGTCCTCTCTTCCGAGGGACTATCAAATATTTCTCTCGATATGATTGTCAGGGGAATCTCTTCCGCTAACAGGTAATTAATCATCTCGCCATTATCTGGCCAGATTGTTCCGTTCGCTAGAACCTGATTAATTTTTATCTTTTTCATACTCTCTTCCCTTGCCATCTCTGACTTGAAACCTGCAATAGCAGGAACTTTCCACGGGATCATGGATTGTTTTTAGTTTAACTTTTACTCGCAATGAAACCTCGAATCTCTTACAACTCAAGATTTCAATAACGAGGGAAAGCAGAAACCATCTGCTTTCCCTATATAACCCTTATTCCCTCAGCCACTGCTGGATGAAGGTACCCAACCCTGCAAATTCTTGCAGGTCTTGAATTGTTTTGGGAAAAATATCCCTGGGGTTTTCAGCCCCTCTTTTCATACCTAGTGAACGACCAAGATAATGGCCATCCGCTATCCTTACTCCGACCTTCTTCTCTTGGAAGAAGGGAAGGATTTTTTCTTCCAAAAATTTTTTCTGGAAGAAACCTTCCCAAGATTTCTCTTGGGAGGACTCCCATTCGACTACATCCATTGCGGTGTAGCCAATGTTCTTTAAGTTTTTGTAGACAAAATCTTTGTCTACAAAAACAGAAAATGGATCTTCTACTAAAGACCCATATCCAGAGAAGTCTCCGGACCACCAGCCTAACTGGCTGATGTCTTCTCTTGATAACTGGGTTTCTATCCCAGCAATATAAATGTTATCAATATGGATAACATTTATGTTGTACTTTTTATTTTGAACTGGGAGATTAACTCCCAATTCATGAAGTACCTCTGGGTTTTTAATCCGGAGGTATCCTCTCCCCACCACTTCGTAGTGGAGGGTTTTCGCAATCTCTCTTGGAAGAGCAACCACGCTCTCCCATTTTAGATTTTGACCACAATCATAGTGGTCAAGTAGCCCTAAGGCTATCTTGAAGTCTGGGCCAGAGCTTAACTCTGGCAAAACTTTTGCAATGTTCCCAAAAGAGGGATTCATCGGGAAAAGATTATATTGATGCACTTTTTTCTCATTCATTTTTTCTTGTTTTGGTTACTTTTACTCACGAAAAATCGCAGACAAAAGTAACCAAAACAAATAGGTTTGAATTCCCTACCCAGCACCAATTTCAATTGAAATTGGTGCTGGGATAAGAAAGGCAAGTTGATCTTGCCAACAACAGTCAGACGGATTGAACCGTTTGATGATTGAAGAATTTTTTCCATCTCTTTTTTGGTTTTGAGATGAATACTTTATCCGTCCGAATCTCGCTCTTTGGATAAATAGCGCCCTGTTTTGTGTCTAGGAATGACAACGGTTTTCACCGCAAATATACACACGCTACACATGCATATATTTGCGGTATCGAAAAGTGCCTCTCTCCTTGCACTGCTCAATACCATTTAATTTTTTAATAACCAGCTCACAAAAATCCTGTCGTGATTTTCTCACCTGTGCAGATGTGATGTGCCTGGGTTTATTCTATTGTCAAAGTTCTTTTCTCTTTATTACTCTCTCCTTTTGAGAATCCTAAAGATATTTCTGGGAGTAAGACGGGTTAGTTTCTTACTTGCCCAGTCGATATCTCTACGATACGATGTGATACTTTTTTCCGACAGCCGACCAAAGGTTTGACTGCGACCCTACACACTGAAGGAGTGATTGCTTTTGCGAACAATTTCACTTCGGGAGGATAATATCTATGCAAAACTTTAAAGTTATATATTTGACCACTATCCACTTCTTTGTGCTCTCCTCACTCTCTCCTTAATTAGAGTGAAGAACGGTCAGCTATATATCTTTTTATTTGAAAGAACTTAATTAACTTTCTTGTCTATATAATAGCATCTATTCCTTGTTTTGTCAATTAATTGTGATTAAATTTATTAAATAGGTCAAAATACGTTGATAAATAAAGCTTTTTTAGTTATCCACATTGTCACAGTTGTATGACAATTACAAATAATGTACCATAAAAGGTATGGATAATGACAATATTCTAAGACAAGCAGGTCTCACAGAAGATCAAGCTCAAATATATGAGGCTCTGCTTGACCGTGGAGTTCAGAGAGCTAGCACCCTCTCAAAATGGACCGGTATTAAAAGAGGTCTCACCTACAAAACCCTCGAGCAGCTCGAGCTTATGGGTTTGATAAAAAAGACTGAAAACAAAGGCTCTGTAGCCACTTTTTCGGCCCAACATCCAAGTAATTTAATGCAGAACATAGAAAGAAAGGAGCGTGAAATAGCCCTCTCAAAGGAGATGGTTATTTATTCTCTTGGAAGTCTTGTTTCTAAGTACAATCTTCTGGAAGATAAGCCCAATATTCAGTTTTTCGAAGGAATAGAGGGTCTTAATAAGTTATATACAGATATAATCGCAATCAAAAAAAATATCCTCCTAATCCAGTCACCAGATGACCGAAATCATCCAGAAATAGAAAAGTTGATTCAATTACAAATAAAGCGACAAGTTGATACTAATATACAAACAAGAGCAATCACACCACTCGTTGAAGATACAAAGATCTTTGTAGAAAAATATGATGAAAAAAATCTTGTAACCAGACGAATAGTAAAGCCAGGAAACTTTTCTCCCCCAGCTCAAATAATAGTTTTTGGTAACAAGGTTGGAATAACCTCTTTTGAAGAAAATATGATCACAACAATAATAGAAAGTGAATCATTCTCAAAAACATTTGAAAGCATATTTAACTTAATTTGGGAGAAACAATCAGAAGAACACGAGGAGATTATTGCTTCTCTTGGAGTTCATTCAGATAAAGACGGAACATCTCTGCTATAGAAGCGAAGGTTTCTTCTTCTCCGAACTCAGGAGAAAATGTTTCTGTCGTGTGGTGTGAGTCCACGGCTTCTTCAAAAAAATTACCCAAGACATCACCTGTTCGAGATAATTCATCATCTTCGCGGTAAGCCCTCCCCATATCAAGAGATACATGAGCCCGGCCGGCTTCTTCATGATCCTCTCTATCAATCCCTATTCTTAAATTTGAACCCTCCATTAGATTGTTTTGCTTATGAGATTTTGTTGAATTGAAAAATGCTTTTTTAAGATTTTCATTTGGTACAACCGTATCAAAATTCAACTCAAAATTTATACGAGCCTGGGCATTTCTTTCTTTTCTTGGACGAACAAATGTCTTGAGCTCATATTCATAACCCTTTGTCTTGTCATCAACCCTCAACTTAAGACCATTTGCTGTTTTGTTTATAAGAGTAAAATCATAATTTTTTTGTTCTGGCATATCCGCTAAAATATCCAGCATTGTTGTCACACCCTCAATAGCATTCAAAACATCTTCTATATTTAATTTCGTTATATCTTCCATGGCAATACTGTTTGCCCCCACCAAAATATCCTTGGCGCGAATCATTAGAGCTTCATAGAGTTCGTAGGGAAGCTTTTCTTTGGAGGGAATATCCAGGTCTGACCCCTCTATTGATTTTGAAAGTAATTCTTTAATTTTTTCTGCCGTATCAATAAGTTTTGAATATCCTTCAAATATTTTCTCTGACTCTTCCTGACGAAGCTTCGCACCAAGATCTAGGATTTTGCCCCCCATTTCTTGCCCACCTTGCTCCATAGACAAAAAGGTTCGAAGACCACTTCCGCCATACTTGTTTAAAAAAGATCTTAATTGACCCGCTTCTTCATTTGTTTTGTTCTTTATATAAGAAAAAAAGTTAAACAATTCAATTAAATTTGTCTGAGAAAAAGAAATCCCTAGATCTTTTTCTATTGGCGCCCTTAGGGCTTTGTTAGAAAAAAGTTTCTCAAACAAATCTATTTCTTTCTTATTAGCAGGATTCAAAACACCACTCATACTTAATTCATTATCAATTTCTTTAGAATTTTTAGAAAAAAAGAGTGTTTCATTAATATTTTTTATGTCACGCTTTGGTACACCAAGCCTTTTCATTCTATCTTTATATTCATTAAATTTATTTTTTTCTATCAACTTCAAGGAATCATCCAAAACAAGCGCAAAATGATTTTTATCAAAATCAATCTTTCTGACACTATTACCAAAGTTTTCCAAAAACAGCCCATTGTCTACGGTTGTTAGGTACTGAGAGAGGATATAGTTTGAGCCTTCATCTCCCCCCTGAGTATTGTTCAAATTCTCTATATATTGGCTATAAAAAGTTTTACTAGTGAGGTCACGGCCAATCATTTGGTCTCTATTTTCGCCAGAGCACGCACCTAGAGATGTGATATTTAGATAACTCTCTTCAAATTTATCAGGGTCTTTAAGGTCAATCTTAGGTAAAACTACATTCTCAATTCGCTTAGCCTCTCCTTCACCATAACCCCATGCGTACTGCTCACCATCACCCATCGATGGGTTTTTCCAAATTTCTATTCCCTCAATAACAACAGGACTTTCTTCTTGAGTATGATTGTAATTATTTGACCCTTCTTTCATACCCCAAATTATACACCACTAGCTCAAAATACAACCCTCTGTTATACTTGGCTTGTTATTAGATTAAATATACAGACCTGACCGTAGATACCGACATGACCCGTACCGACAATGAAAACTCTTTCTTCTTGAATTTTTTCACGACATACCTAAACCGACATAAATAAAACGTATCTAACCGAAGGGTCTTTGACCACATATGAATATAAAAATAATTATCTTTTTTGCTCTTACACTTTGTGTGGGAGGAGCTTTGGGATATGCACTACGATATCTCCTTGCAATAGGAAAGCGTGGCGGAGTGGAGCTAGAAATAAAGCAGATGATAGTAGATGCAAAAGAAGAGGCGTCTAGAATAACCGATGAATCAAAGAAAAAGGCAGAATTAAAAGAGCTAGAACTTAAAAAAGAAGAGAGAGAACGAGAGTCAGAATTTAAAAAGACAGAAGACCGATTTATAAAAAAAGAAGAGCTTTTGGATGCAAGACAAGTAGAGCTAGACAAAGAATCAGAAGATATCAAAAGAAGACTAACAGACATAACAGAAAAACAAGAATTATTAGCTGATCTCGAAACAAAGAAACAAGATGAGCTTTCTAAGATTGCCCAAAAAACAAAGGAGGAGGCGCTCGAAGAAATATTTATTTCAATAGAAAGACAATACAGTGAAGACTTGCTTGCTCGAACTCAAAAGCTAGAACTTGCAAACAAAGAAAAACTCGACGCAAGAGCTCGTGATATTTTGACTATGTCTATTCAAAGAATGGCAAACGCCAATGTTTCAGACATCATGACAACAAACGTCACCCTATCTTCAGATGAAGAAAAAGGTAAGATTATCGGAAAAGAAGGTAGAAATATTCGTGCATTTGAAAGAGCTGCTGGAGTGGAGCTTATTGTAGACGACACGCCAGGGGTTGTGATTATTTCTGCGTTTGATCCTGTGCGACGACAAGTGGCACGTGTAGCACTTGAACACCTGATCGCCGATGGTAGAATCCAACCAGCAAAAATAGAAGAAGTGGTGAAAAAATCACAAGAAGAAGTAAACAACATAATCAAACAAAAAGGGGAAGAGGCTGTCTATGAACTTGGAATATATAACTTTGATCCACGAATTGTGGCTATTCTGGGGCGACTTTATTTCCGAACAAGCTACGGACAAAACGTCCTTCAGCACTCAGTAGAGATGGCACACATCGCAGCCATGATCGCAGAAGAGCTTGGGGCTGATGTAGCGGTAGCAAAGGCTGGAGCATTGGTGCATGACATAGGAAAGGCTCTTACACACGAAGTCCAGGGATCCCATGTTGATATTGGAATAAGAATCCTTACAAAATTCGGAGCAGAAAAAGCAGTGATAGATGCAATGAAGAGTCATCATGATGAGTACCCATATGAAACCCTTGAAGCTCATATCGTCCAAACAGCAGATGCTATCTCAGGTGGAAGACCGGGGGCCAGACGTGATTCAGTAGAAAATTACTTGAAACGACTAGAGGAGCTAGAAAAAATAGCAACAAGCCAAAAAGGTGTTGAGAAGGCTTATGCCCTATCAGCCGGGAGAGAAATCCGAGTGTTTGTAACACCAGAAAATATTTCTGATATTGAAGCCAAAGAAACAGCAAGAGAAATTGCAAAAAACATTGAAGCAAATCTCAAATACCCAGGTGAAATACGAGTTGTGGTTATTCGAGAAAATAGAGTGATTGAGTTTGCAAGGTAGTAGACTCAACATTTGGAAAAGACCCGCCCCCTAGGGGGCGGGTCTTTTCTCTTACCCAACCAAAACAAAAAGGACCACACACGGTGGTCCTTTCATGCTTTCCTCATGGCTTCTTTTTTCCAAATGTCTTGTTCCAAATGAGGGATAACCCCAAAAGCATCAAAATCAAAGGAATGAGAGCATTCATTACAAGTGAGTAAATCGCAGTTATGATTGTCTGTTGTAGTTCTGGGCTGAACATGACAATCAAGGTGAGTATGCTCAATATGATAATCACAGTTCTCTTTGGTTCCCCAAAAAAGAAATCCATCCATTTTTCTCCAGTATTTTTTTCGTCAGCCATGGCTTCTAGATTTTTAAATTTTTTTGATTTATTCTATTATATCAGATAATAGAATTATGTCAATCTATTATTTTTGCCAAAATCCCTTGCATGAAAAATACGTTGATATATAATGGTTTCTGAGACAGTGAGTATTCCCTACCCACTGCTCACAGATAAATCAGAGCTTTGGTCGAGAAGTTATAAGTTAAATATGGCACTTCAAGTGTCAGAATAAAACTATGAACAAAGCATCACTAGTAGAGATTGTTCACGCAAAACTTGGTGGAACAAAAGTTCAAGCAGAAGATGTAGTAAATGGAATCTTTGATTCAATTATCGCATCTATGAAAGCTGGAAATGATGTTTCTATTGCTGGATTCGGTATTTTTGCCGTAAAAAGACAAGCCGCACGAACAGCTCGAAACCCAAGAACAGGAGATACTGTTCAGGTAAAAGCTAAAAATGCTCCAAAATTCAAAGCTGCAAAAGCTTTGAAGGACGCAGTTAACTAATACCTTATATTTTTTGTATACAAGAAATATATCGGCGACCTAAAAAATTGCCACCTTACAAAAAAGACCCATTGTGAAATGGGGCTTTTTTGTTTCTAATACTTGCCGAACAATCGGTTTTTTGCTACTATACATTTCGTTATTAAGAACACCGAGGGGGTGTAGTATAACGGCTCATTATGCCTGCCTTCCAAGCAGGAGATCGGGGTTCGATTCCCCGCACCCTCACAAAACACTAGAGTCACCATGCAACGCATGGTGGCTTTTGTGTTTTACAGGTAGTAAGGGGAATCGAACCGAGCCCCGACGAAGTCTTTCGAGTATAACGAGAAAGCCGGGGCGAGTGGCGGCTGATGGAACGAGATTTTTTGTGAGTGAAACGAAGCAAAAAATCCGTGAGAGGAGCCTATTCCCCGCACCCTCACAAATCTAAAAAGTCATGAATTACTCCATGGCTTTTTAGATTCTCGAGACGGGGGCGAGAAAGCAAATTTCTTTGCTTTCGTGGGAATCGAACCAGCGGAGCCATATTTCGAACAAAGTGAGAAAAAGCGAGATGCGTCCAGCAGTACTTACTTCGCAGAAAATCTTTGATTTTTGAGAAAGTTAGTAACTGCGGGATCATTCCCCGCACCCTCACAAAGAAACAAAGACGCCAACCTGGCGTCTTTGTTTTACCACTCAATCCTCTTCTCATCTCTCCCCTCCAAATACTCATTACACGTAGAGAAATGTTTGCACCCCAGAAATCCTGTGTATGCAGAAAATGGTGATGGGTGTGGAGCTTCGAGGACGAGGTGTTTACTTGTGTCTATAAGCGACTTTTTACTTCGAGCAAAATTCCCCCACAACATAAAAACCACCCCTTCTCTCTCGTCAGAAATTGTTTTGATGACTGTATCTGTAAAATCTTCCCAGCCATGCCCTCTGTGTGATGCTGGCTGGCCAGAACTCACAGACATAATAGCATTCAAGAGAAAAACCCCTTGTCTTCCCCATTCCTCCAAATTACCTTTCGTCACATCTTTTTTAATTCCCAAATCACTTTCAATTTCCTTATAAATATTTTTAAGAGATGGTGGCGGAGTGACTCCATCTGGCACAGAAAAACAAAGTCCATGTGCCTGTCCCTCTCCATGATACGGGTCCTGACCAAGTATCACCACTTTTACATTATCAAATGGTGTGAACTCAAAAGCCTTGAATAATTCCTCATGTTTTGGATACACAGTCTTTGTTTTGTATTCACTCTGGATATATTGAGAAAGATTTGCCCATGTCTCCGACTGGAAAAACTCCCCCAATCTCCCCTTCCAGCTTTTTTCTATACCAATCTCTTGCATGTGGTAAGTATAACAAAAAACCTCTTCCCGAGGTTTTTTGTTATAGCCTTAATGGTCTTTCTATTTGTCCGTTACTTAGTCGGGGCTCGGATTATTTTTCTGCGGAATATTTCATATTCCGCTTTATTAAAAAAATAATCCCAGAGTCACTCCGCTACGCGCCACGGAGCAGGAGTATTTGCTCCGGCTTGATTCCTCTAAATTAGTCACTAGGTCGGAGTGCCGGGATTCGAACCCGGAGTCACTCGTACCCAAAACGAGCATGTTAGCCGTTACACCACACTCCGACCTAAGGACCAATTTAATTTAGAGAGAACCTTCGCCCCAAAACAAGCATGCCAGCTGTTACACAATGCTTTATCGCATATGAAACCCCATTATCTTATCATAATCTATAAGAAATACAATTGAAAAGGGGCTGAACGCCCCTTTTTTAAAACTGGATATCCGTGTCATCATGTGGCTCAGGGTCACCTGAAGTAGTATCAAACGAATCCCCATCATCTACATCGAGGTAGTTTTCTCTTTGGCCATCCTGATTGTGCGAAGATCTATCGATTTTCCCTTGATCATGTTCTCCGTTGGTTTGGAAAATTGAAAATCCTCTTTTCTCTTTTGGATCTAAACTCATTTTTTTGAACTATTTTACATTTAGTATATCCTAAATACTCAATATTTCAACTTTTGCAGTTTTTTCTTCTTGATTTATTAGGACGGATAACAATTTTATCTCTGTTTCACATGAAACATCATTATTCATAATATACATCTCAACAGCCTTCAAAAATCTTTCAATTTTCTTTGGGTGCATGTTTTCCGCAGGATTATATGTTTCATGTGAAACATCAAGCTTTTTTATACTACTTTTTACTTCAAAAAAATAAATAATTTTAGATTTTTTGGCAATTATGTCTATTTCTCCTTGTTTTAAGGTAAAATTTCTCTCAATAATAGAAAAACCTTTACTTTTTAAATACCTAACAGCCAAATTTTCGCCCAATTCCCCTATTTGTTGAGTTTTTGATGTAAATACTCTAATCATACAAATTACTTAGAGGTTCAACCTCTAAGTCTTAGTCCAGCAAAAGATTGTCTAGTTTTTTGTCTTCCTGTCGCCTTTCTGCAATGGCATGCACAAGACCAAGGCTATTTTCTCGATAGTCTTCACTATTTTGGTATTGTCCTAGAATAATATCTGGATGTACGAGCTTTTTAGATGTTTCATGTGAAACATATTCAGGCCAACTGGATACATATAAATCCCCTTCTCCAAGGCCATGAACCATATAATTCAGGTTTACATATGCTCCAAGGTAAAGTAAATATTCGTTTGTGGCAATATGTTTCACTTTATATCGTCCCTGAAAAAGTGACCCCGATCGTTCATATTTATCGTTAAAGTACATAGTATATCCTGTGCCAACCTTCTGCATAAACTTTTCGATACCACCTTCAACAAGTGGTGTTAAAATCATATGAAAATGGTTTGGGTTTAAACAAAAGGCTACAATCTCAACCAACTTAGAGGTTGAACCTCTAAGTTTTCCATACTTCATCACATGCAATCCACCAAATGAGTCAATTGTATTTAATTTGTTTAAATGCCGAAGAAAAACCTTCAAATCTTCTTTGTCTTGGAATACCGTTCGTTTATCTACACCGCGATTGTATACATGGTAGTATTCTCCAGGCATAAGTGATATACGTTTCATATGAAACAGTGTAGCACTTAGAGGTTGAACCTCTAAGTAAAGTCTCTTAAACTTGTTAATAACTAAGGTTTTTATTTTATAAAAGACTTTCTCTAATTATAAAAGACTGTCCTTTATCCACGTTACACCCAAGCTTTTCCACAGAATAAAGGACTTAGAGGTTGAACCTCTAAGTCATCACCGGGCTGATTGAGGCTCTACTTACGCCATTCTTCTGGCAGTTCATCCTTATAGTATCCCTTGATACCAGTAAAAAACAAAGAAAACCCACTGCTTTTGCAGTAGGTTTTCTTTGTTTTTGTGCACCCGGAGGGATTCGAACCCCCAACGACGGTTCCGAAGACCGGTATGATATCCATTTCACTACGAGTGCATTTTCTTTTTGATTTGCTTGATATCTCAAGAATAATCCTTATTCTTACATAGTTTCACATGAAACAGTTATGTACCAACAAAACAATACGAGAATTGTACGATATATCCCCAAATAAAGCAATATTTTTCTATAAAAGCTGATATAATAAAAGAGTTAATAATTAAATATGTGAATATGTACCAAAGGGGCACTATCAAAGAGTTCGAATCTCTATATCCACACAATAAATCAATGCAAACAATGCATTTCCATATACCAGAAGAAGTGATAAAGGCTACAAAAACCCTAAAAGATAGGGGCTTTGAGGCATATCTTGTGGGTGGCTGTGTGAGAGATCTATTAACAGAGAAAAAACCAAAGGACTGGGATATTGCAACCAATGCAAAACCCGAGGAAATACAAGCTTTGTTCGTAAAAACAGTCTATGAAAATAACTTCGGGACAGTGGCTGTTGTAAATGAAGAGCTGGGGCTGGATGATCCACTGCGGGTTATAGAGATAACCCCATATAGAACAGAGAGCAACTACAGCAACAACCGCCATCCAGACTCGGTGTCTTTTAGTGAAAATCTAGAAGAGGATCTAAAGAGACGAGACTTCACCATGAACGCAATAGCCGTTGAAATTAAAGGGTTTATAAAAGACATTGATAAAGGACATGAGGTGATTATAAACGACATGTATGGTGGTATAAAGGACATTCAGAGACAAGTCATAAAAGCGGTAGGGAATGCGGATGAAAGATTCAAGGAAGATGCACTCCGAATTATGCGGGCTATCCGGTTTTCTTCACAGCTTGGTTTCATGGCAGATTCAGAAGTTATGGAAGCTATGGGGAAAAACAAAGAACTCCTAGCCAATATCTCCCACGAAAGAATCCGGGATGAGCTAATCAAAATAATAAATTCAGATGACCCAATGATAGCGTTCGTCACTATGCAAAAACTAGGAATCCTACCCTATGTCATACCTGAACTTGAAGAAACAATAAAAATAGAGCAAGGAGGCGAACATATCTATGATGTGTGGGAACACTCACTTCGAGCTCTCCAAAATGGGGCAGACAAGAAATATGCGTTTCATGTGAGACTCGCGTCGCTCCTTCACGATATAGGGAAGCCAAGGACAAGAAGGCCAGATCCACAGGGAAAAGGTTGGACTTTCTACAACCATGAAGTGGTGGGGGCAAAAATGGCAAAAAAGATACTTGAGAGGCTCAACTTTTCACGTGAAACAATAAGCACTATTGTTTCACTCGTACGGTGGCACATGTTTTTCTCTGATCCTGATCAAATCACCCTCTCTGCTGTAAGACGACTTATCCGAAATGTGGGACCTGAGCTGGTATGGGACTTGATGGATGTCCGGCGTTGTGACCGAATAGGTATGGGACGACCAAAAGAATCTCCATACAGACTAAGGAAATTTGAATCAATGATAGAAGAAGTAAGTCGAGACCCCGTGTCTGTAAAGCAACTTAAACTCAATGGAGATATCATGATTGCAGAGCTTGGTATGAAACCCGGAAGGGAAATCGGCTGGATACTGCATGCGCTGCTAGAAGAGGTCCTGGATGACCCAAACAAAAACGAGCTTGAATATCAAAAAGAGCGAGCACTCGAGCTCTCCAAACTACCGCAAGATGCACTAAGAGAACTAGGCGAAGCAGGGAAGGAAGCCACAGAAGAAGCCGAAGAAGCCGAGCTGAAAGAAATTCGTAAGAAGCATAAGGTGGGGAAATAGGAGATATACATAAAAAAGCCTGCGGATAGCAGGTTTTTTTACTGTTATTAATATATTCCCGTCTCCTTACTCCATTTATCATAGAGAAGTTTGTTGTTCTCATAGTAGCCCTGAATAAATGATCCTGAGTATTTAATAATATCAATTTCATTATATCCTTTTGACATAGTAGTTATTTGATCTGAAGATTGAGTTACAACGTCTTTTGGAGATAGCCAATCCTTGGTGTCAGCTTTTGGTCGAACAGACAGGGCTGATTTTGTTATTGTTGATGTAATATTCACAGAAAGACCAGAAAACCAATCGGGGAATCTTCCTACATATGATCTCACATATTCTCGTAGAATAAACTTGGCTTCACAGAACGGTTCAATAACAAAAGGTGTATATCTATCAGAAACCCCTGCAATAATAACAACCTTTAACTTAATATTATTTTCTTCAATATTGAACACTGATATTTTTGAGACCAAATACCTCAGTAGATACTTAAACGAATTAACATTTGTATCGTAGATATCCTCATCGATAGTTTTCATTGGCTTAATATCTGGGTAACCACGCGGATTAAATTTATCTGAACCAATAGTGTGCAAATAGACAATCTGATTATATTCTTTCAGGTTTATTCTGGAAAAAACAATTTCTATGTTTTTTATACTTCTTAGATCACACGTAACACTTTCAAACAGATTGGAATCGACCCCTTCAACTCTTTTATTTCTAATTACTCCAATAGTGTTTAGACCTTTTTCGATGAAGGCTTTTACATACTCTGTTCCTATTTCTCCAGCGGCACCAGCTATGATAACTAAAGTTTTTTTATTTTTGTTCATATTTATATATTCAGTTTAATAATGTATGGTATTCATTTCACATTTTCAAAGCACTTCAGTAAAGAAATGATCTGAAAAATAGAGGAGAGTGGGCAAAGCCCCTCTCCTGGTTAATATTATTTATCCGCTAAGCCTTGCATAGAGACGCCTTCTACCGGAAGAGTCCAATAAAATCTTTGCCTCGTACGCAAGAATTCTTCCACCTATTCCGAGACGCATAAATCCTACATCAAGCATGCAGTCGCTCTTACGCTCAAACTCAACACAGAATTATCAAGTTCAAAACCAGAATCCTCAATAATTAAGTGGAAACCCTGACAAAACTCATCACTTTCAGTGGTGGCACTCTCTAAGGGTGAGATTGTTAAACTTTCTGAGAATCGGACAGTTTTGATAGCTTGCTCACTATTGTCTCCATAATTATTACCTATGTAGATTTTCATATCTTTGTTTTTTTAAGTTCATATTTGTTTAACAACATAATACACTAAAGGTCAAATACTTTCATCAAACAAGGCTTTATGGTATACTTTTTAAACTAAAGGTTTAATTATCTATATGAAATGAACCCATTTGATCACACAATTGAGTCAAAAATTATTCAAAAACTCCATAAGGGGGCTCTTTCTAGTGCTCGACTAGTTCAAGAGATCAAGGAAGAGCAAGGGGTAACAAAACAAGCTGTATATAAGGAGCTACGAAAATTGCGAAAAAGAGAAATGGTGGTGGCTCATGGGAAAATACTCAGCCTATCCGTTCTTTGGCTACAAAAAATGTCTTCATTTTTTTTAGAAACTCACGATCTGTATTCAGGAGAAAGTACCTCTGAGCCATATCTTCAGATGGAGGATGGAGATAGCTTGGTGTATAGATTCTCTAACCCAGACACCATGGACTCCTTTTGGGGTCATGCGGTACTTATATTGTCTGGGAAAATGAGTGAGGGGGATTACGCGTATCTATACAACCCGCATGAGTGGTTCCTGGCAGCAAGACCTGAGTCAGAGTTAGAGATCTTTAGACTTATACATGAAAGTAAGAAAAACCTTGTTATATATGTAGCAGGGGAAACGGATCTTGATAAGAAGCTCGGGAACCTACTCATTCAGGAGTCTCAGCAGTACTTTGCGGGTGGAATATACTTATTCGAGAAGGAAAATTACTATATAAACATTTTTAATGATTTTATTATAGAGGTTTGGATAGACCCATCAACTGCAGGGAAAATAGAGTCTTTTTTCCAACAGGAAAAAGAAGTCACAGCCTACGGGATGGATACACTTCAGCATGTTATTTCACAGACAGGAAAGAATAAATTTAAAATATCAAAAAACAAAAAAAGAGCTGATCAACTAAAAAGAAAAATAGGAAAATATTTCCAAATAAAAAAATAAAAAAGCCCACTAACGTGTGAGCTTTTGGTGGGTTTAGGGTAAACCCTTGTTGTTGGGGGGCCTCGGCCGAGGCCCCCCTTACACCTGCAGATAAATCCTGCAAGTGGAATTATCAAATGATGAAACTGGAACAACTTATCCTGCGAAGTTTTTTGTACTAATTCTGTTTTGCAAGAATCATTCAAAATGGCTTCAAATAAGAAAGTGCGATCTTTGAAAGAAGTTTCTATGGCGACCCGATCAATCGGCCGTACTTCTTCAAACAAGAGAATCTCACCATGGTGATTGATTTCTCGTGCCAGCATGCAGGAAATAAAGCCTTCGCATCCCATACCGATTAAGATTATATCCATATTGAGAACAATGTTTCAACAGAGAATACGCCCTTTGCAAAATAAAGTCAAGAATCCAAAAACTGTTTCTAGTTTAGGAATATTTACTCATCCAGCTAACCGTAACTTGCTTGATCTCTTGGAAGACATCCTCTGTTATTTCCACTGGTAATTGACGAATCAAGACCCAGCAAATCAAAACAAAAACTATTATTCCAGTAATCACTTTTGGAAATATTCGTCCTCTTACTGTGCTGCTCTTATGCAGATGAGGGGGAATTACGTTTGACATGGCCCTATCGTATTTAGTTGTTTTTATTTACTATAGAAAAAAATGGGAAAAATGCAATGGGGGGGTTGTTTAGAGAATGATGAGGCACGCCGAAGGCTCACCCCCTGATGGGATTTTGATAACTATCAAGGTCCGATCTCTCCTTAAGCCTGAGGATTAGGTGGGAAAATTCTGGATTGCTTCGTCGCGAACTCCTCGCAAAGACGGGCATTGTAACCTTTCTTCATTCTCCTTACTTATTTTTACTTCATCTCCAACACAATAGGACAGTGATCAGATCCCATGACTTCTGCTAAAATATTAGCCTTTTTTATTCTTGATTTTAATTTTTCAGAAACAAAAAAGTAATCTATCCGCCAGCCCACGTTTCGTTGTCTTGCTCCAGCAAAATGACTCCACCATGTATAGTGACCATTCCCCTCCGTAAACATTCTAAAAGAATCCAGGAACCCAGCAGCGATAATCTCATCTGCCCCCTCGCGCTCTTCATTTGTAAAACCCTTTTTACCAACATTTGGCTTTGGTCTGGCTAGGTCGTCCTCTGTGTGAGCAACATTGAAGTCACCACACATTACAACGGGCTTTTTGTTTTCTAGATCATTGCAATGCTCCAAAAACGCGGGATCCCAATTTTTGTATCTCATATTCAATCGCCCTAAATCATCTTTGGCATTTGGGGTATAAACACAAACCAAATAAAAGTCGTTGTATTCTGCTGTGATAACCCGACCTTCCGCTGTTGTATCACCAAAAGAATCCTCAAGATTGTATTTTTTGTTTATTTTTTCATTAAAATCATGAAAGACTGAAAGTGGTTTTACTTTAGTAAAAATAGCTGTTCCACTGTATCCTTTCCGCTGTGCAGAATTCCAGTATTCTTCATACTCCGGCAAATCAAGGGGGGACTGATTTTCCTCTGCTTTTGTCTCTTGAAGGCAAATAATATCTGGCTTGTACTTTGATACAAAAGGTTCAAAAAACCCCTTTTTGTGAACTGCTCTTATCCCATTTACATTCCAAGAAATAATCTTCATGTGAGCTATTATATCATGAGCGTGCTCATTGACTTTTTATATTTATTATGCATAATTGGATTAAACAAATAAAAAAGAAAAAATGAAGTACCTTGTAAACATAGTGCTAATACTTACTGTTTTGGTGGGTATTTCAGCATGTCAAACGACACCAAAGGATGACCTCCAGATAGTCAACGCTCTTGTAGATGAATCTCAAGATGCGATCCAAAATAAACTGGATGACAAGGAAAAAGAGGAAATCCTCGAAAAGCTGTATCCAATGCTTGACGCTATTGATTTTAAAATTGATTCACTGGAAAGAGAAATTAAAAATCTTCCAACTGATCATCACAAAAGAAAATCAGGGAGTCAAGATTTAAAAACCCTTGAAGATCTTCGTGGGAAAGTGAATGGGCAAACCGGAGTCCTCCAATCTTCAATGACAGGACCAGTCCCTGAGAAATATTTGACTTGGGGATTAAGTGCTCATCAGAAAAGAGAGGACGTAATAAAAGAGAGGCAAGCTGAGATTCGGATTGAAATTAGGATTGACTCTCTTCAGGCGCTGCTTGAGGCGATGCCTGATACAGCTCTTACTCGATCTGCTTTCAGTGACTCTCTTTTTGAGAGGGAAGCCTTTCTCCTTAATCAATTGGATAGCTTACAAGGTCTTATTGTGAAAGATTCTCAAGATTCAACCCAAACAATAGCTATTATCGATGAAGCTCCTGACGACAAGCAATATCTTACACAATCAGAGGGCACTCAAGTGCCTTCTCCTAAAAAAGAGACCCAGGCTAGCATAAAGAAACAAGATACTGCTAGTGAAGATTTTTCTCTGAGTAAGATCATTCTCGTATATGGAGGAGTACTGCTTGGCTTTGTTTTTATTTTTCTTCTTTTAATAGAGAAGGTTCGTAGAGCAATGTGGAGGGGTTTAGTGAGGATTTTTGGAAGAAGACTCCTTGTTCTCGGAGCTTCTGTTACAGCTCTTTATCTCTCTGTAAAAGCAGCAGGGTTGTGGAATTGGATACTTTCATTGTTGGGAAAGATATTTCTTCTAAGATTTATCGATGGGATTACAACCAAGCTTTGGTTAAGGAGGACTCTAAAGACGATTGTCGTTTTTGGTTTATTACTTTTCTTTCTATTTTGCACTGATTATGGAATTGGTGTAAAAAATTGGATCATAAAAAGTGTTTCTCAAATCTCAATACCCAACTGGATGGGAGATCTATCATGGTGGAAAGTGGTTTTGGTTGGAGTAGGACTTCTGATTATCTTTCTTATCTACAGGTATTGGTCAGTGATACGATTGATGATATCTGGAATTAGTGGAAGAGTTTGGTTTTGGTTAATTTTTCTAAGCCTTCTCTCCTTATTAGTTTTCCTAACTTGGTATCACTGGGATCCAATAAAAGATTTCATATATGCCAAATTGAAGACTGAGGAAGTCATAGAAGAGTGGCCAAAAGAAGAAGATTCAAGTCCTGCAGAGGAAAAGAGGGAGCCTTCTCCAGGGGAGAAAGAGGAGGTGGTTGATCCTAATGAAATAGAAATCATCCCCCCTCCGAACCCTTTTCCGGAAGAGACTGAAGGTGATCAGAAAAAAGAACTTTTGGAAAAAAGAAAAAAGAAAGACCAAAAGAAAAAACTTAAACCTGAAAACCAGAATCGGAAAAAGAAGTTTAAAAAGCCTTCACGAAAAAGAGGCGTAGGAAGAGACCTTGCCGCAAAAAAAGATCTGAAGCTCCTTCCTGGGTACGCACCTGGGACAAGCACAGAAAATTCAAAGCAGGTGAGACGTATTGATTGATTGAAAAGCCCGACCAGTATGGTCGGGCTTTTTTGTTTATTTCTAAATATTTTATTTTTTCTTGAGCAAGGTGAAAAGGAGGGATGTGCCATCTTCTGCGAGGAATATATCTTCTTTTACCAATTCATATGTCGGACCAAATATTTCTCTTATTTCTCCTTGTTTGAAAAAATGATACTTCACACCGTATTTTTCATAATCTTGTGTATCACTATTTTTTGGATGAAAATCTAGGTATCTCATTGTTTCTTTTGATAAAGAGATTGAGAGATAGAGACCATTTCTTTTGACCACTCTGTGGACTTCCTTTTTATACAAATCCCAATCTCCCTTATCTATATGGTGTAGCAATCCAGCATCAAGGACTATATCAATAGACTGATCTAGAAGTGGTATATCGAAAACATCCCCTGATATAAATGCAAGTTTGCCAGCGAGACCCTTTGCTTTTACCTCTTGATTATTCACGCTTACAATCTTTTCTATATAATCCATACCAACAACCTTGTAGCCAATTTCAGCCAGAAGAAATGAGAGAATACCTCTACCACAACCAATATCTAGAATAGTTGCTTTCTCATTGAAATACGTAATGTATTCCAGAAATTTTGTTTTGAACTTTATCTGCGTCCAGTTGTCTGTCCCAGTATTATACGCAGTTTGGAAATATTCTTTTTGAGAATTGTATTTCATGTATAAATTATATCATTAAGTTATTTTTTTGAGCTAGAAAAATAACAAAATATTTTTATTTTTTATTTCCATGAAACTTTTTATGAATTTCTTTTAGGTGTTTGTTTGTAACGTGGGTATAGATTTGAGTGGTAGAAATATCTGCGTGTCCAAGCATAACCTGCACAGACCTAATATCAGCTCCATTTGAAAGCAAGTCAGTGGCGAAACAGTGTCGAATCACATGGGGGGTAACCTTCTTTGTGATGCCGGCGATGGTGGCGTACTTTCTCACAATCCTTCCAACAGATCTTCTATCTAAACCTTTTTCATCATCTACTTTGTTTTTGTTTTTTGAGACATTTACAAATAGTGCTTCCGAGAAGTCTTTTCGTTGTGTGAAATATTTTTTTAGGGAATCTTTGGCTTCTGCAGATAGAAATACTACTCGGAGTTTGCCACCCTTTCCTCTAATCGAAAATTCATCTCGAGAAAAATCAATGTCTCTAAAGAGGGAACAGAGCTCTGACACACGGAGGCCAGTAGAAAAAAGCATCTCTAGTATCGCCTTGTCTCTATATCTGATTTCTAAATTCTTTTCTTTTTCGGGAGCCTCTAGGAGCCTCTTTAGTTCCTGATCTGAAATAACATCAATTTGTCTTTGGGGGACTTTTCCTAGTTCAATCTGTTCTGAAGAAAGAGTTTTTTCTCCTCGTCTTGTCATGTATTTCAAAAAAGACCGCAAGGCAATCAGGTGATAGTTCTGAGTACTCTTTGAGAGTGTTTCTCCTGTTCTTCTGTTGTGGCTGGCTCCGGCTGATTGTCTGTGAAGCCAAATCCGAAACTCTCTCACCATGTCATCTGTTATTTGCTGTGGCTTGGTGGCCCCTGTTTGTTTCAAGAAGACATTTAGATAGTGGTCGTAGTTTCTAATAGTATTCAAAGCTCGACCTTTTTCGATTTCTAGATACTCAAGAAACTGTCTTTTTAATTTTTCTAAATCATTCATTTGTTTATTGTCTCACAATATAAGAATAGTGGGGAGCTTGTATCTTGGGGAATAAAGAAGAGGTCTTAGTTTTTTATAAAATATATATCTTTCTTTTTTCTTGGTAAAATACCCATTACTTTTTTATGAGAAAAAAGTAATCAAAAACTCAGACCTGATTCAAAAAGCCTAAAAAATACTCTTTCTCCCTACACTCAGCAGATCGCTGCGCTAATGCTTCGTGCTTAACGCTCGAAAGAATGTTTTTCTTAACGGCATTTTGAAAACGGTCGAAAGAGCCATTTAAAGAACATCTTCTCACTTTCCGACACTTGAGCTTTAACTTTAAAAATATTCACGGTTTTTTTGATTAGTGCGTAGCTTTAGCGATAGCGATCAGCGTAGCACCAAAAAAACCGTGAGTTATTTTTTAGGTAAAGTGAGGTGTCTAGATTTTTTGTTTCTTTTTTATCGATGAAAAAAGAAAGATAATCTTGTTGTGAAAAATGATGGATATTCTGGATCCCCGCCTGCGCGGGGAAGACAAGAGTGTGTACTGAGAAAAAATGGTTTAGATCCTGAAACCCAACTCTACACAAGGCTACTTTGGATACGGTGAGCTCAGGATGACGAGATTGGGGTATTGGGATGACCCCACCCAAGGTGGACAGGATTCAGGATGATTTGTAGTGAGTACGGTAGACTTTTTTATTCCGAAACTTTATAAAAATATCCGTCACGACTTCCAAAATAAATTCCACCATCCCAGATAGCGGGAGTAGATTCTATACATCCATCTCCAACTTTTTTCTGCCACAAAAATTCTGGAGAACTGGGGTCTGTTAGTGAATATGCTTCGATGCTTCCTGTTTCACAAGTGGCAAAAATAAGTGTGGCATCCACAATAGAGGGTGACGACCATTCGTGCATTCCTATGTCTTTTCTCCAAACAACCTTTCCATTGTTTTTGTCTACAACTAAAAACTCTCCCAAGTGAGTCGGTACATATATATAATCTTCGTAGATAGCTGGGGTTGCCCAAATGCCACTTTTTATTTTTTCAGAACCACTTGAGATAGACAGGCTCCAGACCACGGGATTTTTTTTCTTTGGATTCAGTTTTATTAATTGCCCTAAATCTTTGCCCCTTTCATTGAATCTCTCTTCTTCCACTGCTACATATATTGCACCTGTCCCATCTGTTACCATGGTGGCATCGATATCATCTCCAACCCAAAAATCAAAAACCAGGGCCTCCTTTTTGTTTCTTATTTTCTTTATATCAAATCCCATGATCCTGCCACCGCTATTTGCAACATAGACAACGTCATCCACTACGAGAGGTGAGTTCTCAATTGAGAGGTTTTGGTCTGTTAGAGAAACCAGCTCCTCATTGTAGCTAATATACTGATAAATAATTTCAGGATTTACCAAGGCCCTTCCTTCTTCATCATATGTGCGGTTGAGCTCTATTGCATAGAAAATTCCGTTTTCTCCTCCTTCATACATCACACCGTCGACTATTACAGGATTGCTATCCCAGTCATTGTTCCAAATCCCATCAGGCAAATCTTCTGAATCAAGAGCCCAAATCTCTGTTGGTACATCTCTATCTAGAGCTATGATGCGAAGCTTGTTGTCTCGAGACCCACCATAAAGAAGAGGGAATCCATCTGTATCAAGAGTAAAAGATCCTTTGATGATATCTCCAGTCTGGAAATTTGGCCTTGTGTTTTTACCTGTTTCACCATTCACAAAGTGTATAGCCCCATCGTACGCACCAAAAATAATTTCTGTGACACCATCCTCACGCTCCCAAACAACCGGCTGGCCTGTCCAACCAGAACCACACCAATAATTCGTAACTTCTAGTGAAGTTGAATAACGACACATTGGTTTTTCTGGGTATCTCCAAGAAATAGTTGGCTCGGTAGGAATCAGACCTTTTCCATAAAAATTCCTCTCTTTGTTTCCCCGAAACATGGTGAGTCCTTTTATTTTTGGTTCGACATCTTTGACTTCTATAACAGAAAGTACTTGATCAGTGATATCTCCTATCGCCTCTTCTGCAAAAATTTCTTTGTTGTTTAAGTTGAGCGAATATTTCAAATTATATAGGCCTTCCAAAAAAAATAGGGAAGACCCTATTCCGATAATTAAAGAAACAATTATAGTTAGAAAATTACGCATGGTGGATATTAAGATGGGCTTAGTTTATCATAAAACTAGTTATGGGGAAGGATTTAGAAACCTTCTCTATTTCTTCTTGGCAAAATACCCATTACTTTTTTATGAGAAAAAAGTAACCAAAAACTCAGACCTGATTCAAAAAGCCTAAAAAATAATCTTTCTCACTACACTCAGCAGATCGCTGCGCTAATGCTTCGTGCTTAACGCTCGAAAGAATACTTTTCTTAACGGCATTTTGAAAACGGTCGTACGAGCCACCCAATTAAGAATTGCAATACATCCCGACACTTGAGCTTTAACTTTAAAAATATTCACGGTTTTTTTGATTAGTGCGTAGCTTTAGCGGTAGCGATCAGCGTAGCACCAAAAAAACCGTGAGTTATTTTTTAGGTAAAGTGAGGTGTCTTGGCTTTTTGTTCCTTTTTTGCCAAGAAAAAAGGAAGGTATTCTTGTTACGAAAAAGTGATTGATATCCTGGATCCCCGCCTGCGCGGGGAAGACCCATCCGAGGTGGGCCGGTAGCAGAGATGTCTGAGATATAAGTCTTGTATTTTTGGAATAACTCATGAGGTAGGAGAGGGAGAAGGTGGAATATTGTTTGGGGGGTAAACGATTCCAAGGTATTGAACCATTACGAGTGCTTGACAAATATCTTTTATTATGATAAATTAAAACAAAAATCGAGAAAAATGGAGTTGAAAAAAATAAATAAACAAAATTCTTCATTGCTCAATTCTTCAATGTATTTGAATCGCATTGGATACCACCATAAGAAGCTATCCCACAGAGACATGCAAACCTTAATAAGTCTCGAACTTTCTAGGGCTACAGGGGGCTTACTTGCGGAGATTGAAGTTGTTTCGCATAGATTGTGTAACGATAAACCTGTGAGTGAAGATGAAATTAATATCATCATATCTCGACTCAGAGATCTTCAAAAAGAATTTCAAAGCTCTGAAGAATTTGAAGCAAATAAAGAGAGTTTCTCTGTCATCGCAGATTCAATCACAGGGCTTATCAAAGCTTTGGAAGAATAATCTGGAAAAGCCCCGCGAATTCGCGGGGCTTTTTATTGCTTGACAAATATGGCTAATTCTGATACTATATCGGCACCTTTTGGTTTATTATAAATATATACAAAATACGAAAGAAGGAGCTTGCAAAAAAGCCCTTTCTATAGTAGTATTGCTCTACAATGTTAAAGACAGCTAAAAAACAAAAAGTTATAAAAAAGGCACAAATGAGTGATGTAGACACAGGTTCTTCACCAGTTCAAATTGCTATTTTAACTGAGCGAATCAAGGAGCTTACAGGCCACCTGAAAAAGCACACTAAAGATCTTCACTCACGAAGAGGTTTGATAAAAATGGTTGCCAACAGACGAAAACATCTTAAATATCTCGAGAAGAATGATTCAAAAGTTTATACAAAGATAGTTGCCGACCTTAAACTTAAATCTTAAATCTTATTTTTTACATCAAAAGGCGCAACAGGGCGCTTTTTGATTTGGTATACTATAGATGCCTTTATTTTATAAAAAGTCTTAAGTCTATATGGCTAAGCAAAAACTAAAAGGATTTTAATAACAGAATAATGATCATTTGATCAAAATAATTTATGATTACAAAACACAAAGAACAGCGAGTGGCTGTTTTTATAGATACACAAAATCTATACCACTCAGCGAAAGCGCTTTATAAGAAAAAAGTTAACTTTGGAAACATTGTTAAAGATGCGGTGGGAGACCGAAAACTTGTTCGAGCTCTCGCATATGTTATCGCCTCTGAAGCAGGGGACGAGGATTCGTTTTTTGAAGCACTTGGAAAGGTAGGAATCGAAACAAAAGTAAAAGACCTGCAAGTATTTTCAAGCGGAGCAAAGAAAGCTGACTGGGATGTGGGGCTTGCGGTGGACGCAATCACTATTGCTCCAAAAGTGGATGCAGTGATAATTGTCTCTGGAGATGGGGACTATGTACCCCTGGTGCACTATCTACAAATACATTCTGGAATCCAGGTGGAAGTGGTATCCTTTGGGAAGTCCACGTCATCTTGGCTACGAGAAGAAGTGGATGACTTCTTTGATCTATCTATAAATCCAAATCAATACTTGATAGGAAGTAGACGGCCGATGAAAAATAAAAAGTAAACAAGAGAAAATCCTCTCACTAAAATGTCCAGTACCCAGTACTGGATATTTTGCTAAAAACAACCTCCCATATAAACATTTTTTATTTCACGGTATAATAAATCTTAATGGAAAATAATAACGAAAATGAAATAGCAGGAGGGGTGGAATTTCACAAAGAGGTTCCGATAAAAATATCAGGTGAAGAATCAGTATCAGCTGTTCCGACAGAGACAGTTGGTGGGGTGGAATTTAGAAAAGAGCAAGAATCTCTTTTGGAAAAAGAAAAGATGGCGGAAGATACAAGTGGACTGCATACCATGGCAAGAGATATGGGTAAGCAAGCAGAACAAAAACAAGGATCAGCACTCCAAGCAATTCTAAAGCAAGAAAGAGAGCTGAAGGTTGAACAAAAAAGACAACAAACAAACCTTATCTTTGGAATCGTGAGTGTGGTCATTTTTCTCACAGCTCTGGGTATATTCTTTTATGCTTCTCAAAAAGAAGAAGTGCTGCCTCCTACTCAAACACAAGTGGTCCAAAAATCCATCATCTATGCAGAGAATCATGCTCGAATAGACACTACAGATATTCTACCTCTAACTCTAATCTCCAAGATAAGCCAAAAATTTTCTGAAATCAAAAATGCACCAGGGGAGGTAACTAATATTTATTTTATTAAATACCTACCCGCAGGAGACATGCAGACACTCAGCGCTAGAGCATTTCTCGGAGCAATCCAAAGTAGCACGCCGGGGATCCTACTCCCAGAGCTTGGAAAAGATTTTATGCTTGGGTCTTTTGGGGGAGAGGCCCAAACTCCTTTCCTAATACTCGAAGCCCCAATCCGAACTACCCAAACGATGCTTTCTAGTTGGGAGGTTACACTGCTTCAAGATATGAGTAAGCTCTTTTCTCTTCAAATAAATGACCCTGATTTATACAATAAGGCCTTTGAAGATATTCAAATAGAAAATAAGCATATCAGAGCGCTTTTGGATGAAGATGGATCTATCCTACTTTGTTATAGCTATATCAATGATGATCTGCTTGTTATAACAACTGATAGTCAAACATTCAAAGAGATCTTGCAGAGACTTGCAACCAATTTTTAATCAACTATACTTAAAACCATGATGAATAACGAAAAACTACAATACTACAAAGAACTACTTTTAGCGGAAATGGAACAAATTAAAAGTGAGCTCTCACATCTTGGAATCAAAAATCCAGAAGATGGAGACTGGGGAGCAGTTATGGGATCAACAAATGAAGGGGACAACGCTGATCCAAATCTTCAAGCGGATAGATCAGAAGATTTTATGGAGCGAGCAAATATCCTCGGTGAAATAGAAACAAGGTATCGAGAACTAGAACAAGCTTTGTATAAAATAAATCACACACCTGAAAAATATGGCATCTGTGAAATCTCAGGACAGCCAATAGAAGAAGACCGACTCACTGCAAATCCTTCAGCCAAAACTTGCAAAGCTCACATGTAATCAACAAAAACCACTGTATGTGGTTTTTGTTTTTGGTATAATTTTTATATGTCATTTTCTCGAGTATATTCAGCGCAACCTCATCTACTCAAAGGTGTTATTGTGACGATAGAGACTGATCTATCCAGCGGGTCTCTACACGCTTTTACTATTGTTGGGCTTGGAGACAAAGCAGTCGACGAAGCCAAAGATAGGGTTTCCTCTGCAATAAAAAACTCTGATTTCAAATCTCCCAAAAAAGAGAATCTGAAAATTGTAATATCCCTCTCTCCAGCTGATATGAAAAAGGAAGGGTCATACTTTGATCTTGGGATTGCTCTCGGATACCTTCTCGCTCATGGAGATATATTGTTTGATCCTGAAAAAAAGATTTTTGTAGGAGAACTCGCTCTCGATGGTGAGGTGAAAGCTCTCAAGGGAATCCTACCCCTCGTAGAAACTGCAAAACGTGAGGGGTTCTTGGAAATATTTGTTCCCAAAGAAAATGAAGCAGAAGCAGGACTTGTGGAGGGTATTACGGTATATGGAGTAAAGAATTTACTAGAAGTAATTAATCATCTAAAAGATAGCAAAGAAAATCCTTATACTATTTTACCTACACCTCAGACTCTCATCGAATTTAATCAGGATTCTTATTCTTTGGATTTTTCTGATGTAAAGGGCCAGGCGATGGCAAAGCGAGGGCTCGAAATAGCTGCTGCAGGTGGGCACAACATATGTATGTATGGACCACCCGGGACAGGAAAAACAATGCTCGCAAAACTCTTTACTACTATTCTTCCAAACTTATCCAAAGATGAAGTGCTGGAAGTGACAGGAATACATTCTATTGCGGGTATAACAAATGGCGGACTGGTGACAAAGCCACCATTTAGATCTCCTCACCACACAAGCTCATATGTTTCACTTATTGGAGGTGGGTCAACTCCCAAACCTGGGGAGGTGACTCTTGCACACAAAGGAGTGTTATTTCTAGATGAGTTTCCAGAATTT
This sequence comes from uncultured Candidatus Saccharibacteria bacterium, assembly GCA_964355515.1. Classification (GTDB taxonomy): domain Bacteria; phylum Patescibacteriota; class Minisyncoccia; order Phycocordibacterales; family CSBR16-119; genus CAYHDV01. The sequence goes on from CAYHDV010000003.1 coordinate 35,788, forward strand.
GAAAAGCGGGTGCTCGAGAGTTTGAGACAACCTCTCGAGGATAGGATGGTGACAGTTTCGCGAGCAAAGGGAACCGCGGTGTTTCCTACAAACTTTATTCTTGTTGCGGCAATGAATCCTCCAGATAAAGATGCAACCTTCTTAGAAAAGTTAAGACAAAAGAAAAAAATATCTGGACCTATTATGGACCGAATCGACATGTGGGTAGAAGTAAGTGAGGTGGATTATGATAAATTAAGTGAAGGAGGACGAGAGGGGGACTTGAGTGAAGATATACGAAAAAGAGTTTGGGGGGCTCGGGATATCCAGAAGAGAAGATTTAAGAAGGGGGACAAAACAAATAGCAGTATGAATGTCCGAGACCTGCACACACATGCAGAGCTGGAAGAAACAACAAAACAACTGCTAAACCAGTCTGCAGAAAAGCTTGGTCTCTCAGCCAGAGCCTACCATCGAGTAATCAAGCTCGCTCGAACAATTGCTGATTTAGACAAGAAGAATGTAATCGAAACTAACCATATTCTTGAGGCTCTTCAATATAGACCAAAAGATTTGTATGAGTAATAATGGAAAAGCACGGCACCCAAAGGGTGCCGTGCTTTTACTCCCAGGGTATTGACATATTTATCATTATATGTAATATAGTAATAAACATTTAAAAATTCCATAATGAAAAAAACAGTCAATAAAAGGGCTCGAAAAGGTAATTTCACCCTAGTGGCCAGAAACCCAAGAGAGAAGGAGGTTCTAAAGACTGCTGGAAAAACTCTAATCAAAAACCTATTTGCAAAGAATGGGATAGATGGAAAACCGGTAATACGACCAATAAAAGGCAAAGATGGTCATTTTCGAATCACCTTTCAAGTAGACAAATCTCAAAAAGAGAAAGTGGTGGGGTACGATACCTGTGACGCGGGTAATAGCTTATTTATCTGGTCATTTACTTTTGCACTTTTTGGAGAGAGGCTTCCAGAACTGATAGAAACTTGGTCAAATACAAAACCGAGTACTTTTATAGACAAAGAAGGCCTGCTCTCGATTCTCATCAACACAGAGAATGAAGATGGTGAGGGTTTTCTCATGAAGAAGCTAGAAGAATCTGGTTTTAAGGTGAGAAAGAAAAATCGCGCCAAGAATGGAGATGGCAAGCCGGGCTGTGTTGTGACCATAGAAACTGGATACAAAACAACGAATCCAGTAAAGCAGGATCCCATTGGAATTGTGGGAAGCATCATCTCAAAACCCAGAACGATTCCTAAGGGTACTTCTGAAAAGGTAAGCTCAAAAATGCTCGAAGCGTTTGAAAAGACGGTTCTAATTTATCTTGATGGTTTACCCAAGAAGAAACAATTGGAACTGGGACTCAAACTTATCGAAGGCCAGAATATCGGCCTGTACCTAAATGACGATTCTGTTACACACATCAAGGGTACAGAGCAAGTCATTGTAACCCCTATTACCAAAGGGTAGGTTTCAAATCGGAAGCACAATTGTGCTTCCGATTTTTTATTTCTTCCACAAAAAAGCCGAGAACTTTGTTCTCGGCTTTTTTAATATATTTATTTTAGTAGTTTCTATATGTATCGTAGAAAATGTTGTGATCCATTTGTTTTCCATTTGCGTCTCTTATTTCAAAGTGGACGTGTGGACCGGTCGCTCTTCCTGTTGATCCTACTGTTGCTATCACTTGTCCTTGAACTACTTTTTGACCAACTTTTACAAGGTTTTTTGTGTTGTGACCATAACGAGTGCTTGTGCCATCTTCGTGAGTAATGATTACATAGTTTCCATAGCCACCGTTGTATCCAGTCTTGCTTAGTGTTACTTCTCCTGCCTTCGCAGCGAGGACCTCTGTTCCACGGGCAGCTCCGATGTCTACTCCTCCATGGAAGTCCCCCTTGTAATAACCACTTCTACCAGCGAAACTAGTGTTTCCGTACCCTTGAGTTACGATACCTCCATTTACTGGCCATATCCATGAACCAAGCTTGTCTTCAGATATTTGTGATGGTGCTGACAAAATAACTTTTGCTTTTGCTGGAGTAGAGTTGGCTGTAGATTTTGATGGTGATGATACTGGCGCAACGATTGCTTGTTTACCACCTGGAATAAATATCTCATTACCAATCTTCATTTCAGAATCTGAGATTTTGTTAAAGGTCTTTATGGTATCAACATCTCCAGCATGTTTTTTGGCAACAGTACTTAATGTATCTCCTTTTGCAATCTTATAATAAACACCATCAACAGGAGGAATTTGAAGTTCTTGTCCGGCTCTCACATATTCTTTGGCTCCAATACTGTTCCGCCACCTTATTGTTTCTGTTTTTACCCCAAATTTGTCTGCAATGTCAGAAAGAGTGTCTCCAGGACGAACAACATAAAGACTCTCTTCTGTCCCTGAGGTAGATATATATTCACCCGGTAGAAGAGATAGTAGCCCTGATTCAGCGACAATAGAGGTCTCATCCTCGTTGAAGGTTATTTCTGGACCACCCTTGTCAGCATCTGGGTCAGGGGAAAGAGACGCCTCCAAAAGAGGGATATTTTGAGAGTTATGATATGGGAACTGTTCTGCTTCCAGTTTTGTTACAAAAAGGTTTTGAACAAAAGAAAATACCCCAGCATTGGTCATTGTGGGAACTAAGAATACCAAAAACGAGAATACTATTGTTTGAACAGTATGCGTGTTTAAAGTATAAAACCCTTTATATATATTCTGGATATTCCCTCGGGAGGGAATTATCGTTTCAGAATCTTGTGAATTTGTAGTAATAAGCCTTTGTATTTTGGTTTTTCGAAGAATATCTGCAAAAACCACGGAGCAGTCTTGTTTTCGTCTATACATATATATGTATAGCAAACCCAAGGCACCTCCTTTCCAGTCATATCTAATATGTTATACGAGGAGGGAGGGAAGTCAATAGGACTGGGGAAAAGAAGTGTGGTCTTATAATGATGCCAAAACCCCTCAAAAATTGTTATCAACAAGGGCCTTTTATCGCATGGTATTATTGATTTTATGCAATATCTCGCCACTCTTAATGAAAAACAAAAAGAAGCGGTTCTCCACACAAAGGGGCCCCTGCTGATTCTTGCAGGGGCAGGAGCCGGGAAAACAAAGACTCTTACACACAGAATCGCCCACCTTGTGCATGAAGGAGTGGCTCCCCACCAAATACTAGCGGTGACTTTTACAAACAAAGCTGCCAAAGAAATGCGGGACCGGGTTTCTGAAATTCTCTCATATGACACCCTCCTGGGTAGGGGACTTCCTTTTATTTCTACTTTTCACTCACTTGGGGTGCATATTATAAAAAACAACCCAGCGGTCTTTGGCACAAAGAAACATTTTTCAATTCTTGACCAAAAAGACGCTCTTCGGCTAATAAAAGAGTCCCTCACAGAATCAGGTCTAGATCCAAAAGAATTTGAGCCCAAAAAAGCAATGTCTATTATTTCAAGACAAAAAAATCTAGGGAATACTGTTCTTGAACTCCGAAATAATGCTCAATCAGCAATAGAAGAATTGATTGTGGAGGTGTGGGAAAAATATGAAAAAAAGAAAAAGAAAGAAGATGCATTTGATTTTGATGATCTTCTTATTTTGCCGATGAGAGCTCTCGAAGAAAACAAGCTACTTCGAGATTTTTATCGAGAAACATGGAAGTATATCCATATTGATGAATATCAAGATACAAATGAGGTCCAGTATCGGATAGCACTTTGTCTTACCGGACCAGAAAAAAATATCTGCGTGGTGGGAGACGGTGACCAAAACATTTACAGTTGGAGAGGGGCTAATCTAAAAAATATTTTAAACTTTGAACATGACTTCCATGGGGCACATACCGTTCTTCTCGAGCAAAACTATCGCTCAACAAAAAATATTCTTTCTGTTGCAAATACGATAATCGAGAAAAATACAAAACGAAAAAAGAAAACTCTCTTCACAGAAAATGAGGTCGGAGAAAAGATACACTACTACACAGCCAGAAATGAATGGGATGAAGCTCGCTTCGTGGGGGAGTGTGCAGAGGGTCTTATAGAAAAAGAAGGTGTAGACCCAAAAGACATTGCTGTTTTGTATAGAGCAAATTTCCAATCTCGAGTTCTCGAAGAATCAATGCTTTCTCTATCGATTCCCTATACCGTTCTTGGGGTGAAGTTTTTTGATAGAAAAGAAGTGAGAGATGTTCTCTCTTATATCAAGGCGGCACTAAACAAAGACAGCCTTTCTGATATTGCAAGAATTATAAATTTCCCAAAAAGAGGACTTGGAAAGGTTACTCTTATAAAGCTCTTTGCCGGGGAAATGTCTAGCCTCCCCCTAAAAACCCAATTAAAAATACAAGATTTTTATAATACTTTAGAAAAAATAAAAGAAGTTTTGGAGAACTCTGAGCCGAGCGCTGGTGTGCTATACGCAATACAAAAAAGTGGAATTGAAAATGAATACAAAACAAGTGGAACAGAAGACGATTTTGAAAGATTAGAGAACATAAAAGAGCTTATAACTTTTGCAAAAAAATATGATGGCACAGAAGACGGATTGAGTAAGCTTCTAGAAGATGCAATGCTCGCAAGTGATCAAGATACACTGACCTTGGAGGAAAAACAATCCAAGCACGCCGTGAAGCTGATGACTGTTCATTCCTCAAAAGGGCTTGAGTTTCCACATGTATTTATTGTTGGTCTCGAGCAAGATTTATTCCCGCATAGGAGAGATGGGTCGCAGACTGTTGAGGAGTCTGAGGAAGAGAGGCGACTATTTTATGTAGCACTCACTCGTGGAGAAAAGAGGGTTTATATTTCAAGAGCGATCATGCGAACGATTTTTGGAGAGACTAAACTTCAGTATCCTTCAGAATTTATTACAGATATCCCAGAAGAGCTTCTTGAGACAAGTCAGTACGAAGAATCATTTGAAAGAAATACTGACAGGCGAGGTGGGGGTGGAGGAGATTCATTTTTTGATTCTATTGTATATCTTGATTAAACGCTGTAATCTAGATAAAGTATGAAGCCCAAAAAATCACTCGGACAAAATTTTCTTAAATCAAAACAAGCGTTGATGGCTATTTGCAATGCTGGAGAACTCAAAAAAGAAGATAGGGTGCTTGAGATAGGTCCAGGGAAAGGCGCGCTGACAAAGTTTCTTCTAGAGCAATCAAACAATGTCTTTGCCTTGGAAAAAGACACTGAACTTATCCCTTTTCTTTCTGAAAAATTTGAAGAAGAAATCAAGAAAGGGTTTTTGAAAATACAAGAAGGTGATGTGCTAACTTTTGATGAGATAGAAGTCCAAGCTCCTTACAAGCTCATAGCAAATATCCCTTACTATATAACAGGAGAAATTATGGAAAAATTTCTTTCAAGCAAAAACCAACCCGAGAGAATCGTTTTCCTAATGCAAAAAGAAGTGGTGGATAGAATTATGGCAAGAGATGGCAAGGAATCCATCCTTTCTATGAGCGTCAAAGCCTATGGAACCCCCAAATATATCCAAAAAGTCCAAGCAAAAGCCTTTAATCCTGCACCAAAAGTTGACTCTGCTATACTAGCGATAGCTAATATATCCAAAAAAAGATTCACAAATGTAAGTGAAAAAGCCTTTTTTAACACCCTTAAAACAGGTTTCGCCCACAAAAGAAAGCAGCTAATCAACAATCTTGAAAAACTAACCTCTAAAGAGGTTCTTAATTCTCTGTTTAATGAGCTAAAGCTAGATCCAAAGGTCAGAGCAGAGTCACTCACACTAGACCAATGGCTCTTTCTAGCGAAAAACTTATCTCTTTAAGGCTGGCCCAAGTCTCATTTCTCCTCACTTTCTAGATGTTAATTTCTTTGCAAAGAAGAAATTTTTTAGTGTTATACTATTTTTATATGAAAACAACTGTAAAACATGGAATCTTTCTTGTCTCACTTTTCGCATCTATTGGAATGATGCTTTTTAGCCATTATGCGTATGCCGCTTACGATAGACCTTTTGGATCAAGATTAAAATATGAATATCGTCCACCATTCTTCTGCCAGTCACAATATGGACCACTTTTACACACTCCAACTGGTAATAGTTTCGAGCCATCAGGCCTGGGGGAATATGGACCATCATCAGAACATGTAACAGGATCAATCAAGCCAGATGTTCAAATCTTAGGGCTCTATAGCCCAACGCCATCACAAAACTGCTATATGCAAATCGGTCCATATCGATACACAGTTGAAACAACAATATTTACATACTTTGGAACAAGTCGTCTTTAATAAGAAGATTATTTTATGAATATAAGAGAAAGCCTTCCAAGTAAAAAGTTTCAAAAAATAGCACTCGTTGTCATAATTCTTTCTGTTGTTTTCATTTTTATATCTATTAAAAAACCTTTTTCTGGCGGGGGATACGTCCAAAAAATATTTAAGGGAGAGGTAGAAACAGTAACTATCGGGTCTATTGTTTACAAAGATACAGATGGTGATGGGTTGTTTGACTGGGAGGAGTCTCTTTGGGGGACAGATCCTGAGAAATCTGATACAGATGGTGACGGTATTAGTGATAAAGAAGAGGTAGACAAAAAACGACCAGAAACAAGTGAAGGGGGCGATGAATCTCTGACCGAAACATCCTTACTCGCAAGAGATCTTTTTAGTACAATAGTTTCTCTAAAACAAAACAACAGCCTTACAGAAGAAAATCTAGAAAGCATAGCAAACCAACTCGCTGGTTCCATAAATTCTGCAACATATGATACATACACGTTAGACTCTCTTATTGTTGTAGACTCAAACAACAATTCTTTTATCAAATATTTCAAAGAAACTGATAAAATATTTCTAGCCTCGAAAAATAGTCATATTGGGGAAGAGCTTTCTGTCTTAACTGATTTCATTGAAGACCCTACCTCAAATCAATCAAAATTGGAGGTAATCATATCTGAATACAAAAAAATTTCATCTGATCTAAGTAAGTTGGATATTCCTGAATCTATATCTAAGGATCATCTAGCTCTTATTAATACCTACGATAAGATAGCTCAGTCAATCGAAGAATTCCTGTATATCAATGATGACCCTCTACGAACCTTATCTGGCCTATCAAACTATGAAAGATATTCAACTAATATACTAGATATATTTAAGAGGATAGACAGCTATTATCTACCTCAATAAGTGTTATAATTATTTTTATGGAAATATCTATCTACAAAACAAAAATTACACTACTACTTATTATTCTAAGTATTCTTATTTTTCCAACAATAACCCGTGCTCAAATAAATGCACAAGGAATTGGTGCCCTAATCATCCAATGTGCCACAGCGACAGCTGCGAACCAAGAAGAGGGTGCATCTTCAATGTCTACAGTAGAACAAAGAAGGGTTGCAACCACTGAAAATAATGCAAAAAAACTAGCCAAGAAAGAGGCCTGTTCTGATGCGATAGCAAAATATACAATGGGGCAACTTCTCTCAAAGCTGACCCAAGAAACCCTAAACTGGATCAATGGTGGCTTCAAAGGGAATCCTTCATACCTGCAAAATCCAGAGGCTTATCTGAAATCAATTGCTAACCAAGAAAGAACTCAGCTTCTGAGTCTCTTGGGAAATGACCCGGTGAACTTCCCTTATGGGCGAGCTGCTATGCAGGCGATGGTGAATAGAGAACTAAATAAAGGCTTTAGTGGTTTTGCACAAAGGGCTAAATATACTCTAAATAGCTATGTCCCAACAGGAAATGCGGCAGACTTTCATAGAGATTTCCGAATCGGGGGGTGGGACGCATTTTTCGCTCAATCATTTCAACAACAAAACAATCCTGTAGGATTTGCACTTCTTGCTTCAGAAGAGGAGGCTCGGAGAACAGCGGGGGATGATCTAAACAAATTACAACTAGCACAGAAAGAGCTCGACCAGAATAGTGGGTTCTTAAATAACAAACTTTGCTCAGAGTCTTACCATCCATCAGGAGAATACGAACCACCAGAAACTACAAACGACGGTATATTTACAGAAGCAGATTGGATCGCTATAGCAAATGATCCAAACAGAACAGAGGCAGAGAGAATTGACGCAAAAAGACATATTTGTAAAACATGGGTAACAAAAACCCCTGGAACGCTTATTGCTCACGCCTTAAACAAAACAGTTATTGACGTTCCTTTGGATCAAACAATTTTTGCAGATGAAATAAACGAATCCCTAAATACGGTATTCGCAGCTCTTCTTACTCAGACATTCCAGAATGGGACAAAGACACTTCAGGGTGGAATAGCCTCACTACAGGAAGAGGCAAATAGTTTCAGTCTTGGGTCAATCGGGCTTGGGGATATACTCTTTGATCCTGGATCAGCAATAGGACAAGGATTAAGTGGTGCTTCAACATACTTTGGAGGAATAGGAGAGAACACTGAGAATATACAGACAACACAGGGGAGTCTTACTGGCTGGTTAAACCAAGGACAAGAATTCGATATCTACAACCAACTTCCTTACATTATATACTTACAGAAAAAATATATCGGTGACCCATCTGCCGTACTACCTCAAGGTATCGATCAAGATACAGGACAGCCTTTTATTGATCCCACCCCAGGTTTCAATGGTGTTCTTTCTCAAAATCAAGCCCTTCGAAATAGCATCATACAAAGTGAATTACTTGATGTCTGCATACCTGGACCAAACCCAACATTTGAACAAAAGATATTCGAAAAAATACAATCCGGTGAAGAGGATATACGAGAAACCCTTGCGACATCAACTCAAGTTGCAAGCTTCCTATCTCCTTCGGGAAGTGTTGTTGGTAAGATGACAGAGGCCTCAGAGCAAGCAATTCAACTTCTTTATAAGGTTGGAAAGGAGCTAACCCAAAAAATAAAAGATAAGTATAGGACAGATCAACTAGGAAATATGCCAACCGTTACCAATACAGCATATAAAGAATTGGTAAAAATTGATAAATATCAAAATATTATCTTAGAGAACCAAGAAAAAGTAGAAGAGATTCAAACATTACTTAGAAATCTAGAGTACCTACAAACACGAATAAATTCTCTTAGGGATCAGGTGGAAAGCGGAGTAGTGTCACCAGAGGTTGCAAGCACTGAGGCCTCCGTACTTGTAAATACATTTTATGAAGTTGCCCCAGATGCAATAAAAGCTGAAGATCTTATCGAGCTTCGTTCTGTCGCTGAGGTTGCTCTGGGTAATATAGCCTACATCAATACCCTTACAGATGCTTGCTGGGAAGAAAGAAATGATCCTGGTTATACTGGAGAAATTAATCAAGTTCCATATAGTTCAATATCAGGGAATACCTTGTACGGTATTGGCTCAGGAAATACCGCTCACTTCTTAAGCCCTGGGGTTACACTTGATTATGGTACTGATTTTGGTTCAATATTGAATCAAATAACCTTTATTTCAACAGGGGGTATCGCTGGATCACTAAGTACATTTACAATACTCCAGACTCTTGACTGGTTCGGCTCTGGAGACTTCGATGGATTTAATGTAAATAGCAACTGGTTTGAAGATTGGACAAATATTCAGTAAACCTGAAAACAAAAATACCCTAACTGGGTATTTTTGTTTTAGCTGGCTTGCAGTTTTGCACAAAAACAAATAGGGAAGGGCACGAAAGCTGATATACTTTAGACATAACGTGATACAGCTTTTACAAAACAAATTAGTAAAAGGTGCTGTGCTTACACTTGTTTCTTGTGTGATGCTTTTTGGTAGTTTCACTTTTGGGGTTAAGGATACCAAAGCTCAAGCCTCAATACTCACTCCTTCAGAGGTAGAAGATGTTATAAGAATTGATTGGTTCCCAGCCACAGATATAACCTCTGGGTCTTTCAAAAAATTTGGGACTATCACTATTACCGATATTGGATCAAGTATAGACGGTCTTCAGTCAAATAGATTTGAGAATGATTATCTTATTATAAATAAAGAGGGAACAGATTTTTGGGTTTTCTTTGGTGAACAAGTTAATTATTCAAATGGTGGTTCCATGGTAATCCAAGAATCTGAACTTGGTTTAACTAACCCTTCAGGATATAACGAAAATACAATGAGATTCGGGGTTTCCTTTGGCGGATTAAACCCTGAGACTGAATATGATGTTTCTCTATACTATATCCCTAAAAAATTCGTTACCCAACCAGGGCCTGGTGGGGGCACAAGCCAAACACTAATAGATTTAGACGGATCACCGTGGCCTGGACCTGATTCTGGAGAAACAATAAAAACTCTACCCCAAGGCCAGGGAAGCACGCCCGAGACGGAGACTTCAGACCTAGAAGGTCTTACCGGTTTCGACCAGGCAATTAGTACACACATTAAATGTGGGGCTATTGGTGACTCTTCTTTAAGCGACTGTTTTATTGAGGGTCTTTATTGGATTGTTTATCCGGTTTCTGTTTCAATTCTTGGAATAGCCGGTAAGTTATTTGACCTACTTACAAGTCTTGCAATCTCAAGCAAGGTATACCGAGATTCAACATTTGTTATTAGTGGATGGTCAATTGTAAGAGACATTTCAAATATTTTCTTTATTTTCATACTTCTTATAGCCGCTTTCAAAACAATGTTTGGGTCTGGAGATGTCCAAAAAACCATCAAAAATGTAATAGTCATAGCCCTACTTATAAACTTTAGTCTCTTTATGGTTAGAGTGGTGATTGATGGATCAAATATTCTTGCCCACCTGTTTTACAATAGAATTAGTGTTACGGGTGCTTCAAATCAAGAATTACCTCCAAGTCTAGAGTTATCAAATGTGGGGGAGCAAAGAAATCTTTTTGAGGGGATCACTGCTGGACTTAATGTCCAAAATTTCATGGCTGGGCCTGGGGTAGATCAATTCTTAAAGGAATTGGGTTCTAACAAAATGCCCTTAGTGACAATTATCGTATTTTCTTTGATTGTAAACTTCGTAGCTGCTTGGATTTTCTTTAAAGTTGGATTTATGATGCTTGGAAGAATTATCGGCCTATGGCTCGCCATGATCCTGGCCCCCCTTGCTTTTATTATGCAACTAGTTCCTGGGGCCTCACTGTATCTCAAAGATTTTAGTTTTAATAAATGGATGTCCGACATGGTTCAATATGCACTTCTCGCTCCTGTTTTTCTATTCTTTGTCTATCTAATTATAATTTTCATAAATAGTCATTTCCTGGATGGATTTTTACAGTCAGCAAATTATGATGGTTATGAAAAACTTGTTGTGTTATCCCTTTCATTTATGATAATTGTTGGAATTCTAAAAATGGCAGAGAAGACAGCTACTGGTATGGCAGGAGAAGCTGGAAACATGATAGCTGGAGCAGCGACAAAAGCCTTTGGGGCTGTGGCGGGAGTAGCTGGAGGAGTGGCTCTTGGAGGGGCTGCTGTTGCAGGAAGAACAGTTATTGGAGGAGCTGCAACAGCGGCAATGGAATCAGGCAAGCTTCAAGAATGGTCAAAGAAGGGAGGTATCAGTGGCTGGATGGCAAAACAAGGACTCAAGGGTGCTGATGGAGCTACAAAATCAAGCTTTGATGTACGTTCAAGTGGTATTGGAAAAGGTATTCAGAGCAGCTTGAACTCTGCCCTTGGGACAAATATCAACATGAACAATGCTGTTGTGGGGGGTATTGGCTATGGAACAGACAAGGGCGCTGGAGGACTGCAAGGAATTCAGAAGAGAAAAGAAGAGGAGCAAAAAGCATACGCAAAACTATTGGAACTCAAAGGAGAGGGTGCTGTTCAGCAGGATGAGAAGAACAAAGCGTGGCAAGATAAATATCAAGCATCTCTTGCAGAGGCACAAAAGAAGGCTAAAAAAGCGAAAGTTAATCTAAACGAAGAGGACTTCAGAAAGCAATACGAAAAAGGAGAAGACTTTGCTCTACGAGACAATCTTGGAAGGACGTTTAAAGGTGGTTCATCATTCAAGGGTGGTGAAGCTTATGTTAAAAATGCAAAAGAAGTGAGTGCTGAAAATAAAAAAGCTTTTGCAGAAAAACTTAATAGAGGAGGTGATTCATTCTTGGGTGCAGCCATGGAGTCAGGTGCTGTAGCCAAAAGTGCTATGGGGATAGGCGGATTAGTAGGAGGTGGGTCAGCTGTTTCAAATATCTCTGCAATCGCAGGTACAGCAGGAGTCTCTGGAGCTGCCGCTGTAACAGGGGTGGCTGCGTTGGCTGGTATTCCAAAGTTTGATGAAGTCTTCACCCAAGGCAGGGCAGATAGAGCTGTGGCCAGAGAAATACTTGGCGCAGAAAAGAAGAAAGAAAAAGCCGGTGTAAATCTGGCCGATCTCAAGAAACTTCTGACTGACGCTAAAGCACGAACAGGAGCAACATCGGGGGAATCAGATAGTGATGCACTCAAGGGTATGGCAGCAACTCTAAAAGCTCAGCAAGAAATCCAGAAAGCCCAGCTAGACCTTGCAAAGAAAGAGTACCTTCTAGCTTTCAAGGCTCATCAGGCAAGCCCTACAGATCCTGCGCTTAAAGCAGAAGTTGATAGACATGAAAAGACATTTATGGATATTAGCTTGAAACACACAGAGCTTGGAGATAAGATAGGTGAGTACAAGAACTTCTCAAACAATGAAGAAAGATTCACAAAGCTATTAAAAGGAGAAGACCCTGAAAAATAAATAATTCAACAAATATGGAACTAACACCAGAATTAATTGAAGAAAAGTACAAAGAGCTACCAAAGGACCTCCGGGAGGCTCTTTCGGGGAAGCATGTGGAAGAATCTGTTTTTACTATTGGAAAAAGAAAAGGTCTCCACATAGACAAGATAACCACTCTTCTAAATCAAGTGAGATATTTTATCCTCGGGTTTACTTCACCTCAAGATTTCAAGGCAAACATCGTAAAAGAACTTGATATACCCGGAGATCAAGCAGGGGAGATTGTGGAGGATCTAAACCAAGAGATCTTTATGCCAGTGCGTGAGTCACTCCAGGCCATCCACCTCCGAGATAATCCAACTGCTCAAGATTCAACACCAAACCAAGCCAAGAACTTCATAAATCAAAGACTAAACCAAACAAGCGGAACCGAACAAAAAACTACAGACTATTCTATCAGGAGGGAGGAGAGGCACGATCCTTATCGGGAACCTATAGAGTAAGTTATCTTGAGATCTTGTATTATCTCTTCATAAAGAATGTGAAATTTTAAGCACAAAAATCAGCCAGAACACTCGGCTGATTTTTGCGCTTATCCCAGAAGAAAGCTTTGTATAAAACTTTTTCGCGTTATAATAAACCCATGAGATTTAAAGTTCCGCAATTTATAGATATTGAAGACAAAATCTTTGGTCCGCTTACATTTAAGCAGTTCATGTATATGGGAGGAGGGCTGGGTCTCACTTATGTTACATACAGATTTCTTCCACTCTATGGAGCGCTCCCTATCATGGCAGCCATCCTTGCTCTTTCTTTTTCTCTGACATTTGTCGAGATAAACAAAAAGCCATTCATCTATATTCTAGAGGCCTACATCAGATATATCATTGGCTCAAAAATGTATCTTTGGAAAAAGGTTTCCAAGAGAGAGGCGACAGGAGCAGTAAGTAAAAGTGTTCAAAAAGAAAAAGTGGAAACACCAAAACTGACAGAGGGTAGGCTGAAGTCTCTTTCTCTGGGGCTTAATATTATTGAAGAAAACTAATCATGGCGACAAAACCTACACAAGAATTTATACCGATCCAAGAAATCCGAAATGGAATTCTTGTCTTGCGCGATGGTTCACTCCGAGCAATCCTTATGACCTCTGCAGTAAACTTGGCTCTAAAGTCTTCTGACGAACAACAGGGGACAGTGTATCTTTTCCAAAGTTTTCTAAACTCTCTTGATTTCCCAATTGAAATTGTGGCTCAATCAAGAAAGCTTGATATCAAGCCCTATCTAGAAGCGCTCAATGTGCGAGAAACTGTAATAGAAGAGCCTCTTTTGAAACTCCAAATCAGAGAGTATGTAAGCTTCGTCAAAAACTTCACCGATCAGATAAACGTTATGAAGAAGCATTTTTTTGTTGTTATTCCATTTACACCAAATACTGTTTCATCAAATTCAAGTCTTATTTCTGGGTTATTTGGTGGAAAGAAAGCTAAAACAATTTCAGCAGAAGACTTCGGTGAATACATGTCTCAACTGGAACAAAGAATTTCTCTTGTTCAGTCTGGACTTTCTCGTGTGGGAGTGAAGAGTTCTCTTTTAAACAACGAGGAGTCTATCGAGCTTTTTTATACAATATTTAATATGGGAGATGGAAGTAGTTCTCTATCAATGGATAATTAATACCTATGAGCCTTTTCGACAAACTAACAAAAAAAGATATCAAACCAACAGGTCCACAAGCGCTCCCTGTTCTTCCTGAGGAAATATACAAGACTGCAAACCTAGAGTTGCAAGATATCCTAGCTCCCGGAGCTTTGAAAATCCAACCCAAGACCCTCAACCTCGGAGAGGAGCTTGCTCGAACATATTTTGTGGTTTCCTATCCAAGATACCTGACAGACAATTGGTTTACACCTATCATCAACCTAGACAAGATTTTCGATGTTTCTATTCATATTCATCCAGTAGATACATCCACAATCCTTAAAAAGTTTGAAAAAAAGGTAGCCGAAGTACAAAGTCAAATCGAGGCTCGTTCAGAAAAAGGTGTCGTGCGAGACCCAATTCTCGACACCGCATATCATGACTTGGAAGACCTGCGGGACAATCTCCAGCAGGCACAGGAGAAAATATTTGAAGTAGGGCTATACATCACAATATACGCAAAGACAGAAAAAGAGCTTTCTGAAATAGAAACAAAGATTAAGTCTATATTGGAATCAAAGTTGGTTTACCTCAAGCCAGCACTCTTCCAACAAAAAGAAGGTTTCTTGAGTACCATGCCAATTGGCGATGACCAGCTAGCTGTCCACCAAAAGATGAATTCTGCACCACTGTCCTCTCTATTTCCTTTTGTTTCTTTTGACCTTACAGATGAGAAGGGGATCCTCTATGGGATAAACAGACAAAACTCAAGTTTGGTTATTTTTGATAGATTCTCTATGCCAAACTACAACTCAATCACCTTTGCCACCTCAGGAGCCGGGAAATCTTTTGCAACAAAACTTGAGGTATTGCGTTCCATGATGTTTGATACAAACGTAATTGTTATCGACCCAGAGCGAGAGTATGAGTCTCTTGCAGAAGCAGTTGGTGGACGATTCTTCAACATCTCTCTTTCTTCAGAGCACCATATCAATCCATTTGATCTACCAAAACCAAGTGAAGATGAAACACCAGCGGATGTTCTTCGGGGGACAACCATTAGTCTCGTGGGACTATTTCGAATCATGCTTCAGGGTCTAACTCCAGAAGAAGATGCTATCGTGGACCAGGCTATCACCCAAACATACGCCCTAAAGGATATCACCGCCGAGGGAAGCTTTGAGGGGAAAGAACCTCCACTTCTTTCTGATTTTGAAATGGTCTTGCAAGGGATGGATGGTACAGATTCTGTTCTACAAAAACTTTCCAAATTTACAAGTGGGTCTTGGTCTACATTTATGAATAAGCCCACAAACGTGGATATTGATAAGAAATTCATTGTATTTTCTGTACGAGACATGGAAGACGACCTCAAGCCTGTTGCCATGTATCTTGTAACCCAATTCATCTGGACAGCTATTCGAAAAAATATCCAAAAAAGAATTCTAGTGGTGGATGAGGCTTGGTGGATGATGAAATCAGAAGATACCGCAAGCTTCCTATATAGCATGGCAAAGCGAGGAAGAAAGTATTACCTAGGGCTTGCCACAATCACCCAAGACGTGGGGGACTTCATGCGGTCAAAATATGGAGTGCCTATTGTTACAAACTCTTCTATTCAGCTTCTTTTGAAGCAATCACCAAGCACTATTGATGTTCTCCAAAAAACATTCAACCTGACCGATGAAGAAAAATACCTTCTTCTTGAGGCAAACGTGGGTGAAGGGATATTCTTTGCCGGCCTAAAACACGTTGCAATTAAAATCATTGCTTCATATACCGAAGAGCAGATTATCACCTCAGATCCTGCCCAGATTCTGGCAATCCAAAGAGCAAAAATAGAAAAGAGAGAAGTTGCTGCTGTGGTAGAAGAACAAAACAAAGAAAAAATACAAACTGTCATGAAAGAACAAGCTCAAATCCAAAAAGATAAAGAGCTTGAAGAAAATTTGCGTATCAAAGAAGAAGTAACTGAGGCCAAAAAAGAAGAGGTTTCTCTCCCCGATAGCACAGCTCCAAAAGAAACTAATTCTCTCCAAAGTTTCTCTGACAATCTAGATAGTGAAATATCAACACTTGAGAACGAACTTGGGGGATTCTAGTGTTTTGTCTCTTGTGAATCCATAGTATGATATACACATGGATACAGATGATCAAAAAATATCTGAAGAATTAGAAAGCTTGGAAAAGGCATTCGAGGAAGAGACTGCTTCCTCTCCCATTGCTGAAATAAAAGTGAATACACCCCAAGCTCAAACAGTTGGAGGTTTTTCACACACAATAACCTCCCTAAAAGAAACCGATTCCAAAATAGCTGGGAAAATAGAAACCTTAAAGAATCTAGCAAAAAGTGAGTTGGATAAACTAAAAGAATTAAAAAATAGTATCGCAAAAAAAATAGCAGATATAAAAGAGCTTGCTGAAACAAGAGAAAAAATCAAAAAAGAGATCGAGAAAATATCGGGATTAGAATCTGAAGTAAATTCAATAACAGAAGAAGCAACTCATGAACTTGGCAATCTATAAAAAAATATACATTGTTTTTTCTTTCATCTTTGTTTTTGGTGTGGCTTGTTTTCTTTTCATCTCTACCGCCATGGCTCAGACAGAAAGCTTTTCTTTTGAGGTCTACCCCAAGAATCCAGCACCTCAGGAAGTGGTAAAAGCTTCTTTGTCGAGTTTTTCTGTTGACTTAGACAAAGCTCACATCACATGGACAGTGGATGGTAATACTATTCTATCCGGAATGGGTGAGAAATCGGCTAGCATAAAAACCAAAAACCTGGGCGAGGTAACTGTTGTAAAGGCTGTTGCGGTGTTCGCTCAAGGCCAGAGAATAGAACAAACCTTAATCATCCAACCTGCGTATCTGGATATTCTCTGGGAATCAACAGACTCTTATACTCCTCCTTTTTACAAAGGAAAAGCTCTTCCTTCGCAGGAGAGCACCCTTAAGGTTGTCGCTATTCCAGAAATCAAAAACTACGCAGGTCAAAAATACAAGCCAGAACACCTCATCTACACATGGAAAAAGGGTATAGAAACTCAAACAAATAACTCCGGCTTTAATAAGCAATATTTCTCTTTTAAACATAGCGTCTTTGACAAAGAGCAAAGAGTCAACATAGAAGTGGCAAGCCAAGATGGGTATAGTGGTGGAGAGGGATCAGCATTGATTACTTTTTCTAATCCTCGTGTGGCTGTATATCAAGAAACCTCTCAAAAAGGTATAAACTTTGCCAGCGAGCTTTCTCAAAATTCATTATCAAGCAGGGGTAAGACAAGTCTTGTAGCTATCCCATACTTTTTTTCAACAAACTCTCATGGGGAGAGCGGTCTTTCCTATCAGTGGACAGTAAATGGAAATACAGCCACCCCACAAAATACAAAGAATAAAATTACCTTAGAGAAAACGGGGGAGGATGCTGGTCTTGCAGAAGTAGAGGTATCCATTAAAAGTGTTTCTAAACTTTTTCAAGATGGGCTTAAAAAATTTAATATAGAATTGCAATAATATGAAAAAGATTTTCTCATACCTAATAATAACCCTGGTGATGTTTTTCCAAGTTTCTATTGCTGTCTTCGCCCAGCCTGTACCTACCAGCTCTGAACCTTCTCTTACTATCGAGGCTGGATTATCTTTTGAGCAAACATCTGTTGGACCATCAGCAAATCCAACTTTAAATATCCAAGTTTTTGGAGATAACATGGAGCAGGTTTATCAATCTTATGTTTTAGAAGTTTTTAAAAACAATGAAACTGAGCCACATGCCACAGGAATAAATCTATATACAATAGTTGATGGATCTTTTGAGGGGGAGGTAATACCTTTGGCGACGCAAGCAGATGCAGCTCAATATACTATTACGGCAAAAACAGGAACAACTGGCGAGGATCTGCTAATAGAAACTATAATCTTTCAAATGGTTAGAGAGTCGTCTCCAGCACTCTCTATCCCTTCAGTCACCATCACCCCAGAAACAGGATTAACTACCGGGGTGTCTTACACAGTGAAGGGCTCTGGCCTATTTGGAAATGCCACCTACACCATCCCCGTACAAATACGAGCAGGAAGTGAACTTGGAGAGGTTGTCTATTCCGATACATATGAGGTGACCACTGGTTCTGGGGGAGCGTTCAATCTCACACCCAGCTCTTGGAACCCAGCAACTTTTAATGCTAACCAGGGGGCTGAGGGAGGATCGCTTGAAGGAATACAAGGTGCGGGAACAAACGAGGTGGCGACAGATACTTTTGTGGTACAAGCATTTCTCCACACAACAGCAAATGCTGTAAAAACAAGTAAGTCTTTTCAAACAAATGGTGTTACAAACGCTATCAATGTTGAAAATGGCGTGGTGACAAATACAGATGACTGTATCGATGGGCAGGGGACATACTGTCTTCTAGAGCCTATTGGAACGGGGAACAATCTATTAGACCGAGTAAATATCAATACGTCTTTTGGAAGCTATTTAAATGGACTTTTCCAAATCGGGCTTGCTCTTATTGGGATTCTGGGAGTTCTCCTTATTGTTGTAGGAGGTATAACCTACATGACAACAGATGCTATTGGTAAAATGACAGAGGGAAAAGCTCAAATTAAAAAAGCCCTTCTGGGTATTTTCCTTGCTCTTATTTCATGGCTACTTTTGCAAACCATAGACCCAGGGTTGTTGAAATTTGAAATTGGAGTATATGATGCGCCAACACCTGGGTACCTGGGGGAGGCGACACCAACCGGAACAAATGTTTGCGGGTCAAGAACACTAAACGGGCAAACAGTCACACAAGGAATGCCTTGGCCTAGTGATCAAACACAGCGGAGCTTACTTGGGAATGCAAATATAAGTATTGCTTCAACAGGTGGAAACAATGCTTGCACAACAGCTGGTCAGACAAGTTGCACATCAGTCTATTTCTCAGGGGCAGCATCAAACGTACCCCAAAAAGTGATAGAAATTAAAACTCAGTGCGAAGAAGAAACTGGAAAAACCTGCCCAGTTGTAATAACAGGGGGAAGCGAATGTTGGGCACACCAAAGCCATGGGCCATCTCTAAAAAGAGTAGATCTCCGCAATAATACAACTACCGCTGATTTCAATGCTTGGGTGTATAGCAAATTAAATGGAGCAAGCTCGGGCATCATCCCAGGTCTAGGTAAATTTACAAACGAAGCCGATGGGGCAACATCAAATACAACCGCCTCTCACTGGCATGTTGAGTTAGATTAGATGATATAATATTGTCATGATTAAAAAAGTACTAAAAATTCTTCTTATATTTCTTCTGATTATTGCAGTGGTTGGCCTCTACCTTTTCTTCACACAGAAAAGGGTGCCAGGAGACGCACCGGAGAAAAATATATTTTCATTTTTTCCTTTTGGAAACAACTCTCAAACAACCACACAAACAGGTCTACCAAATGAAGGAGGTGAGAATCCCGATGTAGGTCAAAGCCCAGATAATCTAAACCAAAGAATAAAACGGCTTTCAAATACAGATATAGCAGGGGCGACACTTTTTGAAAAAGAAAGAATTGTCCCGGCTGTAGATGATCAGTCAGAAGATACAGTAGAGATGGCGCTTGTGGCAAGGTACATCCAAAAGGAAGATGGACATGTATACGATATCTTTGTTGATACCCTAAAGACAGAGCTTCTCTCAAGCACTATTATCCCTCGTATTCATGAAGCTTTCTTTGGAGATAATCCAAATGAGCTTATTCTGCGATATCTAAAGAGTGACAACGAAACAATAGAAACCTTTGGTGGAACAATAGAGAATGGATCAATCAAAGGTTCGTTTTTCCCAAAGAACATACCTATCCTAGCTATTTCCCCAGACAAAACAAAAGTTTTTTATCTCACAGAAGAAGGTGAATACACAAAAGGTACAATAAGTTCTTTCGCAAATAAAAACAAAAAGCCTATATTTGAAAATGCTTTCTCTGAGTGGGTTCCTTGGTGGGGGACTGATTCTATTATCACCATGACAACTAAGTCTTCTGCAAACATAGAGGGTTCTGTGTATGGTCTATCTGCGACCACAGGGGTCTTGTCTAAACAATTTGGAGAGAAGGACGGCCTCACAACTCTCGCTTCTCCAAACGGTCAGAAAATCCTGTACTCAGAAAAAATAGATGGTGGAATAAAGCTCTTTCTATATAACAAACAAAAAAATACCCACATAAACCTCGGCATCAAAACTCTTCCAGAAAAGTGCATTTGGGATATAAACTCTGTTGAGGTGTATTGTGCGGTGCCAAAAGACACTCTAAGTTCAAACCTTCCAGATGATTGGTACCAGGGTCTTGTTTCTTTCCGAGATTCAATATGGCTACTAGATACAGACTCCATAGCTCACCAAGAGATTTTGGACCCATTTGAGGAGCAGTTCCTATCTCTTGATATCATTAATATTATGGTCTCAGATAAAAAAGATTACATGATCTTTACCGACAAAAAAACAAGCATTCTATACGGAACAGAAATTTAGTATAAAAAAGACCCCTTCTTTAGAGAGGGGGTCTTTTTATATATAGATATTAAATCGCGTATTCTTTCAGGCGAAGGTCAATGTCTTCTTCTATGCTCTTTAGTCTACTCTTAATAACTATCTCCTGACCTATGGTAAATAGGGTGTTTGTGATCCAATACAAGACAAGGGTTGAGGGAAACATGAGTCCAAAAATAATAACCATTCCCGGCATAACAAATTTTACAAAAATCCCCATTTGTTTTTGCATCATATCCATTGGGCCAAGGTTGCTCATGTCTTTTAGAGACATTTTGTCATCCTTTTTAAATACAGGTGAGAGCCAAACTTGAATATATTGGAAGACTCCAGCCAGTATTGCAAGAACAATGTTTGAAGAGCTAATATCTCGAATTCCAAGAAATCCCATCTGAATAGTCTCTGGAAAATGTAAAAATGGATAAACTAGTCCTTCTTGGAAAGAGAATCCATCTTTTAATAGTGCGTAGAGTGACAAAACAACCACTATTTGAA
This sequence comes from uncultured Candidatus Saccharibacteria bacterium, assembly GCA_964355515.1. Lineage (GTDB taxonomy): Bacteria > Patescibacteriota > Minisyncoccia > Phycocordibacterales > CSBR16-119 > CAYHDV01. The sequence goes on from CAYHDV010000003.1 coordinate 57,061, forward strand.
TAACAGTTGGAAGACACCCAGAAAAAGGGTTTACTTTTAGTTTTTGATAAAGCTCAAGCTGTTTTTGGGATTGTAGCTGTTTATTGTCTGGGTGATCTTTTTTAATCTTTTCAACAAAGGGCTGAATTCTATTGTTTTTGATCTGAGAGACAAGAGCCTTGTAAGAGAATGGGGCCAGAAGAAACTTAACAATAAGAGTTAACAGCACAATCGCCAAACCAAGGTTGTTTCCTGGTATAAAAAGAATAAGAGCAATAAGTAGGTTAAAGAGTGGTTTGTGTAAAATTATATTAAAAATAGCTTTCATAAGAAGTAGTGTATCAAAACAATCTATTAAATACTAGTTAAGGGACAGGGTCATATTTCTTGGTGGGGCACATCCCACAACGAGAGATTCTTTTTATACCCAAAAATGATCCTTTTATTGCCCCATATTTAATAATAGCCTCTTTTGTATATTCAGAGCAGGTTGGAAGGTAACAACAATCAGAGGCTATCCCCATAGAAACAAGCGTGTTTCTAATGAAAAGTTGATATATCTTTATTAAAAATAATAGAGACTTCTTCATTTTTTATTGTTTAATCCTGCTTAATAGACCTGCAAGTTCTAAAAAAGAGTCTTTTTCTGGTGTTTTCTGTAAAAAAATAACCATGGAAAAACCCTTGATTCCTTCTAGTTGAGAAGAAACGACATTATATATTTTGCGACGCAAGGCATTTCTTTTGACTGCGCTTTTTGATATTTTCTTTGAAACAACCCCAGAGGCCTTTGTTTCTTTCCCAGAAGCTATATATTTCACACGAAAAAAGGGGGAGCTTAAAACCCTCCCTTTTTTCAATATTTCAGCCACTTCTTCTTTTTTTAGTCTGTTATTTTTAGGAAGCATTCTGCCTATTATAACTTTATCTATCTGAAGTAGAAAGAGATGCTCGGCCCTTTCTTCGTCGTGCTTGGAGAATGTTTTTACCAGACCCTGTTTTTGACCGAGACAAAAAACCGTGTGTTTTTGCCCGTTTTTTAGTTTTTGGATTGTATGTAAATGACATAAAGAGGAGTATACATCAGCTATTAAAACAAATCAAGTTTTTTCGGAGATATATCCTGTTTGGCTTTTTTGGGTTTTGCATAAAAGAATATGTTTGTCGAATCGAGTTTGTTGGGTTTTTTATATTGCTCGTGTATAATTATCCACAGGTTTTAAACAGAAAACTCTTTTTCTATAGAAAAGAAAAAGACCGCTATAATGTTTTTATGCAATCAGACACCATCAACAACAAAGAGCTCTGGGGAAGATGTTTAGAGGAGCTGGAGGGTCAACTTTCAAAGGCTAATTTTTCTACATGGTTTCAGAACACTCATATATACAAGAGAGATCATGGTATTGCGACAGTTGGTGTTCCAAATGAATTTGTAAAAGAGTGGCTTGGAACCAAATATACAAAGCTAATATTAAAAACTGTTATGGTTTTTGACCCAGGGGTTCGAAATATTGAATTTACAATATCAAAGTCAGAACCAAAAGAAGAAAAACGTACTCATTCCTTCGGCTCACCTTATGGGGGAGAGCTCCCTCTTCAAAATTTATATATAAACAAAGATGACAATCTAAACCCTAGATATACTTTTGATACATTTGTTGTTGGGTCATTTAACGAGCTGGCTTATGCCGCCGCTCAAGCCATAATCAAGAACCCGGGGAGTTCTTATAATCCATTTTTTATCTATGGACAAACTGGGCTAGGGAAGACTCACCTTATCCAAGCAATTGGAACTGAAATCAAAAAGAAACACCCTGGGAAAAAGGTTCATTATGTTACACTTGAGAAATTCTCCCTTGATTATGTTACCTCTCTTCAAAAAAATAGACCAAATGAATTTAAACAAAAGTACAGACAATATGATGTGATTATCATGGATGACATTCAGTTTCTTTCTGGAAAAGAAAAAACGCAAGAGGAGCTCTTCCACCTATTCAACACCCTCTATGAACAAAACAAACAAATTGTCTTTTCTTCAGATAAACACCCAAACTATATTCCTGGATTAGAGGACCGTCTGAAGTCTAGGTTTGGTTCCGGTATGATAGTGGATGTTTCTGTACCAGAATATGAGTCCAGACTTGCTATTATTAAGTCCAAGATCAAAGAATCAGATGTTGATCTCTCAGATGAGGTCAAAGATTATATAGCTTCATCTATGGAAGGAAGTATCCGAGAGCTAGAGGGAAGCCTAAATACCATATTGTGTCAGGCTCAGCTAAAAACAAAGCCCATGACCCTGTCTGAGGTTAAAAGCCTTATAAAAAACAATATCAAACCAAAAAGAAATGTATCTATTACAGATATTGTAAAAATTGTTACTGATTTCTATAATATAGGAGAACAATCTGTATATGAAAAGACTAGAAGAAAGGAAATTGTTAAGGCAAGACAAATTATAATGTATATTTTAAGAGAGGACTTTAACATCTCTTATCCGATGATTGGTCAAAAGCTTGGAGGAAAAGACCACACGACTGTTATTCACTCTTGTTTAAAAATTAAACAAGAGCTGTTGGAAAAAACAGACCTTGTGGATGATCTCGAAAGACTACGTCTTATTTTCAAATAAAGTGTGGAAAGGTCTGTGGAAATTGATGAATAACGAAAGAAAAAGGCGTTGGTAAAAAAAGAATAACTGGTACTTTATAAACAGTGTTATTAAAAAATAAAAAGTTATTATTAGTAATAGTGATTGTGTTATCAAGTTTTTAACAAGAGATATCCTAAATAAGCTTTATATAGTCTTACCAAAACCAGTTATCCACTTATTAACACCCCTAATAGTAATAATAAGTTATATATAGAAGAAACAAACACCTGCTTTATTATGAAAATAAAAACAAACATCCAAAAATTAAGAAACGCTATTATTCAAGCAGATAAGATAACTAGTAAAAACGCTAGTCATCCAGTTCTTGGTTCTATATTACTGAAGACAAATAAAGATTCTTTGAGTATTAGATCAACAAATCTTAGTCTTGGAATTGATATCACCATAAAAGCCACAGTTATTGAGGAAGGAGAGGTGGCTGTATATGGATCTCTTCTTGTGGGTATTTTTTCATCATTATCAAGTAAGGAGGAGGTTTCTCTTGATTTGATAGATAAGACTCTTTCTATCTCTGCTCAAGGTGTTAATCTTATTGTTAATACCTTAGAGACAGAGGAATTTCCTTCTATACCACAAGTCCAAGGTCTAACAATCTCTGTTCCTGTAAAAGTACTCTTAAAAGGACTAAGGTCTGTTTTTTATTCAGCTTCTGTTTCTGACATAAAACCCGAGATTTCTAGTGTTTTTATGTATCCAGAAAACCAAGAATCTCTTGTTTTTGTTTCGACTGATACCTTTAGGCTTGCAGAAAAATTTGTAGAGATAGAGACCCTTCCTGATTTTGAGGGAATACTTATACCATTTAAGAACATTTCAGAAATAATAAGAGTCCTTGGTGACAATGAAGAAAACTCCGTAGAAGTTATATTTAACAAAAATCAGATATCTTTTAAATCAGATGATGTATATCTTACTTCTAGATTGGTAGATGGGGGATTCCCTGACTACAGGCAGATTATCCCAAAAGAGTTCAAAACCCAAGTTATTGTTTTGAAACAAGATCTTATAAATGCTCTACGGCTCGCAAATATCTTCTCAGACAAGTTTAATCAGGTAACCATGGTGATTGACCCAAAAGCAAGCATTTTTGAGATCTCATCGAAAAGTAGCGGAGTTGGAGAAAATAGTACAACACTAGAGGCGACCCTTTCAGGAGAGCCAATTACCTTGAATATTAACTACAAGTATCTTCTTGATTGTTTCCAATCTATTCTTGAAGATAGTGTGGTTCTAGAATTTACCGAGTCCAGGAAGCCAATGATTGTAAAAGGTATTTCCAACAAAACTTTTATGTATCTTATAATGCCAATTAATCGATAGTTATGAATAATATCGGAGGAATACTCGCTCTTTTTGAAAAAATAATAGAATCTGAGGTAGGTTCAAAAAAGATAATTCAAGAAGTTTTATTTGACATAATTGGAGTAAAAATAGATAGTTCAAAAATCAAAGTAAAAGAATTTAGTTTATATATAGAAGGGCACCCAGCTTTAAAAAACGAGTTATTTTTAAAACAAGATTTATTGAAAACTGAAATAAATAAAAGAATAGGAAAAAGCTTTGATTCTTTTAATTAATTAAATCCCCAAAGAAACAGGAAGAGATATTACCGCCTTGTTGTAGCTTTGGTCGAAGACATATGCCTTTAGCTCATATGATCCAGAAGGTATACTAGACTCATTTAGGTGGACTGTTAGAGATTTTGAACCATTTCTAGTTGTTCCTATGTAGATGTCATTCATAAAGAAATCTATCTTTAAAAGAGGCGAATTAACTGGACTAGAGAAATTAATTTCAAAAACTGCGTCTGTCTCATATGAGATTTTTTCATTTCGGAGAGGTCGAACAAAAGACACGACAGGTTGAGAGCTTGCTGTATGGACGTTGTCATTGAAGGTTGGAATAGAAGAACCTGTTTGTTGAGGATAGTTTTGTTTATGTGAGTTCCACCAGTTTTGAACACTATATTCCCAGTTTTTATATTGATTGTCTTTTCCGGGATTTTCTGGGTAGTTTCCAGTCGGGTTTGTTTTGTCTATCCAATAAAGTTCTGAATGGACATTTGTTATAACAATTTCATTTGTTGTTTCTTTTGGTGTGTATTCCGTCGCCAATCCTCCAGAAATACTATCTACAAAAGCTGAAAATCCACCAAGCCACTGTCCTCTAATTATGGGCTTGGTATCACTTGGTAGAGCTCGTGTAAGAGGTGTGAACTTATTATTTTCTGTCTTGGTTAGTGCATAGGACATATATTCTCCAAAGAGAGATCCAGAAATACCAGAACCTTGTTTCATTGGAGTGTTATCGTTGTTACCAGACCAAACACCAGTCACAATATCTGGTGAATATCCCACTATCCACGCATCAACCTTGTTATCTGTTGTTCCTGTTTTTCCAGCCACGTCATAACCCGGGAAATAAAGGAAGCTTCGAGAACCCCAAAGAGGTGTTCTCGCCACATTGTCAGAAAGAATACTATTTATTTTAATAGCAACATCTTTGTTTAAAACTTGAGCACTTGAATTTTTGTATGATTCTAATACCTCTCCATCTTGTCTCTTAACTTCCAGAATACCTGTTGTTTGATTCCGAACACCCTCTGTTGCAAATACCCCATAAGCTGAAACCATTTCAATAAGCTGAACTTCTCCACCTCCCAGAACAAGAGTTAATCCATATCTATCAGGATCAGTAAGAGAACTTATACCTAAATTTTGAGCTGTTTTGATTGCATCACCTATTCCCACCAAATAAAGAAGTTTAACAGCGGGAATGTTTCTTGATTGAGCAAGTGCGTTTCTAAGAGTTATTGGCCCCACAAACAAACCATCATAGTTTTGGGGGTTATAACATTTATTTGAATCAGTACCTTTTTCATTGGCGCTCGCTCCACAACTTGGATTAAATTCTGTTTTTACATCAAAAACCACTGACTCTGGCTCGAAACCTTTTTCCATTGCTGTTGCGTATACAAAGGGTTTAAAAGAAGACCCGGGCTGTCTGAAGGCCGTAGCAATATTGAAATTACCGTCTATTTCTTCATCAAAATAATCTTTCGATCCAACCATACTTAAAACCTGACCAGTCTTTGGATCAATAGAAACAAGGGCTGCGTTGCTTGCACCATACAACTCATTGTTTAAATCTGCATGTTTCTTAACGACCTCCTCACCTTTTTGTTGCAGGTCATAATCTAGGGTTGTTTTTACAATTAGTCCACCCCGAAGAATAGCCTCTTCTCCATATTTAGACTCCAAATATTCTCTTACCCAAAAAACAAAGTGAGGAGCCTTTATCCCAACCTCTTGTTTTGGTAAAAACTCAACCTCTTCTAACATTGCCATCTCTCCTTCCTCTTTTGTTATAAATCCAAGCTCTATCATCTTTGATAAAACAAGATCTTTTCTCTTATTTAGAGCCTCTTTGTTTTTTCCGTATGGTGAATAAAATGTTGGGGCATTGGGTATTGCTGCGAGATATGCTGACTGAGCCAGGCTAACATCCAAAGGATCAACACCAAAAAACGATAGGGAAGCCTCTTTTATTCCATAAATACTCCCACCATAAGGAGCTTCGTTTAGATAAATAGCAAGTATTTGTTCTTTTGAAAATTCTTTTTCAACCTTAACCGCAAGAATCCACTCCTTTAATTTTCGAGAAATTTTCTTATCTTGTGTAAGAAGGGTGTTTTTAACAATTTGTTGAGTGATAGTTGAGCCCCCTTGGGAAAATTGACCAGATTTAAGGTTCGCAAAGACTGCTCTCATTAGGGCTTTGGGTTCGATTCCTTTATGGTAGTAAAAATTAGAATCTTCAATTGCCACCGTTGCATCTTTTGAATATTTTGAAATCTCTTCAAAGGGAATTACATTTCTTTTAACTTCTTCGTGGATATCATAAAGAAGAACCTCTCCGGTTCGGTCATAGATTTTGGTTGAGTTTGCAATAACCCGGTCATTGAAAGCATTGAAATCAGGTGTTTTTAAGGTTGCAAGCCAAATAAAAATAACTCCTAATATAAAAATAGAAAAACTAAAGCCAAGCCATATCAGAGTGTGCCTATTTTTGCCTACATAAGAAACCACCTCTTTTTTTGAGGGCAGATTCTTAGATATTTTTTTTATGGGATTATGTTTCATATAAGCTAAATATATCATATATGTTGACGTTCTTGCACTATCCAAGCTTACAAAATCAAGCTTTTTATAAATAGGTAATTCTGATACACTAGCTTTATGACAGAAGAACAAAAATTAAAAGAACTAGAAGAATTATTTACTCGGGGGGTGGGTGAGTTTGTTGATCCTGACAACACATTCCGAAAAAAACTTGAAGCAAAAATAAAGGGAGAATACGACAAAGACATTGTTATTAAGTTTGGGGTTGATCCAACTAGACCAGACATTCACTTGGGTCACGCGGTGGTCTTTCGAAAACTTCGAAAACTTCAAGACCTTGGTTGTAAGGCAATTTTCCTAGTGGGGGACTATACAAGTCAGATTGGCGATCCAACAGGAAAGAGTAAGGTTCGTCCAGAAATTGAACAAAAAGAAATTGAGGCAAACATGAAAACATATCTGGATCAAGTAGGTAAAATACTCTCAACAGACCCTGCGGTGTTTTCTTGGATTCGAAACTCAGACTGGTTTACATCAATAACTGATATTCAAACCACTCCAGGTTTTAAGGTTAATTTAAAAGGAAATGGGATGATGGGGTGGTTTGAGGGAAATTCTTTTATTGGGAAAGCCTTGTTGTTCAATAAGACGCGGATGCAAGAAACACATCTACATCGAAAAGAAATACACTCTGTTTCATTTTCACATGTTTTAAGAACTCTTAGAAAAATAACACACGGGCGGTTGGTTGAGAGAGACATGTTTCAGGCTAGAATTAAAAATGGAGAAGAATTGTATATGCATGAAATGATGTACCCGGTTCTCCAAGGTCTTGATTCACATATTCTTGCGAAGATTTATGGGTCTTGTGATCTTGAAATTGGTGGGTCTGATCAACATTTCAATATGCTTATGGGAAGACATGTTATGAAAATATATGGTCAAGAGGAACAGTCTGTAATCTCTTTTGATCTCCTTGAGGGGCTAGATGGGAAAGAAAAAATGAGTAAATCTCTCGACAATTATATTGCAATCACTGACGCACCATCTGACATGTATGGAAAAGTGATGTCTATACCAGACTCACTTATTGTTCGATACTTTGAGCTTTGTACCTTTGAACCACAAGAATTACTTAACGAAAAAAGAGAAGAACTTTCTTCTGGGAAAAACAATCCAAAAGACATGAAGATGGAACTTGCAAAACAAATTGTTTCTATTTATCACGGCGAGCAATCTTCTCTCCGAGCTGAAGATGAGTTTGTTGAAACCTTTCAGAAGGGAGGTATTCCAGAAGAGATAAAAGAAATTTTTGTTGGGATAAACGCGCCACTTATAGATATCTTTACCGAACACAACCTTCTACCTTCGAAAACAGAATTTAGAAGAAGGTTCGATGCCGGGGCAATCAAAAATGCAGAAACAGGGGAGGTATCTCCTCAAGAGATCTCAGAAGATATTGTTATAAAATACGGCAAAAAAGACTTTATTAGAATTATCGTCAAGAGTTAAAAAACAAAAACCACATAATGTGGTTTTTGTTTTTAGCTCCAGTCATCCATGTTTGCATCTTCTAGAGGGTTGTATCCTTCATCTTCGTCATCTACCCCTCCAAAAAGTTTTGCATCATCTATTTCGTCTTCATCGTCCTCGTCTTCATCTTCTTCAGCAGATTCATTGCTAGATAAACCAATAAGAGGGTTGTCCTCGTCCTCATCATCCATGTTTTCTTCAAAGCCCTCCAAGACGTCATCCTCTAACTCTTTTGTTTCATCATCGAAATCCATTTTGTTATAAATTTAATTAAATAAGTAAGATAGTATGTTTATACACGCATAGACAAATCTTTGCAACCTTTAAGACGAGCCCTTGTGGATATGTGCATTTTTCATATAAGCAAAAGCAGTTATTCCGACAGCAATAGCATCTATTTCGTCATCAATATACTTTCTTTTTTCGAGCGCACAGATAAGAGAAACCATTTTGTGAACCTCTGTCTTGCTTGCTCCTCCGTGCCCCGCAACAGCTGATTTTATTTGAAGGGGGGTGAACTCAGAGACTGTCAGCCCTTTTGTTTTGGCGGTGTAGATCATTGCTCCACGAGCCTCAGATACCGCCATTACTGTTTTTTGGTTATTGGCAAAGAATAGGTTTTCTATTGCAAAAACAGTAGGCTTATATTCCTCGATAAGAAATTCTAAATGTTGCCCAATATCAAAAATCCTATCAGCCACATCCTTTTTCTTTTCTGTTTGGAAACACTCAGAAAAAACAATCTGCTCTTTCCCGGAAACTTTTTCCAAAACAGCTATACCCACCCGGTCATACCCAGGATCAATTGCTAAAATTCTCATGACTTTAGTATACAAGAAATAGGTAGAGTTTGTTTTTACTCTGCACTTGTATACACATCCTGCACATCATCATGCTCCTCGATTGCGTCTATTATTCTTTCTAGTTTTTCACCATCTTCTTCGTTTATTTCCATTGTGGTGTTTGGTTCCCAGTCTCCAGTCTCTTGATTTTTTGTAAAATTCCAAGCCACTGATCCTTGAGCCCCAAAGGATGCACCGTTTTTACTCAAAAGATGTTTGATCTCAGAATTTGTCCTGTTGTTATTATCTGTGAGCGCTGTGATGATGATCCCAATACCTGCTGGTCCATAAGCCTCAAACATTACCGGCTGAACATCTCCCATCTCTGATGCTTTCTTGATAGCCCTCTCTATATTGTCTTTTGGCATGTTGGCTTTGTTTGCTTTTTCTATTGCCATTTTAAGTCCAGGCGAATCTATGTTGCCATTTGATTTTTTTGCTTCAACTTGAATTAGTCTTACAAGTTTACCAAAGATGGCAGACTTTTTTGAATCACTCGCCGCTTTTTTGTGTTTTATTTTACTCCATTTGTTGTGTCCTGACATAAATATAAAATTAATTAAATCTTCTGAATTCCTAAATGCTCATATGCTTTGTCTGTGGCGACTCGTCCACGAGAAGTTTTGTCGAGGAGTCCCTGTTGGATCATGTATGGCTCGATCACATCTTCTATTGTGGACTCGTCTTCTCCTGTGGCAGCAGCGATAGTTTTTAACCCCACAGGTCCACCACTGAATTTTTCTATAATTGTCCGGAGGATGAATCTGTCATTTTCAAACAGACCTAGGTCGTCAACCCCTAGTAATTCTAGGGCCTCCTTTACTCTTGCATCATCTAATCCTTCGTTTTTTACTTGAGCGTAGTCTCGACATCTTTTGAGGAAATAGTTTGCTGTTCGGGGCGTTGATCTACTTCTTCTGGCAATTTCTTTTGTAGCACCCTCGGTAAGTGGAGTTTCTAGTTTTTGTGCGGATTGGGTTATTATTTTCCCTAGTTCTTCTTCTGTGTAGTATTCAAGTCTGTGAACCCCGCCTGAGAACCGTGAACGAAGTGGGGCAGAGAGAAGAGACATCTTTGTTGTTGCGGCCACAAGTGTGAAGGCTGGTAGGTCTAGCTGGATAGTTCTAGCTGATGGGCCTTTACCGATAATAATATCCAAGACCCCAGACTCCATGGCAGGGTAGAGGACTTCTTCGATGAGTTTGTTTAGTCGATGAATCTCATCTATAAATAAAATATCACCCGGCTCTAGGTTTGTGAGGATGCTTGCCAAGTCTCCAACTTTTTCTATAGCTGGGCCACTTGTTGTTTTTAGGTTCCGTCCAGTTTCTTTGGCTATCAAGTGCGCGAGAGTTGTCTTACCAAGGCCAGGTGGCCCGTAGAATAGCAGGTGATCTGCGGGTTGGTTTCGCTGTTTAGCAGCCTCAAGAAGAATATGAAGGTTCTTTTTTATACCTTCTTGTCCAATATATGTTTCCCAAGAATTTGGCCTGAGACTTTGATCCAGATGGTCGATTTTTTGGTTATCTTTCATTGTGTATAGTATAGCATTGTATAGTTTTCTTTCGAAAAGCTTGACAAATATATATAAACATGCTAAGATGTATTTTAGTAGGGTTTTTATTCTAAAAAACCCTTGAAAAATAAAGGCAAAAACCAATCTGCTTTTTTAAATGAAAAAAGTATTGACATTAAAGTGTGGATAGGTATGATGTATACTCATTTGTTTTTTATTGACAAAAGAAGAAAAGAAAGCTCTAACCTCTAAGTAATCAGCGTTCGCTCGCCCTGCAGTTTTAAAAAGGACGTCTTGGTTTCCGGTCCGCCGGATTTACTGTGGCTATCCTCTGAGACTCTGCTACATTTAAGACACAGTTTTAAATGGATTGTTTGGGGGTTAGAACTTTTTTCTTTTTACAAAAAATCCCAAGTACATAATTACTTGGGATTTTTTATATTTATTTTAATATACTTCAGACAAGTCAACAGATCGCTCTACTTCTTCGAGAGTTGTTATCCCTTTAAGAATTTTTATAACCCCGTCTTCTTGCATTGTTAGAAATCCTTGTTTGGCAGCGACTTCTCGTATTTCTCTTTCACTTGGGTTTGTGGGTATTATTTTTTCTATTTGCTCATCTGCTGCCACAGCTTCAAACACACCGAGTCTGCCTTTATATCCAGTTGGAGCTTTGTCGCAGCCAACAGGAGAGAAAATCACATATTCCTTTTTTTCTATGAGAGAAATATCTATTCCATATTTACTAAAATCTTTTCCTTGAGAAATTCCATGTTTGAGTACTTGGAGTATTTTTTTATGCTCGTCTTCTGTTGGAGGTAGACTCTTTTTTGTCTCTGGATAAAGAACGCGAACAAGTCTTTGAGCAATAGCGAGAGAAAGGGCAGAAGGAATAGTCTTTGCATTTACCCCAAGATCAATAAGCCTGGGGATTGCTCCTGCCGCATTGTTTGTGTGGAGAGTGGAGAACACGATGTGTCCAGTAAGAGCGGACTCCACAGCAATCTTGGCTGTTTCCCCATCTCGGATTTCTCCCACCATGATTACCTCTGGATCTTGGCGAAGAGCACTTCGAAGTCCTTCTAGAAAAGTGTAGCCTTTTCTCTGGTCAACCTGAGTTTGGGTGATTCCTCGTAGGTGATATTCGACAGGATCCTCGATGGTGATAATCTTTTTCTCAGTAGAGTAGATTTTTTGGAGGAAAGAATAAAGACTTGTTGTCTTCCCGGAACCAGTAGGTCCGGTAAGGATTATAAGCCCATTTGGTTTTGATATTTCTAGAGTTACTCTTTCAAGTAAATATGGATCCATACCCAGGCTTTCCATTCCCACCTGAATATTCCTAGGGTCAAGAAGCCTCATAACGAGAGATTCTCCATAAGCTCCAGGGATGGCTGAAGATCGAATATTAATTTCTTCACCTTCAATCATGATAGAGAAACGACCATCTTGGTTTTTGTTCATGATGGTGATTTTCATCCCAGATAAGAGCTTGATTCTTGCTCGAAGAAGTTTAAACATAACCTCTGGAAAAGAAATAATCTCTTGGAGGATGCCATCTATTCGAAGACGAAGACGGATAGAATCTTCTTCTGGCTCAACATGGATATCAGAGGCACCGAGCCCAATACTTGCAGCAAGAATAGCTTCAAGGAGAGTGGAAACAGAAGAAGATCCTCCTTGGTCAACAATTTCTTGAAGAACCAACCTTGCTGTTTTTAGAGTTTTTGTTTTTTCTTTTAAGGTTTCAAGTGATTCATTGTGAATATCAAGACTTCCTTTGCTTGATTGCTTGGTTAGAGAGATTTCTTTGTACCTTGCGAGAACTTTGTTTACACTTCTCTCCGACGCCATAAAAAGGTTTGGATGATATCCTTGTTTTTTTAATTCTTCAACCAAAAGAGAGGTCAGTTCTGATTCTGGTGAACGAACAGCCAGGTCGACACTCTTTCCTTTTATATGGAAAGCTCCAACCATGGCTTCTCTTGCCACTTCTTCTGGAACTGTCTCCATAGCTGAGTTTTCTATGATTACTTGCTGGAGGTTTATATAGGGTAGATCAAATTTTGTGCTCGCAAGCATTTGGATCAGGTCTTCCTCCTCTTCTTTCCGAAACTCTTGGAGTTTTTGGTTTTGATAGTCGTCTTTAAAAGTTGCCATAGGTAAATTATAGCTTACTTGCTACTTTTCCCGCGGGGAATATGGGTAAAAAGCCTCTTTCTAGACAACCCAAAAAGAGACTGAGGGGGTATTGACAATACAATCCTTTTATGCTAGACTTAACAAAAATAGAAACAGAACCTTAAAAACCAAGAACATGAAAAAAACAGTCATGATTTTGCTGATGATGGTTTCCTTTGCTGGAAATCTCTTGGCGCAGAAAAAAGATGCTTGCACCAAGCCGTTCGCGGCTATGGGTGAGTATCAGGAATTCCTTGTTGAAGATGGCTTTTCGGAGTCAGAAGCACAAGACGCAGCCGTGGGGAGCCTCGTGGCTTTTCATACCGGGGGAGACATGAATTACAAAGGGGTCGATTACTCCTTTGTGGGCGCAAAAAGCATCCACAACTCTGACTTCGAGTCAGAGGGTAATCGACTAACCCTTTTCCATCACCATTTGAGGATGATGGAAAGCGCTCTCCGCATAAGCGGTCAGCGTCCGGTGGATTATGTTCTCTCTGAGGGCGAGGCCCGTATGATTCTCAAAGATTCAATCTCCATTTCGGTGGAGGTTGTCACACAACCATTCCAAATCATGAACTCGATGTGGGACATGTGTAACGACAGGGCCACAGAGACCCTGGATACACTGGCTGTTGGAGAAACCTTTGTGAATTTTCTTTTGGGAGACATCGTCCTTTTCAGGGTGAAACTTAAATGTTCAAACCCGTTTCCTGGCCCGCTTCAAATGAAGGAGGTCTTAGAAAAAGAAGTAGTCGTTCACCTAACATGGGAAGACGATGAAAGACAAAGGAAAGAGAACGTGGGCGATACAACCATCGTGAAAAAAGAGGCTTCTTCTGGCGGTGCGACCGCAAGCGTTGGAGATATCAATATCACCAACGAGATCAGCGGCCTTGGAGGGCAACTATCTCAGGCTGGATATTATCCAGGACCGGGGTTTTATGCTTCTGCATCTGTGGGGATGAGTGCTGGTTACCAGCCCATGTATAGCGGTGGAGGGATGGTTGGTTTTGGTGGCAATAGCTGCTATGGGCCTTCTTTGTCTCTCAACTTCTTCTGTTACTTGTTCAATTCGAACAATAACACATGGCAACAATCGAACGGTCAGGGTGGTTATACAAGTTGTGGGAATCCTTTCTACGGAGGGGATACATACAATTACTATTACAACATTTATGAGGACAATTCCACGACAATCGTGGACTCATACAATGTTGATGACCATTCTTATGTCGACAACAGCAACGTGATCAATTGGATGGGTGGAACCCTTCCAAACGATTCAACCCCTGGTGGAGGTGGAGACAATCCTAATCCATTGCCAAACGATTCAACCCCTGGTGGAGGCAGTGAAAAACGTGATTTCTCAAGTCGAGATCTCGCTGTTAAGACGATTCCAAAGACCAAGGAAACAACTGCCTCTAGAGACCTTGCGGTTTCAAGGCAGGAGCCGAGGAAGGTTGATGTTCAGCCAAGCAAGAGTGTTGGGAAAGTGAGCTTGCCTGCGATGGTGACTGGCACGAGAGATCTTAATGTAAAACAGATCAATCGTAATCCCGGGAAGGTGACAATGGCTACTGCAATTCGAGAATCTGTTCAACCCGCTAAAAGTCATCAACCTGAAAGGGTGACCATGGCAGAAGCGAGCACAACTAAATCGATTTCAGAACCGACCAAAAGTCCGTCTGGAGGTAGGGTGACCATGGCAACTGCTACTCGAAATGCTGGTACAGCATCTTCCTTGCCTCCAAAGTCTGGAGATCGGGTAAGTATGTCAACAGCCACTCGCGGTCAGTCAGTGACCGAGCCAAGCCGGAATCAACCTGAAAGGGTAAGCATGGCAATGGCAAGTAAGCCGCAATCTGTTGTAAGTCCGACCAAAAGTCATCAGCCAGAAAGGCTGACGATGGCAAATACAAGTCGGCCGCAGGTCCAAGCTCCATCTCCAAACAGAGGAGGTCAAGTAGGAAACTCTCCTGGTAAAACCCTTCAAGCTCCATCGGTATCACCGACAAGAGCCATTCAGGGTCAACCGAGAGTTCAGCCTTCACCGACAAAAAGCCATCCGGCACAACCGAGACAGCAAGTTCTGCCAACAAAGCAGGCTTCAACTCAGGTGCAACCGAGGCAACAAGGTGGACTTATGAAGGGTAGGTAGGATTTCATGTTCTTTGATATAAGAGGGCGAGCTTTGCTCGCCCTCTGTATTTTTAAGAATTTCACAACAATAGTGTGGAATCTTTAAAAATGCATAAATAAAATTGTTATATTGTATGTGTTGACAAAATACATATAGTATGATACAATTGCATTATTATCAGTCACAAAAATATTTATATGAAAAACATTATTATGATACAAAATATAGTTAAGTCGTTTGCTGTTGCCGTAGCGGTTTTGGTTTTTGCCATGCCTACAGCTTCAGTTCTCGCTGCAAACATAACATTTAACACATCCGGAGCGGATTGTGCTACTGTTCGTGTTCGAAACACAACACAAGGGATCCCCTCAAATGGAGTTGGTCCAACAGGTTGTGATAGTCTTTCAGCTTGGACAACAAGCGCTGTTTCAGCAAACCCAGGTGATATCATCTCTGTTGCGATTTATTATCACAACACAGGTACAGTTACCGCTACAAATACAAAGATAAAAGTTTCTAGTGGGTCTTCTATGGCAGCAGGGTACAACCATACTGTCTCAGCAAACATTGCTGGAGGAAACGGTGGATATGCTTCAGGTGGAGCAACAATCAACCTGACTCAACCTCAAACACTTCAGTTCTTGCCAGGTCAAACACAATGGTATGACAATGGAAACAATCCTCACTCTGTAAGTGGTGACCAAAATCTTTTCAATGGAACAGGTGTTCTTGCGAACAATGACGGAGTGGTTTCTCCTTATTGGGCAGACCAAGGAACTCTTGTTGTAAAATTCAAGGTGGGAAGCCAAGCGCAAGCTCCAGTTACACCGGACGTTGTAACAGGAAATGCGACAAGTGTGGATGTAAATGATGTGACTCTTCATGGGACAGTCAACAACTACAATACTCCATCTATGGTTTGGTTTAAGGTTTATAATCAAAACCTAAACCTTATCAACTTCACTCCACAAACAGCGGTAAACGCTGGAAATGCTGTGCAGTCGTTTAGTCATATCTCAAACGGACCATTTGTATCTGGTCAAACATATTCATATCAAGCTTGTGCGCTCTACTACAATATTGGAGGTTCAGAGGATTGTGGTTCATACCAAACATTTTCTATCACTCCAGTAGCTACATATCAATGTAATGATGGTGCAGACAATGATGGAGACGGATACACAGACATGAATGACGGAGGATGTTCATCTTCTACAGATAACGATGAGTATAACTATGTTCAGCCAACTGTTTACCAATGTAATGATGGTGCAGACAATGATGGAGACGGATATACAGACATGAATGACGCAGGTTGTTCATCTTCTACAGATAACAACGAATACAATATTGTTTCTTCTAATCTAGAAGTAAATACATTTGTGGCTGATTCTATCTCAGAAACTTCTGCTAGACTTCGAGGTGAAGTAGACCAAATCGGAAATCAAAATGTTATTCGATATTTTGAATGGGGAACATCAATGAATAATCTTTCAAATGATTTGACTCTTTCAGGGTCAGTATCATACACAGGAAACTTTGATAGAACTCTTTCAGGTCTTAACTCTAACCAAACATATTATTTCCGAGCTTGTGCACGAGAAATAAATAGCAACATAACAGACTGTGGAGTTATCCGAGACTTTAAAACAAATGGAGCTATCCAAAATGCAGAACTTGTAGTTCTGACAACAGAAGCTTCATCAGTTGGACAGTCAGCGGCAATTCTAAATGGTCTTGCTATTTCAACTGATGTAAACATCACAAGCATGTGGTTTGAATGGGGAACATCTACAAATGTTAGTCAATCAACTTCACATATCACAATTAACGCGAGCGGCACACAATCACTGTCACGATCAATAAGTGGGCTTTCATCGAATACCATTTACTACTACCGTGCCGTCGCTGAAGATGCTAATGGAAATACTGAGAGAGGAGAAATCAAATTCTTCCGAACAACAGGTCAAACTGTTATTATCTCAAATCCTCCAATCATTATTGAAAACTCAGTTGATACATCTGGTGCAGGATCATTGTTCCTAGCTCTAGATATTCAGCCAGATTTTGACAATGTTATTATCGGAGATACTATCGACTATACTGTAAAGTATCGAAACATCTCAAACTCAAACCTTAGAAATGTAGTTATTCAAGTAACTCTTGCAGAAGAGACACAATTTATGAAATCAACAGCTGGATTTTATTCAGATGCTGATCACAATATTACTGTCCTTGTGGGAGACTTGGATGAAGACGAAAGAGGAGAGTTCGTGGTTCGAGTAAAAGTATTGCGAGGAATACAAGGAGACATCATTGTAGCTCAAGCAAATGCTGGACACGACCACCCAACTATTACTGAGGCACAAGTTGGAACAGTTCCAGCTTATGCAGTCAATCATGTTGTAAGTAATCAAAACAGACTACTTGGACTTGCTTTGTTTGGAGGAGCATTCTTCCCAACAACATTTCTTGGATGGCTAATACTTCTTCTTATAATCGCATTCCTTGTTCTGATGGCACGAAAGTACTATGCAGACTATGAGGAAAAACAGAATAAAGGAAGTATTAAGATTAATTAATACATAAAGAAAAAACCCGTTTATAGCGGGTTTTTTCTTTGCCTGATATACTGGGTTTTATGGAAAAGCTAATACAAAAAGAAGACCTAGAAATGCTTGTTCCTCCTTTTTTGGAAAAGATTAAACCCTCTTCTGGTGCAACAATTATTCTTCTTCAGGGAGATCTAGGGGCAGGGAAAACCACTTTTACTCAAGTATTGGCAAGGGCTCTTGGATTTAGCGGGACAGTGATTAGTCCAACATTTGTTATCCAAAAGAGATACCCTATTTCCTTTAAGGGCTATAAAAATCTTATTCATATAGATGCGTATAGACTGGAAGACCCATATGAGATCAAAAAACTTGGGTGGGATGAGTGGGTTTCTGATTCTACAAATATTATCGTGGTTGAATGGCCAGAAAAAATAAAAGAAGTTCTGCCTAAAGAGAAATACAGAATAATCCTCACACACGTATCCGAAACTATAAGAAGTATAAACATCTCTCATGAAACATAAAACAAAAAAAATAGTACTTCTGGATGCTCATGCGATTATTCATAGGGCATATCATGCACTACCTGATTTTTCTACAAAAGACGGGGTTCCAACAGGTGCTCTTTTTGGTGTATGCACAATGCTTTTTAAAATAATACAAGATTTTAATCCAGACAATATAATTGCTTGCTACGATCGTGCTGAAAAAACTTTTAGACATGATGCCTATAAAGAGTACAAAGGTGGCCGAGCAAAAACAGACGATGCCTTAGTCACCCAACTTCAATCATCAAGAGGTATCTTTGAGGCTTTTAATATTCCGATATACGATGTCGCTGGGTTTGAAGCCGATGATATGCTGGGAACAATTGTAGAACAAACAAAAGATGACAAGGAAATAGAAATAGTGATTGCTTCTGGAGACATGGACACCCTCCAGCTAGTTGATGGGAAAAAAGTTGTTGTTTATACATTGAAGAAAGGGATAAAGGATACTGTTATGTACGATGAGGAGTCTGTAAGAGAGAGATTTGGATTTGGGCCAGAGATGCTTCCTGATTACAAAGGTCTCCGGGGTGACCCATCTGACAATATTATAGGAGTCCCAGGAATAGGAGAGAAAACAGCGTCTATTCTTATCTCGCAGTTTGGAACAGTTGAAAATATTCTTATGCTTGCAAAAGAGAAGCCAGAGGTTCTGGCAAAGGGCGGAGTAAAAGAAAGAATAATAGAGCTTTTAGTTTCTAATGAAGAAGAGGCCCTTTTTTCAAAAACTCTTGCAACTATTAGAAGAGATGCCCCAATCAAGTTTGCTCTCCCAGAGAAACATTGGAAAGAAAATGTGAATCTGGAGCTGGTGGAAGAATTCCTCACTCGTTTTGAATTTAGAAGCCTTATGGACAGGGTTCGGGATATTTTTGGTGAACCACCAAAAGAACTTCTTGTTCTTGGTAAGGGGGAATCTCAATTTTTTGAAAAAGCAAAAATCGCCCTCTGGCTACTTGATTCAGAGAAAACAAGCGCAAGCCTTGAAGATATTTCTGATTTTACAAAAAAGACTTCACTTCCAGAATCGCTAGAAGTTCTAGAGACTGAGATAAAAAAACAAGGATTGGATTTTGTATACAGGGAAATTGAGCTTCCTATTATTCCACTTGTTAAAAAAATGGAAGAAACAGGTATCTCCGTTGATGTGCCAGCCCTTCTTGATCTTTCTATTAAATATCACAAAGAATTAGATACACTTCAAAACAATATACACTCTCTATCTGGGATGGAATTTAATGTGAATTCCCCAAAACAATTGAGCGAAGTCTTATTTGAAAAAATGAGTCTCCCAACAAAAGGTATAAAGAAAAACGCCAGTGGTGGATATTCAACAAATGCTGATCAGCTGGAAAAACTAGAAGGGGAGAGTGAGATTATTTCATTGCTCCTTCGGTATAGAGAGCTTCAAAAGTTTCTTTCTACATACATTGATACGCTACCTTCTTTTGTAAGGGAGGACAAAAAGATTCATGCTGAATTTTTGCAATCAGGAACAACTACGGGGAGATTTTCTTCAAACAATCCAAATATGCAAAACATTCCAGCTTCTGACATCCTAGGAAAGGAGGTAAGGAAAGCTTTTATTTCAGAGAAAGGATATTCCCTTGTTTCTTATGATTATTCTCAAGTAGAGCTCAGGGCTGCAGCCATACTTTCTCAAGATAAAAAATTGATTCAACTTTTTTCTGAGGGGGGCGATATTCACTCGGGTGTAGCCTCTTCTGTGTTTGGGGTTCCTGCAAATGAGGTAACAAAGGATATGAGAAGAAAAGCAAAGGTCATAAACTTTGGAATTATTTATGGTATGGGGGTTTCTTCTCTTCGAAAAAGTCTCGGAGGAACCGCTAAGGAGGCTGAAGAGTTTATGGCGAGTTATTTCAATCAATTTCCTGATATTAAGCTTTATCTTGAGCATGTTAAAGCCTTTGCGGTAAAAAATGGATATACAGAAACACTCTTCGGTCGTAAAAGATTTTTCCCATCGATCAAATCAAAAGTGCCATTTATCAGGGCTATGGCAGAGAGGATGGCTATAAATGCTCCAATCCAAGGGACAGCAACCGCAGATATTGTTAAGCTGGCAATCAAAAATGTGGGAAATCTTATTGAAGAAAATGGGTGGGGAGATTCTGTTCGTATGATTATGCAGGTTCATGACGAGCTTATCTTTGAAATAAAAGACGAAGCTCTCGCGGCAGCTATTTCTCCAATCAAAAGGGCGATGGAGCAGGTGATTCCCGAATCATTTCTCAAAGGCAAGGATGGTGTGCCCATCGTGGTGGACGTCCTTGTGGGGAAGTCATGGGGAGAGCTTTCACCCTACCACAACCAAAACTAGCTGTTATAATGTATATATGTTCAACAAGCAAAATTCTTCAATAAGTGAAATTAGTAGTTACAGTTTTTTTGTTTATTTAATATTTATCCTTTTGGGGGTGTTTATTGATTTGATCGGCTTTTCTCAAAAAGTTTTTTCATCAAACCTTTCTCTTTATATTGGCTTTGGGCTTATTGTTGTATTTTCTATTCTTATTTTTTGGGCAGAACATGCGAGTCATCACTATCGAAAGAAACAAGACAAAGGTTTAAATATAGATCATTCACATCTGCAAAAAGGCGCATTTCGTTTTACCAGAAATCCATACTATGTGGGTATCGGATTTTTGTTTCTTGGACTTTCTTTTGTTATAAACTCACTTGCTGTTTTGGCTTTGGCGCTTCTTTCTTTTTTTGTTGTGAATATGTGGTTTATCCCAAAAGAAGAAGAAATACTCAAAAAGAGACATGGAGAGGATTTTGACATCTACAAAGAAAAAACTCGACGATGGTTTTAGTATGAAATATTTAATCTATGGTTCGGATATTTTGTCTCGGCAGAAAAAAGTAAAAGAACTTTCTTCTGGGTTTTTGAAGAAGGGTCTGGAAGTTGTAGAATTTTCTGATGCTAGTTTCGATGAGCAGAGTTTTTTAAATTATATTTTGTCTGACAATATGTTTGGAAGTAAGACTGCCCTAGTCTTGCAATACTGCTTGTCATCAAAAGAAGTTTTAGATTTTCTTGAAAGTAAAAAAAGGGAAATAGAAGAAACAGACACAGTGCTCATTTTTGTAGAATCAGAATTTCTGAAAAAAGACTTTCCATCTTTTAAAAAATCTTTTACAGAGATTTTTGAATTTAAAAAAGATAAAGAAGTAGAATCAAAAAAAGATAACATCTTCTCACTTATAGATGCGATAGTTTCAAAAAATAAAAAGAAGGCATGGATTCTTTTTCAGGAAGCGATAGATAGGGGAGTTTCCGCAGAAGAAATAATTAATCTTTTATTTTGGCAGTACAAAGTTATGGCCCTCGTATCTCGCGGGGGAAGTGCGACCACTCTAAGCATGAAACCTTTTGTGTATTCAAAAGCAAAAAGTTTTCTTTCTAGTTATTCAGAAAAAGATTTAAGGGAGAGAATGTTTTTATTGATTAGCTTATTTCAAGATTCTAGATTTGAAAAAGATGGAGTGGAGAGATTGGAAAGAATAATTCTTTCTTAAAAAACAACTTAACCAAGAATGAGAAAACCCCTTCAAAATTGAAGAGGTTTCTTATAGGGATCTTGTGTTAGACCAAAGGAGTGATAGGGATTTCTTAGCGTTCGCTCTGCTATTTGTTTGTCGGTCTGACACAAAATTAGTGTGCTTTATATTGAGTTTTCTTAATTCAATTGTTGAAAGAACAGATTTTGCTTTGTTTTGATAAATCAGGTTTTGACCTGTGAAAGAACTATTGGACTCTGTCATGAGGGCTGGTTTTACTTAACGCCCGATAGGCAAATTTTAAACGCTCATGTGTTGTGTTCCTTTAGATAAAGTATAGACCCCTTTGCCTGAAAGGCAAAGGGGTCTAGTGTGGATTACTTTTTGATTGATCTATTTTTTGTATTGATGCAAAGCTAGAACTGTCAGAAAAACAAAACCAGTCAACGCCATAACAGGAATTGTGATGTATCCAAACTCAAAGACATATCTCTGTAGGCAAGACACTGCACCAGCTTCGCAGTTTATAACTTGTGTTCCACCAAAGTCTATAAAAGTGTGATACCCGGAAACCAAGATACCAAGAAGCGACATGATCAGGATTTCTAATTTTGGATTTGTATTTTTAATCCAAGCTACAAGGAAAATTATAATTTGAGGGAACAATAATATTCGTGCCCACCAGCATAGAGTGCATGGTGCGAAACCAAACCCGATAGAATAAGTGAGGCTAACCACAATCGCTATTAGAGATACAGAGAATCCAATTTGATAAAAATATTTTTTTATAACCCTAGTCAATGAAGAATTTTTAAAAAATAGATTTGCAAAAATTACCACAGATAAAATCTGCATCACCACAACTCCGATTGCAAAAAATGTGTTGAGTGTCATGTTAATTGTTTTGGGGAAGAGGGCAAGAAGTTTTTTCTGATAGGGCCTCAAGTGACATCACTCCATCAGTCCTTGATCCATCAGCAAACTCCCATGTTGGGTATCCTGTAATTCCTGCATCGATGCAAGCTTGTGTTTGAGCTTGTCCATCTGGGGTAGAACATTCTACATAATTTAATTTTTCCATAGATTTATTTCCTATAAGTTTTTTCTGATCTTGGCAGTGAGGACACCAAAATGCTCCGTAGAAGATTGCCCCCTGGTCAGATAGACAAGTTGCAAATTCATCATTCACCCCTGGCTTAGCATCTGCTTTTTTTACAAAGAAAATAACTACACCCAGGGCAACAATGATTATAAGAATTGATATGATTGTTTGTTTGTTCATGTTGATATATTTAAATTGATACTATTTTAGTATAACGAAAAAGCAAAAGATCCGCCATGGCGGATCTTTTAATTAAGTTGGTTGTTTTTCTGGATATCGAGATTTCCATATATCCCACTCATTTGTGGAAACTGCACTTTTGCCAGTATCGATGGTTGACCTCAGTTCTTCCATGATTCTTGAGATATCTGCCTCCTCCAAGACTGGTGAATGTTCTGCTATATGCTTTTCTTTTGTTGTCTCAAACTTGTCACAGCAAAAAATTCTAGTAAGGCCAAATCTTTCTGCGCTAAAAATTTGTTCTCCAGTATCTTTGGTGTCTTTTAGCACTGATTCTATCGCCTTTAGTGTGCCTTCTTTATCAAGGTGGGATTTTCTGTCTGCATAAAGAATTAATTCCAAGGAGTCTTGTTTATTTTCAGATCTGCAAGATATTGTAAATCCCCAAACATTTGAATCCTTTTCTTTTTTGACGATAAAAATTAAGTCATCAGGATTAAAATAGATTTTAGGTAGGGGTCCAATCAAGAATGTTGACAATCTAACTCGATTCATTTTTTCTAGTTTTTTTCAGATTACACTGATCACATTGTTTTGTCAACGAGAGAGACGTTGCAGTTTTTTTGTTGTGGAAGTAAACAGATAATAAAAGACCCTGAGATACAATCGGGGTCTTTTATTGAATGTCCACTCGGTAGGAATTGGTCACTCTCGTGGCCAGCACTTAATCTTTAGATTAAGTGCTGGCTCACTCCCTCGACCCCAGCGATCTCTACTGATTTTCGTAAACTCAAATCAGGCTTCGCAGAGATCTTTCTTCAATTCCCACCGAATCGGATAAATAGTAAAACCCAAATGCTTTGCATCTGGGTCTAACTATTTATTGTCCACTCGGTAGGAATTGAACCTACGACCATCTCCTTAAAAGGGAGCTGCTCTACCGACTGAGCTACGAGTGGTTGCAAATACTATAAGAAAATATCATACTTGGCTTTGTCAGTCAATTATGATTCTTATTTTAGACAATATTAGAAGTATATATAACGTGGGGTCAATCTTTCGCACAGCAGATGCTGGGGGTGTTTCTGATATTTTTATCTGTGGGGTCACCCCAGACCCGATAGATAGATTTGGAAGAAAGCGCTCTGATTTGGCAAAGGTTGCTCTCGGGGCAGAGGACTCAGTCTCTTGGAAACATGTCTCCTCAACAGAAGAGGCCATACTTATTTTGAAAAAACAGGGATTCACTATCGTTGCGCTTGAACAAGGGGAGCGATCAGTAAACTACTCTACTTTATTTCCCAAACTTTCCTTCGAAAAGACTGCACTTATCTTGGGAGAAGAAACAAAAGGGATTTCTCCTCACATATTAGAGCTAACAGATCATATAGCAGAGATTCCCATGTCAGGAGAAAAGGAGTCCCTAAATGTTTCCGTGTCTGCTGGTATAGCAATATTCTCTTTTCGAGATAATAAGAATTAGAGCTCTTCTGGTCCGTATATTTCTCCACTATCTAGCGGAGCGGGCTCTTTAAGGAAAGGCTTATCTTTGTTTTCGACTCTTTCCATCCCCCCTGTAAGAAGCCAAACAACATAAATAAGAATTCCAAAACCAATAATAAATTTTATAAATCCTATGGGGTCTGTGGGTACATTTTTAAACATAAAATTAAATTTGATGACGTGAACAATAATGTGAACTTCGACCGCGCACTACCTCTCTTTTTATGATACCAGAGCAACCTAATTTTTTACAAGGGAGACCTGTCCTTCTATAAGCATTATGCTTTGCTTGGAATCCGCCCTTTGTCCCATCTATCTGTCTATAGTCGCTAGTAGAATCACCTTTGAAACTTATTCCTTTTTTGAGCAAGGGTTTTATATTTTTAAATATTAAATCAAGCTCATTTTCTTTTAGACTGGAAACTAGTCTGTCTGGTTTAACAGACGATAACCAAAGCAATTCATCGCCATAAATATTTCCAATACCCACAAACACAGATTGGTCCAACAGGGCGGTCTTGATTGGGAAGTTTGATTTTTTACTTAGTCTTTCTTTAAAAACTTTTTTTGTAAAGCTTGTGTCTAGGACTTCTGGCCCGAGGGTTTTTGTGTGGACACTATCTTCCAGCTCCGACTTTTTGATGAGTGTTATTTTTGCAAATTTTCTCATGTCAGACAGCGCTAGGTGGGTGTCATCAGAAAACTCTAGCAGAAAACGGATATGACGACTAAAGGGGTTCGCTATTGGGAGGCTGGCGTCCTTTGGGGTCCATGTATCTTTAACTTTTTTATACTCACCATAAAGAAAATGTCCCGTCATTTTCATATGTGCCAAAATAACAAAATCACCAGATAGGTGTATTAAAATATTTTTTCCTCGTCTCTCTATTTTTATTATTTTTTCACCGGTGATTGTTTTTTTGAAGAAATTAAAAAAAGATAAATCCTTGATTTCTTGTTTTCTGGGAGAATCTTTTTTGGGGTAACTACTCCAAACAGATTTG
Organism: uncultured Candidatus Saccharibacteria bacterium; assembly: GCA_964355515.1. Lineage (GTDB taxonomy): Bacteria > Patescibacteriota > Minisyncoccia > Phycocordibacterales > CSBR16-119 > CAYHDV01. Next base: position 82,467 of record CAYHDV010000003.1, read on the forward strand.
ATTTTTTTACCAACAACAGTTTTTTGTAACCCTTTTGTTGTAGTCTCTACTTCAGGGAGTTCTGGCATGTTATAGGTATTTTAGCGCTTCTTTTATTTTGCTATTTGTATCTAAGCTCTCATCTATGTTTCTCATGGAATTTCTTGCCTCTTGTCTGGTGTACCCAAGAGAGACAAGTGCCTCCACAACATCTGACTCTTCTTTGAGAGACCCATCTTCATCAGAAAATCCAAGAGAAGAAAGCTTGTCTCGTAGTTCTATCACTATTTTTTCTGCAGTCTTTCTTCCTATACCAGATACTTGGGTCAGATAGCTGATATCTCCAGAGGCTATTGCTTTCTTGAGGGTGCCAAGGGAGGTAACAGAGGTGATAAGTATTGCGCTTCGCGGCCCGACTCCGGATACACCAATTAACATTTCAAAAAAAGAAAGTTCAGCCTCTGTCAAAAATCCAAAAAGCTCCATAGAGGTTTCCCTGACAGCAAGGTGAGTCCAAAGAGCCACTGAGTCATGAAGAAGAGAGAGCGATGTTTGGGGAGAAATATTCACCTTGTATCCAACTCCTTTTACATCTATTACTACATATGAAGCTGTTTTTTGGACCACCGATCCTTCTATTCGCATAATCATACATATATAGTATCAAAAAAAAGTGAACTTTGCTGGTTGCCATATTTTTTAAAGTCTGGTAATATAACGCCTGTTCGTTAATACGTGTCGCGCGATTAACACCTAATAAAATAAACACATAAATATGCCAATTTCAGCATCAGCAAAAAAATCACTTCGAGTTTCAGAAAGAAAGAGACTTTTTAATGACCGACTACGTCGAACTATGAGACTTTCTATTCGAGAAATAGGGTCTCTAGTAAAGGAAGGGAAGAAGAAAGAAGCAAAAGAAAAGCTACCTTCTGTATACCAAGCAATCGACAAAGCCCTTAAAAGAGGGGTGATCAAATCAAACACTGCTTCACGAAAGAAAGCCCTAATGTCTAAAATGACAAAATAAATAAAAAACACCTGGTTCACCTAGGTGTTTTTTATAACCCAATTTTTTCTAGAATCTTGTGGAAGCGTGGCTCCTGTATGTATTCTTCCTTGATTAGGTTTTGAAGAAAGAGTCGAAGGTCTGGAAGAGGGAGGTCTTCAGAAAGAGGGATCGCCATGATGGGGTCAAACAGTCTGCTTGTATGAATAACGAGATGTGGCTGGGATTCGTCTTCTGTATTTACCCAAAAAGATTCAATGGTCTTATATCGGTAAAGAATTTCGCCTCGCTGAATACCCATGCTATTTATCTCAAAAGAGGTAATCTCCTTTTTATTTTTTGCAAAAAGAAAAAGGACAAAACCAGAAAGCAAGATAAGCACTCCAAACAAAAAGTTTCCAGAAAGAAATGCTCCTCCCGATCCAAAAACCGCAAGAAGGCCAAGCCCCCAATACCAGTCGTTACTTCTCTCTATATGTAAATCTTCGTGAGCTTCCCAAGAAAAGAAAGCCGTTCTTTTTTGTTTTTCCATTACATATATTATATCAGAGGTTCCACCAAATTTCTTTTAAGTAGTGGATTTGGTATAATTAGCGTATATGGATATACAAACATTTTTGACTTCAAATAATTGGATTTTTGTTCTAATAATATTGTGGACTCTTCCATGGAAGGGGTACGCTCTCTGGAAAGCCTCAAAGACAGACCACAAATTTTGGTTTATTGCCTTGCTTATAATAAATTCCCTAGCTATTCTAGATATTCTTTTCATTTTTGTATTCTCAAAAATGGGAAAAAAGAAATAAAAAATTAATAGCTACCAAAAAACCACCTCAAGAGGTGGTTTTTTGAGCTTGATTTTTATACCCACAATTCTGGTATAATAAACATATGGATAATAAAAATACATTTTATGTTGTGGTGGGTATTGTTGCTATAGGTTTGATTATCTATAGTTTTTTTGCCTATACCCCAAAGGAAGAAGGGGAAGTTATAAGTATAGTGTCTTTTGAAGATTGTGCTTTGGCAGGGTACCCGATAATGGAGAGTTACCCACGTCAGTGTAAGACTCCAGAAGGACTTACTTTTGCTGAGGAATTGCCATTAGAAACAGATGTTATCACTTACACCAATTCATCTACTGATTTGATCACTGTTCTATCTCCAGCTCCAGGGAGTGTAACTGGCAAGGAATTCACTCTTATGGGAGAGGCTCGAGGGAACTGGTACTTTGAAGCTTCATTTCCAGTTACGGTTTTGGACGCGGATGGCGCTGTCTTGGTAGAAACATACGCCACAGCACAAGGAGAATGGATGACAACAGATTTTGTGCCCTATGTGAGTGAAATCACTATTCCAGAGGATTATATTGGTCCTGCCACACTAGTCTTGAAAAAAGACAATGCTTCTGGACTTCCCGAGCACGATGCTTCTATTTCATTTCCTTTTGTTGTTGAGTATTAGAGAATGAGGTGATTTTGGGGTAATGATATTTAGATATTTCGAAGCTTGTCTCGAAGTGCCCGCCTCTTTTTGGCAAGTTCTTCCTCGGTAAGTTGAGAGGTATTTTCAACCGTGGTATTAGCACTAATCTGCTCATGAATCTTTTCCGAGAAGTCGATACTTTTTTTGATTCTTTCCACAACCTGCTCAACAGGAAGTGACTGTTCTTTGTTCCACCCCATAAGAAATTCAATCTTGTTTTGTTCAGAGATGCGGTTAATTTCTTTTATAAGATTTTTTGACTCTTCAATATGGCGTTGATTGTAATAAATCAATTTGTTTGGATTTTCAAATCCTGGAGGTAAAACATTTCCGCCAGCCATTCCTTCATATAAAATAGTAAGCTGGAGTGCTGGAGGATATTCGGGGCCCTTTTGATCTGGTCTATTTGATATAATTTCTCCACACTCATTAAAAGAACTAGTTGAATCTTCTCTAGGTTTTTCTGAGTCATGCTTTGACATTTTTTCTTTCATATAAATTATTATATCAAATAATACTCTTTCATGAGAATCTCGCGTACGATCTGGCGGAGAGGGAGGAATTCGGCTACTCTCGTGGATTTTTATTTCGTTTTATAAACTCATAAAAATCTCACTCCATCAGCCCCCACTCGGGTGCTTCCTCATTCGCTTCGCTCACTCCGGGCTTTGCGCACCCTCGGTTCTCATCACCTCCTATCCGTCAAGCAAAAATTCCCAGATACATTCGTATCTGGGAATCAATGCTTGATGCGGTGTCTATTGTACAAAATTCGAACTTATTTTGAAAGCAATCCCGACTAATCG
>CAYHDV010000004.1:0-54623 GCA_964355515.1 uncultured Candidatus Saccharibacteria bacterium
TCGGAAATTCTTTTCCACAGTCTGTCATATACTTTCCACCAAACACACCAAGCGCCAGCATCTCCTTTGGGGTTAGGTCAGGTTTGAATTCAGGGTGGAAATTCCTACCCACTGGTTCAGTGAGAAAATAAATATATTTTTCTTGCATCTTATCACGCACGACAACCTTCTTTTTGCCTGCCCGTCCGTAGCTTTTAGCGGAGGAGGGCATCTTGTCATTTACAATAACTTTTTTGTTCATGAAGTAAATTATAACAGAAACAAAAGAGGCCCTCCGAAACGGAGGGCCCTAACCACCAGCCAAAGCCGGTGGGTGAACAGGAATTGGAACTGTTAATCCAGTATAGTCATAATAAATTTTGTGTCAAGCTACTGGCACACTCCACCCCCACCCACCTGGGACAAATCACTCACCACAAATATCCCATCATATTCTTTTGCGAACTCACCATCACTCTCCATTATTTCTCGTGTATATCCCTTCAAAATAACTGGCACCTTCTCGTACACATCTTCTGATTTCTTGGCATGTGTGTATTCATCTTCCAGACTTCCTGTTGTATCTTGATACCAATACTCAGCTTCCTCACCACACTTTGCAAATGTTCGAACCTCGTTGCCAAACACAATTGTCCCTCTAAATTCTTTTTCAAAAGTTTCATAAACAGAAGGAATGTATGCTTTCTTAATATATCCAAATACTTTCTCTAAAGGAATCTTGGCTTCAAGAGGCCCCAGAGAATATGGCCCCGCTTGATAGGGTGGGAAAAGGAAAAATAAACTACCTTCACTAAAATAAAAATTGCTGAAATTCTCATACACGGGCTCTAGACCTTCTAGAAAGAGATTTTCTCTCCCTCCTTCTACAGAGCTAATCAACGAATCTTGAGCGAGAGATGCTACTGCAGAAAGATTTTGAGGATCTTTTTTAAACAAATCTTTTATGTTTATCTTTTTACCAGAAGAATCGTAGTTAAAAGTCACTATTCCAAGGTTGCCATGTGCTCCCCCTGTATATTCATAAGTATCGAATATATAAGAAACCATACCAAGGTCTTCCTTTTTTCGATAGGTTGACTCAAGAGTATATTTACCAGAAGCGCTACTCTTAAACACTTCAATATCTTCTGGGCTAAGATCCTCAAATAATTTTTTAAACTGAGAGACGCTAGAAAATACAAATATTTCTGCATCAGCTGACACAATGGCATCTTTCGGATATGTCATGCGTATACTAAAATACTCTGACTCTTCTTCATACACAAAGTCTTCTCCTTTTTCTACTGGAATTATTTCTGTAGCGTCTTTTTCTTTTTTATGAAAGAATCCAAAGTAAGCAAACACGCCAAGACCAATAATTAAAATGAAGATACTTATTTTCCCAAATTTTGTCATATGTATAAGTATACTCTCTGTCTCCTACTTAATCCACAAGTATGTATAGTATATTTTTATTTACTCTAATATATAATATGTATGGTCGAAGTACTTTATAACTAATACTGCAAACAATGAAGACAATAAAATTTGTCGCTTGGCTTCTTGTTATAATCGGAGGACTCAACTGGGGACTTATTGGATTCTTCCAATTTGATCTGGTTGCAGAGATCTTCGGTGCTATGTCTACGGTAGCCCGTATTGTATACGCGCTTGTGGGACTTAGCGCCCTCCTTCTTTTATTCAAGAGAGCAAGCTAACAATATAGGTGACACTCGTCTAACTACCGAGGACATCTTTAACAACGTCTCGTCGACACAACAAAAACCGCTCACGCGGTTTTTGTTTTTAAGTATTTTTCTTCAACCACCCCTTAAGCGTCATTTTAAATGTATTTAAGTGTTCGGAAGTTCGATAAGAATGAGGTAGTCCTTCTAGGATTTTTATAGAGGCTTTCTTTTTAGGCATTTCTTGGAAGAGAATTTTTGTTTGGTCAAAACAACTATCATCCTCATCACCAACAATAAGCACTGTTGGCATGGTCAACCTTTCTACTTTCAAGAGTAAATCATGATTCAATCTTTCCTCCATTTGATACCAATGGTTTCTTTTTAGATTTCCTTCTGAATCAATTTTTTCAATAACTTCTTGGTTCTTCCATCTATCAAGACTTCCCGGATCTCTTTTTTCATGAGTCTCAAATGAAAGTTTCCCAGAAACAATTGGTGCGACAGCCACAAGATATCCAACTTTTTCTGGATATTCTTCAGCATATCTGGTTGCAGAATACCCACCTTTTGAATGTCCAGAAACAAGGAGTGGTAACTTAAACCAATCCTGTAATTGAACCCAATTTGTAACATCTTCAAAATCTTCCCAGAATGTCCCCAGTGTTGATTTTTCATAGTCGCCATCACTTTCTCCAAAAGAATTTGTTGCATCAAAATTGAAAGTCTGGAATCCCTCCTCTGCAAACGTTTCTTCAAGAGCTTTTGGTACTCTTTTATTTTTGTGAGAACCCCAACCATGCTGAATAACGCAAGTGCCTTTCACCCCCCCCAGTGGGACCTTTAATACTCCTACAATTTTTTGACCTTTCCGGTTTTTTAATTCAAATTTTTTCATAAATTTATTTATTCTTCCTCTTAGAATTCCTCCACTCATCAATCTTTTTATGATCACCACTCAAGAGCACCTTTGGTACTTTGTATTTTTTGTCTTTCCAAATTATCTCAGCTGGACGAGTGTAGATTTCTCCACTTGAAATTCTCTCTTCTTCAAGTGATTCAAACTTCCCCAGCACGCCCGGGATTTGCCTTGAGATAGAATCAATCAAGACCATCGATGGAAGCTCTCCACCTGTGAGCACATAGTCACCGATAGAGACCTCTTCTGCTTTAAACATCTTTCGAATCCGCGAGTCTATCCCTTCGTAGCGCCCCGAAACCAAAATAATATCAGTGTAGCCTTTTACTGTTTTCTTGGCATACGCAGTGTCAAACTTTTTCCCTTCGGGGGCAAAGAGAATTATTTTTATCTTAAAATTCTTTTTCTTTTCTATTCCCTTTTTTGCTTTCTCTATAGCTCGCGCTACAGGCTCTGCCATCATAGTCATCCCCGGACCTCCTCCATATGGCCGATCATCCACCGTGTTGTGTTTGTTGTTCGCAAAGTCCCGTGGGTTATAAAACTTCACAGAGATTTTCTTACCAGCAATAGCCCGCGCCAAAATAGAGTCTCCTAGGTAAGACTCAAACATCTCTGGGAAAATTGTAATAATATGAAAATTCATAAATTTAGATTAGCAGAAAAAATATATTATAGCCATATTAAAAAAACAGACCCAAAGGGGTCTGCTTCAATCTATGCAACAAGCCCGACAACGCCATACATGCATTCTTCGAAACGAAGATACTTAGAGTGCCTCTTAGTGCCATACTCATAGTGCCACCATTCAGCAGGATAATTTCGGAAACCAAAATATGTCATGATGGTTGCCAAGATATATCTGTGGACTTGAGCTTCAAGAGAAACCATGTTTGAAGCAGTGTAACTTGTTCGATCAACACCATGACTTGGACTCCCCATATCGAGTGGTAATCTTGTATTTAAATCAATTAAACACAAATCAACCGCTGCTCCAGTTTGGTGAGGTCCGCCAGGTCTTGCAATGAACGTATTTACAATCTTCCAGATTTCATCCTCTGATAATTCTGGTTTTTGAACCGTAAGCAAGTCAAAGCGACATTCTCGTAGACTCAACTGTCTTTCAGATGAACGGAAAACTTCTATCAAGCCGAAACCTAGTCCCTTTGGAAGGAAAAGTGAGGCCTCCTGGAGTTGCTCCCATGCCCGCTTTCGAAAAAGTGGTTCTTTTGAAGCAGGAGAATCGTTAAGAATTATAATTTTCTTCGTTGGGTGGATCATCACAAGACCTTCTCCGCACTCCCGAACATTCACTGAGTTTATTTCATCTCGAGAAAATGATTTCAGATGCGGGGTAAGATTTGCAAAGTCAAACTTTCCAAACCTATTTTGTACAAAGTCCAAGGCATTTCCAATTGTTTGTTCTTTTCTCATAATATATAGATCTTTTCAAAGACTTTAACATCATAAATATTGAATTGCAAGCCCGGCCGTTTTCCAAATTGTCGTTAAGAAACCACCTAACTTCTTGCGTATAATGCCGAACTCGTAGCGATAGCGCTTAGAGAGGCATAGCAAGAAGTCAGGTGGTTTTAGACAATTTGGAAGAGGTCTAGCTTTTTTGTTTCTTTTTCAGCGATGGAAAAAGAAAAGTAGTAAGCTTTCTCATAAAAAAGTACTGGATAGTTTGATGGGAAAGAAAAAAGTAAATGATAAAATATGGATTGCTTCGTGCCTCGCAAAGACAAAAACTCTTTAAACGAAAAACCACCCGAGAGGGTGGTTTTTCGTTTTTTCTGTGTCGACAAACACAAATGTCTACAATGAATCACTAAAAAGTTTAGATACCTTTTAAATCTTCCATTGCTTGGTCAACTGAAGATGCAACAGGTGCTGACATCTCATGTTGTTGACCTCCAGCTGGCTCATTAATCTTTAGGTTAACTCGCGCATTGTTCTTCATACCGATTACTCGTAGGAGTGTACGGATTGCCTTTGCGGTATTTCCTTGTCGTCCGATGATCTTCCCCATATCTTCTGGAGAAACTGAAAGTGTCATAAGAACACCCATCTCGTCTACTCGCCGATCAACCGAAACTTCCTCTGGTTTATCTACAAGTGACTTTACAACGAACTCAAGAAATTCTTGATCTCTTTCCATGTTCAAAAATTCATAGAATTAATATCTGCGTTTCTTCTAACGAAACAGCTTTATTAATTCATTGCTGGTAATGGCAGCATCGACAATTTGCTGCACATAAAAAAAGTATACGGGATGTAAAAAAACTGTCAATCAAAAACATCCACGGTTGTGGATGTTTTTGATTATTATTTATTTAATATCTTTTCTCTTTTTTGTAGGAGTTTTCTTTGGAAGAACATTGATAGCCTTTCCTTCTATTATATTTTGTTTCAAAAGAAAGTTGTGAACTGTCCCTGAGGCTTGAGCTCCAAAACCGATCCAGTGCTTCACTCTATCAGCCTTAAAAGAAACCTCCCCAGCTTTTGGATCATATGAACCTAGGATTTCTTTGAATCTTCCACTCTTTGCTCCATTTCGAGAATCAGTCAAAACAACCCGAAAAAATGGCTGGTTTCTTCTTCCTGTTCTTTGTAGTCTTATCATTAACATGCACGATATCTTAGCAAGAGACTCTAAAATAGTCAACTCCCACAAAGACCAATCTCTTACCCTCCTTAGTCCAAGATACTCTCATGGTATTTCCCACCTTTTTCTGCTTATTTCAAATCAATATAATCGTGTATAATATGTCGATAATGACAAAAAATAATACCCAATATGTAGAAGGACGTCTTGCTCTCTCAGCCAGAGGTCTCGGATTTGTTCGAACGCCTGATTTTGAAGAAGCGGTAGTGATAGAGCCAAATTTCCTTGGTCTTGCACTAAATGGAGATATTGTAAAAGTACTTCTCCACCCAAAGATTGTAAACAAAGATCAGTCTGGAGAAATAGTAGAAATAATCAAAAGAAAAAAGAAAGGATTTTCTGGAACCCTCATCGAGAGAGATAATTCGTTTTTCCTTGATCCTCAAGACTACAGAGACAACTTTGAAATCCTAATCCCCAAAGAAAAACTAAACAGTGCGAAAACTGGAGAAAAAGTTTTTGGAGTAATCACCAATTGGACAGACAGAAAGAAAATTCCGCTTGGAGAAATTATTGAAGTCCTAGGAAAAGAGGGTGACAACAATGCCGAGATGAAAGCAATAGCTATTGAACAAGGCTTCAACCAAGAATTTCCCAAAAAAGTTCTTGCTGAAGCTCAAGCTATTGCAATTCGTGGAATCAAAGAAGAAGATATCGTGGGAAGAAAAGATATGAGAGGAATCACTACCTTTACCATAGACCCAGTAGATGCAAAGGATTTTGATGATGCCCTTTCTATAGAAACACTGGGAGACAATAAATACAGAATCGGAATTCACATTGCGGATGTTTCTTTCTATGTTAAACCTGATACTGATTTAGATAGAGAGGCATACGAGCGAGCGACATCCGTGTATCTAGTAGACAGGACAATTCCCATGCTCCCAGAAGAACTTTCAAACGACCTCTGCTCTCTAAAACCAAACACTGACAGACTTGCCTTTTCAGCGATATTTGAAATGGACAACAAAGGAATTGTTTCTCATGCGTGGTATGGGAGAACAGTTATTCATTCAGACAAAAGATTCACATACGAAAACGCACAAGAAATTCTAAACAATGGCGAAGGGCTATATTATGATGAGCTAAAAATCATGGTAGACATTTCCAAAGAACTCACAAAAGAGCGATTTAGAAATGGTGCCGTTTCTCTAGAGTCAGATGAAGTCAAATTCAAACTAGATGAAAATGGAGTTCCTATTTCTGTGTACATAAAAGAGCGTGGAGATACAAACAAAATGATCGAGGAGTTTATGCTTCTTGCAAATAAATATGTTGCAACCTATCTTTCCTTTGATGAAGAAAAAAACGAACGATTGGGAGTATATAGAATACACGACACCCCAGCCCTAGATAGGACAGAAGACTTAGTGAAATTTCTGACTATCCTAGGATACAAAGTAGAAACAAAAGATGGAGTTATTCCTACAAAAGAAATAAACCGTATAGCAAAGGAGTCTGAAGCTGATGACATGTCGGCAACAGTGCAGACGGCAATTGTGAGATCCATGGCAAAAGCGATTTATTCTATAAAAAACATAGGACACTATGGATTGGCTTTTGAGTATTATACTCACTTCACCTCACCCATCCGAAGATACCCTGATGTGGTGGTGCACAGGCTTCTCCAGACATATCTCGATGGTATTTCTATACCCAAACAATCATGGCCAACATACCAAAGCATGTGTGACCACAGTTCAGAAAGAGAAAAGGATGCCAGCAATGCAGAGCGAGACAGTATCAAATACAAACAAGTAGAATACATGTCTTCGCGAGTTGGAGAAACTTTCACAGGTGTTATAACGGGTATTTCTGAAATGGGGATCTTCGTAGCGGAACTAACCACCCAATCAGAAGGGCTTATCCGACTGCGAGACATAGGTGATGATTATTTCCAATATGATGAAAAGAAAATGGCTATTATCGGAAGAAAAACAAAAGCAACATATAGAATCGGAGACCATGTCCCTATAAAAGTAAAAAGGGCTGACCTTGAGAAAAAACTAATCGATTACGAGTTTATCAAAAAATAATAATCTATGAAGCAACCCTTCAGTTTGTTAATTTTTACAGGAATACTCATTGGAGGAGTTTTCGCTATTTTCACATTTGGAGATATTCTTATTTCTACATTTGCCTCTGATTCAGAGTATACAGATAACACCAAAGCGAATTCCATCTCAGTGGTCACAGACAATGAAGAAAATTTCTTTAACTCTCTAGAATCAGAGAGCTCGCAGGATATAGAAACTAACCTTGATTCAAGCACTACCACTGAAAATCCCATTGTAGATAAAAACAAAGAAATAATAACTAAAGACCAAACAACCTCTGACGCTTGCCCAGAATCAACAGCTCTCGTGGATTTAGATTTAGAAAAATTATCTAGAACACACTCCATACTTTCTTCGTATGTTCCATCTTCTCTTGTTTCCATAAAAGGTGATTGGGGTACATATTGCATCAAAAATGAAACAGAGAAAGCCTTACAAAAAATGATCTCTGATGCAAAAAAAGAAGGGCTTGTTATCCAAATATATTCTGGGTACAGAAGCTATAGTCTCCAGTCCATACTCTTTTCTAGATGGCAAAAAAACAATCCAGGTGGTGCAGACTACCCCGCAGTCGCAGAGCCTGGGCACTCAGAACATCAGTTGGGGACTACTGTTGATTTAAAATCTGGGTCAATTCCTTATGGAAGTGACAATCCCTTTGGAGATTCCCCGGAATATCCATGGATGAAAGAAAACGCTCATAAATATGGATTTACTCAAAGCTACAAAAAGGGAGTAGAAGAAATAACAGGCTACATAGCAGAGCCGTGGCATTGGAGATATGTCGGAGTAGATATCGCAACAAAAATAAAAAAGAAAGAAACAACTTTTACAGAGTATGTAATGGAAGACTAGAAACTAAAAAAGCCCCGCCAAAGGCGGGGCTTTTCCAATTCTCCTACAATATCAGAATTGAATTTTATGAATAAGAACTTCATACCGAAACATGACACCAAGGTCAATTGATAGAGTGCAGGAATGTCCAAACTTGCCCTGCATTCCTAAATTCACAAGGCAAGGAAAAGTTCTTAACAATTTCTCAAAGAGGTCTGGGTCAGAAAAATATATCTTCATCTCTGTGAGAGAGACCTCCATGATGACATCCTCAAACAGGTATTTCCCCTTCTCTGTATGAAGAGATATTTGATGGTAGGTCAATTCCTCGTTTAGGAATTCTTCAGCTAACCATTTAAGAAGACCTCCCTTCTTTTTAAACTCTTTTTTCCCTTTTTTGGTAAGGACAAAAGTATCCTGACCGCCCTCCACAGACTCAGAAGAGACCTTGATCTTTTTTTCAAATCGGCCCTTTCTCCCGTTCCCCTTTTCTATAGTTATATTCATCTTTTGTTTTTAAAAATTACAATTGATTCACATCTTATCATTTCAAAAACTAGAGTCAATAACCACAAAATCTCCTTTCGGAGATTTTGTGGTTTCTTTATTTAGCGTATTGCTCAGCATCATCGAGCTTAATTGAAAGTATTTTTGAAGATTCATCAACCCCCAGAGTCACTCCGTACAAAACATTGGCTCGACTCATGGTTTCTCTGTTGTGTGTTACAACCACAAGCTGTGAGTACCGAGCCAGATTTTCTATCATGTCGCCATATCTCCTAGAATTTGCTTCGTCCAGTGCAGCATCTGTCTCATCAAGAACCATAAACGGAGGTGGCTTTACTTGTGACATTGCAAATAGGAGCGCAATAGAAGTCAGCGATCTCTCCCCACCAGAGAGCATCTGCAAATCCTTAACTTTCTTTTTTGGTAGAGATACATTTATATCAACCCCATGCTCTACTCTATCTTCAGATTCTTCTTCTATATACTCCCCTTCTTCATTTTTCTTTTTTCGAGATTTTTGGACAATCAAAGAAAGAAATGCATTTCCCCCACCAAACATAAGGCTGAAAAATTCTTTGAATTGCTTATTTATTTTGTCTATTCCATCTTTAAATTCAGAATCTAGACGAACCTTCAATTCATGGATAAGCTCAATCACTTGCGCCATACTTAGTTCTAAATCTTCAAGCTCTTTTAGCAGGAAAGCATCTCTTCCTGTCGTCTCTTCATATTCTTTCATTATTTCTGAAATACCACCTAGAATACCGGACTCTTCAAGTTTGATTTTAATTCGCTCTATATCTTTTCGAGACTTTTCTTGTCTTTCTCTGTCATAGGCATGGATTATATCTTCTTCCCCAAGCACATATGTTTTGAATTTTTTAATATCAACCCCTACAAGAACTTGACCTTCCCTGAGTTCATCTTCTATCCTATCTGCAAGCCTTGTCAGTTCTCCAAGAGAAAGTTCTACCATTTGTTTTTTATTCAAAAGATCACGCCTAGCCATCTCTAGATCAAATTTCTTTTTTTCATCAGAAGATCTCTCTTCTCGGTACTCTTTCATACTAGATTCAAAATGAGAAATTTTTTGTCTCAAAATACTCTCCTCCTTTTCAAAACGAGAAAGCTCATGTGTGACATATTCTTTCATTTTGATAAGGTCTCTAAGCTCATCACCATCCACAATATCTTCTTTTTTTTCTTCAGTAGCTTTCTCCGATTCAAAACGAGAAACAAATATAGCCACATGATTTTTCATGCGCTCAAGAAATGGAATTATTGTCTGGACCTCTTTTTTCCCAAGAGCTGTGTCAATAAAAATAAGCAACTCATTGGCAAACGAAGACAAATCCTTTCGAGACATGGTGATAGACATCGGGCTAGCGACAGCCTCTCGTTTCCCTATCCGCTCCTGAAACTCAATCATCCCCTCTGTCCGACCAAGTTTGTGGGTCAATTCTTGCTTAGTTTTTTCTATGTCTCGAAGCTCTTGATCAAGTGCAGAAATTTGCTTTTTGTATCTTTCCAATTCTCCAGCATCTTCATGGCTCAATATGAGACTTTTTTCTCTCTCGAGGACAACTATTTGTTCATCCAAAGATTTCTTTTGTCCTTCTAGAATATTTCTCTCTGTTTCAATGTAATGCTCTTCTTGTTTAAGAAAAACTTCATACCGAGAAGATAGCTCATCTCGAAGTTCTTTTGCTTCTTCTATTTTTTCAACCTGTTTTTTCAAGAAACGCAGATGGGGTGCGATTTCTTTTCGAAGAGATTTCACTTCTTTTATATTTAATTCTGTTTTTTCTAATTTTTTTTCACTATCTCTTAGGCGGTACTGATACACCTTGAGACCCAGTGCATCTTCAATCATCTCCCTTCTTTCTCGTATATTAGAATTTAGAATCCTATCTGCTTGCCCCTGTGAAATAATATGATGCCCAGATGAACCGATATTCACCGAAGATAGTACCTCAATAATATCCCGAAGCCTGACTTCACTTCCATTTATTTTGTATTTATTTACACCATCAGAAAAAACTTCTCGAGAAATACTTATTTCTTCAAAATCTAAGTTGATTGATTCTTTGTTGTCACCTGATAGATTGAAAATCTTTTTTGAATTATCAAAAGTTATTGTTACAGAAGCGCGTTGTTGTTTTTGGATATGTTTTGAACCCTTGAAAATTAGGTCTGAACCGGCTCTTCCTCGAAGAGATTTGATAGACTGCTCTCCCAGAACAAACCGAAAAGACTCTACAACGTTTGATTTCCCAGAACCATTTGGCCCTACAATAGACGTTACCGGATGGGTAAAGTCCAATGTGGTTTTTTTTGCAAAAGATTTGAAGCCAAAGAGCTCCAGGCGTTTTAACATACGAATATTATAGCAAATAAATATTTTAATCTTGTCTCACAATTCACTAGACAAATTATATATATATGTTATCATGCAAATAAATAATATGTACTTCATCTCATGGATAAAAAAATTATAGTAAGACAAGACCGTACAGACTACATTGTCCATATTGATAAAATCTCACACATCAAAGCGTGTAAAGATTATGTACGGATCTTCACTCCAGAGAGAAGCTACCTACACCAAACAACAATGGATGACATATTGAAGGAACTCTCTAACCATGGTTTTTCGAGGGTCCACAAGTCTTTTATTGTGAATAAAAACAAGGTGGTACAAATGAGAGGAAATACCGTAAAGGTGGCTTCGGGCGAAGAGATTCTTTCAATCAATCTAGGCTTCTTTTACAGGCAAAAATTCAAGGAATCTCTCTTAATTGAAAATGGGATATTCTAAAAAAAGCCGGACAAGTTTTGTCCGGCTTTTTATGTATTTACAAAATAAACATATATGTTATTATGATACAAAAAAGTTATCATGAACATAAGTATAAGCAAGGACAAGGAAACCCTTCATGTGGTCGGGGAATCTAAGTTAGAGGTAGACAAGGTGATCTGCATTGAAAGTAACGGTGATTACTGCTATCTTTATACTAAGGATCAGAGAATCACGTTCTACGGAACGCTCAAAGATGCAGCAAAACAGCTCTCCGAAGTGGGATTCTCAAGGATCCACAGGTCGTTCATTGTGAATAAAAACAAGATACGCCTTGAGACTGCTACTTGTGTCTTCCTAAAGGAGACACCCTCAAGATTAGAAAAAAAGTATATCCCAATAGGAAGAAGCTATAAAAAGAATCTGGGGTAACAAGATTCTCAATCGAAAATAAAAAGCCGGACAAGTTTTGTCCGGCTTTTTATTTTATATTCTATTCCCCACTCCATCCCCGGACCTTCAAAGCTTCTCGTGCCGCATCTTGCTCTGCGTCTTGCTTTGACTTCCCTTTTCCTTTTGCGATCAATTCTTCCTTGAAATAAATCCCTACACTAAAATTTTTGTCATGGTCGGGACCTGTTTCGTGCAAGACCGCATACGAAGGGGTCACACCTATCTCTTCTTGAGACTTCTCTTGAACCCAACTCTTTGCATCTCGCCAAAGTCCCTCTTTCACAATATTATCAATCTTTCCATAAAGTGTCCCTGCAATAAATTTCTCTGCTTCATCATATCCTTGGTCAAGATATATGGCCCCAATAATTGCCTCAAAAGCATTTGCCAAAATATGTTGTCTTGCTCTCCCTGCGTCCTTTGCCTCTCCTTTTGAAAGAAGTAGCCAGTCATTTACTTCGAGCGCCTCGGAACTCTCAGCTAGAGAAATAGTATTCACAAGAGCACTTCTGTAGGCTGTGAGTTCTCCTTCTGGCTTCTTGGGATATTTATCAAACAAGTATCGAGTGATAATCAACTCAAGCACTGCATCGCCAAGAAACTCCAACCGCTCATTGTGCCCGGTTAGTATATTGGGATTTTCATTTATGTATGACCTGTGAGTAAAGGCTGTAGTGATAAGCCCCTTGTCAGAAAAAGATACTCCTATCTTTTTCTCAAATAAAGATATTTCTTTCATTGTTACAAACACAAACACGATTAAGCCATCAAGCTAGTATTTCTTACTCGTGTATGAGTTTCTATTTATTAATAATTTTCTGAATAGATGTAGTAAGAAGCCCTGTCACATCCTCGTACATAGTCAAATCAGCAAGATCTTTTGCAAGAAACCATTTTGCCTCGTCTAGCCCACCTGTTCCAATTTCAAGCTTTAAGCTTTTATAAGAACTCTTTGCCAAATAAAAAGATACCTGCTTTCGAATCTTACCTTTTTCAGGATGATTTGCAATGTATTCTGTTTCTCCTAGAAGCTCTTCAATTACTATATCAAGATTTATCTCTTCTTTGATTTCTCGGACAGCTGCCTCTTCTGGAGATTCATTTTCTTCAACACTACCCTTAGATAGAGTCCAATATCCGAACACATCATGAACCAAAGCAAAGTACAAAGAATCTTCATGCCATGCATAGACCACAGCTCCTGCCTTTTTTTCTATTGGGAGCTTCGTGATGTCCACTTCTTCTTTCTTCTTACCGATATCATCTTTACCAGGTTCGCCAAGCTCCTTGTACACCGCACCAAGAACTCCATTTACGAATTTCCCGCTATTCTCCCCAGAAAATGTCTTGGCAAGTTCGATAGCTTCGTTGATAGCCACCTTTGGAGGAACTTGCTTTCTATCAGAAAACAAAAGTTCCACCAGGCCAATCCGAAGCACATTTCTATCTATAGAATTGATTTTATCAAGTGGCCAATCAGGAGCCGCTTTGGCAATAATATCATCAAGAACTTTTTGTTTCTTTAGTACCTGATCTAGGAGCTCATTTATAAAAGTATCGTCAGAAAGCCCCGGAGCAAACTCTTTTATGTTTCTCTCTACAGCTTCTGTTGTGTCAATCTTCCCATCATTAAAATCCCACTCAAAGAGTGTTTGCAGAACAATTGATCGTGAAAGGTGCCTATTTGCCATAATTTTTAGCGAAGAGCGGTTGGGAGAACCTTTCTCACATATCGTCTGAGTTAAGGTGAATCAACTCTTGTTGAGAGAGGACACCCTGGGGTGGACGAAATTATATGAGATGAGATTCTTACCGAATGCTCTTATAATTTAATGAACGAAGTTAATATAAATTATGAGCATCCTGCGTAGCTTTAGCGAAGCAGGGGGCCATAAGATAAAGAACATTTTTTTATTATTTATTGATACACAAATATTGTATCAGAGTAAAAAGATAAAACAAAAAACAAGTAGAGGATAACTACTTGTTTTTTGCAATCTTTTTTTCAGCTTTCTTAGCAACATCAAGAACCTGTCGTCCTCGATATAGACCAGTTTCCAAACTTGCTCTATGTCGCAAGTGAACACCACCTGTTTTTGAATCAGTAGTAATAGCATTTGCAGCCACCTTGTGGTGAGAACGCCGGTTCTTGCTATGCGCTGATGTATGTCTCATTCGTATTACCATAATTCGTATAAGTTACCATATCTGATAAAAATCGGCAAGTGATCTTGGGAGTACCCCACCCACGAAAAAAGCCCCACACAAGTGTGGGGCTTTTTACCTACTCGAATCGAGCAAGTTTTACTTATTCAGAACAGAGAGTTCCTCTGCATGGGCTGGATGCATTTGTGCATATAGCCCACAGGCCGCTTGGAAAAAATTACGATGTTTACCCGCAATAATCCTATCAATAGTACCAACATTCCTCATGCTTGCACTCTTAATGTCTTCCTCAGATGAAGACTCTACTGTTTCTGGACCCTTATAGCCAGTCAACAGACAAGCAATCTTCTTGTGTGGCCCAGAAGTATGGATCGCACAAATGTAAGCATCCTTGTAATCACCGCAGACCTCACTAGAGAGCTCTCTTCTCAGACAATTGTCGTACGAAGCTCGGACAAGAATTTCAAACTCCTCAGACGTGGAATTGATTTCACTGAGGATTATTTCCGTGAATTTAGACCAGACTGTGGCTGAATGACGATGATCCAAGCCCTCTATGAAGACCTTGTCCATTTCAAGGAAACCGGCCTCAATCTCCACCTTTTTTCGAAGGGCTGAATACTCTCCATTCATTTGCTGAATAGCAAGAACCACGTCCTCTGGCTTCATGCACCCACCCGGAAGTCGTTGTTCAACCTTTTGTTGTTCGGGCATATCATAGTCGACAATCATCGCTCTCAGCTGAGAGTCTTTTCGAACAATACCAATCCCCGCAAGGAAGGCGTTGAAAACTTGTTTTGGGTCTGCTTGAATCAGTCCCTGAAGAGTGCGAACACTCCCATCTTGAAGCAATTTTAAAGAGCTCATGGCTTTCTTTTTTAGTTGTTTGTGTACGATCCAGCTTATACTGGTTAAGGTAAAGAATAGCATATATAGGTATAATTGTCAAGTAATACAAAAACCCAGAAAGATGTTACTATTTCTACTATGAATACAGACAACAATGAGCACTTGGCACATATTCGCCATACTTTAGCCCACCTTCTGGCTTCGGCTGTTTTGGATAAATACAAAGATGCCAAACTAACCCTTGGGCCAGCAGTAGAAAATGGCTTTTATTATGATATTGATTTTGCTTTGTCCTCCGAAGCTTCTAACGAAGGAGGAGAGAAGGCAAAAATAAATGATTCAGATCTAAAAGACCTCCAAAAAACAATGAGAAAAAAGCTTGGTTCTTGGACTGAATTTTCTCACAGAGAAGTGTCCCCTGCCGAGGCGCTTGATATCTATACTGGGAACCCCTACAAAACAGAGCTTATAAAAGAAATTGAATCCAAGGGAGAAAAAATCACCCTTTACACCGTAGGAGATTTCACAGACCTTTGTCGTGGTGGACATGTTGAAAACCCGGCAAAAGAAATAGATCCAAATTCTTTTGAACTATCACACATTGCCGGAGCGTACTGGCGTGGAGATGAAAAGAATCCCATGCTTACTCGCATCTATGGACTTGCATTTGAAACCCCAGAAAAACTATCTGAGTACAAAGTAATGATGGAAGAAGCAAAGAAAAGAGATCACAGGAAATTGGGGGCCGAATTAAAACTCTTTACCCTTTCCCCTCTTGTTGGGTCAGGACTACCACTGTTCCAACCCAAAGGAACAATAATCCGAAAAGAACTAGAGAACTATCTCTGGGATCTTCATAAACACCGAGGATACCACCGAGTGTGGACACCTCACCTAGCAAAAGAAGATTTATACAATACTTCAGGTCACGGAAAACATTATCTAGATGACATGTTTAGTGTTCACGGTGGGACAAGTAAAGAGGATTTCTACTTAAAACCAATGAACTGTCCTCACCATATGCAGATTTTTGCTGACAATCAGTTTTCATATCGAGATATGCCAGTCCGATACTTTGAACCAGCGACAGTGTACCGAGACGAGAAGACAGGCCAGCTAGGAGGACTCACACGAGTGCGAGCAATCACCCAAGATGACGGTCATCTATTCTGTCGAGTGTCCCAAATAGGAGAAGAGATCAAGACAATAGTTGAGATTATCAAAGAATTCTATACTCGCATGAATATGATCGAGGGCTACCGTGTGCGACTATCCCTTCGAGATGACAACAAAGAAAACTATCTAGGAAGCGATGAGGTGTGGAGCGAAGCAGAAGGTGCACTGACAAAGGTCTGCCAGGAGCAAAACCTTCCATATTTTGAAGGAAAAGGAGAGGCTGCATTCTACGGACCAAAGCTGGACTTCATGTTCAAAGACGCTATTGGAAGAGAACACCAGCTAGCAACAGTGCAGTGCGACTTCAACCTGCCAGAGCGATTTGACCTTTCATTTGTAAATGAGAAGGGAGAGAAAGAGCGACCAGTGGTGATACATAGAGCAATCTCAGGAAGTCTTGAGAGGTTCATGGGGGTTATGATAGAACACTTCGCTGGAGCATTTCCATTTTGGCTATCACCTGTTCAAGTGGTGGTACTCCCAGTCAATGACGATGCCCACGGAGAGTACGCAAAAGAAGTCTTCCAAAAACTCCTCTCACTTGATATCCGAGCAGAATATGAAGACGCAGGAGAAAGCCTCGGTAAAAGAATCCGAAACGCAAAGAAGAGTAAGATTCCATACGCGCTTGTACTCGGTGACAAAGAAAAAGAGTCTAGAACCATCACAGCCGAAGGAAGAGAGGACGAGAAATTGGAAAATATTACGGTAGAAGAATTCATTACAAAAGCCCAAAAATAACTTTTGTAGAATGGGAATACGGTATACTGAATACTGTATGAATACAATAACAAAGTATACTGATCTTCACGCTTGGCAATATGCGCACCATTTGGTTTTAGAAATATACAAAATAACTGAATCATTTCCCGACTCAGAAAAATTTGGAATGACGAACCAGATTAGACGAGCAAGCGTTTCAATAACCTCAAACATTGCAGAAGGTTTTGGTCGCAATTCAATGAATGAAAAACGTCAATTTTACTCAATAGCCAGAGGGTCATTATTCGAGGTTCATAACCAGTTGCTTATTGCAAAAGATCTTAAATTTATACCAGCGGAAGCGTTCATTGATTTCGATACCAAAATAGAAACCATTTCAAAACTTATCTCTGGTATAATCAAAAAGGCACAAAGCCGACCAATTATAAATTAACTCATACAGTATTCAATATTCATATTCTGTATACACTTTCTATGACTCAAAACAATCTACACAATTTAATGACCCAAATGACTCAAGAACAAAAGTCACTCTGGCGAATTGAGAAGCATTATATAAATGAAGCAGGCTCTGATGAAGAAAAAGCCTTGTGGGAAGCGATGCGAGAAGACAAAAAGAAACATATCGAAGATTTCAAAGCTCTCATAAAAGCAAACATCTAAGGAACCAAAAAGCCCCGAACGGGTCTTTTTTGTAAGATTGCTACGCTTCTAAAAGCTCCTTAGTCTCTCTTTTGTAGATAGCCAACACTCTCTCGAATTCAGCTCGACCTTCTTTTTCTAAAAGCTCTTCTGTCAGGCCTGTTCTGTTTTTAATGTTATCTCTGATGTAAGTCTTTACAAAATAGTTAATTTTATCTTTTGTTATTGCATTGAATTTTTCTTCGGGGAAATTCCCTCTCAAAGTAACAGCGTATAATGTACTTATTGAAACCCATGGATCGCTTAGAAATGGACTGGATATCTCTTTGATATAGGATTCTATATCCTCCTCTGCATGGTCGACCCCCTTCATAAAATTCTCTTTGAAAATCCCAGATCAAACCTCTCGAGTATCTTGGAGGGCCATTTCCTTATCAAAAGATTCAGGCATTTCGTTTGCAATTTTTTCAGCTTTGACTACTTCTCCTATAGATAAAAATTTGCCAACTAACTCTCTTTGCATGTTCATCATTTCACTTGAATACATTGCGTCTCTGTCCCCAGGTTCGTTTGATTCTTGTCCTTTTTGAGTACTTTTCATAACATCAATAAGGGTCTTCATTTGGTTAAGAAGTTCTTTTGAGTTTTCTTTTCCTCTTTCGATATCAGCATCTGTGTTACTTCCACGTTTAAAAACTTCCTGCGATTGAGTAAACAAGTAAGACCATTCTTCAAAACGATCCTTTGCCTCATTAAATTTATAGGCTTCTGCACTTACATACTTTTCTTGAAAATCTTCTTGTTTCGGATTCTCAACATGAGACAGGATCTTAGGGAAACTATAATCTGTGGCATTTTTCACCGCAGAGGCCATTCTTCCCTTTCCTGTTTCCTCTAACAAATTAGACAGGAGATAGGCTGCTTTTCCGTATTCGTCTTTGTTTATCAATTCTCTCGCCATATTATCTATTTGAAAGTTATTTGCCTCACTAGAATTTTCAAGTAATAGAGAATACGCTTTTTCAATGTCTCCTTCCCTTAGGTAGGAATCAAATTTCTGAGTAAAAGGAATATTTTCTAATTTATCCTCTACCAAAAATCTCCTCTTCCCTCCTATTTTTACTTCGTGATTTGAGTCAACAAGAAACTTTCCCTCCTCTGGTTCAACAAGAAATTTTATCTTTCTTTTACCCTCATCCACTATCTGATCAGCTTCTGCGATGATCTCTGCCAAACGTTCTTCTATTGCTTCCAAAGATCCTCCCTGATTTTCAATTTCTTTTCTCTGATATTCTGGGACTTCTGTTGCGCTAGCCTTTGTAGATTCAATATTTGCAATGATTTGGTCTACTCTATCTTTTATCTCCTTGAAACCATGAGATTCCGCATCATCACCAATAACCCTCAGACTCTCAACGTCCTTTACCTTTTCAAATTCTTCGATATATTTGTCATATTCATTTTTTTGGTTCTCAGGAATCATGTCGGATTTCTTCTCTTAGGTTTTTAATTTTTTCTTCTCTTAGGCTCGCAATATAATTTGAAATTATTGCGTCCTTTTTGGCGCGAAGACGCGAGAGCCTCGTTAAGATATTTTCTTCCATCTGTTGAAGTTGTTTGAACTCTTCTTCGTAATCCATATATCTACTATATCACTATATTTCTTAGTATTTTTGCTTTTTCAACACTACTTGACAAATATATCCATATCTGTTATTATTGTATTAAATATTCACTAAAACGAACAAAGATGATCTTTGGAATCAAAACACTAAGAGAAAGAAAAGAGGCTAAACTAAAAGAAAGTCTCCGAGGAAAGCTCCAACAAATGATTTGGGATTTGGATTGGATTAATCATAATCCCCCACTTGAAAAAATTGTTGATTTCTTTAACTACATGGAAAAATCTCTTGGAGAAATCACTGAGAAAGAATTCTCAGTTGCCCCAGAAAGACTCGGTGTAGTAAAAAGAAATGTTGGAAGAAATAAGCATGGGTGGTTCCGCGCGGAAGTTGGAACACCTGCTACGAATGAAGATACCTTCATTCAACCAACGGGACACTTCGATGAGAATTTTTACACTCATTCAGTCAGGCAACTGCTCGAAATGACTGATTCTCCGAGTGGGCAGGGTGGATTCTTGAAAGAAGGTTTCGCAATGACCAATAAGCAATTCTACAACGAAGCTTTCGTTAAGCCATTCATGGAAGACAAGCTGAAGGCTTTAATTCTAATTGTAGACAAAGAGCTTGTAAATTAAAGATCTGATTGAAAAGGCCGTGCAGTAGCACGGCCTTTTTTATTTGATATAATCTAACACCTCCAACTTAAAAACTCACTATGCATCTACTTCAGCAAGCTTGGCATTTGAAGTAATAAACAATTTTCTTGGTGGAACCTCAGATCCCATAAGAGTATCAAATGTCCGATCTGCATCTTGAGCGTCATCAATGTTTATTTGCTTCAAAACACGATTCTTTGGATCCATGGTTGTCTCCCAGAGCTCTTCTGGGTTCATCTCCCCGAGACCCTTATATCGTTGGATTTTGAACTTTACCTTTTTTGCCTTCGCACTATTCTTGGACTGGTTCTCTGACACCTCCTCATCAAGAACTATTCCCCCTTCGTCACCCTCTTCTCCTTCTTCCACTTCAGAATCTCCCACAATTGCGAATTTTTCATCATCGGTATATGCGTACTGGATCAATTTTCCCTGAGTGATTTTGTACAATGGTGGCTGAGCGATATACAAATATCCAGCTTCAATAACTGGTTTGAAGTACCGATAAAACAAAGTCAGAAGTAGAGTTGAGATGTGTGCTCCATCGACATCGGCATCGGTTGCGATAATTATCTTTTTGTATCGAATAGCAGACAAGTCAAAAGTCTCACCTATAGCTGTCCCCATGGCAATAACAAGCGCTTTTACTTCTTTTGAAGCAAGCATCTTGTCGAGCCGAGCACGCTCCACATTCAAGATTTTTCCTCGAAGTGGCAGAATGGCTTGAGTGGCTCTATCTCTTCCCTGCTTCGCAGATCCTCCCGCAGAGTCTCCCTCTACGATAAATATCTCAGAGTCATCGGCGTTTTTTGATTGACAGTCAGCAAGCTTTCCAGGGAGTGTCATCCCTTCTAGAGCCCCTTTTCGGAGTACAGAGTCTTTGGCAGCTTTGGCAGCCTTTCTAGCTCGGAGTGCGAGCACTGCTTTGTTTATGATTTGTCTTCCCTCATCTGGATTCTCTTCGAGGAAATCCCCAAAAGCTTCTGCAAAAACAGTTTCTGTGGCACCTCGCGCCTCTGTAGATCCGAGCTTACTCTTTGTCTGTCCTTCGAATTGGATTTCCTCAAGCTTCACAGAGACGACAACTGTCAATCCTTCAAGCAAATCTTCACCAGAGAATACTCCGTCTTTTTCTGAGACAAGATTATTTTTCTTTGCATAGTTATTGATTGTTCGAGTGAGAGCAGTTTTGAATCCAGTCGTGTGCATTCCTCCTTCAGAGTTGTAAATATTGTTAGCAAAGGGAACAATTCGAGAAGAGATATCATCGATATACTGCAGAGCAATTTCCACTCCCACACCATCTACTTCTTTTTCTGCATAAAAAATAGTTTTGTGAACTACCTTTTGTCCTTGGTTGTAAAAAGCCACAAGAGACCGGAGCCCTCCCTCGAAGTAATATGTTTGTGATGGAGCCTCTAGCCCAAGCTCAGTAAACCAGTACACACTATCTCCACTTTTTTGGACAGGAAGAGGTACTTTGGCTTTGATATCTCTTGCATCTATAACTCGTACTCGAAGCTTTCGCACTAAGTATGCTTGCTGACGAAGTCTACTGATAATAGTTTTGAAATTGTAAATAAGTGTCTCAGTAAATATTTCTCCATCTGGTTTAAAGGTGATGATGGTTCCATTGTTTTTTGTCTTGCCAACCTTTTTTACATCACCCTTTTTCTTACCACATTCATATTCCTGTACGAAAACCTCACCGTCTCGATGGACTTCTGCTTTTGTATAAGTAGAAAGAGCGTTTACAACAGATGCTCCCACTCCATGGAGCCCTCCAGAAACCTTGTACCCAGAACCACCAAATTTCCCTCCAGCATGGAGTGTGGTCATAATAGTGTCGAGTGCAGATACTTTTGTCTTTGGATGTTTATCAACTGGGATACCTCGTCCGTTGTCAACGACACGAATCATATTGTCCGGCAGGATAACCACCTCGATTTCATCACAGTGACCAGCCATGGCTTCGTCTCTGGAGTTGTCAAATATCTCCCACACCAAGTGATGAAGACCTGTTGTACCAGTAGAACCGATGTACATTCCTGGCCTCTTTCGTACAGGCTCGAGCCCTTCGAGAACAGAAATATCTGCAGCGCTATATCCTTTTGTATCTGGTTTCTTTTTTTCTGCCATAAGTGAGTTTTCTTAAGTATTTACTATTAAAATATATCAAAAGTATACCACAAAACTAGCTCAAAAGCACACCCTGTTCCCACCAAAAAAGCCCTATATTATAGGGCTTTTTTGGTGGGAATTATCTCACTTCCCAATCCTTGTTTTCAGCGATTTTGGCGTAAATACCATCCATGATTTTCCCCACTTCTTCATCGGTTAGAGTTCGGTCGTAGACTTGGAATACCAGTCTGTATGCGTATGAGGTTCTCCCATCCTTAGAAAATTCGTCTACCAATCGAGGTTCACTGATAAGCAGGTCTGCCCCCGTTAGAATTGCGTACAATTTTTCTTTGTCTTCCCCGTCATTGGTCCACACAGCGACATCACGCGTCATAAATGGGTACACTGACCATGGTACAAATTTTTGTGACTCTTCAGTATTATCACCCAATAATCCATCATATGAATCCCCTACTACAATATTATTCTTCACGCAGAATTCATCGAGCGTCATTTCTAGAATCTGTTTCTTTTCATTATAGGCAACGTGCATCTGTTCGCCATTTTTATCAAACACGGTTCCTATTTCAAAAATCTTTACAGTATCCATACCGAGAAATGGTGCATTCAATGTATTTGCTTTCAGAGACTCTTCCATTCCATCTTTCAAATTTGTTCGCAAGAATTTTTTATCAGAAGCAGTTTTGAGTAACTCTATATCTCCCTTGTTTCGGAATGTATAGGTCATCACTTCGCTATATCCCAAATCAATAAAATGTTTCTTCACCGCAAGATTTTTGTAGAATACTTCATTTATCTTTGGTTCAAAAATTTTCCCTGGAAGTACAGCCTGTACGCGGTCATACCCCAATATTCTCCCGACTTCTTCCACAAAGTCATGCTTCGCATTTAAATCCAACCGCAAAGCTGGCGGAGTTATCGTGAATGTATTTCCGTTTCTGGTGTATTCAAATTTCAGCCGTTTCCATGCATTCTCTATTTCATCTACTGAAAAATCTGTTCCCAATTTTTTGTTGATATATTCTGCATCTACTGTCACAGTCCATGGTTGTTGTGGGTTTGGATAGATATCAATTATTTCTTCAAAGATTGCCTCTGGAAACATTTCAAATATCAATGCAGACAATTCTCTCATTGCATACGGCGCCAATTCTGGGGATAAATCATTTTCAAATCGTTTTGTTGAATCTGTTTGAATATTGAGAGCTTTTGCAGTCTTACGAACTGATACCGGATCGAAGTTTGCAACCTCGAGAAAGATGTCTGTTGTAGCAGTATCTACTTCGGCAAATTTTCCACCTTTAACCCCAGCGACAGCTAGAGCATTTCCTACACTATCAGAAATAACTGCCATAGAATCATTCATTTCTTTTTCTTCTCCTGTTAGCAAGGTTATTTTTTCACCGGCGTTCGCATGTCGTACCACAATACCACCCTGCATTTTCCCAAGGTCGAGTGCATGCACCGGTTGCCCACAATTAAACATGGTTAGGTTTGTCGCATCAACAATATTATTGATTGATCGCTGACCAATTGATTCCAAATGCTTTACCACCCATTCTGGAGATGGACCAACTTTGATACCACGAACAACCCGTCCCATATATCTGCGACATGCTGGGGTTTCAATCTTTATATCAAAAGGGACTTGCCCTGAGCTTGTCGAAGGGGTTTTGTATTGGGGTGTTGGGTCATTGTACGGAATATCCAAAATAGCAGAAATTTCTTTTGCGATTCCCATGTGCGACAAACAATCATGATTTCGGTCTGGAAGTGTTTTGATTTCCAATACAAAATCATCCCCATGTGGGTCAACACTTTCTACCTCAAACGCATGAAAAACAATCGCGTCCGCGACTTTTTGCACTTCCGGAGAATCCGGCACATACCATTTAAGCCAATTGTAGCTAACTTTCATAAAGGTCAGTATATCAGAATTATATTAAAAAATCTTTTTCATTTTATCTTATACATCCTAGTTTATTTTCAAACTTTTACCATTATCTAATCCATTGTAATCTGTAAATCAGGAAAAGCTTTCTGTAGCACGGGTATAACCTCAGCACCCGAGAATGATAATTTAAGGGTCCGTGAACCACCCCATAGGCTAATCTCATCTCCTATCTTTGATAAAAAGCCTGCGCCTTTTACCACAAGCTTCTTCCCTCTTTGATTAAAAACATCAGTGGCTTTTGTAATAATATCTGTGTGGTTTTTACATATATCCATGGGATAACTTGCGATATATGTTTTCCCTTCTTCATCTTCGAATTGGACAAATTTTTGTGCTCCGCCAAATTCTGTAAATTCAATATCTACAAAAGATTTTGGATCTTCAATTTTATTTTCTGCATGCAAACCTTTTTCTTTTAGAATATTTTCAATCTCTCTTTTTGAAATATTATTAAAACGGCTTTCTACGCCCAGATAAACATGTGCACTGTCAGCAAGATCTTGAAGAGTTATAATCCCTGCATTCTTAAGTAATTGAAATGTTCTTATACTAATTTCTAGTGTTTCAATCAACACATCTTTTGGTTCTATTTCTGGTTTTTTAAAAAATTGTTCTCTTCCCATATATTTAAAACTGATTAAATCTTAGATCCCCTTGATATGTTAGCCTGACATCATGCAATCCATATTTCATAAACAAAAACCGATCGGCGCCCATACCAAAAGCAAAGCCTTGGTATTTGTCAGGATCAATACCACAATTCTTGAGTACGTTTGGATGTACCATTCCAGCGCCCAACACTTCGATCCATTTGCCTTGCCCTGAGGGATTCGAAGGGTCGGCTACTTTTACATCCACCTCTACCCCTGGTTCTACGAACGGAAAGAAACTTGGTCGCAAGCGTATTTCTGCATCGGGTCCCAAGAATTGTTTAAAAAATTCCAAGAGAACACCCTTGAGATGTGCCAAGGTAATATTTTCTCCAATCATTAATCCTTCGATTTGGTGAAATTGCATTTCGTGGGTTGCATCAGTTGCTTCATTTCGGAACACTTTTCCTGGAACAATAATTGCAAACGGTGGATTCTTGCCTGCTTTTGACAGAGCTTCCATATAGCGAATTTGAGAGTTTGAGGTATGTGTGCGAAGGAGCTTGTCAGCATCACTTTTAATGTAAAACGTATCCTGCATATCGCGCGCTGGATGATCTGGCGGAACATTGAGTGCGTCAAAGTTGTACCAAGTACTCTCCATCTCAGGGCCTGTAGCCACTTCAAACCCCAGTTCGGTGAAAATCCGAACTGCGTCGTCTATGATAAGCGTGAGTGGATTGTATTTCCCTTTTTCGTTCATGAGTTTTAGTTTAGCTTAAAATGAGAGTTTTTGGAAGTAGTGAGACACCCTGTACCAAGGGCGCAAGGAGTCCAACTTAAATGGATTACTTCGTACCTCGCAAAGACAGAACTTTTTGTATTCTGGATTGCTTCGTACCTCGCAAAGACGGATTTTTCTTGAGAAAAATCCGTAGACAACACTCCGAAGGAGTTTTGTCAGTTTTGTCTTTGCGAGGTACGAAGCAATCCAGGATCTAATACTATTAAGTACTTACTACCTGAAGTATGCGAAATAAGAAAATTTAAAAAGGGGTCTCTAATAGACCCCTTTGAATACAATTTCATTGCTTCCATCTTTTCTGATGCAAATCTCATACCCCTCTTCCATAAAGAAAATTGGGCAAGGGGTTTCGTGATTCAAGATCCCACCAGAGACAACTTTTCCGTCAGAGATCACAGATACCCGATAATCCCCATACTCGCAAGCATTTATAATCAGCTCTGTTCCAAGCCTTTCAAAAACAAAGCAAGTAGTGTCTTGGCTTTGGGCTAAGGCTTTGGAGTGGATAATAGCTAGAGCAAGACCAACTGCGGTAGCTATAAGTATTACTTTTCCGCAAAGGTCCCCAAGCTTCTGCTTTAGTGTTTTTTCTTCGGTTCTTTCCGCTCTCATTGGTCATTAAATTTTTAGATTTAGAAGAGATACTATCATGCAGAAAGAAAAGCGCAAGGAGAAAATTGACTTCTTGCCAAAAATTAATTTTTCAAGTAGAGTAAAAATAAAAAGCAAATGAAAAACAAGCAGCAAATGGTGGATGAGGAAAAAGTTAAGAAGCTCCACGAAGCATTCCAAAACAGGGCTGAACGCTATTTCTCAGATGAAGAATCGATCATTCTTGCGAAGAGTTACATGAGGATGAAACTTTTCAGTGACACTCCAACAAAAATGGAGGCTCTAACAAAGACACCAGGTTTGGCCGAAAAACTTTCAAACGTATCAGATGAATTCTGTAGAATATTAGATCCTGAGGTTAGGGATTTGCGAAAAATGTTTTTAAGGAGCATGGAGTACTTCATGTCTGGAGCAGGATATACTTTCAGATATTAAAGAAAAGCCAGCGATGCTGGCTTTTTTATTTACCCAAACAACTCTCCTTGCTCTGGTTCTCCTTTGATTAGCTCTAGTAGCTCAATATATTCTCCTGTTTTTTCGTCTTTTTTGTATTCTTGGCGAATAAGATCACCAGAGAAAATACTGTCTGCCAGCTCTTGAATCAGGCTTCTCACATCATCCAAGTCGTTTTCTGTGATTTCAAACTCTATCCGCTCAAACTCCCCTTTGCTGTTTGGTTCGACAAAATCAAATATAGCTTTCTGGAAATTATATCTTCCTTGGTAGGCGTTTCGAAGGAGTAGTTTGTAAAAACTCGCCTGCCTTTTGATCTTCTCCTTTCGAGATTTATCCATGTCACTATACGCCTTTCCTGTTTTGTAATCCCAGACAATAATCTCTCCATCTGTGTTTCGAGTGATTTTATCCATGACTCCAGTTAGGTTTAATAATTGACCACCCTTGAGCTCAAAAGGTAGTGCTGGAATTCTAAACTCATTTTCAAGAGGGATTTCAAAAGTTTTCTTTCTTTCTTCAAAATAGCTTTCTAGTATCTCCCATCCTCTGTCTTCAAATTCTAGATAAGAAGGGTTGCTTGTTATTGTTTTTTGGAAGCTATCTTCGAGAATATTCTTTACCAAAATTTTGTTTTCTTTTTTACATTCTTCAAAATATCTCTCAAGTGCGCCATGAACTAAGTTACCAAAGTCTAAGTGAGCAGACTTGGCTTCTGGTAAGTGAATCAGATTTCTAAAGAAATATAAAACAGGTGACTCCACAAAGTTGCCCAAGGCTGAAACAGAGAGTTTGCTCTTCAAGAATTGCTCTTCAATGTATTCTTGGTTTGTAATAGAAAGTAGATGTGGCTTCCCTTCGGCAAAAAACGAAGCGAATTCTGTCCCTAGACTTTTTTCAAAGTCATCTGTATTTACAGAAGTGAGACCTTTTATTTCATCGATGAAAGGATTTTTGCTTTTTTCTTTTCCTTCTTCATTCAACACATACGAACTTATCAAAATATTTTTCTTTGCCCGAGTCAGTGCTACATAGAAAAGCCTCCTTTCATCATCCAAACCTCCATCTGAAAAATCAGGGAAAGGTAGGTCTATTTCTTTTGGAGTTGCCCTCTTTGAGACAGCCCTGACAATATATACCGTGTCAAATTCAAGACCCTTGGCACCGTGGTATGTCATAAGAGATACCCCAGAGGCTACCCCCTGTGATATATTTATTCTCAAATTGTGTTTTTTAAGAGAGTCTAGATAATACAAAAAGTCTTTTATGGAGAAAGCCCCACGACGAGATGTTTCATTTTTTATTTCATCAAAAATCTTTTCTAATTTTGAAAGCGCTAGGACAGCGTTTTTCCTTGTGAGGATATAATTCAAGTAACCACTCTCTCTGACAAACCAAGAAAAATATGTGGTGAATGCTTCATTTTCACTCTGCTTTTTTGCTTCGCCGAGAAAACCTATGAGCTTTTTAGCTTTTTCTATATCTTCTTTTGTCCCACCAATTTCTGCTAGAGATTTCACATCTTTTAGAATTGAATAGATATTTTTGTTTGGACCTCTTTTTGTATGCTTAAGCCTTGCCAAAACTTTTTGTACAAAAAATACATCAAATCCCAGAAAATCAATATACAAAACTCTCGCCAAATATTCATCTGTCAAGAAGTTGTCAGCTGTCCGAAGAAGCCAAAAGAGTTTCAAAACATCTCTATCCTCCAAAAGATTTATCTTGGAATAATCCTTGTATGGAATCCCAAAACTATCGAAGAGTTGTTTGAGATCTG
Source organism: uncultured Candidatus Saccharibacteria bacterium (assembly GCA_964355515.1). Classification (GTDB taxonomy): domain Bacteria; phylum Patescibacteriota; class Minisyncoccia; order Phycocordibacterales; family CSBR16-119; genus CAYHDV01. The sequence goes on from CAYHDV010000004.1 coordinate 28,073, forward strand.
CACCATCTTTGTTGTTTCGATACAATACGGCAATTTCATCCTGGTCTTCGCCGCTATCCAATCTGGCTTTGATATCCTTGGCTATAAACAAAAGTTCTGATTTATAAGTCGAAAATTCTCTGTATTCAATATCCCCTCCTCGATCTTTGAAAAATGATTCTAGCTCCACGGAATCTCTGTGAGAACTCCCGAGAGTAATCAAGGCGTGCGCAGAGTCCAAAACATGTTGCCCAGACCTGTAGTTGTGAACCAAGTCAATCACTAGCATGTCACTAACCATGTTTTTCAATGCCAAGAAACTCTCCTTTGAAGCTCCGGCAAAGCGAAAAATAGCTTGCTTGTCATCTCCCACCACAAACAAATTTGGCTTTCCTTCATGTACGGGGTTGTCTATCAAAAGATGGACAATTGTATTCTGTGCATCGTTTGTGTCTTGATGCTCATCCACCAATATGTACTGAAACTGCTCTTGCATCTCTGCCAAGAATTCTGCATCACCCCGGAGTCCTTCTATAAAAAATAAAATCAGATCAGAAAAATCATAGAGACTCTCTTTCTCCATTTTCTCTTGGAAGGCAACATAGATATTTCCAAGCTCTAAGTTTTTGTCTCTCCTCCTTTCCCTCTTGGATTTTTCAGCTGGTTTGATACCTCCTTTTTTGTTTTCACCACGAGAGACCTTATAAAAAATCTCTTCATCTCTCATTGAGGTCTCAAATTGCTCCAAAGTTTTCATTTCAAATTCTTCTGGAGTAAGTCCTTCTTTTTTTATTTTATCTATGGCTGACAAGAGAGTCGTCATTGTGCCATCACGCCTTTTGAAAACAGAAAAATGTTTTGTCCTCACTTCTGATAAAACATTTTCTAAGATTTCTATTCTCTCTATATCTGAAACCATCCTTGCACCAAAAAACCTCGGGAAAAAATCCATGTGCGAACGAATCATTTCTTCTGCAAAAGAGTGGAAAGTGCTGATCTGTACCCTGTGTGCAAGTTCAGAACCCACAAGCCCCGACAACCTATCTCTCATGTTGAAGCTCGCGGTATTGGTAAAGGTAAGCGCGAGAATATTCTCTGGTCCTATTCCAGGTGACTCTTTGAGAATGTTAGCAATTCGCAAAGTAAGTATCTGAGTCTTCCCAGTCCCTGGACCCGCCATTACAAATACTGGCCCATCTATGGTGTCTACCGCCTTTTTCTGCTCTTCGTTCAAGAGTTTGTATTCTTCTTGGAATTTCTTCTCTGACATGGGTCAATTTTAGCATATTTAAATGTACTTGATTTTTTATTGAAAAATGGTAAAAATAAAGGAAAAGAAAGAACTGATGACAACTTATAAAGAAAGACAGCTTTTGTCTGGGCTAAACGGCCCATACAACAAAATCGCAAACCTCGTTGAAAAACGAGAAGAAGGAATTCCCATATACTCAGTGACAAATCAAGATCATGAAAATCTTAGAGATTTCATAAGTTTGAGTAAGTCAAAAAAAATGGATCGTGTACGGCACTGCAATTCAAAACACTTGAGTAAAAATGTCTTGAAAATTGTCGAGCAATTACTGAAAACCCCAATCATTGGCTGATTGGGGTTTCCCTTTTTTATATAACCTACAGGAAAAAATTGAACATCGTACAAAAAGCCTACCCTCCAAGTTCTTCTAGGAAAGCTTTGTTACTTGGCTTTCTACCCAAGAATATTTCCATCTGCTTAACCTCATCCATTGACCCTCCTTTTGAAAGAATCATATTTCGGAAATCCCTACCTGTTTTTTCGTTTTTTATACCTTCTTTTTTAAACCGAGAAAACAAATCATAAGCATACACAAGAGACCAGACATAAGTGTAATAACTTGATGAATACCCGACCATATGGCCCCAACCAGCAGGGTGAAGTGACTCTTTATTTCCTTTGATCATCCCATATTTTTTGTTTATCATCTCTGCTGTTTTTCGGAGGTCTTTGTTGTAGTGAGTCGTGTGCATAAGCAAGTCATGAAGCCCACCGACAAATGTGCCATAATGTTCCCCTGCTTTCATAAAACTTTTCATATCTTTAATTTTTTGTTGAATATCAGCTGGAAGCTTTTCTCCTGTTTTATAGTGACAAGACATTCCCGTCAATAAATCTACATCCGCCACCCAATTCTCAAACATCTGAGATGGTGTCTCCACAAAATCAAAATCTGTCTCCGTGCCAGCAAAAGAACTAAGGGATGCTCGTGTTAGCATGTCATGACTCATATGCCCAAATTCATGGAAAAGTGTCTCTATCTCACCAATAGAGAGCAGGGATGGATTCTTTTTGGTCCCTTTGGGGAAGTTCCCCACTATCACAGATACTGGAGCTTTGTATTCCGCGCCCCGAAATCCTTTATTTTCTCCTGGCATAAAATTCCAACAAGCCATATGACTAAATTTCCCAGACCGAGGGAAAAGGTCAAAAATAAGATGCGCAATCGGCTTGCCTCCTTCTGTAACATCAAAAGAAATTACATCTTTGTGCCAAAGTTTTAAATTATTTTTTTGAAAAGAAACACCAAACAAACCTCCAAACAGGCTAAACATATATTCCATGACCCTATCCAATGGGAAATACTCTTTAACCAGATTTGGGTCATAATCAAAAAGTTTTTTCCTCATTTTGTTTGCCAAGTAGGAAGAATTATAAAAAGTGACCTCTTGTACTCCCCATTCCTTTTTTGCAAATTTCTGAAGTTCTAGATTTTCTTTTTTGACCCGAGGCTTTAGCTCTGCAATGGTAGATTCCAAAAAATCTTTTATTATTTCCGGTTTTTTAGAGACCCTGTGCTTAACAACCATTTCAGAATATGAAGCATAGCCCAATATTTCTGCTTTCTTTTTTCTAAGTAATAGAAGCTCTTGGAGTAACACCAGATTCTTCTTGCCACCCTTTTTGCTATTTTTCACTATGAGTTCTTTTCTCTTTTTGTCACTCTCTGCAAAAACCACAAATGGGCGTAGTTCTGGATAATCCAGACTCACTATATACTTTTTTGTCTTTCTGTCCTTTTTTAAATTTGCTATGTAGTTTTCAGGAAGACCTTTTAGCTCTTCTTTTGTACAAAGGATATGATCTTCATAATCATCTATATTTTTTGAAAATTCACTCCCCAATTTTAAAATCTTTTTAGAAATTTTGACCAACTCACCTCTTTTTTCTTCAGACAAGTGAAATCCTTTTTCTTCAAAATCTATTTTTATATGTTTGTATAACTTTTTTTCCTCATCACTGAGTTTTTCTTTTTTTGGATTGTACTCTTTAAAAGCTTTATACAAATCTATGTCGTTGCTTATCTCTGCCATCTCTTGAGATACAAAAACACTAGAGTCGTGAGAAGCCTCTCTTATTTTTTTATTTTCACTGACATACTTCAAAAAATCAATTCCTTTATTCTCATATCCAACATCTCCTACCTGCTCTAGTGCATAGACTGTGTTTTCAAATGTCCTATCTTTCTTTGGAATTGACTTTATTTTTTCGTAATCCTCTTTGACTTTAGTTATTAGCTTTTTGGCCTCTTTTTCTATATCTTTTGGCCCCCAAGTGATCCACTGGAAGTCTTTTTGTGTTTTCGGGATTATTTTCATGAAGTCAGTATAACACCCCTCTCACATAAATAAAAAAGCCTTTTTATAGGCCTTTTTTGAAATTAAGAGATGTTGAATTAATACAAAAACGCTCCCCAGTTGTGTTCTTGGGCCCATCTGGGAATACATGGCCCAAATGTCCCCCGCAAGTACTACAAGTTACTTCGGTGCGTCTCACGCCCAGAGAATCATCTTCGTGAAATTCCACTGACCCCTGGATCGCAGAATCAAAACTTGGCCAGCCACAGCCGGCGTCATATTTATTTCCACTTTCAAAAAGCTTTGTACCGCAGGCTCCACATAAATATACTCCTTCTTCAAAATGTTTATCGTATTCTCCAGTGAAGGCTCTTTCTGTCCCCTTTTCTACCAAAACAGCATATTGTTCCGGCGTTAAGAGATTTTTCCATTCTTCTGGTTTATGGATTTTCATGGTTTAGAAAACCTTACTTAATCTATCTTTTTTATATCATAGATAGTCACTTCAGTATCATAAGAATATGAAAAAGTTGCACCACCCATAATATGTCCGTCTTCGTAGGACATTTTTCCTGTTTTTGTTTTCTCATCAAGATGAAGTGAGGTAACATACCATGAGCCACCTAGCACAGGCTCTTCTGGGGCAAGCTCTATGATATTGTCGCGAATATATTTTTCAACCAAAAGTCTCTCATCCAGATTCTCACAAGAAACTCTATCTATTGATTGCCAGTATGGGATATCATTGGAATCTTTGTAAACATATGTTCCATCACCTCGGTCAACCATCTCAGAAAAACCTATTTTAGCATTATCATCAGAAAGCATGATTTTTAATTCTTCGGTCACGCGCATACCTTCGGCAAATGAATCCCACCATGCATCAATAGTCTGGCTCTCTTTTGAATCTTCTTCCGACTGAATGGTTCCTGTAAAAGTTCCAACCTTACTATCTTTTTCAGCTGGCAAGTTTCGCAATTCACCTGTTACTGATTCGCCATCAATCTGCATGGTAGCCCACGCAATATCATACAGATCACCAGAGGCGTGAGTCTCACTATAAAAACAAATTTTTTCTGATAATTGAGGATTTTCTCCTACTGGGTTTGGCTCTTTTTTAGATACACCAAGATATACCGCAATTCCAAGTCCTATTATAATTAGCCCTATGATTATTTTATTCACCACTCTATTATACCATTTTATGCAAGGAATTTTTTAGAGATAGCCACCCAGTCAACAATAGACCAAAAGCCTTCTACATATTCTAGTCTTCGGTTCTGGTACTGAAGATAGTATGCATGTTCCCACACATCAAGCCCAAGGAGTGGGGTACCTCTTTCAGCTTCTGGAACAACATCCATCAGAGGATTGTCTTGGTTTGGAGTAGAGGTGATTGCAAGCGATCCATCTTCTTTTTGAATAAGCCATGCCCACCCTGATCCAAATCGCCCCATGGCAGCAAGAGAGAACTTCTCTTTAAACAAATCAAATGAGCCAAATGTCTCTCGTATTTTCTCCAAAAGAGCTCCAGATGGAGAGCCTCCACCATCTCCGCTCAAAATAGACCAAAAGAGTGTATGGTTGTAGTGACCTCCTGCGTTGTTCCGCACAGCGACACTCTTTGTACCTACTTTTCCAAGCAGTGATTCCAATGATTCGTTTTCTTCTGGGGTCCCGGCAATTGCATCATTGAGCTTTTGGACATAAGTCGCATGATGTTTTGTGTGGTGGATTTCCATCGTCTTAGCATCGATATATGGCACAAGTGCATCGTACTCGTAGCCTAGTTTTGGTAATTCAAACATATTGATTATTTTTTTAGAGCATCTCTTATTTCTGTTAATAGTTCAACTTCGGTTGGGCCCTTGGCTTCTTTCTTGTCTTCTTTTTCTTTCTCCTTTTTCTTTAATTTGTTAATAGCCTTTACGAGTAAAAAAATAGCGAAAGCAACAATTGTAAAATCTATAATAGTATTTATAAACATTCCATAATTTAAAGTTATTGCAGGGACAATTTCACCACGGAAAGAAAGGGTTTCTGGTTTTATAACAAAAGCAAGACTAGAGAAATTTATCCCACCGAGAATCATCCCTATAGGAGGCATGATTACATCATTTACCAAAGAAGTAACAATTTTCCCAAATGATGCACCAATAATAATACCGACTGCTAAGTCGACCACATTTCCCTTTACTGCAAATTCTTTGAATTCTTTGAATATACTCATGTGAATCTTATATTTCTTAGTAAGTATATAGAGTATAGCAAATTTAGTGGCTATTGACAAAATATTATAATATGATAGTATGGTTCTTGATAAAGAAAGTGGGTAAATTCAGTACCCTTGTACATTAACCAAAAAAGTCACACAATGACAGAAAACCAAGTAAAGGAAATGAAAAGTTCCTGGACACCTGAACAGATCAAAATATTCTTTGATTCTACCCTGGGTATTTTTAAACCACTCATGTCTACGCCCAATGCGCTAGACCCATTGCATGGACAAGTACTCTATTACTGCTCACTACTCTTTGTGGGAGGATTGATATATTCCCTATCCAAAGAGGCACAGAGAAAGATTTTTCGAAAAGTAAGCGATCTTCTTTACTCATGTAAATTTGAGAAAGGGATGTATGCGTCCACAGCAATAAAGGTGCATCTTTCCATACTTAAATATGAAGAGAAGAAACTCAATGAGGATAACAAGGCTAGCTTAGCGCCCAAAATTAGAGAAAGGGAGGCAGAAGTAGCTAGACTAAAATCCCTTTAGCCACAAAGAAGTGCCGACCATGGTCGGCACTTTTGTTATATCCACTTTTGTATTCAATCAAAAAATACATCTCTTGGAGGTGATACTTTACATACTCCAAACGTGGTATAATTAATATGGAATATAAATAGTATATTTTGAAAAGTCGATCATTTTATTGTTTATCAATCTAAATGATCGCACATATATGCTCACTATCGCAGTCATATTACTAATCCTTTGGGCGCTTGGCTTCCTTGGATTTAATGTTCTTGGAGGATTCATCCATATCCTACTTGTTGTTGCAATTATTCTCTTTTTGATTCGAATCATAAAAGGAGAAAACCCCCTTACATAATAGAAAGTACTTATTATAAAAATAATCTAATTCAAATATATGGTACATCAATCAAATAGCGGAGAAAGCTCTGGAGCAAATACTGTACTTCTTGTACTTGTCATAATCCTTCTTGTTGGTTTCGGAGTCTGGTGGTTTCTAGATCAAAAAGCTGGAGACAAAGAGCCTGCAAATGAAGCTGGAATAAATGCAGACGTGACTTTGCCAGAAGGTTCTAACAACGAAAATACAGCTGAATAGATATTCTATTCGAAAATCAAAAACACCCTCTTGGGGTGTTTTTGATTTAGTCATACCAAGCTCTTTTTTTAAAAATACTTTTAAACATTCATCCCCGCGACATACCCTGTTGTCCAGCAAAGCTGAAGAGAATACCCACCAGATGGTCTGTTAATATTCAAAATATCTCCTGTAAGATACAGATTTTTATATAAAGTTGATCTCATTGTCTTCATGTCTACCTCCTCGAGAACTACCCCACCATCTGAAACAACTGCTCTGTTGTATCCCATCAGCCCTGTAATTTTTATTGGCATCGCCTTTAGGAAGTGGACAATCTTTTTTCTTTCCTCTTTTGTTACTGAGTGAGATTTTTTGTTTACATCAAACCCAAGCATTGGAAGTGTCCCCTCCGCAAATCCCTCTGGGGCAATATCTCTGTAGACATTTTTAAAATCTTTATTTTTGTTTTCATCAAGAATCTTTAAAATTCTTTTTTCAAGATCAGGAAATTCTGTATCAGGATATGCATCTATTTCAGCAGTGACGCTCCCCCACTCAAGAAGACTCGCAACTTCTGATGATGAATTCAAAATAAGCGGACCAGAAAGACCAAAATGGGTGAAAAGTATTTTTCCTACTTTTGAAAACTGTCTTTTACCATCAGAAAGAAATGAGATTTTCATAAAAGATAGAGTGGCCCCCGACAACTTCTTTACCCAAGTATCTTCTACCTCCAATGGAACAATATTTGGGGTTGGATTCTTTGTTGTATGACCTAGTATGTTTAGCCACTTAAAACCATCCCCCGTAGAACCAGTTTCTGGATGAGATGTTCCTCCTGTTGCGATAACAAAAGAGTCCGCAGTAAACTCCGTGTCTTTTGTCACAACAGATACAATAGCCCCTTCTTTTGTTTTTAATTTGATAACCACATGCTCTTTCAAAACAGAAACATGGTTACTCTTTATGTATTTTTCTAATACCTTGTACACATCATAGGCCCGCTGAGTACTAGGAAATGCACGCTTCTTAGCCTCCACAACAAGTGGCAATCCCTTTTTCTCAAAAAAGGTAAATGTGTCTTCTGCGCTAAATTGAGAAAATGGTGAATAGAGAAATTTTTCTGCTTTTTTATAATGAGCAAGAAATTTTCTTACATCAAATTCTGCGTTTGTAATGTTGCACCTTCCCCCTCCCGTAATTTTCAACTTTGCCCCTAGCTCTTTGTTTTTTTCAAGTATTAAAACTCTTTTACCACGAGACGCAGCAATACCGGCTGTCATAAGTCCAGACGCCCCACCACCTATCACTATTACATCGTAATGTGTAGAGTATTTTTGCATAATACCAATCTACCATAATCATAAACTAATACCAGTCTTTGCCCGTATATGTTTCTTTAATTTATATCCATTCCCATGACGGAGCATTCCCAGATACGACTGCACGGTTTCATCTTTTTCAGCCAGCTTCACTTTTTTCATCATTCTCCTCTTTGTACTGGTCCGTAATACGCGGTGGGACGAAAAATGTACCCAACCTAGAAAATCCACGCCCGAAGAATATGTTTTAATAAAAACTTTGCCTGGATGTAATTCAATTCACAATTTTTCTAAAAGAAAAATTGCGATTGTGTTTTTTACTTGTTCCAATTCTTCTCTTCTATGTGAAAGAAATACAAAGTCATCCGCATAGCGAATATAGTATTTCTGTTTTAGTTTGTGTTTTACAAACTGATCAAATTCATTCATATAAATATTAACCAATAATTGTGATGTAAGATTGCCAAGGGGTAGACCTCTCTTTGTCATTCCGGACTCGATCCGGAATCTTGTGTTAGATCCTGAAACAAGTTCAGGATGACACCCTGCTGACTGGAAACTATCAATAACTTGCCTCAATAGCCACAAGACATCATCATCAAAAATATGTTTTGTAAGAATATCTTTCAAAATTGCATGATCAATACTTGCAAAGAACTTCCTAATATCACATTTTAATACCCAGCATTGATTTGTATTGTTTTTTGAAACCTTTCGAAAAAAATCCCTAAATCTATCTATTGCCTTGTGGGTACCTTTACCTACTCTGCATGAATATGAATCATAAATGAACTTTTTGTCAAAATATGGATACAGTACGCGATAGATAGCATGGTGGAGTAATCTATCTCGCACACTGGCTTTATGAATATCGCGTGGCTTTGGGTCATTTACCTTGAAAGCTTCATATCCACCATGGATGTAGGTTTTGGTTGAAAGGTCGTAATGGAGGGAGAAAATATTGGACATAAGATTTCTTTCAAATTCTTGAGTGTCTTTTCGTTTTTTCTTGTCACGGATAAATTCTCTCCACGCTTCGAGCAAGTTTTCAACAGAAATGATAGAATGATAACTATGAATAAGCTTCATACCAATAAGTCTACCCCCCCCCCGCACACTTTTACCAGTTTTACAAAAAGTAAAAGCGTCATATCTCTTGTGGTATCAGTATTTTCAAATACTACCCAAAACGCATCGTCACTCGATCGGTATTAAAATTGACACACTTTTTACAGAACTTATCGAAGCAATTTCTGTTGCAACTTTTTTGGATAAGACAGAAAAACAACCTTGGGTTCGTCTTGCAATACGAAAAAATGACACGATAAAAGTCTTTCTTATGATTCTTTGGGAAACGAAATCTCTTGATGATAAAAAATATATTGGACTTTCTGAAAAACTTGAAGAAGTTGGAAAAATGCTTGGTGGTTGGAATGGGCAAATTACAAAATCTCTAGAAAAGAAATCTCCATAAACAAAACTCCCTCGACTATATGTCGAGGGAGAAATGAAGAGAGTTTCGGAGAGAGAAAACGAACCGATTGTTGGCATTCCACTTGTTGTCGGGATTACCCCAGTTGTCGTTCAGTTCCAGCTCGTCACCATTGGCATTCAGGTTGAACAACCTCGGCTTGCCAGCGGTAGAAATGTGCAAGGTACCATCTGTGCCTCCACCCTTTCATCACAATGTAAAGAAATGGGTTGTATAGTATACGATATAATAATATCCCAGCACCTTGCACCAAGTATCTTCATTTTTTGTGAAGTGTCTACATACACAACGCTCTATGAAACCCTACCTGCGGTAGGCAGGCGTGATCGCATATATTCTGAATGTATGGATACTGGATTCAGGAGCATACAACCTTGATCGTACACATATTCCCCTACTACCGATTATAGTATACAAAACTATACACAGTTGTAAAACAAACCAAGGTCAAAGTTCAAAGTGACAAAAGAGAATAAAGTGTCTCATTTCAAAGCACTACCTGCCTACCGTTAGGCAGGTTTGCGGAGAGAGAAAACGAACCGAATGTAGGCATCCCACTCGTAGGCGGGACCACCCCAGTCGCCGAACAGTCCCAGCCCGCCACCACCGGCACTCAGGCCGAACAACCTCGGCTCGCCAGCGGCAGAAATTGGTTTCATATGCATGACTCTCCATGAAGTATCGGTATCAGATATTCGTTTTGTTGGGGCAAAATCATGAGGCACCACATCGAGATTGTATTCTTGTGCCTTGTCCATAATTTGTTGGTATGTCGCACCATTTGGGAAACCAAGGTCTGCAACCGATATGGTAACATTGTTGATTTCTGTCCCTACAGGAGAAGTTCCAAATTCATGAGAGTTGAGCATTTCCTTTGTATTTCCGTATAAATTTATGCCACTCTCAATGAGAAGTTTCTCAAGTTCGGGACCTGTTTTACCACCGACGATTGTTTTTTCTTTGTGTATAAGACCCTCAGGAAAACTTGTTGCAACATGTTCCAATTGAGATAGTTTGAAAACATCTTTGAAAAGTGGTCCCACATAGACTTTGGTATTTTCATTTACCTGATCTGGAGTACGCGCAAGTTGATCGGGTCTACAATCAAATACCACATACATATCATACTCTGTATTTCGCTTTTCTCTGACTTCTTTGACGCGAGGATCTGGATCATAGCCAAAGCTTTCAATTTTGCGATCGATTTCATATAAAAATATCAATTCATCTTTACTCAGTTGTGGATCAAGGTAAATTTTTTCTTTTGTTTCTTTGTCTATACGAAATGACTTTGTATATATTTCGGTCATGAGTCGCATGTCATGGTCAGCTCGTTCATATTTTTCAGCACCGGGGAGGTCTTGATATTTTTCTTTTGCAATATCAACTAATTCTGGTTCCAATGCTTGTCTAGTGTTAACTCCGCGGATTTCTCCAATTTTGACATCTTCCATACGAATAGCAACACGCGGTTCAGTATTGATACCATCTTTGTTTTTTGTGTAATACACATAAAAATCACCTTTTTCAATTTGTCCTTTTGCAGATCCTTCAGCAGTACACCAACCTGTTCCTTTTCCCTGAAGGGATTTCTCAAGCACCGTATAATCGCTTCCCTGTTCGTATTTTACCCATTCTCCTTCGATAGATTCACGGTTCAATGCACCTGCGGTTTCTACCTGCGCAAATGCATAGAGTTTAGCAAAATCTGTTGTATGAAGTCTATGCTCAAATTCTTTTCCTAAATCCCCTTTTCGAGATTCTTCCAATGGATATTCGTTGATGAAATCCTGTGTCAATTCATTTTTATGTGTTTGCAGATATTCACTTCGTCTTTTATTACGAAGATTTTTTAATGCACCTTGGCGAGCAAGTTCAAAGAACTCTGGTTTTGCTTTTTCTTTGATTTTTTGTTCGGTTTCTGAGTCAAGAATAGTGTTTTGGACAATTTCATTTTCCACATCTTCTGGAATAGTTATAGCATCAATGTCCATTTGCAATTCCAAAGATTTTCGTACGAATCCGAGTGATTCTGAATTAAGTTCCGGAAATGGAGCAATAGTGTCTGTAGTTCGTGCAGAATATGAAGGACCTTTGATGATAATAGGATTACCTTCTTTGTCTTTTCCATTTGCTTCAACATCGTGTCGATTAAATTGCCCCATTTCTTTGAGTCCACGTATGGTGTAATATTTAAACCACATAGGATAGTCATTTGACGTACGCAAATAGTGTAGCCATGATGATAGAGTTTGTTTTTGAATTTCGTATTTTTCTTTGATTGCATTTTCGTATTTTACAAGAATTTCCGTATGAGAAAGTTTTATATTTTCGACTTCGGCTCCATGACCACGCTGGATTGCAATTCTTTTTTCTGATTCATACAGATCTTTGGCAAGTTTCATGACTAATTCCTTGTCATGCATATCAAGTACAAAATCTTTGACAATCATGCGTTCTAGCAAGTCTGCGCCGGTTCCCAAAACACGCCCATCTTTGTCTTTTCGTTCTGTATTCATAACACGCTCGATACGGTCAAGATATGCCTGAACAGGCGAAATATCCTCTTTCTTTTCAAGAGTTTTTGCGCGAGAGACCTGCTTACTGTCTTCGAGGGTTTGATATTTATTATGGAGAAATTCTGGACCGTTCATATTTATGTACTTATACTATACCACATCCTTTATAAAAAATCTTATTTTACAGATAGGATATACAGAGGAATTTCCTCCGTTTTTTCTTGGTCTGGATTGCTTCGTGCCTCGCAAAGACGAAGTTTAAGTGGAGTGATTGTATGACATCAGAGATCCTGAATTAAATTCAGGATGACAAATTCTAGAGTTTTGTAATAACTCAAAAGTGGCGCCGTAAGGCGCCACTTTCTCTATTTTTATTCTAATTCCCCTCTACCTTGTCTTTTCAGCCTTTTTTCTATCAGCTTCATTCAGATATTGCTTTCGAAGTCGTACAGCGTCAGGGGTCACTTCCAAATATTCATCTTCTCTCATCATACCAATTGCTCTCTCAAGAGAAAGATCAAATGGTGGAATAATTTTGATTTGCTCGTCTGTACCAGAAGCTCGCATGTTTGTAAGTTGCTTTCCTTTTGTAGGATTCACGTACATGTCTTCTCCTTTTACAGTATATCCAATCACCATTCCTTCATACACTTCTGTGTTTTGAGAAATATATAGAACTCCTCTATCTTGCAAGTTTGCGATAGAGAACCCGAGGGCCTTTCCTGCCGCCATGGAAACCATAGAACCGTATTCTGTTTTTCGAATCTCTCCAGAATACGCACCGAAGCCAGAAAAGATTGTTGTAAGAATTCCCTCTCCTTTTGTATCAATCACGAATTCATTTCGATAACCCAAAAGTCCTCGAGTAGGAATCTTGAACACAAGTCGTGTCTGCCCGTCTTTTGTTTCCATAAACTCCATCACCCCTTTTCTCATTCCGAGTTTTTCTATTACGATTCCAGAAGATACCTCTGGCACAAGCACAGTCACTTCTTCGAAGGGTTCACTCTTCACACCATCTATTTCTTTGATAATTACCTTTGGAGATGATACTGCAAGCTCAAATCCTTCTCGACGCATGTTCTCGATAAGTACAGCCAAGTGAAGTTCTCCACGGCCAAATACTTGGAATTTTGCCTGATCACCAAAATCAATTCGAAGTCCAACGTTTATTTCAAGCTCTTTTTCAAGACGCTCTCTGATTTGTCTTGAGGTAAGTAGTTTCCCCACTTTTCCTGCAAAAGGTGAGTCATTGATAAACATATAAAAAGAGATTGTAGGCTCATCAATTGCGATAGCTGGCATAGCCACACCATCTTGAGTAGTAAGAAGTGTTTGTCCAATAAAGATCTCAGGAATTCCCGCAATCATGACAATGTCTCCTGCTGATGCTTCGGAGACCTCCACCCTTTTCATGCCTTCAAAAGAAAACAGTTTTGAAATTTTACCAGTGAAAACTTCTCCTTCAGCATTTTTAATATGCACCACTTGTCCGTTCTTCAAAACACCTTCGTATATTCGGCACACGCCCATTCTCCCTAGGAAGTTATCATAGGCGAGGTTAAATACTTGAGCTTTTAAAGCTTTTGCAATGTTTTCTGGAGTTGAAACAGGCTGAACTTCTTTTAGTACGAGGTCTAGAATAGGGTCTAGGTTCACCATCTTTTCGTCAGGAGTTAGTCCTGCAACACCCTCTCTACCAATAGCGTATACAGTCTTGAAATCAAGTTGTTCTTCTGTAGCTCCAAGCTCAAAGAAAAGTTCAAAAACAGCATCATGGGCCCACTTTACATCGGCGGCTGGTTTGTCGATTTTGTTCAACACAAGGATTGGTTTCAACCCAAGCTCTAGGGACTTTTTCAAAACGAATTTTGTTTGAGGCATTGGACCTTCGGCAGCGTCCACAATAAGGAGCACAGAGTCAACAGACCGGAGTACTCGCTCTACTTCAGACCCAAAGTCTGCATGGCCTGGAGTATCTAGAATATTGATTTTTGTTCCTTTGTAATTTACGGAAGTATTTTTAGCGTAAATTGTAATTCCTCGCTCTTTTTCCAAGTCGTTTGAGTCCATAGACACTCCCTTTTCTACCATTCCTGTTTGCGTCAAAAAAGCATCGGTAAGAGTGGTCTTTCCGTGGTCAACGTGAGCAATAATTGCAATATTTCTGATTTCCATAAATTAACTTAAAGATTCATTGATAAACTGATATAAAAATGCCCGCCGAGGGCATCTAATTCATTGATATGAGAATACCATAACTCCTTAAAAAAGACTAGGGGGCGGTTGCTTTTAGAGAAAAATAAAAATTGTCAAATAAAATAGAATATGGTATTGTACGATAAAAGAAAGATCAACATGCTCACAATAAAAAGAGACGGGAAACGGATCACCCCAGTACGGCAAATCCTCGAAAAAATAAAAGCCGAGGGACGCCTCCTAAAAGACGATGGTTTCCTAGGTGAAAGTATCGAGAGAGCAAGAAAAAATCTCCATAAATTTCAAATGGAGAACCGTTTTCGAATGATAGGCAGAGGCCCATTGGTCCGTGCAAACAGATAATAAAAAAGCTTGGAATCTTCCAAGCTTTTTTTTATTTTACAACCCTTCTATCTCTTCCAAATTCCCATCAGGAATATACAAAAGTATAAGTCCGATAATTACCCCGCCAATTGCCGTCCACAGATGACTTCCTCCCCAAAAAAGTATATCCAACTGGTCAAGAATATACCAAACACCTCTCCATACAAGTACGATCCCCACAGCTGTAATTATTGTTTTTATAAATTTTTTCATAATTTCTAATGAGAACTAATGCTTACCGAGAGTTCTTATATTATATTTGATTTCTAAGTCTTTTAATCCGCTCTTCTACCGGAGGATGCGTTGAAAACATTTGTTTTGCTTTTCCAAAAGGATTTGCAATAAACAAGTGTGCAGTGGCGTTGCTAGCCTTTTTCATTTTCCCGCTATGGGCAGAGATTTTCTCGAGGGCACTGGCAAGCCCTTCGGGGTATCTGGTCAAGAGAGATCCACTGGCATCCGCCAAGTATTCTCTCTTTCTAGAAACCGCCATTTGAATCAGCGCTCCAATAATTGGCGAGAGAACCAAGAGGACAATTCCAATTACCATCAATGCTCCCCCGCCCTTGTTGTCACGATCTCGTCCACCACCAAACATCATACTTCGCAAAAACATATCAGACACCAATGCCAAAAATCCAACGAGAACAACAACAACCGTCATCACTAAAATATCCCTGTTACCAATATGCGACATCTCGTGAGCTATTACTCCTTCGAGTTCATTCTTTTCCAGAATAGCGAGCAGTCCTGTTGTCACGGCAATAGCTGAGTGCTTGGGATCACGCCCTGTTGCAAAGGCATTTGGCACAGAGTCCTGTATCACATACACGCGAGGTTTGGGCAGACCAGCGGTGATAGCCAAGTTTTCTACCGAGTTATATAAATCAAAGTATTCTTCTCTTGTCGCTTCTTTGGCACCTGTTGCCGAAAGCGCTATTTTATCTGAATACCAATAGCTGACCACCGCTTGCACCGTGGCGATAGTAACCGCAATGTAGAGAATCTCTGGCGCACCATAGTAATACGACAATACGTATCCAATCCCCACAACCACCACCAAAAACACGGTCATAAGAAGCCATGTTTTGCGAATATTAGAAGCTTGGTGAGTGTAGAGGGTCATAACTATTTAATCTTTTCAAATTCTACAAGACTTTCTTTCGCAATTTCTAGTAATTTCAGGTAGTGAGCTTTTATCGCCTGTTCTTCTTCTGTTAGAGATTTATGTTCCAAGTCTCCTATAGCAACACCAAGAGAGTCTCTCACCGTTTTAATTACATTCTCTCGATACACTTGCGCCCGATTATTTTCTTTCAAACTATCGATCACTGTGAGGATACTGACCCACTTATCCTTATATCTTTCTGGTGTCATGTCTCTATGCCAAGCAGATGGTCCAAAGCTTTCCTGGAATAATCCTATTTTCAATAATTTAATATGCTCTTTCGTGAACCACCCCTGCATCGGCTGAATGAAGCTTTCTGCTAAGATAAATTCCCGAGAGTTCTCTTCTGAAAGTTCAGATTTTTCTTTTATAAGAGAAATAATCTGAGGAAAAAATCTATGCAAATCCAGCATAGTGTCAGTGTCTGTTTCAAATTGATATCTATAGACTATTGCTTCAGCAGTGTCCCCTAAAAATCCTTCTAAGGAATTCTTATCTTCTTTAGAAAGAGGGCCGAGTCCTCTAAGATATGTCAAAAACTTTTCTCCATTACTTATAGAGACGATACCTGTTGGGGCTTCGTATTGATCATCTTTTCTCCTTTCCAGAACAAGACCGATTTCACTCAATTGAGTTTCTAATAAATCTAATGCGTTCCTCGCATCTGATTCTTTTTTTTCTGAAGATTCTAGATTATCAGCATCGCTCGCAACAAACTGCTGATTCAAATAGTTAGTCATTAATGAAGAACGGTATGAACTAAGTTTATGGTAAAGATCTCCGAAATTTAATCTATGTTGAGGTGATTCAATTGAGTTATACCGATCCATAAAGAAATTAAAAACTCACCTTCACATTTTCCCTCTCTTCTGGGGCACCTTCAAGGTCGAAGAATTCTTTTTTAACAAAGCCAAACATACCTGCAATAATATTTGATGGGAATGTTTCTGTTTTGATATTAAGGTCTCGCACATTCGCATTGTAGAATCGGCGTGCTGCTTGAATTTTGTTTTCAGTATCAGATAGTTCTCGTTGAAGTTCAAGGAAGTTTGTATTTGCCTTCAAATCTGGATAATTTTCAGAAACCGCAAAAAGTGATTTCAAAGTCCCCGACAACATGTTTTCAGCTTGGGCTGATTTTGCTGGATCACCTGCTGCTTCGGCATTCATAGCTGCTGTTCGCGCTTTGGTTACTGCTTCGAATACTCCGCTTTCATGTGTAGCGTAGCCTTTGACAGTTTCGATCAAGTTTGGAATCAAATCATAACGTCGTTTTAGTTGTACATCGATATCTGCCCACGCTTCTTCGGCTCGTGTACGCAAAGTAATAAATCCGTTGTAAGTTGCAGCAAGCCACAGGAGGGCGATAACAACAACGGCGATAAGAATATAAATAAGTGTCATATTTTATGTAATTAATTAACTAGTAGCTATACCTCTATTATATTGCTATAGTGAACAAAAAACAATGCACATGAAAAATGTCCTTTTAATACTGCTTATATCTACTCCTTTTTTCTCTTTTTCTCAGGTAGCCCCAATGCCCGTTTCGAGAATCTCTGAATTTTTTGTACTTACCAAAATCGCAGGAATTCCTTGTGACTCGTGGGGTACGGATTGCTTTTTTGAAGCAAAACCCATTTTTGATAAGAAAAAAGACTACCCAGAATGGCTGACCGTAAAGACCGCCTATGCCATAAAAATTGATAAGGGCACAAAAATATCTCGGGCTTATTCTGACGCAAATTCAATTTTCAAGAATACTGGGGTATCACTCAAAAACCCGATAATCGAGTTTAAAGAAGAAACGGAGGGCCAGGAATACATCCTGATAGTCTATACAAAAGCAGTTTTCCCAAAAAAGAAGAAGTGAAATTCTCTTTTGACCACCCAGTTATTTGGGTGGTTTTTTCTTTACTTGACTTTTATCCATTATGTATGTCATAATTGTGGAAACAATTAAAACCCATGAAAAAGCTCTTTATAATATTTTTAATGTTCATATCTGCCCAGGCTTTTTCTCAAAAAGAGGTGTGGATAATGGAGCTGCTCTATGCAGACCAGTATGTGCACACAAGGCCCGATGGTACTGAAAAAGTGACCATGGATGTGACCTTTCGTGTGTTGCCGGAATCCTTATACAAACCAGGACACACTCCAGAAGGTGCCAGATTGTTCGTCCAGACAATGGATGAGAAAACATACGAGAAAATGATAGAAGATGGCCACCCCATCTTCAAAGAAGATGATCCCTCAAGAATCAAAAGATTCAAGGAATCCCCTCTTGAAAGTGAATCCAAATAAGTGGTCTGTCCCTTATTTAAAAAGCCCAGTTTTTGTAACTGGGCTTTTTAGTTTTTCTATTTAATTAGAAATTTCTTCTTTGGGTTTCATCAATACCAAAAGTGGGCTCGCAAGGAAGATTGATGAATATGTTCCGATAATCATCCCAATTGCAAGAGTGATGGCAAACATCCTTGTGGTGTCAGGTCCAAATATTACCAAGGCAACAAGTACAATAACTGTTGAAAGTGAGGTGTTGATAGATCTCGCGAAAGTCTGAGTGATACTATCCCCCACAATATTATCAAAAGTTTCTTTTCCGTAATTTTTTAAGTTTTCTCGGATACGGTCGAACACCACGATAGTGTCATTGATAGATAGTCCAAGCACGGTTAGAAGTGCCACCACAAATAGGCTGTCTGCTGACCCTCCAGTGAAGTGCGAAATGATTGCAAATATTCCTGCAGTCACAACAACATCATGAAGTAAACTCACAATAACCACCATTCCATATCTCCAAGAAGATACTGGTTTTGAAACATGTCGGAAAGCATATGCCACAAAGAGAGCAATAACAACCATTACAAGAAGAAGCGCCCAAAGTGTCTTTGTGGCCAGCTCTTTACCAAGGGAAGGCCCAATAGAAGTGAATGATTCTTCTTTGATAGGAGCTTCCCCACCCAACGTCATTACACCAAATATCGAAGACCTCTCTTCTTCTGTAAGGTCTCTACTTTTTAGAAAAACTCCATTGTCTCCTGTTGGAAGCACTGTCACGTAATCATATGAAGCATTGTTAAGTGACATTTGTAGTGTTTCTATTTCTGGTCGCCCTTCTGGGTATGATATTTCAGCCAAAGAACCTCCTGTAAACTCAATCCCTGGGTTTATCCCAAACGCAACAAGTGAGGCTATTCCCAGAGCCACAAGAGTAGCTGATAGAGAGATGAAAAATATTTTGTATCGTATTATAAACATAAGTATTATTTAGTTAAACCAGTTCCAAACAAGAATTGGCGGATTTTACCATCCTTTGTGTGAGTAAAAGCGAACAGCAGTAATCGAGTGATGGTAACAGCAGAAACCATACTTACAATAACTCCAAGTACAAAAGTCAGTGCAAATCCTTGGATAAGGGCTGACCCAAACCAAAATAGGATTACTCCAGTAATAAGGCTTGAGATATTGGAATCTCGAATAGATAGCCATGCTCGAGAAAATCCTTCTCGAAGAGCATCGTATGTTGTTCGTCCAGCTCGAAGCTCTTCTTTCATTCGCTCAAAGATAAGGACATTACCATCAACTGCAATACCTAGGGATATGATAAACCCAGCAATACCAGCAGATGTAAGTGTCACAGGAATAATCTTGAATAGAGCAAACATGATAGCTGTATAGAAAAGAAGTGCCACAATAGCAATCAGTCCTGGTAGCCGATACCAGAATATAAAGAATATCGTCAAAAGAAGAAGTCCTATAATTCCTGAAAATATCCCGGCCTCAACTGCGCTATCTCCAAGAGTAGCCCCAACTGTTTGAGTAGAGATGAGCTCTATCGGAACAGGAAGTGCTCCTGAGTTTAATCTTCCTACAAGTTGCTTGGCTTCTTCAGCATCAAAGTTTCCGGTGATTGTCGCCTCTCCTCCAGCGATTGCACTTTGGATAACAGGTGTTGAGATAGGTGCACCATCCAAAAATACAGCAAGGATTTCTCCTGTGTGTTCTGTTGTTATTTTCTCAAACAAATCTGCTCCTTCTTTGTTGAATTGGATTGCCACAACTGGCTGGCTAGAAAATCCGCCAGATTGCCCTGCTTGAGTGAAGACCAAACTTGATTGTTCAAGAAACTTCCCTGTAAGTCCAGTTGAGATAAACATCTCTTCTAGAGGTGCGCCCTCTCCTGCATTTGGATTTTGGAGTTTGAATTCTAGGAGTGGGGTCTGCCCTATCATCTCAACTGCTTGATTGATGTCTGTCACACCAGGCAAGTCAATTACAAGACGATTCTCGTCGATATCTGCGATGCTGATCTCCTGTGTCTGAACATTTGTTTCTGCTACACCAAAGAGGTTGATTCTTCTTTCGATTACATCCCGAAGAGACTCCATAGATTCCTCTACTCGAGCTGGGTCTAATTCTGAGACATCTGCCTTGTACACAAGATGTGTACCTCCAGAGAGGTCAAGTCCAAGCTTAAATGCTAAATTCCCTTTTGCGTTGCTATTTAATCCTGGCTCACTGCTGTATACAAAAAAAGCTATGGCTAAACCAACAAGCAGGATAAATACTGCGATTAATCTTTGTTTTATCATGGGCTTATAATACTCTCTTTTTGACAAAAATGAAAGATATTGACAAAGATAAAAAACCTTTGAAATATAAGGTTATTTGTGGTGGTTTACTTAAATCTCTTGACAAATACTATGCTACATGCTATGATATACTTAATAAATACAGTTCTAACCAAATCAATATCAATCAAAAATGAAAAAAGTAAGCACAGTGCTCATGATTGCCGTTTCCTTTGCAATGTTCTTCACCTCTTGCTCTGACCCGCTTGATTATCAAGCTGTACAGAAAGAAAAAGCAAAAGTTGAAAGTGGCTTTGTGGAAACGCCTGATGGCTACAGCCGAGCTGTTGTTGCCGGGCTTCCAGAAGAGCTCTCTGTAAAAGAGAGACTCGAATCTCCTCTTGCCCCTGTTCGTATTGCGACAATTCTTCCAAACGGAGATACTACTTACGCGGCAATATCTTCCGAGATTGTTGCAAGTTTTCTCGGAATGGGAGATTCAGTATTTGTGAATAACAATAACAAGCTTCTCAAAACCATGGGAGAGATCGTACCTGATACTGCATATGGAAGAATTGTCTCTGTACATAAGCTATTAGGAAGGACCCACCATGTTTGCGTGCTTATAGGAAATTGTTTTTCACCAATACGTGTATCGATCGGAAACTCTGGAATCCCAGAGGACTTCCTTGTCCTAGACCATCCAATCATGATAGAGACTGGTAATGAAATATTTGGACCTCGGGGAATCATGCCCTGAAATTGAATAGACCTACTTGATTGAAAAGCCCCGCCAATTCGGCGGGGCTTTTTTGTTTGGGGTTTAAATGAATCGAGCGAAGGCTCCCCCTCTCCTTGCTAAGGAGAGGGCTGGGGTGAGGTAGACTGAATCTTTAGTAGTACTCCTTCGATATTCGTATTGATTTCATTATTCCAAAAACGAAGGATAGCGTATCCAAGAGAGACGAGATATTGATCTCGTTCTGTATCATATGCTTTGTTTTCTATATGTTGTGAACCATCTATCTCTACAATGAGCCGCCTTTCACTACAATAGAAATCAACAATGTATTTACCGATACTTATTTGTCTTTTCCACTTGAATCCTGTTTGACTGTTTCTGAGTTTTGACCAGAGGATGGTTTCTTGTGGTGTTTGAGTTTTTCTGAGATTTCTTCGCTGGTCTTTCTTTTTTATTTGATTTATCGTTTGATGTTTTCGCATGGTGATAACATTGATGTTTTGTGAGCACTTATCTACCTCACCTCAATCCTCTCCTTAGCAAGGAGAGGAGGACAAGATCGAACATCTTGTGATTTTATTTTTTACTTCTAAAATCTACAGTCTAACGTCTAATAACCAACCGATACATCAAATACGCCACAAGCCATCCACCAAGAATATCTATTGGGTAGTGGACTCCGGTGATTATCCGCGCGACTGCAAGAAGCGTGGAAAGAAAAATAAAAAACATTCCTGCTTTTTTGTGATATTGATATACCGCTAAAGCAAGTGCCATATAAAAAGTGGCATGCCCAGAAGGAAACGAGTCAAAGGATCCGGGCATAGATAGTGGGTTTATAATTAATGCTTCGTATGGTCTCGGGTGTGCAAATATAAGTTTCAAAAACCCAGCTACAGCCCACGATCCAAGAGGGATAAACAACAAAGACCTCCATTCTTTTAAATGCTGAGTAAATTCTCTAAAAATTGATTTGAACCCATGCTTATGAAGTCCGGTAAATAGCGCCATACCAACAGCAATAAACAAACCAAACCACCCCGCCAAAAACAGCCAGACTTCTGGATGGTATGCAGAAAAACCATGTAAATATAAAAATAATTCTGTGTTTAAATCTTGCATGCTTTAAGTAAATTTTTAAATAATATAGCTATAGTAACAGGTCCAATCCCCCCAGGAACAGGGGTTAGTAAGCTCGCGATCTCTTGGCACTTCGGGTCAGCATCACCATCTAGTTTACCAGCTTTTTCACTTGTGCCAGCGTCCAGCATCACTACTCCCTCTTTAATCATATCTGTTTTTATAAAATGTGGATCCCCTGCTCCAGTGATTATGATATCGGCATTTTTAAGAAGTGCTTCCCTTTGTGACTTTGGAGTATCAAGTGTAATAACATCTGGCACCAGTCCCATCTCCTCTAGTTTGATTTTTGTTGGTAGCCCCACAAGCTTCCCTTCACCTACCACCACAATACTTTTGTCTTTTAAATCAATATCATATCTATAGAGTATCTCAAATATAGCCCCGGTGACAGGAGCTACAAAGTCTCCCCCATTTAAAGCATCTATATCTTTTTCTTTTGGAATTTTCGATATTATAGACCTCTCGTCTAAATGCCTTGGCAGTGGAAGCTGGACAACAATCCCATCAGTGGTGAGGCTAGCAACAGCCAACTCCACTTGTTCTTGTGTGGCCGTCTCTGGAAGAATTTTTAGCCAAACCTCAACACCAATATCCTCACCAAATTTCTTTTTCAAAGAGACAAATTTCTCTGAAGCTTTGTCATCTCCCACTAAAACAATCCCAAGAGATGGAACAATTGGAATGGTTTTTATAAAAGACTTTAATTTTTCTTTTATTTCTTGTTGGATTTTTTTTCCATCGACTATCATACGTCTAGTATCCGGTAAACTCATATCTCATGTCATCCCTATGAATCGCTCGACTATCTCTTCTCATACTCATGAGAATACCAAGAGCCACGAACTCAGCGAGAAGGTGTGAACCACCGTTACTCATAAACGGTAAGGTGATCCCTGTAACCGGCATGAGCCCAATGTTCATACCTATGTTAATAGCAATGTGAGAAAACAACATAATGGCAACCCCTACCCCAAAGAGAGTTTCAAAATTACTTGACCCTTTTCTTGCATTATCAAGAACCCGCCAAATAACAACAAGATAAGAAAGTATCACAAGCATGGCACCAACAAACCCCCATTCCTCTGAAAAAGCTGCGAAGATAAAATCTGTTTCGTATTCTGGGAGGAATTGAAGGCGAGACTGGGTCCCATATCCAACACCCTTACCCAAAAGCTGTCCAGAACCCACAGCGATGGTAGATTGATACGCATTGTATCCTGTACCCTGTATGTCTGTTAATGGATTCAGGAAACTTGTGATTCTAGCTTTTTGATATGGAACAAAAACAAAAAACCAAAGCATGGCAAAGATCAGTGCCCCAGAACCAAGAACAATAAGCAGGTGTTTTTTGTTTATTCCTGACACCAGAATCATCCCAAACCAAATAAGGAGAATAATCATCGCTGTTCCAAAGTCCGGCTGAAGAAAGACCAAAAAAAATGGAATAAAAGCATACAAGCCAGAAATAATAATGTGTTTAACATTTCCAATTTCAACGTGTCGTCTTGAAAAATATTTGGCAAGAATCAAAATAAGAACAACTTTTACAAGGTCTGCTGGCTGGAAAGAAAAGAATCCAAAATTAAACCAGCTTTGAGCGCCATTGACGGTCGACCCCACAAAAAATAGTGCCACGAGTACCAAAACAAAAAATATATATAAAGAAACAAGGGCCTTTGTTTTCTTGAAAAAGAAAACATCAAAAAATGAAATACTGAAAAAAACTCCGAAAGAAATAATAATCCAGATTAACTGACGCCAAAAAAGTCCCGCCTCAGGTCCAAAAGAAGTCATGGTGATAAGCCCTGCCCCAAGAATTGGTAGTGTAAACAAAACAAGAACCCAGTCAATATGTTTAAGTGAGAGAAGTTTATTCATTGCTAGTCAAACAAATCAAGCCGAGGGATAATCTCAATAGAAACAACCTCTGTATCAAAAGGCTCCGGCCATGTAAAAAATACCTTTTTTGAAGTAGACCCAGAAAGACTATCTACGAATGTCCCGCTCGAATTAATCATATTTCCGTCTTTGTCATAAAGAATAGCCACCACATCAAAACTCTTTATAGAAAGAAGAGTTCCGTTTAATAATGTAGCTTCTAGAAGAGGACTTGTATCTTCGTTTTTGAGAATTTTGTCTTTGACAACTACAGAAACATTTGAAAGCTCCCGAGATCCAATTTTTTCCCATTTGGGTTTGTCACCGGTAAAAGCAAAAGTAGTTCGAACAGGTATTCTATTCCCAACATCTATCGCACCTTCAAAAATTGCAGTGTTTGCGTTTGCATCAATAAATGTTGAGCCCTTTCTTTTTTTGATAAGAAGATTGTCTTTGTCGTATAAATTGAACTCATAGGAAATAGATTCTACTCCTGCATAAGGGTTTTGATTCTGGATATATGCGAGAGCATTGTATCTCCCTGGCACGATCTCCTTTGCGTTTGACCAAAGAACAATCAAATCTTTTGCTTGTTCTTCACAAATAAGAGCACAATCACCACCACAATCAATACCAAACTCCGAACCATTCAATTTGCCATCAAAACAAGTTGGTTCTTGTTTTAAATAAGGAATCAACAAATATGCAACAACCAAAATAATAGAGATGAATATCCCCCCAAATATTTTTAATTGATGTTTCTGTGCCCAATTCATAAGACTAGTATATCCTAGAACTCCCAAAACAAAAACAGCACACGAATGTGTGCTGTTTTTGTTTAAATTCATTGTCCTGGCGACAACTTACTTTCCCCATTAAAAGAGTATCATCAGCTCAAGAGGGCTTAACTTCCGTATTCGGAATGAGAACGGGTGTGACCCCTCCGATAAATCACCAGGACAATAAATTTAAAAAACAATGTCTAAGGGAAGACATCGTTTGCTTGAAAAGATAATGACGAGTGGATCCCCCCACACTCACACTTTTTGTTCTTCGTAAACGAAGACGATATGAAGCTAGATATCCGCCTAAGCTAGACTCCATCCTGTATAGAATGGCTCCTCTACAAGACTTGCTTCACTCTTCCAAAGAAGCTCGGTTTCCGATCTCCCACAAACAAACGTGCCTTCCCAGACAACCCAAACGGGCTATCTCAAAATCTTAACTCAGTAGTATATATAAGCATTTTTACCGTCTAAAAGTATTACTCATAACCTTTCGCTTTCCTAATAGGAATTCGAATAATTAGTACTCCTCTGCTAAATGCATTACTGCATGTACACATAGAGCCTATCAACGTGATCATCTCTCACGATTCTCAAATGATTCCTTATCTTAAAGTTGGCTTCCCTCTTAGATGCTTTCAGAGGTTATCCATTCCCAACATAGCTACCCAGCAATGCTCCTGGCGGAACAACTGGTACACCAGAGGTCAGTCCACTTCGGTCCTCTCGTACTAGAAGCAGATCTTTTCAAGAATCAACGCCCGCAGTAGATAGGAGACCAACCTGTCTCACGCATTTTGTTTTATTTCCCATGCTAAGAGGAACCTTTATTACTAAAGGGATCGGACTGTATCCTCATCTTTTTAAAGATGGTCAACGTGCAGTCTCTACGGGTGGTTTATAAACTTTACAAAAGTGAGGTAAAAATTACCTCAAGAAAGCAAGAAGGGTTGGTAGCGATCGTTAATTATCCGAGTTTCGCGATCTATCCAGTTTTGACGTCCGTGTGCACACGTATATCATCTTAGTCAGACCGGTCGAATGAAGTCACTACCTTCCCAAATCTTGCAATAAAGAACCTTTGTAAAGTTTATAAACCTTCCCTCGGTATTACCCATACAGTATTCAGTATTCTCATACAAAATTCCATATTAGGGTTCCACCGATATCAGTCGACTTCACACACAATATTTCTAAAGTGTGCCGCCGTGATTGGTTGGTTTCTATCTTTTATTATTATTTCTTAGACGAAAAGACTCGATTTTACTTGTATCATTATTTTATTTTTTCACAAATGTGATGTCTGTTATGTATGCTGTGATTCAGATTTGTCTGTGAGTTAAAAAATAAATTTTCACTCCCAGACGGTCTGAACCCAGCTCGCGTACCTTTTTAATTGGCGAACAGCCAAACCCTTGGGACCTT
>CAYHDV010000005.1:0-44535 GCA_964355515.1 uncultured Candidatus Saccharibacteria bacterium
TTTTTCTTGGCAAAAAAGGAACAAAAAGCCAAGACACCTCACTTTTTACTAAAAAAACCACAATTTTTCCTAAAGTCGCTAACCGGCTACGCCTTCAAGCGCTCCTTCTTAACGAAAAAATTATGTTGTTTTCTTAACATAAAAAGTTCAAGTGTCGGGAAGTTTTGCAAGTGTTAGATGAGTGGTTTTTGACACTTGAGCTTTAACTTTTAAAATATTCACGGTTTTTTTGATTAGTGCGTAGCTTTAGCGACAGCGATCAGCGTAGCACCAAAAAAACCGTGAGTTATTTTTTAGGTAAAGTGAGGTGTCTTGATCTTTTGCCTACTTTTCTATTAAGAGAAAAGTAGGATTATATTTCAGTGATGAAAAAGAAAGAGAAGTTTTGACAGGAAAAAAAGAAATGGAGGCTTTTAATCATCTTTTTTGTAAAGACCTGGGATTATTGTCGGCACATAATCAGTAACTGCTTTTGTTAGATTCTTGAAAAAGCTTTTGCTTAAGAACCTTAGGAACAGAACAACAACTATCACACCGAGGATCAACAAGAAATAATCTTTGAAGTTTGCCACACCTTGGGCTATTTCTGAAATATAGTTGTGGAAATAATTTCCTACAAAAAGGACTGTCGGTACATACACGCAGAGGGCTATGAAGTCATAAAAAAGAAATGTGCTCCACTTCGTACGAACTCCACCAGAGAGCACCGGCCCAAGAAAACGAAAATATATGACAAATCGTGATATGAAAATAATTTTCTTTACATGTTTTTTAATCCAATCCTCATTTTGGAAATTTTCGCTTTTTATTTTACTTTTTAATTTATTTATAAACTTACCCCCGCGTCTTGATAGTGAAAAAAGAATAATATCTGATGTGAACATCCCTGCAATCATAATAGGTATTACGATAAATATATTAAAAGCCCCAGTTCCTGTTAGATATCCAATAACAAGTAAAATAATTTCTTCCGGTGCAAGAGGAAAAGAATTTGCAATGAGTCCTATAAAAGCGATACCCCAGTAAGAAAAACTTCCAAGAGATTGAATTATTTCATTTAATTCCATGTACGGATATTATACCTCATGTAGTACAATAATACATATGGATAAAGGTAAAAGATTTAAATTAATAACATTGGGAATTGCTTTTATGGGCCTATGTTTAGGGTTTTATGTCTTTGTTTGGAATAAGACTGATGAGAAACTATATGATAGTGTGCATGATCCAAAAATAGAAGAGACTGGCTCTATACCAAAAGAAGAAGTAGAAATAGGAACGACAGGAGAAAGGATTTTCTCTGGAGAAGTCCTGGCAGGAGGCTCGTCTCCTTTGATTGATTTTAATGAAAAGGACTATCTAAAAGCCAAAGATTCTGGGAAAACTATTTTTCTTTATTTTTATGCAAAATGGTGCCCGACATGTAAAGCAGAGATCCGGGATTCACTGATCCCAGCATTTAATGAATATGGTGGATCTGATTTTGTTGGTTTCCGTGTAAATTACAACGATAGAGACACCGATGATATTGAAAAAGACCTTGCAGAAGAGTTTGGCATCTTGTATCAACATACAAAAGTAATAATTTCAGGTGGAGATGTCCGAGTATTCCCAAATGTATGGACTAAGAGCCAGTACACAGAAGAATTTTTAAACAATATACAAATATGACAGCTTTCTTAATTTTCTTTTCTTTCTTTTTATTTATATTAGCAGGCCTGACCATTGTTCCGGCTCTTCCTGTAGTTCTTTTCCAGTTTTTACTAATTTTTGTTTTTGCTCTTGCGTCTTCTTTTGGAGTAATTTCCGGGGGTGAGCTATTTGTATTTGGGATAATAGCGGGGCTATCTCTGATTGTTGATTATAGCGCAGGGGCTGTTGGTGCGCGCCTTGGAGGCGCGCACCGGAGATCTGTCTTTGCAGGGATTATTGGAGGTATTACTGGGTCAATAATCTTTCCACCATTTGGAGCCTTTGTGGGGGTACCTTTGTTTGTGTATGTATCAGAACTCTTTATCAAAAAGTCTCCAGAACAATTGATCAAAGCCACTGGATTTTCATTGCTCGGTGTCGTGGCAGGAGTTGTATTAAATGCCTTGCTCGCGTTTACCACAGCTATATTGTTTATAATATTTATTTTTTAAGTACAATGTATTTATAAATATGAAAAAATATATAATTTTATTAGCATGTTTTCTCCCAGGGTTGGCTTTTGGAGCAGGGTTTGTTCCAGACTCTATTTGGCTTTCCAATGATGCTCCATCTCATGGGGAAGTGATAGATATTTTTGTTACTGTTTTTAATACTGAAAACAAAAATCTAGAGGGGGATGTTTTGTATTATGACGGAGAGGTTCTTCTAGGTGAGATGCCAATTATTATTTCTCCAAATTCAGCCAAGCTTGTTTCATTTTCTTGGGAGGCGACACAGGGTGATAGGGTTATTTATGCCCAATTCAACGGAAAGGGCTTACCATCAGAAGAAACAAAAAAGATAAGACTTCGTGTAAAGCAACCCATTGTCCCTGAGGTGTCAGATGAAGAAAGCAAAGAACCAGATGGCGAGGAAAAAGCTGGTGATAAACTTCCCTCTGGTAGTGTAGAAGATTTTGCAAAAAAAGCAGTAGAGAAAACTGTTTCTTTGGCAGAAGATGGTTTTTCTAAAACAGAAGAAGGGCGTGATTCTTCCTTGAATTTTTTTGAGAGATCAAAAGAGAGCACTCAAGACAAAAAAGATGCCCTTTTGTCAGACAAAGATAAAAAGACTAATTCAGAATTTTCTTATAACGTAAAAAAGGTTTTGCTTACAGCTCTTATTTGGCTCTTGGCTGTGCTTGTGTTTATTTCCACTTATAAAATCCTTTTTTACGGTGTAATCATCGCCCTACTGTATCTCTTGTATAAGACTATCAGGAGAAGAAGAGAAGCTTACGACTAGTTTTTTAAATAGCCTGGTATAGCGTATAATAGATAAATAGCCCGAAAGAAAGGCTGATTATTGAGTTTTTCCTTATAAATTCAGATTAAGTACATAGATTAACATGAAAAGAATTGGCTGGTTTTTGTTGATACTGTTTTCTATATTTTTCCTCCCATGGTATTTGACCATGATTTTTGGACTAGCAGGATTTATTTTTTTTACCGAATATTACGAAGGGATATTTCTGGGTTTTTTGTATGATGCTCTTTATTTTTCAGTCGGAGGAGGCCAGACTATTCCGGTATGGTTTTTTTGTGGAGTAGGGTTATTTTTTCTTATCTATTTTATCCGACCAAGAATAAGAGCTTATGTTTAATTTTTTTAAAAAGAAAAAAAGATTTTTTGACGATATAGATCCGGATGATATTTTTCTAGATTCTCAAAATATCTCATCTCTAGACACTCAGCAATTTGAAGGAAAAATTGAAAAAGCTATTCCAGAGAAATCAATATACATACTCTTTTTTTCTTTCGTTTTGGTTAGCTTTATCTTTACTATTAAGTTGCAAGCACTTCAGATTCAAGATGGAGAATCTTTTTTAGAAAAAAGTAGAAACAATAGCTTGTCTCAAAATATTTTATTTTCAAACAGGGGAGTTATCTATGATAGAAACTTAGAAGAACTTGCATGGAACGAAATTCTAGATCTAGAGAGTGAAGAGATATTTCCTCATAGGGTTTATACCGACAAACAGGGATTTTCTCATGTATTGGGGTACGTGGGTTACCCAGAAAAAGACTCAAAAGGTTTTTATTGGCAAAAAGAATTTATTGGGAAAGGAGGAATTGAAAAATTTTATAACGAGGCATTGAATGGTAGAAATGGCTTGAAGTTGATTGAGCATAACGTGCAGGGGGATGTTACTTCTGAAAATACTGTAGAAGCTCCTATTGATGGTGAAAATATTGTCCTGACTATTGATGCCGGTCTTCAAGAGGTTTTATTCCAAGCAATAAAAAGTCTTACAGAATCAAACAAATTTATCGCAGGGACAGCTCTAATCATGGATATTGATACCGGAGAATTAATTGCTTTGACAAGCTATCCAGAATATGACTCTGAAGTACTTTCTCTCGGTGAAGACACAGGGAAAATAAATGAGTATCTAACAGGGGCCAACAAGCCACTTATCAATAGAGCACTTTCTTCATATACTCCAGGTTCTATCGTAAAACCTTTTTTGGCAATGGCTGCGCAATATGAAAATATTATTGAGCCAGATGAATGGCTTGTTTCAAATGGTCAGATCATTGTCCCAAACCCTTTTGACCCAAGCAACCCTACAATTTTCAAAGATAACCATGTCCATGGATTGGTTGATATGAGAAAAGCTATTGCTGTTTCTGCGAACACTTATTTTTATGAAATAGGTGGTGGATTCAATGGAAGAAAAGGTCTAGGTATTGATAAAATTGGGAAATATATGAGAGAGTTTGGTTTTGGTTCGCCAACAGGCTTTGATACTTTGGGAGGTGAAGCCTCTGGAGTGATACCTTCTCCTGAATGGAAGAAAAAAACCTTTGCTGAGGGTGCATGGAAACTCGGAGATACCTACAACTCTTCTATCGGTCAGTATGGTTTCCAGTTCACCCCACTTCAAGCCCTAAAGGGTGTGGCGACAGTGGCAAGTCGAGGAAAGGTGGTTACTCCTCACATAGTCAAGACGGATATTTCAGAAGAAGATATTACAGAGATTGAAACTCCATTTACGGATGAAGAATGGACAGTGGTTCACGAGGGTATGAGGCAGGGAGTTACAGATGGTACCTCAAGCTTCTTTGATCTTGAAAGTGTAGAGGTGGCAGCTAAAACAGGTACAGCCCAAGTCGGGGTGGGAAATATTTACTCTCACTCATGGTCCACAGGATTTTTCCCATATGACAAACCCAAATATGCTTTTGTAGTATTCATGGAGAAAGCCCCTCGAGGATTTACCCTGAGTGCAAACGCTGTTATGAGAGAGGCCTTCTTATGGATGAAAGACAATAATCCTGAATATCTAGAAAATTAATATATTGCAAAAATATTGCCCTATCTGTATAATCAAACAGATGACAGATCAAGAATTTATAACAAAAGAAAAACTGGCAGAACTAGAAGGAGAGCTTCATGGGCTGGAAACTATTCGACGTAAAGAGATTTTAGAGGCGTTGGAATATGCCAAATCTCTTGGTGACTTATCAGAAAATGCAGAATACCACCAAGCACGAGATGACCAAGCTCGTCTTGAAGACCGTATTTCTACTATCAAGACATTATTGCAGAATGCAGTTATTGTAAAACTTCATACTAGTAATATCGTTGAGGTTGGTACGACTGTTGTGGTAAAGAAAAAGGGTGATACAAAAGAACGGACATTTCAGATCGTGGGCTCTGAAGAAGCTGATATGACACTAGGGAAAATCTCTTACAAATCTCCTCTAGGAGAAGCCCTTCTGGGAAAGAAGAAAGGTGATTCCGCTCACTTTGAAACTCCAGTTGGAATGACTGAATATTTGATTGTAAAAATTCAATAATATAAAAACCGCCCACTGGCGGTTTTTATATTTACCCAGATCTGTATTTCCTGTATACTTCTTTGTATATGGCATCAATTGAAGAAATTAGAACAGGGAAATTGGAAAAGATTGAACTTCTTAAAAAATATGGGATGGATCCTTTTGCCAAGGACGCTATTCGTGACCTCACCCTTGGGGACGCCGTTCAGAGATTTTCTGATCTTGAGAAATCTGGAGAGGAGAAAACCATTGCAGGAAGAATAATGATTCTTCGTGGTCAGGGAGCGATTATGTTTGCTGTACTTCGTGATGGCACAGGGGAGTTTCAGGTAGTTTTCAAAAAAGATGAAATGGAAGAAAAACTTTTTGAACTTTTTTCCGACGCTGTTGATATGGGGGATTTTATTTCAGTAACGGGGATATTTTTTGTGACTCAACGTGGGCAAAATAGCTTGCTAGCAAAGACTTGGAAAATGGCGACAAAAACTCTTCTTCCTCTCCCAGAAAAATGGGCAGGTCTTCAAGATGTGGAAGAGCGATACAGAAAACGATACTTGGATATACTTTCAAACCCTGAGGTTTCAGAGAGATTTGTTGTCCGTTCAAAGATCGTTTCTGCTATTAGAAAATATTTTGATGAAAAAGGATTTATTGAAATAGAAACTCCTATCTTACAAGGTCAGGCTGGTGGAGCAATGGCTAAGACATTTAAGACTCATCACAATGATTATGATTTGGACATGGTGCTTCGGATATCACTTGAGCTAGAGCACAAGATGCTGATGGTGGGAGGATACGACAGGGTATATGAAATAGGAAAGAATTTTAGAAACGAAGGGTCTGATTCAACTCATATCCAAGAATTCACAATGATGGAATGGTATGCAGCCTATGAAAGTTTGGAGACAAACATGAATTGGACAGAAGAGCTTTTGAAACACTTGGCAAAAGATGTTGTGGGTAAGACAGAGTTTACTGTATATGATAAGAATGGAGAGGGCGTGACGGTAGACTTCAGTGGAGTATGGACACGAAGAAGTTTTGCAGAAATTGTAAAAGAAAATACTGGAATTGATATTCTTTCTGCCGGCCGAAAAGACCTTGAAGAAAAAGCAGGGGAGTTTGGTATGGATGCTAAAGAAATAAAGAAAACAGGAGATGCAAATCTAATGGATTTTATATTCAAGAAGTCATCAAGACATAAGATTATTCAACCAACATTTGTGACCAACTATCCTGGGGCACTTAAACCTCTCGCTCAACAAAACGCAGATGGTACAGCAGACGTGGCTCAGCTGGTGATTGCGGGATCTGAGATTACAAATCAATATGCTGAGCTTGTTGACCCTATTCGTGAAAGAGAGTTACTCGAGATGCAAGCACAAGCAAAAGAAGGAGGAGACGAAGAAGCCATGGATGTAAATGAAGAATTCCTTACTGCTATGGAACACGGCATGCCACCTATGACAGGATTTGGGATGGGAATAGACAGACTTGTGGCAATTCTTACTGAACAAAAAAACTTGAGGGATACAATTTTCTTTCCGATTATGAAGCCGAGAGATGGGGAGTAGAGAATAATGGAGGTAAATATAAAGGGGCGCCCAAAGGGCGCCCCTTTACATTTTTTGAAACAAAAAAGCCCCGCCGAAGGCGGGGCTTTTTTAGGTCTTGTACCAGAGCCGATTAAAAGAATCTTTTTTAACTTCTCCGTAAGTGGGGAAGTCGCTCTTTACTTTAATAACTTTTCCTGGCTCTAATTCTGTAAAAAAGAATGGGACCAGATGCCCATTACCAAATCTGGGAGGCTCTATTTGTAATCGTTTTTCCATAGGACGTAGTCTTTGAAATAAACAATACAAGATTTAAGAATTTTTGTCCACCCCAGAAATACCATGTGGAAAACTATTTGAGTATAGTGGGATAAAGTGGTGTATAATTAACCTAAGGTGGGATAAAGTGGGAAGCAATAAAATCATGTTAATCGGAGAATACAAACACACCATAGATGACAAAAGTCGAATATCTCTTCCGGCGAAATTTCGCAAGGAGATGGGTAAAAAACTTGTTATCACTTATGGTCTAGACCATTGTCTGTTTGTTTTTACTGAGAAAGAGTGGGCAACCATTTCTAAGCATCTTTCAGAATTTTCACTTTTGCAGTCTGATAATCGAAGTTTCAACCGATTCATGTTTGGAGGTGCTGTAGAAGCATCTGTGGACTCTATCGGGAGAATATTGATTCCAGACCATTTAAAAAATTGGAGTTCATTGAAACAAAAGGGAGTAATAATTGGTGTTCAAAACAGATTAGAAATCTGGAGTGAGAACTCATGGAATTCTTACAAGAGAGAGGTTGAGAAGAGAGCTGATGGCTTGGCAGAAAAGCTCGGTGGAGCTGGTATTTTATAAAAATATGGAAAAGTCAGTTCACAAAACAGTCTTGTTAAAAGAAACCATAGAAGGTCTAAATTTGTCATCTGGAGCAGTTGTCGTGGACGGTACACTCGGCGGCGGCGGTCACACAAAGTTGATTTGTGAGACATATGGAGATGCAAAAATATTTGCTTTTGATTTGGACAAAGGAGCAATAGATAGATCATCGAAAATATTATCAGGTTGCGATGTTGAATTTATCCAAAGCAACTTTCGAAATATTAAATCAGAACTTGAGAGAAGAGGTGTTCCCGAAGTGGATGGGATAGTCCTAGACCTTGGTTTCTCTTCAGACCAGCTAGAACAGTCAGAGAGAGGATTTTCTTTTCAGAAAGATGAGCCATTGGTCATGACTCTCGCAGACAGTGGAGAAGGTCTCACGGCAAGAGAAATAGTCAATGAATGGGGTGAAGAAACATTGGCGGATATCATATTTGGTTTTGGCGAAGAAACGTACTCCCGAAGAATAGCCAAAGCAATAGTCGAAGCCAGAAAACAGAACCCCATAGAAACAACATTTCAATTAAGAGACATTATCACAGAATCTGTCCCAAATTTTTATAAAAAAGGAAGAATAAATCCAGCCACAAAAACATTTCAAGCAATCAGAATAGCAGTAAACGAAGAGCTGGAAGTTCTAAAAGAAGTGATGCAGGACGGATTTGAATTATTAAAACCAAAAGGACGCATGGCGATAATCTCATTTCACTCTCTTGAAGATAGGATTGTCAAAAGATTTTTTAGAGAAAAAGAAGATAGCGGAAGAGGTCGCCGAATTACAAAAAGACCAATTATCGGAAGTAAGGAAGAATTATCAGAAAACAAAAGAGCTCGAAGCGCAAAACTTCGAATTATAGAAAAAAACTAAAATGAATACACTTACAAACAAAAAAACAAACTTAGCAAATGTAACTAAAAAATTGATGATTGGATCAGGAGTTGTATTCTTTGCTTACATATTCATATTGGGTAACACTATTTTTGATGTTGTGGGAAGAAAAGTGGCTGAAACTGAGTCACGAAATCTTTTGGCTGAGATAAGTTCTCTTGAGCATTCTACTTTTGACTTGTACAAAGGGCTTTCTCTGGATGAGGCATCAAGGGTTGGTTTTGTGGAATCTACTCCTCACTTTGCTTCTCGGTCTCTTTTTGTAGTAAGATAGGAGTATAAATTTGAAGGAAGTTATTTCCTGCTTTTAACATAATGAAAAAGAAACAATACTACACACGTCTTCATATTATTTCTTTTTGCATTATGTTTTTTGCTTTGTGTATTATTGGTAAACTTTTTTTATTGCAAGTCGTCCAAGGTGAAAAGTACAAAGAGAGAGCAGAGAGGTCATACATCCAAGCTGTCGACACCTTCGAGCGTGGGACTATTTTTTTTACAAAAAGAAATGGGGACAAGATATCTGCTGCCACAGTAACAACTGGTTTTAGAATTGTCATGAACACAGATTTGATAGGATCCCCAGATACTCTCTATGAGAAAATAAATCCAATCTTAAATATAGATAGAGATGAATTTATAAAAAAAGCTTCAAAAATAAATGACCCATACGAAATAATCGCTGAAAAGATAACAAAAAATATTGCAGACAAAGTAGGTGAGATGGATCTCCCAGGTGTAAGTCTAGAGCGTCAAAAATGGCGATTCTATCCAGGGGGTCAGATGGCCTCTCAGACGCTTGGTTTCGTGGCATACAAGGGTGATGAGCGAGTTGGACAGTATGGCTTGGAGAGAAATTTTAATGGTGTTCTATCTCGAAAAGAAGATGAGCTATATGTGAACTTTTTTGCAGAAGTATTTTCTGGATTGAAGGCCACATTTTCTGGTGAAAGAGAGGGAGATATTGTGACTACCATAGAACCAAATGTCCAATCATTTCTTGAGCATGAATTAAAAAATATTGATGAAAAATGGGGGAGTGAAGCCTCTGGAGGAATTATTCTTAATCCAAAAACAGGAGAGATTCTAGCAATGGCAAACACTCCAACTTTTGATCTAAACAATTTCTCTACTGAAGGGAATCTTTCATTGTATGCAAATCCTCTGGTTGAAAACATCTATGAGTTTGGTTCGGTTATCAAACCTTTGGTAATGGCAATCGGAATTGAAAAAGGTGTAGTGACGGCAGATACCACTTACTATGATTCAGGATTTGTAAATGTTGGAGTGGAAAAAGTAAGAAACTATGACAAAAAGGGGAGAGGAACAGTTTCTATGCAAGAAGTGCTCAACCAGTCACTAAACACAGGGATGGTTTTTGTAGAACAAAAAATAGGAAAAGAGGATTTCCGAAAATATATGAAAGAGTATGGTTTCGGAGAAAAGTCTGGTATAGAACTTCCAAATGAAGCGATGGGAATTGTTACAAACTTGGATAGCAATCGAGATATAGAGCACGCGACAGCTGCCTTTGGTCAAGGTATCGCCTTTAACCCCATTGTTGCCGCGAGAGCCTTTTCTGCTTTGGCAAATGGTGGGACTATGATTGAGCCACATCTAATAAAAGAAATTGATTACAAAGATGGAGGCAAAGAAGATATTAAAATCCCAGAAGGAAAAAGAGTGATCACAAAAGAAGCTTCAGAAGAAGTGAGTCGGATGTTGGTTGAGCTTGTGGACACAGCACTTTTCGCAGGCAGGGAAAAACTAGACAGACACACAATCGCTGGTAAAACAGGTACTGCAGAAATCGCTGATCCAAACGGGGGATACTTAGAAGGCAAAAACCTTCATACATTTTTCGGATATACTCCTGCATACAATCCTGAGTTTCTTGTAGTTATTTTCACCCAGGCTCCTCGGGGCGCACTGTATGCTTCAGAAACAGTTGCCCCTGCTTCCATGGAAACAATCAAATTCCTCCTTCAGTATTACGAAGTACCACCTGATCGGTAAGATTGACATTTTGTTTTTTTCTGTTAATTTGAAATAAAAAACAGAACAAATGAGAACACATTTTATTGACATGGGGATTGAACTCCAAAAGATGCTTGTTTCCTTCCATGACCTTGCAAAATCTGTATCAAACTTTAGGTTTGGCTCACGAATTGACCCACTATCTTTTGTATATGAAGTTAGTAAAAGGAGTGACTTCCCGGAGCTTATTACAGACAAAAGGATTGGGTTAAATCCTAGGGTTGTTAGTGCTTATTTTGTGGAAGCTCTTTATAAATATCAGAATATTGAGCTTTTATTAAAAGAAAACTTGTATTCTTCTGGTGGTATGACCTATCTTCAAAATAACAATGATACGGAGTTTAAATGTATTAATTGTCGAAATTACAATGATGGTGTCAAAAAGCTTTTTGCAGAGATGAAGAAGTCATACATCTTTCTCAGGCAACCTAGTGTTAAACAAGTGGGTTCTGGGATGACTCTAACTTATCCAATAAAGGTTTTTGTTTGGATAGATCAGAAGAAATCTTTTGTCTGCATTGCTGAACAAAAAGACAGAAGTGACAATAGGTTCTATCGAACAGAAGGATGGGGAGATTATCTGGACTTTTTTGGTAGAAAAAAAAATAAAACCCTGAAAAGTAAGTAGCAAAAAACGAGCCGATTCGGCTCGTTTTTTAATTGGGATTTACTGGTATAATGAACTTCATGACAAAAATAATAAACTTGTGTTTGTTGCTCGGTATGGCGTCTTTTGGCTGGTTTCCTGTCTTGGCAGAAGAAGTAGTCACAGTTGTCAAAGAGACTCCAGCTCAGATAGAAGTCATTGTGAGGCAAACATTTGTGGATGAGCCAATCATGATTCATATTGCTAAATGTGAATCCACTTTCCGGCAGTATTATGATAGCGGGACAGTTTTCAAGGGCGCAGGGAGGTATGTTGGGATTTTCCAAATAGATGAAATAATCCACAACAGTGCAGCACAATCTCTAGGATTTGATATTTATACAGTGGAGGGGAATATTGGCTATGCTAATCATATCTTCCAAAACGAGGGATCACGCCCATGGCTAAATTGTTCTCGGAGCTATGTGTCTGTGGATACTCCAGAAAATCCAGCCACCCCAGAAGAAGACCCGGTGATTGAGACAAATGAAGAAGTATCTTTGGTTCTTGGTTCTGGAGTATGTCCAGCAGAACTAAGACTTAGCGAAAATCTAAAAGTTACAGATAGAGATGGGAGATACAGCTCATATCAAAAAGGAGAAGTAAGTGAGGTTGCACTTCTACAAGCTCATATAAATAGAATCCTCGAGAGTAAGTACAATGAGGCCTCAGGCCCAGTTGATGGTATCTTCGGACCACTAACCAAACGCGGGGTAGAGAGACTTCAAACAGCTCTAAATGAAGTGCTAAAGCCCGCCAAACCTCTTGTGATAGATGGTGTCGTGGGGCCGTATACAAGGGAGGCGGTGAATAATTCTTGTGGAGGAGTGGCAGTAAAATAAATTAATAAAAAACGTCCTCACTGGACGTTTTTTTGTATACAATTCAAAAATTCTTTTCTTTCTCAAGTATCCTTCTTTTTGCTTCTGGCCCACCGCGGTTGTATTCTCCGACATTTCCATCACTTTTTACAACTCGATGACAGGGGATAGAGGTGTTGTAATTATTTTTCATAAGTGTTCCAACAGCACGAAAAGCCCCCGGACTTCCGGCTTTTGTTGCTACTTCTTTGTAGGAGAGAGTTTGCCCCTTGGGAATATTTTTTACTATTTGAATAACTTTTTCTGCAAATTCACTCATGGTGTATATGGTAACATGGTTGTTAGAGTACACAGCAAAGAATACAAAAAGCGCCTTGGGAAATCCAAGGCGCTTTTAAATGCAAATTCCTACTTAGCCGCAAGTTCAATTTTTTGAGATTTTTCAAACAGGTCGCTTAAAGTGGCAAGACCCACGAAGAAATAGCTAAATTAATATGATCTAGTTAGGGGAACAAAGCTTATTCGGCTAGAAATTTTTCTAAAGTATCCTTTGTTGGAGAAATATCATATATTTCCTCAGGAGTGATAATTATAAGACCCTTAACGACCCTTTCTGGTAGTATAGATTTTATCCAGACCACAGCTTCATCAAAGTCTTTTCCGGAAGTGATGTAAGAAGCCACTCCCTTTATTTGATATCCCATCATTTTTCTCCAACATACAAATGCCACACTTGGGTTATTTAATATATTAGATAGGGTTTTATCCATAAAATAGTTTATAAGCCAGATTTTGCCATCCACTATTTTAATAGAAGAAACTGGTACGACATTTAAATTATTTTTTGAACATGTTGCGATAGCTTTGGATTCAGAAGAAAGTATAAAATTTTCAATATTTTTTTCCATAGTTTTTACTTGTTGATTATGTTATATTGATAATGGTCTATATATATTAACATAGATACTCATCTATATGAAAACAAAAAAAGACACAAAAAAACAGCAGACTGTAAAAGAAAACAAAAGTCAAAAAAAGACATATTCTATACCGAGTTGGGTCCCAGCCTCTTCTATTTCTGAAGAGGAATTATGTCCAGATTGTTTCAAAGTTGTTGGTGAAAGAAGTCGTTATAATTTGGTTTGTCTGCTTGGTAAATCAAAAAATGGCCAAACAGTTACAGAATTGACGGATAAAATGTCTCTAAAACAGCCTACCATTACTCACCACCTAAAGATGCTTCAATCAGTAAATGCAGTACATGCAAAAGTATCTGGTCGGGAAAAATATTTCACCTTGAACCGTAGCGCACACTGCTTTGAGGATTGTAAAATACCTTATAAAAAGGGGCCTAGTGTAGTACATTTGCAATAATATGGACACAGCATCATTACACGGCATACTTCTCATCATCCATTTATTTGGGGTAGTTTTGGGTGCTGGAGGCGCATTTATGAGTGACGGCATCTTTTTTACATCACTTAAGGATAAAATGCTATCAAAAGACGAGTTCCGCATATTGGGGACCGCTTCTAATTTTATATGGGGAGGGTTATTTCTCCTTGTCATTTCAGGAATCGGACTTTTTGCTCAGGATGTCGAGGCACTATCTTCCTCTGAAAAGTTCATCTCTAAAATGACAGTTGTTGTGATCATTATTTTAAATGGTATTGTTTTTCATTTGGTCCATCTCCCGTTCCTAAAAAGACACCTGGATAAAAAATTAGCGTCAAAAGCAGAGCCTTCGTCTGCAAAATTGATACCATTCATTCTTGCAAGCGGAGTCATTTCTGTTGTTTCTTGGGTATCTGCTGTAATCTTGGGATCATTGCGATCATTTTCCTATTCATACGCTACAGTTTTGTCTGTCTATGCGCTGATTATTGGATTTGGAATATTCACTACATTACTATTATTCTCCGCTTACATAGATCGGAGGAATAAAAAAATTCTTGGGATGATTGGTGTCGGGATACTTGCCTTGGGAATAACCATTGGGCTGATTTCTTTCTATTCACAAAAATCAATTGTTGACAGCAAAAATCCTGTCACAGGGATTAATGCAGAAATATTTGCAATGGAGAATGTTGCAAAGCACAATAATAGTGAGGATTGTTGGCTTATTATAGATAATAAAGTGTTTGATGCGACACCTGCGTCAAAAGTGCACCCGGCACTGTTTAATTGTGGTACTGATGCGAGTGTAAATTATCACAAAAATCATGGGAAAGGTATTAGTGATAAAATGATGGTGTTTTATATAGGAGATCTTGGTGGAAACATTTCATCAAAAACCGAAAAAGAAGAAGAAACGAAATCATACACAGAACTTAAACCTAAAAAAGAATTATATGTACCGAGTATGTCTTGGAGCCCTGATGAATTGATGGTGGTGGTAGAAAAAGACGCAGAAAAACTTCTTTTTATAGATGGAAATACTCATGCTGAAATCGGTCGCATACACGATATAGGATTCCAGCCTCATACATCGGTATTTTCTTCTGACAAAAAATATATGTACATTATATCTAGAGATGGATGGCTTAGTAAGATCGATATCACGACGCTTGATCCAATTGTATCTATTCGTGTAGGTGAAAACTCTCGTGGAACCGCACTTACTGATAATGATAAGTTTTTAGCTGTTGGTAATTATGAACCACATACTCTGGTGATTATAGATACCGAAACAATGCGTATTATCGAGACCATTGAAACCTCAGGTGAAATAAAAAATGAAATTATCGGATCTCGTGTTGGTGTTGTCGTGGAATCAGGACAGGATTTTATCATCGCACTCAAAGATGCCAGTAGTGTATGGGTCATAGAGCAAGACAGAAACAAAAAATGGATTGTGAAAAATAAATATTCGAACATTGGTAACAACAAAGCACCGCTTCACGATGGGTTCCTCACTCCTGATGGAAAATTTTTTGTTGTCGCAGTGCAAGGGGCAAATTCCGTATGGGTATTGGATACAAAAACATGGAAAGTCGTTGGAGAAGTTCCCACAGGGAAATTGCCACACACTGGACCTGGTGCTGTATGGAAAAATACAATATACATACCGGCTCTCGAGGAGGGACTTATTACCGCAATAGATATGAACACATGGAAACCGATCGCAAGTATTAAAACTGGCGGACCAGGACTATTTGTTCGCAGTTATTCAAAAAACCCAGAATACCCCTATGTATGGGCAGATACTGCCTTTGGTGATCATAAAGATGAAATCTATGTCATCGATGCCCGTGTAAATAAAATAGTGGAGACATTGATCCCTGTAAAAGGAAAAAATTCATGGCATCCGGAATTCACCTATGACGGAAAATTTGTGTATGTTGTTTCTCAGGAGGGTGGAGAAGTTACAGTGCATGACGCATATACATTTGAAGTAGTAAAAAGAATCAAGGCAAATACGCCTTCTGCTGTATCAAATGTTGGTTTACGAATAGAGGAACCTGGGCTTTAGGCAGGATTCTGTGTATAATAATGTTATGATATTTTCGGTTCAATCTCGTGATGAAAAATCTTTGGAAAAATTTTATCATAGATCTGTAAAAGAACTCGATGATTTTTTCGGCTTGAATTTGAAGGAGGATAAACCAAGAATTTTCCTTGTTAAAAATCGAGAATCTATCAATAAACTAATGAGACAAAAAACGCCTGCTTGGGTTGTTGGTTGGGTTAACAATACAGACATTTTTATTTTAGACAAGAATACCTATGAAAAAGAGAGTTCTCATACATATTCTGATGTCGAATATTCTCACCTAATGAAACATGAGTTGGTTCATGTATTTACCAAGGTGTATTCAGGAATTTTTAACAAATCCATCGAGCCTGATTGGCTCTGGGAAGGTTTGGCAACATATTTGTCTGGTCAAAATAAAATCGAAAAAAACCAAGGCCAGTTGAAGGAATTTTTACAACACTACTCTCGGGTTAACAAAAACCTAAGCATTTTTTACAAAGAATCTGGTCTCGCGGTTGAATTTCTAGTTAAAAATTTTGGAAAACAAAAACTATTGAAATTAATAAAATCTTTCAAGGATATAAACTCCGAAATGGAATTTGTCATATGGTTTGAAAAAATTTATGGTTTTAAATTGAACTATAAAAATTTTCAAAAACCTTTTAAAAAATAATCACCAATCTTTATGTTTAAATATCTTATTTTTGAAGCAATATCTGGAATAGTCGGTTTTGTAGCTTTTGTCATACTTGTGCGATATGTATGGAAACAGGGACATTTCCATTCAATTTTCAAGCAAAAATGGCTTTACCTGCCGGTCACTCTTGTCATTGTTGCTTTTTTTACAGGACTGGTAGCAAACAAAACATACCCACCAGACTTTGCAATGCCAGCATTTGTACATTCACATGCTCCAGGGGGGCTACCACCATCTATACCATTTTCTAATATTATAAATTTCTTTAGGTATGAACATCGTTTCGATAAAGTCGCAGATATTGGTGCAGATCCGACAGTTGTTCCAGAAAAACCACAAGCACCTGAAGCAGACGGTATTGTGCGTATTAGTTTGACTGCACAAGAAGTCCTCGGAGAGGTATCTCCTGGAATTTATTTTAATTACTGGACATACAATAAACAAGTCCCTGGCCCGATGCTTCGTATTCGCGAGGGTGATACAGTGGAATTAACACTTACAAATGATCCATCAAGCCTCCATGATCACAATATAGACTTACATGCAGTTACAGGCCCAGGAGGCGGAGCGTCAGTTACTCATGTAGCACCTGGAGAAACAAAAACATTCAGATGGAAAGCATTAAACCCAGGGCTTTATATTTATCACTGCGCAATGCCAAATGTTTCTACACATAATTCTCACGGACAATACGGAATGATTTTAGTTGATCCTAAAGAAGGATTTGCAGAAGTTGATAAAGAATTTTATGTTATGCAAGGCGAACTATACACCATAGGACAACTTGGTAAAAAAGGATTAGTACCATTTGATCCTGACGCACTGCTTGATGGTCGTCCCAATTATGTAACATTTAATGGTCTTATAGAAACGACTCCACGAATGCAAGCAAAAGTTGGTGATAAAATTCGTATGTATGTCGGCAATGGTGGAGTAAATCTGATCTCTTCTTTTCATGTAATTGGTGAGATTTTTGATACCGTGTATCCAAATGCAAGTATTGGTGGATCGCTTGAACATAACACTCAGACGATAGCGGTTCTCCCTGGTGGAGCAAGTATCGTAGAATTTACTGTTGATGTCCCTGGTAAATACTTGATTGTAGATCACGCTCTAGCACGAATGAACAAGGGTGCATGGGCTGTTCTTGAAGTGACAGGAGATGAAAATGGAGAGGTCTTTAAAAAGATTGAAAGTAGTGAGGCCATGTCAGGA
This sequence comes from uncultured Candidatus Saccharibacteria bacterium, assembly GCA_964355515.1. Classification (GTDB taxonomy): domain Bacteria; phylum Patescibacteriota; class Minisyncoccia; order Phycocordibacterales; family CSBR16-119; genus CAYHDV01. Next base: position 17,695 of record CAYHDV010000005.1, read on the forward strand.
TATATGGATATGCATCAATCTAAATAACTCTGTTTTTCTACTGCTTCCGCCTTAATAGGTCGCTGTAAGCAAAGAAGTTTGCTCTGTGGTCACGAGTTACTAAGCATAATCTTTCGAAAACTCAGATTCTGATAAGTACTCTCGACCCCGCCTCGCTCACTAAAAGTATCGCTGTGGCTGTCACACAGGTACAAATCTGAAGCAGTTCAGATTTTAACAACAAAACTACCACTTCCAACGGAAGTGGTAGTTTTGTTGTTACCTGTGTGACCCTACGGAGAATCGGTCACTCTCGTGGATATGTTTTTCAAACATATCTCACTCCCTCGACCCCCACTCGCCGTCTCAGCTCTGCGAGCTGGCTTCGCGACGCCTCGGTTCGATTCCCCTTAGTATCTTCACATCAAAAACACCCACTCTTTCAGAGTGGATGTTTAAGATGTGATGTGACCCTACGGAGAATCGAACTCCGATTTTAAGAATGAGAATCTTATGTCCTAGCCGTTAGACGATAGGGCCTTGAATATTTAATTATGTTTTTACACTTTCGCAACCGTTTGTTTCCTGAAAGGATTTTCAGTAGGTCTAACGGTACCCATACTTAATTTAACGATAGGGCCAAATTGTTTATTGTAAACGATAGTAAGAATACTCCATTTAGAGTGATTTTTCAAGTTTTTTATTATGATATGATGTTTTCTAGTGGAGACAGAAATTCAAGAAAAAGTCAGAGCAATCATTGGGGTGATTACAATTGTTACCTTAGCTTTTTTGTCATACAACGCTACACAATATTTGACAGATGATTACAATGTAAATCCTGTACCATATGACCGTTTTGATGTGGTTATTCTTGGGGACTCAATCACTGAAGGATTGGGAGCGTCGGAGGGTAGAGACTATGTCTCACTTCTCCGAGCTCATACAGGAGTGAAGATCAGAAATAGTGGGATCAGAGAGTATAAGACAGGGGATGCTCTTATTCGTTTGGATACAGATGTACTTGCTTATGATCCAGACATTGTGGTGATCTTGCTTGGGGGAAATGATTTTATAAAGCGTACGCCAAAAGAAGAGACGTTTTCTAACCTTTCTCAAATTATAGGAAAGCTACAAGAAGAAGATGTTGCAGTTTTGCTTGTCGGCGTGCCTGGTGGACTGTTTTTTGATTCTTACAAAAATGAATTTGACGCACTAGCTTCAGAATTTGGGGTTGCGTATATTCCAAATGTTCTAGAGGGTGTTATAGGTACTTTCCGATACATGAAAGATCCTCTTCATCCAAATGATGTGGGCCACCAGATATTATTTGAAAGAATTGCTCCAGAATTAGATAAATTACTCCAGATGCATTATTAAATAGAGATTGTGATATACTCAGGTTATATTAATTAACGAAACACGAGTATGAGTAATGGATATAATGCGATGAAAAAGAATGCAACATATGGGATTTTAGCTCTTTTTGTAGTGATTATCATCTTTGTTGTTATTTTTTCAGGAAAGAAGAAGGAGCCTAAAATAGAAGATATTTCTCCGACAAGAGAAGAAATATCTTCTATTGCCATGCAACCAGTAGAAAAAGATATCTATACATATCAGTTTGAAGGAATTGATTGGCAATTTCCACAAGAAGGAGATGGGACACGGGTGAACTTTATGTTAAAAAACTTTTCTCGAATAGAGGGTGCGTATGTAACCTTTGGTAATCCATACAAGCTTGGAGTGCACCAGGGTGACTGTCACGAAGTAGAAAGTTTGTATTTTGACAAAGAAAAAACTCCTGGGATACCAGTTAGCTATGCTGAATGTGTTGCTCCTGATATGACAACGCAGTTTATATTGTTCCAGCAAGGAGAAGAAATCGTGGCAAAGATGAGGCGAATGTACAAAGAGATAGAAGGATATGAAGAGCCAGAGTTTAGCACTTTGTATACTATAAACCTTACTGAAATTGTGGAGTAAAGAAAGCCCGGCGCCAGAGGCGCCGGGCTTTTGTGATACTATTAAACATATGGAAAAAAGAAAGGTGGCATTTTTTGATATTGATGGGACGATTTTTCGATCGAGCTTACTTATTGAACTTGTAGAAGTTCTAATTGAGACAAAACTTTTCCCAGAAAAATCTCGCAAAGAATTTTCTAAACAAGAAAAACTTTGGCTTGATAGAAAGGCGGATTATGATGAATATATCATTGCTGTTGTGGAAGTATTTATGAAATATATAAAAGGTATTCACTACAAGGATCTTCTAGATGCCTCGGATATTGTTTTCGAAAAAAACATGGACCGAACATATGTCTACACAAGAAAGCTCGTTACTGATCTAAAGAAAAAGGGTTATTACCTGGTGGCAATTTCTCAATCACCCAAGACGACGCTAGACTCTTTTTCAAAAAGGCTTGGTTTTGATAAGGTTTACGGAAGGGGATATGAACTTGGCCCAAATGATAGATTCACGGGTGATGTGATGGATCTTCATTTAATTGAAAACAAAGCAAACATTATAAAAAGAGTTATCGAAAAAGAAAATCTAACGCTGAAAGGTTCGGTGGGGGTGGGGGATACAGAGGGAGATATCAGCATGCTTGAAATGGTAGACAAGCCTATTGCTTTTAACCCAAACAACAAGCTCTATCGCTATGCAAAACGTGCCAAATGGAAAGTAGTTGTGGAAAGAAAAGATGTTATTTATGAAATAGACTAAAACCTTGTTTTAATTCTGAGATACTTAGATATTACGAAAGGTTGACCTTTACTATATTTTTTGGTATAAAGTAACAAAATAAAATTGAACATATGGAAGACCTTTCAACTGGACTAATCTTGGTAGGCATACTAATAATTTCATGGGGTGCAAGTAGGACTCTTTGGCAATTGAGATTTTCAAGACTTGAAAAAAAACTTGAAAGATTGAACATTGGTCTTTATCAATATTCCTCTTTATCATTTGAAGAGACAAGAAAACTTTTAATCATTGATGCTCAAGCATTTATTTCTGAAGTTTTGATTTGCCAACACAGATACGTGACTTCTAGTTTCCCGAAACCTTCTTTCATTGATCCTCAAAGCGGGAGAGATGATTTCTATGATTTGATTCTCAAAGCAAGATCTCTTAAAGAAGAGTCAGAAAATTCTCTCAAATATATGCATGTGTTTGAGAAAAAAGCCTCGGTATGACCGAGGCTTTTTTATTTTCATTGTTTTAATCTTCCATTTGGGGCTTATCAAGAGCAATTGGTTCTATTTCTATAGAGTCACCAGTTATTCTTGTGACATCCTTATCAACTTTCTTTAACTCTTTGTGAGCCATGTTGTAGTGATTGACTGTTGTCCCGAGGGATGCACCAAGTTTATTCATGTATGTCTCATATTTCCCAATATGAGTCCCAAGCTCACCAACCCTTTTTATAATATCCTTTGCTGAGTCTTCTATCTGCATAGCCTTGAGACCCTGAAGCACAGTTTGCAAGTATGCCAGAAAAGATGTAGGAGAAACAATGATTACTTTGTGTTTGGAAGCTGCACGCTGTATCAAGTTTTCTGTATCTTCGTTTGTAAGAGACCCAATTTTGTTTATCAAAAGGTCATAATAAATAGCTTCATGAGGAATAAACATAAAAGCAAACTCCATAGTATTTTGTGATGGCTGGATATATTTTGAAGTTTCTGTAATTCGCAATTTTAAATCATTTACAAAAAGCTTTTCAAGTCTGTCTTTTTCACTTTTATCACTGGCCTCCACCATCCTGTTGTAGTTTTCAAGTGAAAACTTAGAATCAATTGGAATTATTTTATCTTTTATAAATACCACTGCGTCCACGATTTCACCATTATTAAATGCGTATTGCATTTGATATGAACCAGGTGGCATGACGTTTTTTAAAAGTGTTTCCAGATAGTATTCTCCCAGAACACCTCTTTGTTTCGGATTTTTCAAAATATCTTGAAGACTTTTTAGTTGATCAGCAAAAGATATAACTTGCTTGTTTGTCTCGTCTAGTTTTGTTAGGCGTTCGGTCACATCCCTGATGATGTTTATAGATTCAGTAGATTGGTGCTTGAGTGATGCATGCATCTCTTTTGCTGATTCACCGAGCTTTTCTTGGACAGAATTTTTTAACTCTTCTTGTCTTCGAGTGAGTTCGTTTAACTGCTGAAGAAGAAGGGAAGAGGCTTCAGAATTTTCTTTTTTTTGTGGTCGCGCAAGAATCCAGACCAGAAGTCCCGCGATTATTATCAAAAATATAATGATGATTATTTCCATATAGGATATTGTACATCAATTTTGGGGGAATTAAAAAAGCTAGTGTAAATCAATACACTAGCTCTTTCGTAGACCTATACCTACGATATATTTCAATGTGTTGCCAGAGTTCTTTCGTGCGCTTGGGATCTTCGGAGAAATCCTGAATATCGACAATCTCTTTAGAATCGCTCGACTTTATCCTAAAACTGACCCTGACTCCTTCACTTTTGGCATCCAGTTCTTCAATCCTCATCTCTCTTTGAGTGGGATCTCCAATTGAAAATACAAGATTTGATTTTTGGACAGACACTCTTAGCTCTTCTGTGCTTTTGATGTTTTTCTTGTATTCCAAGAGAAACATCATTGCCCACATTTTCTGCCTAGGCAATACCTTGCTTTTCTGGAAAAATATTTTTGAGACGATCTCTCTTTCTGTCATGGTTCTTCTTTTTTTCTATATCCTACAAGCAAAAAATCTTTTTGCAAGCACTTTCTACTTACTCAACCAGTACTCCAGTGTGTAAATAAAATCTTCATCCTGTGGGTCGTTGGCTTTTCTTTTTTCTTTTAGTAGCCAATCCAGATAGCCTATATCTTTTTTGGCTACCTCTTCTATTGAATCATTCTTATATTTACCAAATTTGAACCACTTTACTAGTGCTGGCTGTGAAGAGATGTCTATCATCTGATCAATTGCAGTATCTGCAGAAATATTTTCTTTTTCCATAATCTTTTTCAAGAGTCTCCAGAATAATTGTTCGAGTACAAGAATATCCCCAAAGGCATCATGAGCAATCGCATCAACCTCAATTCCAAGCAAATATCGGAGGTATTGGAGTGCATAGCTTTCGATTTTACCTTCTGCATCTAGATGTCTAGCCACTTTTAGAGTATCCACGACTGGGCCAACTTTCAATCCCTCTTTTTCTATCATCGCCACATCAAATTTTGCATTGTGAGCAATAAATATTTCTCCATTTAGAAAACGAGATTCCAAATCTTTGTAGACGGCACTTCCCACAAAAGATGGTTTACTTTCAATCATTTTTTCTGTGATGTGATGCACCGCCATAGCTCCAATCTTGATTGGGATACCGGGGCTAAATAGCTCGTTTACATCTGGTGATTCATCTGTTGTTTTATAAGCTATTTGAATCAGCTTATCGTCGGTATCATTTCCTGTTGTTTCTGTATCTATAAATATGAGTGTGTTTTTTAGTTTTTCCATACAGACATTATATCAGAATTAAGTTATACTATATTCATGTCACTACAATTAGATTTAAAAGAAAGCTTAAAAGAGTCCATGAAAGCAAAGGACACTGTGAGACTTTCTGTTATTAGAAATATAATTTCATCAGTTACAAATGAGCTTGTGTCTCGGGGGAAAACACCTCAAGACCAGCTTTCTGACGAAGAAGTGGTCGCGGTTATAAAACGCCTTTCAAAACAAAGAAAGGACTCTATCGATCAGTTTGAAAAGGGCGGTCGTCCAGAATTGGCTGAAGCTGAAAAGACAGAACTTGCTATTCTTGAAGAATATTTGCCAGCTCTTATGAGCCAAGATGCTATTCGTCCTATTGCTATGGCTAAAAAATCAGAGCTAGGAATCGAAGATCCCTCAAAAAAGGGACAGCTAATGGGAGCTATTATCAAAGAGCTTAGAGGATCTGCAGATGGTGTCGATGTAAAAGCTGTTGTTGATTCACTTTTTTCTTAATTATGAAGATACTTCTCAGATGGTTCATACTTTCACTTGCCGTTTTTATCACAGGATTTGCTGTGGCTGGGGTATTCGTTGAAAATATTTGGATTGCTATTCTAGTCGGAGCGATACTTTTGTTTATCTATATGATAATCAAGCCTATAGTAAAAATCCTCACTCTCCCTCTGACATTGATAACCTTTGGACTTTTTGGTTTTGTCTTGAACGCACTGTTCTTCCTTTTTGTTTCAAAATTAATCGGAGGATTTGATGTTTCTGGATTTATGCCGGCTCTTTGGGGATCAATAATTGTTTCTATTATGAATTGGTTATCAGATAAGATGTTGGATTAATATCATGAAAATACCTGGAATATCATTTTTAAAAACGAAGAAACTTATTGTTACTCATGATAGTGGCTTTCACACTGATGATGTCTTTGCTGCGGCTACGCTGTCTCTTATATTCGAAAAAGATGACCAGCCATTTATTATCAGACGTTCACGAGAGGCATCTGATATAGAAAAAGCAGATATCGTTTTTGACGTTGGTGGAATATATGACCCAGAAAAAGGAAGATTTGACCACCATCAGACAGAGGGAGCCGGAGTAAGAGAAAATGGAGTACCATACGCTTCTTTTGGACTTGTGTGGAAACATTTTGGGATGAATTTGGTTGATAGTGAATACTTGTGGCAATCAATAGATAACCAGCTTGTTGCACCCATAGATGCTCCTGATAATGGATTTTCTTTGGTTACTCTTACTGTCCCTGGGATCCAACCCTTTTATTTGGGAGACGTTATCAGCACCCTTTTTTCTAGAGGCCAAGACCCTGATAGAGAATTCTTCCAAGCGGTACTATTCGCAAAGAGACTGCTTACTGAATCTATAGAAAAGATTAAAGCCGGAGAAGAAATAAAAAATAAAATTATAGAAAAATACGAAGAGGGAGGAGATAAGAGACTAGCGGTGATAGATATTCCTACTACTCGCCAGATGATCTGGGTGTCACTTGTGGACAAAAAAGAAGTTTTGTTTTCTGTTTTTCAAAGCAAAACAAGCGGCGACTGGAAAATACTTGGAATGAAAAACGACTTATCTGCTTTTCCTGTCAAAAAAGATTTGCCCGCTAGCTGGTCGGGACTTCAGGGAGAGGAACTAAGTCGAGTATCCGGCGTTTCGGGGGCAATTTTCTGTCACAGAAATTTATTTTTAGCTTCTGCTGAAACAAAAGAAAGCGCTCTTCGGATGGCGAAGATTGCACTCGATAATTAAAATATGGGAGAACAATTTGAATTAAAATTTGAAAGGGAGCTCACCCCTCCTGAAAAAATAAGGAGAGACCTTCTGGTCTCTGCGATAGAGAGAGCGACTCTACCTTCTGGAGAAATTGATATGTTTCTTCTAGACAAAGATTTTGCTTTGCTTAGAGAGACATACACCTCACCGAAAATCCCAGAACAAATGGTGGAATTTTTTAATGAGTATGCAGAAGAACATAAATTAAACCAGAGAGTGCATCTACATAAATTTTTGGATAGATTTGGTCATGCACGATACAACATCGAAAAAGATTTGAAAGAAGCCGCATAGGAAGAGTTGGATTTGTTTATCACTTGATTGATATATTTTTATATCCAAAACACATCTTGATTAAAAGTATGTCAAGTGTTATACTAATTAACATATATGGCATTTGTAGATGAAATAAAAATTTATGCAAAAGCAGGAGACGGCGGAAACGGCGTTGTTCGTTGGCGTCATGATAAATTTGAACCAAAGGGAGGCCCAGCTGGTGGAAATGGCGGAAATGGTGGTGATGTCTATATTCGAGCGACAAGGGATTTGGGTATACTTTCTAAATACAGCCACAATCCAAAATTTCTTGCAGAAAAAGGAGAGAATGGTGCAGGGAGTGGACTCTTTGGTAAAAATGGAGAAAAACTATACATCGATATTCCAGTAGGGTCTGTTGTGACCAATCTTGAAACTGGAGAAAAATTTGAACTGGATGAATCAGATAAAGAAATAAAAATTCTTGGTGGAGGAAGAGGAGGATTTGGTAACGAACATTTCAAAGCTTCCACAAATACTACTCCTGTAGAATGGACACCAGGGAAACCAGGAGAAGAAGCAGATTATCTGATAGAGGTAGAGCTTTTTGCTGATGCAGGATTTGTGGGGCTACCATCCGCAGGAAAGTCCAGCCTTCTAAACGAGCTGACAAACGCAAAATCAAAAGTTGCAGAATACCACTTCACAACACTTGATCCTCATTTGGGTAAATATCATGAATTTATTCTTGCTGATATTCCAGGACTTATCGAAGGTGCTTCTTCTGGAAAGGGTCTTGGTCATAAATTTCTTAGACATATAAAAAGAACAAAGCTTCTTGTCCATATCGTATCGTTTGAATACGGAGATGAAATGATTGATAAATATACAGGGATTAGAAAAGAGCTCGAAACTTATGATCCGGAACTTAGTGAAAAGGAAGAAATAATTCTACTTTCAAAAACAGACCTTGTGGATGGTGCAGAAGTAAAAAAGAGAAAAAAAGAATTTGAAAAAACAGGGAAAAAAGTATTCACCATAAGTCTATATGACAATGAGGAAGTAAAAGATTTTTCAGATGAGTTGGTTAAAATACTAAGAAATTAAAAAAGCCCACAAAAGGTGGGCTTTTCTTATTTCTTTTATTTCACTTTCTGTCGGTATTTGTTCAATATCCGATTGAATTCGGTTGTGTCCGAGACATAAAAGTAGTTTGTCCACCTATCTATGGCTGGGGCTCCGGGTTTTGTTTTAATGTATTTTTTCCCATTCTCCGTTTCGGATATGTGGATTACTCTTACAAATTCACCGGCATTAAAGAATTCAAATCCGAGATTCATGCCGAACCTCTCGCAAGAACCACAATCCTTCATGCGGACCAGTCGGACCTTGTCGAAATACTCAAACTTTTTGATAATGTTTAACACCTCTGTCCCTTCATCTTGTGACAAAGAAAAAGTGTCAATATACAGTGTCGTCTGAGCATGAAGATTGTTCAACATACACAACAAAAATAGGGCAAAAATTATTTTTTTCATAGAGAACTTTTTTCTTATTTTTAGCACAAATTATTTAATTGGTCAATTTGATTATCTTAGATATACTATATGAGTAAAAGAAGAATGTATTATTAAAAATATAAAACAACTATTATGAAAAATACAATTTACACGATAATAATGATTGCACTCTTGGCCGTAGCAACATTTCTAATTATTAGCCCAAACAAAAGTGTAGCTCCAGCAGATAATGGAGGAGATACAAGCCAAACAGAAGAAGTTATCACTGGATCAGATGAAGAGACTTCATACCAAAAATCTGTTGACATGGAGCGGAGTGAGGTCACTTGGGTTGGTAAAAAATCTTTTGTTGAAGGATATGAAGACAAAGGGACAATAGCTCTTTTGAGTGGAGGACTTAATGTCCCAACCGAAGAAAGTGAAATTGGCGGAGAATTTGTTTTTGATATGAATTCTATTGTCGTTACAGAAACTGGAGTAGGTGGAGGGTTCGCTGGATTAGAGAAAGATTTGAAGAGTGAAAACTTTTTTGATATTCTGAACCACCCAACAGCCAAGTTTGTGATTACCGGCGGAAACCAAACATCAATTGTGGGGGATCTAACAATAAAAGGAATTACAAAATCAGTTACGGTAGGCGTGTCTTCTTGGAATGAGACGGAGCAATTTGTGGAAGGATCTATAGCGGTGAATAGACTAGACTTTGGAATGGATTTCCGATCAGAAGGTCTTATTGGCCGAATAGAAAATCAAGTTATTGCTGATACTTTTGATATTAATTTCAAAATCTACTATAAATAATAATTGATAATGTGATATATGAAAAAGCCCCGCCGAAATTCGGCGGGGCTTTTTAGCAGCTAGTTCTCTTTCATGGATAGGCAGTGCTTGTAGTAACCACTGTAAGTAAAGAAACTAGAATGGATAGGTTTTAGGTGATAGAGACGTCCATCTTTTTGAATTTGGAATTCTTCTTTTCCAATCTCAATATTACAGTCTTTTATCCCGTACAGATAGTCGTACAATTTTCGAGATTCTATTGATGAGTCTAGATCTGGAAGAAATTTTTTACTCGTGAGCTCCCGCACTGTTTGTATCATCGTGTGTAAAGTAAGATTTTCCTCGTTTATTAGTATAATTCCTCCACCTTCTGATAGGGTTGGTTTATCTTTGGAAGCATAGACCATTTTATACTGATACAAAAATATTTTTACCATTTTTCTAAGTTCAAATTTGTTTTCCCTCATATTACAATTTTAAACTACAAAGTCAACTAAACCTCAAAACTCCTATCTGGTATACTAGTTTTTATGGAATCAAAATATTTTGTCACAATCGGGCTTGAAATTCATGTGGAATTAAACACAAAAACAAAGATGTTTTCTTCTGCTCCAAACAATCCCGACGAAAAAACTCCAAACCAGAATATTGACCCCGTGTCTCTGGCTCATCCAGGGACTCTTCCTGTGATCAACAAGCAGGCTGTGGAGCATGTGATCCGTGTAGGACTTGCGCTGGATTCAAAGATCGCCAATTTCACTGAGTTTGATAGGAAAAACTATTTCTATCCAGACATCCCAAAAGGCTATCAGATTTCTCAGTACAAATATCCTATTGTCTCTGGTGGGTCGCTGGCTGGAGTGGATATTACTCGAGTGCACCTAGAAGAAGATACCGCTACAAGCAAGCACCTCTCGACCTCGCTCGAGGCGGGTGATAAGGGTGGCTACTCACTTGTAGATTTTAATCGTGCAGGAGTACCGCTCATGGAGCTGGTAACAGAGCCTTGTATTCATGATGTAGAAACTATTGGAACATTTGGACGAGAACTCCAAACAGTACTTCGGTATCTTGGCGTGTCAGAAGCAAACATGGAAAAGGGGGAGATGCGAGTAGAGGTAAACCTTTCTATTTCACCAGATAAAGATATTCTAGGTACAAAGGTAGAGGTAAAAAATATCGCAAGTTTCAAGATGGCAGAAAAAGCCGCCGAATATGAAATTGCCAGGCACACAGCTCTTTGGGAAGAGGGAAGACAAGGAGAGCTAGTACAAGAGACTCGTGGTTGGGATGATATAAACCAAAAAACATTTTCTCAAAGATCAAAAGAAAACTCCGCTGATTATCGGTATTTCCCAGACCCAGACTTGCCAAAGCTTTATTTACATGAAATGTTTGACTTGGATAGTTTGAAAGCCGGACTCCCAGAGCTTCCATCATTGAAACGAGAGAGGTATAAAAAAGATTTTGGAATCAAAGATGAAGATATAGAAAGTTATGTCTTGGACAAAAATCTTGGATCTTATTTTGAGTCTGTCATCGAAACTCTTGGAAATGGAGACCTAGCGAAGCTTGCTTCAAATTACATTACAACAGACGTTGTGGGTCAGGTTGCAAATGATGAATCACTGAATTTTCCAGAGGTAGCCCACTTTGCCAGACTGCTGAAAATGACAAATGAAGGAGCTATTGGTTCTCGAACAGCAAAGGATCTGCTCCTTCGATACATGCAAGGAGAAACAAAAGATCCAGAAGAGATTGCTGAGGCAGAGGGATTGATCCAGAAAAACGATCCAGATGCTATAAAGAAAATTGCTGAACAAGTAATCACAGAAAACCAAAAAGCGGTAGAAGACTACAAATCTGGAAACGAAAACTCCCTGAGATTCCTGATGGGTCAAGTGATGAAGCTTTCAAAAGGGTCTGCAAATCCAAAGATGGCAGAAGAAATAATCAAAGAATTACTCGGTTAAGAAATCCCCAGTTCTAGGGGGCATGATATGTTACAATTCCAATATGTCTATTTCTGAAGAAAAATTTGATAAAGTGATGTCCACTATTATTGATCGGTTAGATACGATGGATGGGCGGTTTGATGGTATGGACAAGAAACTCCAGACCATGGATGGACGGTTTGATTCTGTGGAAGGTCACCTAGAGAACGTGGGGTCTGAATTGGATGGTATGGACAAGAAACTCCAGACCATGGATGGACAGCTTGGAACCATGTCAAGTCGTTTTGATGCTATAGAAGAGAGAATTGAGCATTTGGCCATAAGTACTGCAAAAGGCTTTGAACAAGTAGATAATCGATTTGAACAAGTAGATAAAAGGTTCGAGCAAGTAGATAATCGCTTTGAAACAATCAAAACAGAAATAGTAGATGAACTCCGAACTGAAATCCAAAATTCAAAACTAGAGATTATCGATACAAAGGCCTCTACTGCTAGAGTGGAGGACCTAGAATCTCGGGTTTCTGATATTGAAGAAATAATGTCAAAGATAGACTTGAAAACATCTTAAAATCACCCAAGTGGTGTTTTTTTGGTATAATGAAAATATATGAAAAAAATAAACGTAGCTATAAATGGATTTGGGAGAATTGGGCGGGCTTTCTATAAAGCATCCATGGAAAGAGAGGAAATAAATGTTGTCGCAATAAATGACCTTGGTGATGTGGAAAACCTAGCTTACTTACTAGAATATGACACCGCATATGGTGTGAGCGAATTTGAGGTTTTTGCAAAAGAGGGAAACCTGGTGATAGATGGAAAAGAGGTAAAAGTTTTTCAAGAAAAAGAACCAGCAAATCTTCCTTGGGGTAAATTGGATGTTGATGTGGTGGTAGAGTCTACTGGATTTTTCACTACATATGAAAAAGCTAAATCTCACTTAGACGCTGGCGCAAAAAAGGTTGTTATCTCTGCTCCTGTCAAAGGTGAGCAAACTCCGGGTATTGTGGGTGCAACAGTTCTTATGGGAATCAATGAACATGAGCTACAGACTTGCCAGATATCATCAAACGGATCTTGCACTACAAACGCCTCAAGCCCACTTATCTCAATTCTAGATGAAGCTATCGGTATAGAAAAAGCAATTCTAAATACTGTCCATGCATACACAGCCAGCCAGTCTGTTGTTGATGGACCTAAAAAAGATTTTAGAGAGGGTCGTGCGGCTGCTCAAAATATTATTCCCACCTCAACTGGAGCTGCTATTGCTGTGACTCAAGTTCTTCCTCAGCTGAAAGGTAAGTTTGATGGTGTAGCTATGCGCGTGCCGGTGGTGGCGGGGTCTATAGTGGATGTTACTTTCATTTCAAAAAAGCCTACAACAGTAGAAGAGATAAATGAAATCCTCAAGAAAGCATCCACTGATTCCCGATGGGCAAATATTTTTGGGGTAACAGATGAGCCAATTGTCTCGTCAGATATTATTGGTTCTCCGCTTGCTTCTATCGCAGACTTGGCTATGACACGAGTTGTCGATGGAAACTTGGTAAAAGTAATGGCATGGTATGACAATGAAATGGGGTATACACATACGTTGGTTGAGCATGTAATTAAGACTGGAGGTGGAATTATCTAAAACTAAATATATACACAAAAAAGCCCGCAAGTAAGGGCTTTTTTGTGCTATTGACTTTTATCATTATATATGATATGATATATTTAAATATGAACCTATAAACCTTATACCATGAAACTGTTCAGTGTAATTTTTGGAAATGAAGGAGACTCTGTAGTGAATGGAGCCAGCCTCTCATCTAATCACAAACTCAAACTTGGAAATGAAGAAATCCCATGTCTTGGGCTGGAGAAGTCTGACATTTGCTCAGGCAAAGCCCACCGATTGAATGCTGTCAAAAGAGGGATCCACTTGAACATCTACAAAGATCACAAAAAAGATGATTCAGGGGTTCTCTTCCTAGTCAGTTCGTTGTTTAATGCAGAAACTGTCGTAGGAAATCAGAAGTTCTTCCACAAACGTGGTAGGAACACTCTTGTGGCGGTAGAATACCAACCAGAAACCTTGGTTGCTGCGATTCATCTTCCGGGCCACAATGTCATCTTCCACATCAAGGGAGAGGAAAGAGCTCGGATGTTGCCAGAAAAAGAATTCAATCAGCTGATTAAAAAGGCTATCAAGGACCCAGCCAGAGCTCTCGAGCTTCTGCGAATAGCGGCCTAAGATTCTTTCGATCATGTGTGAAAACCCTTCCGCCTTTGGTGGGAGGGTTTTTTATTTGCTATACTATATAAATATGGGAAATGAAAATAATAAAAAAATAGAAGAATTTTTAGGAGGAAGTTTCTTAATATCTTTTCTTTTTTATGTAACGGTAGGTTTAATAATTGGGATTGTTGATCCTCTAGTTTTTTGTACGGGTCCTTGTTTAACGCCTGCTTTTAATGGTCAGCTTTCTAATTTTATTGAACCACTTCTAAGTTGGGGAGCTTTTATATTTGTTTTTATTCTAGGTGGGTTAATTGGTCTGAATAGCAATGTTAGAAAGTATACGACTTGGGTTCTTGTTTCTGCATTAATTTCATTTTTAATTTTTGGTACTATCCATCAAATCAAAGAATCTAAGAGAATATCAAAAGTTCCTTATCCTCCTGTTATTATGATTCCAAACTAAATAGAGTAAATATGAAAATATACCTAGCTGCAGATCACGCTGGATTTGAAATGAAAGAGTCCATGAAGAAATATTTGGAAGGAGAGGGTCACCAAGTGACTGATTTTGGTGCACATGAGTACAACGAGTCTGATGACTATCCAGACTTTATTCGTCCGTGCGCGGAAGCAGTAGCTGGCGACAGCTCTTCACTTGGGATTATCTTTGGTGGGTCTGGTCAGGGAGAAGATATGGTCGCGGACAAAGTGGTGGGAGTTCGGTCTGCGGTTTATTATGGTGGACCACTTGAGATAGTTAGCCTTGCCAGAGAGCACAACGATGCTAATATACTTTCCATAGGAGCACGATTTGTGGGAGAAGAGAATGCGAAAGAAGCAGTGGATTTGTTTATAGAAACACCATTTTCAGGGGACGAGAGACATATTAGAAGAATAGAAAAAATAGACTAACCATGAGATTTTCACAAGAACAACCAGATAAAAAAGAAATAACAGATCCAAAAGAAAGAAAAGCTGAAATACTTGGAGAGCTAGCTTGGATTGATGGTGATGGCAAAGAAGAAGAAATTGATATTGAGATACGAAATATTGAAAATAATATTCTGGAAATTCGTAATGAGATAGCGAGTCTTGAGGGGTGGAGCTCAGAAGAGGTCTCTCCGAAAGACATAGGTGGCGACCCAATAAATCAGGGGAAAATAGATTCTTTGAGAGAGAAAAAAGACAAAGAAGTCTCAAGAAAAAGACAATTAGAGGTACAGCTAAAGAAATTTACCCCAGGATACAAAGACGCACTTATCGAAGAGCTTGTTGATATAAATAGAGAACTAGAAAAACATCAAGATTAATATGATTGAAATAATTCCGGCAATAATGCCACAGACAATTGAAGAAGCGAGAGAGAAGGCGGGGCTTGTGCCAGAAGCGCTTTCTCTTCAGTTAGACCTGATGGATGGGAAATATGTGGGGGAGAGGACTTTCCCTTATAACGGCAATGAGAAAATGTCTCCACTTGAGATTGGTGTATTTGAGCTTGATTTGATGATCAAAAATGCTTCAGACAGGATCCCAGAGTGGCTTGGTTTGGGGGCGACACGACTTATTTTTCATATTGAGGCGGAAGACGGATTACTTGATAATTTCCAAAAGTATGGGGAAGCTTTGGTGGGAGTGGAGAGAGGTCTTGCTGTGGGTATAGATACTCCAGATGAGCGCCTAGACGAGCTGGTACCGTATGTTGATTTCGTACAGTTTATGGGTATTCAGAAAATTGGATACCAAGGCGAGCCTTTTGCAGAAGAGATAATAGAAAAAATAAAATCATTTAAGCAAGTGTACCCTGATGTGATAGTGAGTGTGGATGGCGGAGTTTCAAAAGAAAATATCCTGAGATTAAAAGAAGCAGGTGTGAATAGAGTGGTGGTTGGTTCTGCTATTTTTGGTTCTGGTGATCCAGGTGAGAATTTGGAAGAACTGGAAGAGTTAATAAAGGATTAAATTGTTGCTAAGTTTATCAAGAACAGTCCTTGCAAAAATGTATTGTTCTTGTGAAATTCTATAAACACCTCCCGCAGGTGTTTTTTCACTTTCTTGGTATACTATACCCATGCATGTAAGTGATGAAAAAATAAAAGAGCTTGAGCTGAAGGCAAACGAGATTCGGATGTCTATTGTGGATATGCTCGAGGATGCTGGATCGGGGCACACTGCGGGTCCACTTGGGATGACAGACATATTCACTGCTTTTTATTTTCATATTTTAAATCACGATCCCAAAAATCCAGATATGGAAGGGAGGGATAGATTGATACTTTCAAATGGTCACATTGTCCCTGTGCGATATGCCACTATGGCACATGCGGGGTATTTCCCAATAGAAGAATTAAAGACACTTCGGAAATTTGGTACTAGACTACAGGGTCACCCAGAGCGGACACTCTTGCCAGGACTTGAGACTACTTCTGGGCCACTTGGATCTGGGCTTTCTCAGGCTGCAGGGATGGCGTATGTGGCACGAATGGATGCTTCGACAAGCTCAGCACAGGTGACTCACCAGCCACAAATATACTGCCTACTCTCTGATGGTGAACTTCAAGCAGGGAATACTTGGGAGGGAGCGATGTTTGCTGGGGCAAACAAACTGGGAAATCTGACCTGTGTTGTGGATAGAAACAATATCCAGATTGGTGGACGAACAGAAGAAGTGATGCCACTTGAACCACTAAAAGATAAATTCGAAGCTTTTGGATTTCATGTGATGGATGTTGATGGGCACAATATAGAGGAGTTTATAAATGCAGTTGAACAAGCAAAGGCTATCGTAGAAAAGCCTGTTTGTATTTTGTCGCATACAATCCCCGGCAAAGGAATAAAAGAAATAGAGCATGATTTCCTGTGGCATGGTAAGTCGCCAAATAAGGAAGAAGAACAGAAGTTCTTGAAAGAACTTCGGACATTACAAGGAAAGATAGAAGGAGGCCACTCTGAATAACAACATGGAAAAACCAAATTTTATAGATCAAGAATTAAAAGAGCTTGCAAGACTTTCTCTTGAAAATGAGAGAGGAAATTTGAGCAGAGATCAAAAAAAACTTCTTGAAAGAAGGCTCTCTCACCATGTGGTGTATGAAGAGAAAATACAATATTTGATTCAAGAGATAAAAAATAAGAATAATTAAAAAACATAAAAAATGCTTAATAAATCTGCAAAACTTCATAAAGATACTTTGAACAAAGAAAAGCTCAAGATGGTTCCCACTCGAGATGGTTTTGGTGAAGGGTTGGTTGCGCTTGGAGAAAAGAATCCAAATATTCTTGCTCTTTGTGCAGACTTGGCAGAATCGACTCGGATAGAGCCATTCAAAAATAAATTCCCTGATAGATATGTGGAGCTGGGTGTTGCAGAACAGAACTTGGCAACTGTTGCCTCTGGTATGGCGGCAATGGGGAAAGTTCCTTTTATTGCGAGTTATGCTACTTTTTCTCCTGGGCGAAACAACGAACAAATCAGGACAACTATCGCAATCAATGAAAGCAACGTAAAAATTGTGGGGTCTCATGCAGGGGTGTCTGTTGGGCCAGATGGTGCGACTCATCAAGCATTGGAGGACATAGGACTTATGCGGATGATGCCAAATATGACGGTGATAGTACCTGTTGATGCAGAAGAGGCTAGAAAGGCGACGCTGGCTATTGGAGGCACAGATAAGCCTGCTTATATACGTCTAGGACGCTCAAAAACACCTCTATTCACCACGAAAGATACTCCATTTGAAATAGGGAAGGCTGAGGTTTTGTATAGCGCTGATCACCCTATGGTGGGGATTATAGGAGCAGGGCCGGTTTTGTATAATGCCCTTTTGGCAGCTCATGAAATGACAGAAGCAGGTGTTCCCACAAGTGTCCTCAACCTCGCAACTATCAAGCCAATAGATAAAGAGTCTATTGTGGAATTTGCAGAAAAGTGTGGAGCAATAGTGACTGTAGAAGAGCATCAAATCGCCGGTGGAGTGGGGTCAGCAGTGGCGGAAGTCTTGGCAGGCGAGTATCCTGTACCGATTGAGTTTATCGGAGTGCATGACCAGTTCGGGCAGTCAGGAGAGCCAGATGAATTGATATCTCACTATAAAATGGACAAAGATTCTATCAAGGATGCAATAGAAAAAGTTTTGAGGAGAAAATAAAAAACCCAGTTTCTCATGGGTTTTTTATAATCTATCTCTGGCCAGTGTTTTCTTCGTACATTGGAAGAAGTAGATCAATGGTCTTTTTTGTTTTTTCTAGAGTATCAAGCGTATCCTTAAGTTTCTTCTCAATCTTTATACATCTTTGAGCCAGAAGATTGTATTCTGCTGTATTTTTTAATCCTAAATTAAGTCGTTCTTCTAAAACATTTTTTATTTCAATATCTTGTTGTACGTTTTCGAGTCTTTGGATCAAAAGCTTGTAGTCTACCTCAAGCTCACGCTCTAGCTTTGATTTTTCAAATAATACTTGAGTTAGCATGTTTTCCAATGAATCTTTAGCTTCATTGGTGTTCACTTGAGCTGCATGTTTTTCAATAGTTTCCATCTCTTTTGTCCCAAGATCTAAAGAAATTCCTTCGGCCTCTCTTGATATAGAATCAGCATTAATAACAACTCCCATTTTTGATGCTTGGTCAAAGGCCTCTCTCCCTTCATTTTCTGATTTTTTATATTCCATAATATTAATTATTGTATAAATTTTTTCCGGGTCGTAAAATTTCTTGAATCTTTTTTAAGGCAAGAGTTGCTTCTTTTACTTCTGCCTTGGTCATGAGTAGTTTGTCTTCAAGCATTTCAATATGAGCTTGGGCCCGCAAGATTTCTTTTTCAAGTTTTGCTCCTGTTTTTCCAACCTGGAGTATCATTTCTTTTTGTTGTCGGAAGAAGTTTTTTTTCTTGATTTCTTCTTTTGGTACAGGAAGAGTTAGAACAGTGTGTAAATCATTGTACATCTCATTTAATTCTTTGGTTTTATCTTCAATCATCTGCGTTAGCCCTTCTTTTTTGTAAGAATTTGCACTATATAGACGAAGTGTTTCGGTGAAAGATTCCTCCATAGAATTTAGTCTAGAGTGAAGTTCATTTGTCAGCTCAGCATTTTTTATATTGGTTGCTTCTTGTATTGCGAGGGCAATTGCTTGTTTTTGTTCATCTTCTCTATCTAGCCCAATATCAATAGCATCCATTTTTGGTAACTTGCGTAGAATTTCTTCCTCATCTTTTCGAGAAAGAGGACTTTTGGCGGTAGCTTTGTGGAGAGCTTTTTCTTGGGCAGATCTTTTATCTTCTTTTTCTTCGCTACTAAAATTGTCGAGATCAGGAAACATATTAAATAATAGTTACTTTGTAATCTTCAGGAGCTTTTGAAAGCCATCCCTCTATTTCTTCTCTCGTTAGGAGTCCAGCTTGAGCTCCAATGTGTTGAACAACGTTCATAGAGTTAATTGGTGCACGAAGAAGCGCTTCTTCTATGCTCATCCCACTTGCTATAAAAGAGGTGAAAGCAGAAGAAAATGAATCACCTGCACCAGTTCTCTCTACTGGAGGTTTGGGGTCTGGGTACATTGGTACAAAAAGCATCTGGCTTCCATCATAAGCGTAAGCACCATTTCTTCCATAGGTGATGGCAGTAATTTTTGGGCCCAAATCATGTATTCCTTGGAGGAGTTTTTTGATATCTGTTTCGTCTTTTGAAATTTTCCCTGATTCAACCAGAATTCTTGTCGCTTCTTCTTGGTTACAAAAGAACAATTCAGTTCTTGCATAGATATCTTTTAATTTTTCATAGCCAAGCTTTATTTGGAAAGTTCCAGGCTGGAAAGCCAACTTTGTTTCTGGGTGAGAAGTCAGATATTCCGCAATCTGTTTGTGATAGAGAAGAGAATTTTCCGCAAGAGAAGAAAGATACATCCAGTCAACAGATTCAACATCTTTGATTTCAGAGTTCAAATCATAATCAAATTCTGCGTGCTTTATAAGAATAGTTCTTTCTGCTTCGTAGGAAAGAACATAATGATAGTTTGTATCAATTCCTTCCTGTTTTTTGATTAGGCTTACATCCACGTTATTTTTAGTAAGAGCACCTATACAATCCTCTCCATGTCGATCAGCTCCTACATGTGTGAGAATAGATGAAGCAAGCCCAAGCTTTGAAGCAGAAACACTCGCATTTGGACTATTCCCAACTCCCTCTACAATAGTCGCCTTTTTAAAAGGTATTTTGTCACCAAATTTCATTGAAATGGTGCAGTTTTTATCATTTATGTCACAAGTCACTCTAGCATCTTCTAGTTCAATAAAAGCGTCAATTACCACGTCCCCAATGGCCAAAAATTCTATTTTTTTCATATAGAGAATTATATCACATATGATATACTCAAAATATGGAAGATCTGAAGACTCAAATTGAAAAGTTTTTTTCAGGTGACGTTGTGCTTGATAGGGCAGATTTAAAAAAGGCTAGCAGGGACTGGAGTCTTTTTGAAGTGACACCAAAAATGATCGTATATCCTAGAAATTCTCGAGATATACAAGAGCTGGTATCTTTTGTCTCAAAGAAAAAGAAAACTCAAAAATGGGGTGACCTCTCTCTGACTGTTCGTGCTGCAGGTACAGACATGTCTGGTGGCCCACTAAATGATTCTATTATTATAGACGTGACTCGATATATGAAGGGGATTATTTCTATCGACGAAAAACAAGTGGTTATCCTCCCTGGTACTTATTATAGAGATTTAGAAAAGAAAACAGATGAGCTGGGTGTTATGATGCCGTGTTTTCCCGCATCAAAAAGTATTTGTGCTGTCGGAGGAATGGTTGCGAACAATGGTGCAGGGGAGTTGTCTCTTCGATATGGCCAAAACAAAGATTGGGTAAAATCTCTAAAGGTTGTACTTGCAGATGGTAAAGAATACGAATTCAAACCTGTCACAAGAGATGTGGTCCAGGCAAAGAGCTTACAGAAAGACTTGGAAGGCGAGGTGTATAGAAAAGTCTGGCATCTTGTCCAAAGAGCAAAGGATGACATCCAGTTGGCAAAACCAAAAACAAGCAAAAATAGTTCAGGCTATCTTATTTGGGATACCTGGAATGAATCTCTAGAACTTTTTGACCTTACAAAGCTGGTTGTCGGCGCTCAGGGTACAACTGCGATCATCACAGAAATAACATATGCCCTCACTCCGAAATCAAAGACAAAAATAATGATTGTCTCATTTTTGCGAGATTTCAAATCAATTCCAGAATTAGTGGAAACTCTTCTTAAGACAAACCCAGATTCTCTTGAGGTGTATGATGATAATACATTCAAGTTCGCCGCAAAATTTTTTAAAGACCTTGTAAAAGACAAGGGGTTCTGGGGAGTTATTCATTTTGGATTACGGTTTATTCCTGAATTTTTTATGTCTTTGTTTGGAGGTATCCCTAAAATGGTTGTCTTGTCTGAGTACTCAGGAGAGACTACCAAAGAGGTTCAAGAGAAAGCAAAAGAAGTAAAAAAACTTTTGAGAAAAATTAAAAACATTCGTTCTAGAATCATTTCTTCTCCCAAAGAAGCAGAGAAGTATTGGCAGATCAGACATGATAGTTTCAAGCTTCTTACAGAACACTCAAAAGATGAAAGTCACGGTAGTAGAACCGCGCCTTTTATTGATGATATAGCAATAAATCCAGAATATCTGCCAGAATATCTGCCCAGACTTATTGGAATATTGGAACAATACAATTTGCTCTACACGATAGCAGGACACCTCGGAAATGGGAATCTTCATATCATACCGATTATGGACTTTAATGATCCTCGGACAAAAGAAGTTATTTTAGAAATAACACCAAAAGTCTACGAATTGGCAAAGGAATACCAAGGCTCATTTACCGCAGAGCACAATGACGGGATTATCAGAACGCCATATCTTTCTATGATGTATGGTGAAAAGACAGTAGAAATTTTCAAAGAAATTAAGGACATTTTTGATCCTCTAAACATCTTTAATCCAGGGAAAAAGGTTGGAGGTACAATCAAATATCTAGAGGACCACATAATCTTAGAAAAATAGGCTTCCCCGATATAAACTAATATAGAGAAATATAGAATTAGGATTTTCTTGAGAAAGGGAATTATTATTTGATTTTTAAGTCAATTGGTGTATAATAGCCTCCATGACAACACTTAACGGTAAAAACCGAGATATAAAAATAAGCCTAGACTCTCTTCGAGCTCAAGGTGTTATTCCTGCTGTTTTTTATGGAGCAGGGAGTGTTACAACTTCAATTTCTATTGATTCTAAAGAATTCGATAAGATTTTTGATGAAGTTGGAGAAACACACACTATTACTCTTGATGTGGAAGGAAAGAAAGTAGATGCACTAGTGCACGAAGTTTCAAGACATCCAATCTCAAATGTTCCTATTCACGTAGATTTTTTGGTTGTTGATACAAACAAACCTGTTGAAGTAGCTATTCCTCTTGAATTCATCGGAGTATCAGAAGCAGAAAAAGCTGGTGGAATCATCACAAAGACCCTTCATGAAGTTGAGGTTAGAGCTCTGCCTGCAAATATTCCAGATGTTATACAAGTAGATTTGTCACTTCTTGTAAATGAAGAATCAGTTATTCACCTAAAGGACTTGAAGTTCCCAGCAGGAGTAGAATTCGTAGATGAAGCAGAAAAAGTAGTAGCTTCTATCACTATCGCAAAAGAAGAGGAAGAGAGCACAATTTCTGCCGAAGATGCTCTAGCAAAGATTGCTGTTGAGAAAAAAGGTAAAAAAGAAGAAGAAGTGTAATATTGATCAAAGGAAAACGTCATCTACCTTGAGTAGATGACGTTTTTTGACTAGAGGTACTGTTGAAAGAAGACTTTGAGATGACTTATAAAAAGGTATAATAATATCACTGTGAAAATACAAAAAACAAAAAATATAATTGCAATTTCTTTCCTTTTTGGGATAGTTTCCCTGACTTCTTTTTTGATGATAACTCAAAACGTTTTTGCCTTAACAGCAAGTGAGAGATCTGCTCTTGAGGCAGAATTGGCAAAACTTGAAGCAGAAATAAAAAAACAAGAAGCAATTCTTTCTCAACAGAAAAATCAATCTGTTTCTATTTCAAGTGAAGTGTCGAAACTAAAAGCCCAAGTAGACACTGCTCGCTCAAAAATAAATTATAGAAATACTCAAATCAAGAAACTATCTTCAGATATCACAACAAAGGACAAGGTGGTGAAGACGCTTAGCGCTGACATCGAAGATAAGAAAGGCTCAATATCTAAATTGGTTAGAGAAACAAGAGAGCTTGATGATAGAGGGACACTTCACTTGGTCTTAGCTAGTGAAAATATATCTGATTTTTACAAAGAAGCAGACTCATTTGTTTTTGTTCGGAGGTCACTAAAGGATAAAGTGGATGAGCTCCTAGGTGTGAAGACTCTTACAGAAGAAGAAAAGAAAAACCTTGAGGCTAAAAAGGGGGAAGAAGAGGTGGCTCGTCTTGAGCTTGAAAGACAAAAGAAAATTGTAGAACAAAACAAAGCAGAACAAGACACCCTACTTTCTAAGAGTAAAAACAAAGAAAAAGCTTATGAATCTATTATTGCCGAAAGAGAAAAAGACGCTGCAAAGATTCGAGCTCAACTCTTTGAGCTTGTGGGTATTCCAAAGGGTGGTATCCCTTTTGGAGAGGCTTATGAATATGCTAAATATGCAGAAACTAAAACAGGTGTTGACGCGGCCTTTCTTCTGGCTATCGCTACCCAAGAAACTGGTATTGGTAAAAATGTAGGGACATGTAATCG
Organism: uncultured Candidatus Saccharibacteria bacterium; assembly: GCA_964355515.1. Lineage (GTDB taxonomy): Bacteria > Patescibacteriota > Minisyncoccia > Phycocordibacterales > CSBR16-119 > CAYHDV01. The sequence continues at coordinate 41,463 of CAYHDV010000005.1, forward strand.
TCCCGGTGATGCCAAGAAATGGTATGACATTATGCCTGGTCCAGATGACAATTCATGGAGAGATGACCAAACCATATTCTTGCAAATAATGAAAGACCTGGGGATGAATCCCGAAGGTGTGCCTCTTTCTTGTCCTGCTTCATGGGGTGGATGGGGTGGAGCTATGGGTCCTATGCAATTTATTCCAGCGACATGGAAACAATATGCCCCAAGAGTAGCAAAAGCCGCCGGAGTAGCCGTTGCGAATCCTTGGAACCCTCAACATGCATTTATCGCTTCTTCCACATATTTGGCTGATCTTGGTGCCGGGAAACAGACTTTCGAAGCTGAAAGGGAAGCAGCATGCAAGTATTATTCAGGTAAATCATGTTATGCGCCAAAGGTTACAAACCTGTTTTATGGTAACTCTGTAATGGCCCACAAATCCGCAATTCAAGCCAAAATCGATGTCTTGGAGAGATAGTATTGCCTTTTTAAAGAAATCTGCTACTATGTAAACTTATGAAAACAGATATTCACCCAAAAAACAATCGACCCGTAATATTCGAAGACAAAGACGCTGGAGTGCGGTTTTTGATTCTTTCAACTGTTAAGACAACAGAGAAAGCGAAGTGGGATGATGGCAAAGAATACGATCTTTATTCAGTAGAAATCTCTTCCGCCTCTCATCCATTTTATACAGGAAATGAAAAAGTTCTTGATACCGCTGGACGAGTGGATAAGTTCAAAAAACGAGTTGCTGCATCAGCTTCAAAGAAATAAACAAAAAACGCACTCTGTGCGTTTTTTGTTTATGATTGCTATGTAACAACCAAAACTCGGTCTTTCTCATACTGGTCTTTGATTATAGAATAGTTAGAAATTCCTTGCATCTTCAGAAATTCAAGGATATCCATTGTTTGGTCTTCTCCATATTCAATATACAGTTTTCCATTGGGCCGTAGATATTTGGGAGATTCTTTGATAAGTTTTTTAACAAAAAACAATCCACTATCTTCTGCAAACAGAGCTAGGTGGTCTTCGAAGTTTAGAACCGAATCTTGGACTGTTTCTTTTCTTTCTAAAGATATATAGGGTGGGTTTGCAAGGATGTAGTCATATTTTTTAAGAGGGATATTTTCAAAAACATCTGATTGGTAAACATGGTATCTATCCTCAGACACTTTATTTAAGAATAGATTTTTTTTGATTTGTTTAATATTCTCATTTTTTATTTCTCCAAAATCAACGGATGATTGAGTATTATTTTTTAGAATACTGATACCAATACATCCTGAACCAGAAAAAATATCTAAAATATCAACTTTTTTATCTTTAATTTCTTTTGTAATAAGGTTGTTTATCCAATACTCTGTCTCTGCTCTCGGGATTAGAGGCTTGTATTCAAGGTCAATAAAAGCTCCACAAAAAGGAATGTTTCCAATAACATAGGCAAGAGGAGTTCCAGCAGAAAGAAGCTCTAAATCTTTCTCAAAATCTGTTGATTTTTCACCATTATATTTCTCTTTGAGAAGCCACAAAGCTTCTTTCTCTAGGTCATTATTCATAAGTATCTATATTAGCTAGTTTAAGATTCTGAGACAAGCATATTCAGAGGTGATTGACGTTCTGCCTGTTTATCAATATGATGTAAGGCACAGTATAAGTATGGATTTAATAAATGAGAAAATAGAAAAATTAAATTTCGAAAAACTTCTGGCAGATCACCAGACGTCTTTTGTTGCTGGTGAAATCCAAAAATTAAATACTCAATACTTAGAAAACAAAGAGTTGATAAAAGCTGATCCATCCATGAAAGAGATGGTAGAAGATGAACAATCAAACTTAGAAATACAGCTTTCAGCATATGTAGATCAAATAGAGAAAATTCTAAAATCAAAAGAAGAGGAAGAAAAATTCCCAAACGAACTTATCTTGGAGATTCGAGCTGGGGCTGGGGGAGACGAAGCCAGCTTGTTTGGGAGGCAACTTGCCACCATGTATGAAAGATACTCAGAGATGCAAGGGTGGACATGGAGTATCGTAGATGAATCAATGAATGATGTGGGAGGGTACAAAGAAGTCTCAATTGAGATCAAGGGTCTTGGCGTGTACAAGGCTCTTCGGTTCGAAACAGGGGTGCATAGAATCCAGAGAATCCCTGCCACAGAAAAGCAGGGGAGAATCCACACATCAACAGCTTCTGTTGCTATTATGCCACTCTTCAAGCAAGTGAAATTTGTCTTAAATGAATCAGACCTAGAATTCGAAACTTCTCGTTCGGGAGGGGCCGGAGGACAAAATGTAAACAAGGTAGAAAGTGCCGTGCGAGTAATCCACAAGCCAAGTGGTCTATGGGTGCGTTCTACAGCAGAAAGAACCCAGCTAAAAAATAAAGAAAAAGCCATGAATCTCCTGGCTCAGAAGCTTCAACAAATAGAGGAAGAAGAGGAGGCAAAGAAAAACGCAGACAGTAGAGCCTCTCAAATAGGAACAGCAGATAGGTCAGAAAAAATCAGAACTTACAATGAGCCTCAGGATAGAATCACCGACCACCGTATCAAGCAATCCTGGTCAAATATTCCAAAGATTTATGCCGGGAATATTGACGCTATACTTAATGCTCTAGCTGAGGCTAGTGAAGGGGGAAAATAAGTTGTATAATTAGATTATTATTTAGATAATATATAAAAAAATTAATATGGAATCAGTACCGAATCAAGAAAAACAGTCGATGAATCTAGAATATGTAGAAAGAATGACTAATGCATATCGTGCTGGGAAATACCTTGCAGATGCTGTTCAATTTATATCAGACATTGATATGAAATCTTTAGATAAAGAAAAACAAGAAAAAATTAGTAGAAGAATGGAAAATGAATTAGGTGAGGATGGTTCACTAGGAGAATATCTAAAGGATGAAGATTTTATGAATAAGTTGCGACGATTTGGATCAAAAGCAAATGAGAGTCAAATGACCATAGAGAATATAGTAAAAGGAATTCTTTAATCAAAAAAACACCCTAGGGTGTTTTTTTTGATTGTCTGTGATAATTTTTCTTTTTATTTTACGTGCTTCGTGCGCGTTCCAGGA
>CAYHDV010000006.1:0-23542 GCA_964355515.1 uncultured Candidatus Saccharibacteria bacterium
CCTTTGATAGATGGTGGAGCTTCTTTGACCTTGAAAGTCATTTTCATAGGAACTGATACTCCAATTATTTGCTCATCTCCTCCATTTTCAAATATCATAAGTTCAGCAGGGGAGTTTACCTTTAGAAATTTGATTGTTTGGTCTCCTATAATTTCTCTCCCAATAGCAAATCGTGATTTGGGGTCTCCTTGGTTGTGGAACCAGTACTCACCCTTGCTTTCATAGATAAAAGTAACATTTCTTCTAGACATGTCAGCTTCTTCTACCTTGTCTGAAACATGGAATGAATGTTCGGTTACTTTTCCTGTCATAACATTTTTTAGCTTTGTGGCGTTTACCGGCTTTCTCTGTTGTTTTCGGAAAACATGTGAAGAAATAACCTCGTATGGCTCGTCATTGAATATGATAACCTTTCGCTCTTTGATTTCATTGTAATTAAGCATAATGGGCCTATTATAATCAAAAAAGGGCAAGTTTCAAGCCCTCTTTTGTATTTTTCAGTATTTTCTTGATCTTATCAAGCAGTTGCATCTTTAGTATTAATTTCTTCCACCTCCGAATATTTTTCGGAATATACTCTTCTTTTCGATAATAAGCTCTCTAGGTGTTTCTTCTGGGTACTCTGCTTGTGTTTGTTTTAGAAGAGACTCTTCTTTTTTGATAGATTCTTCTGCTTTATCAACAGCCTCCTGTCTTATTTTTTCTATTTCTTGTTCTTCCTCAAGCAATCGCGCCTTTTCTACCGCACTTCGAAGCTCTCTTTCTTCATCTTCAGATAGACGATTCGGTGTTTCTTCTCCAAAAGTTTGCCAGGAATTGTCAGTATCTCCGATTTCTTCGATAGGTATAAATTGTTTTTCTGGGTCTTGTCCAAAAATCCTTTCTTCATCTTCAAAATGGTTTTCATTAAATTCTTTCATATTGTTGTTGTATTTTATTTAAATGAATTATTGGTTACGCTCTTCTTTTAATCCTTTCCGAACATCTTTTAGAAGGGAAGTGAGTATCTTTTTGTTTTCTTTGTCTTCGAGAATTTTTCTTGTGGCGTCGTATCCTCTTCCTAGTTTTATTTCCTCTCCTCCATCAAGTGGCAGGTAGCTATATGAAGCTCCAGCTTTTTTGATTATTTTCATCTTTTCCCCTAGAGCAAGAAGCTCTCCAGACCTGGAAATACCTTCATTATAAATGATATCAAATTCTGTTTGTTTAAAGGGTGAAGCGACTTTGTTTTTTACAACCTTTACTCGTGTTCGAGCACCTACCACTTCTTCACCTTTTTTGATCTGGGCGATTCTTCTGATATCAAGTCGTACTGATGTGTAGAATTTCAAAGCCTTTCCTCCTGGAGTTGTTTCTGGTGAGCCAAACATCACTCCGATCTGCATTCGGATTTGGTTTATAAAGATAACCACTGTTTTTGACTTTGCGGTGATAGCTGTTAGCTTTCGTAGTGCTTGTGACATAAGTCTCGCTTGTTTTCCCACATGGTGAGCTCCCATATCTCCCTCTATTTCATCTTTGGGTGTCAGAGCGGCCACAGAGTCAATTACAATAACATCCACCTTTCCTGACCGAACTAGGCTTTCTACAATTTCTAGCGCTTGCTCTCCTGTATCTGGCTGAGAAATTAGAAGGTTGTTTATGTCCACTCCAAGCTTTCTTGAGTAGTCAGGATCCATAGCATGCTCTGCATCGATAAAGGCACAAACTCCTCCCATTTTTTGAGCTTCCGCGATAACGTGGAGAGTAAGAGTGGTCTTTCCAGAAGATTCTGGTCCATAAATCTCTATTATTCTTCCACGTGGAAGGCCTCCCACACCTAGTGCGAAGTCTAGACCAAGAGAACCTGTTGGGATTACGCCGATGTTTACTTTTGGAGTATCACCAAGCTTCATAATTGCTCCTTCACCAAACTTTGTTTGAATAGACCGGATAGTGTCTTGGATTCCTGCCAAGTTTGAGCTCATTGGCTCATTGGCCTCGCCTTGTTCGGTAGGCAGTTCTTCTTTCTTGGCTACTTTTTTAACTGGTTTTTTTTGTATCATAATAATTTTTGATTAACTTTCTAATAATATTCTTGGGCCACTTACATGAATCACTTTTTCTGTTTTGTTTTTAAACTTGTCTTCAGCTATGATATTTATTTCATTATAACCTGAAAATATTGGAATTGGATAAGAGAAATCTCCTGATTCACCCACAAGGGTATTGTTGCCATTTATCGTGAGCTTTGTGGCTCTTGGGGCGACCCCCTCAAGGTACAACATGGGTTCAGATATAGACTCTCCATTTTTGGGTGAGAAGATCGTGATGGTCACTCCTCTCCAAATGTTTTTTGTCTTACTATATGTAAAAATTAGAACAACAGAGAAAAAGATAAGAATACCTATATAGGTTGCAATTTTCTTGTACTCCAGATGAGCTGTTTTATCTCTCAATCTCATCATAGGAATCAGCATTATCAAACTCTTCTGCCATACTATCCACAACTCCGCTTCCTCCTCCTTCATATACATCGCGAGCCTTTGACCCGTTTTGAGGGCCGATAACACCTCGCTCTTCTAATATATCGATAAGTCTCGCAGCTCGTGAGTACCCAATTTTCAATCTTCTTTGTAGGTATGAAGTACTTGCTTTTTTGCTACCAACCACAATTTCTTTGGCTTCTTCATATAAATCATCATCAATATCATCGTCCACCTGAGAAGAGAATATAGATCCCCCAGCTCCTTCTTGCTCTTTTGTGAAGATAATTTCTTCTTGCACTTCATCTCTATAGGCTTTTGCCAGATAGCTTACAACATCTTTTACTTCTTTTTCTGATATGTATGCACACTGGATTCGCTCTGGTTGTGCCATGTCACCAGAAAGATATAGCATATCTCCTGCACCAAGAAGTGTTTCCGCCCCAGACTGATCAAGAATAGTTTTTGAATCAACTTGTGATGCCACCTGTAGGGCAAGTCTCGCGGGGACGTTTGCTTTGATAAGTCCAGTAACAACGTTTACGCTGGGTCTCTGTGTTGAGAGGATAAGATGAATCCCGACCGCTCGACTCATCTGTGCCAAGCGAACAACTCCAGACTCAAGCTCTCTTGGATAAGTCTGCATGATATCTGCCACCTCATCTATTATGATGACAATAAACGGAAGTCTTTCCATGCCTTTTTGTTCATCATGAAATCCTGAAGCTTTTTCTGTGTTAAATTTTTCATGGTATGACTGGATGTCTCGAACTGTTTCTGCTTCTAGAATATTGTATCTTCTATCCATTTCTTTTATTGCCCAGTTTAAAGACAGAATAGCTTTCTTGGCTTCTTTAATAACTGGGGTAAGAAGGTGGGGTATTTTGTTATAAAGAGTTAGCTCAACTCGTTTTGGGTCCACCATAATAAACCGAAGATCTTGTGGCCCATTTCTGTACAAAAGAGATGTGATGATTGCATGCACGGTTACAGATTTACCTGCACCTGTTGCTCCGGCAATAAGAAGGTGGGGCATCTTTGCGATATTTGTATACTCTGGTTTTCCAGAAACTCCTTTACCAAGGGCCACCAGAAGATCTTTTGTACTTTCCTGAAATTCTCTTGTTGAAAGAAGGTTCCCTAGACCTACCATAGATTTAACTTTATTTGGGACTTCAACACCCACAAGAGCCTTCCCCGGGATTGGGGCTTGGATTCGGATAGGGTGGGCAGCTAGGGCCAAAGATAGGTCATTTTTAAGACCGATGATTCTAGAGATTTTTACCCCTTGGGCTGGCTTCATGGCATATCTGGTGACTGTCGGTCCAACAGTGATCTCGTCCATCTCAACTTCAATCCCAAAGTTCTGAAGAGTGATTTTTATAATATTTGAGTTAGCTTTGATATCTCCAACATTTGGTTTTCCTTTGTCTTTTGCAAGAAGGGATAGTGGTGGAGGTGTGTACTCTCTATCTTCAAAAGACCCAGAAAACATTTCAGCGGTTTCACTCTCATCTCCTGTTGAGATTTTTGGGTCTTCTGATTTTTTGTTTGACTCTTCTTCATCCGTATCTTCCTGATAGTTTTCTTCCTCATCTTCATATTCTTCTTCATCAACCACGAACCCTTCCTCATCTTCAGTGTCTTTATTCCGAGCAAACATCTCAGATAGTTTTTCTTTGAAGGCAGAAAGAGAAAGGGGTATGTTAAATACAAGCACAATAGAGGTTGCAAGCATTGCCACAAGGAGCGCTACTGATACATATATATCAAGAAGGTTAACAAGCGGTGACTGGATGAGTGCACCCAGCAACCCGCCAGCTTCTTTGTTTATAAGAGAAAGAAGTCCTTCTCCAGAGATGACCAGCAGGATTATTCCAATAGCTGTCTTCCTATCTATCATCTCTATGAAATTAAAAAGGTATGATCCCCATCCGATAAGAGAAAGTGGGACAAAAATGAAGCCATATCCAAAGAGGAAAAGAAGCCCCTTGTGGACGGTTTTGCCAGCAATACCAGCAAGTCCCATTGCTCCTAATATCATGAAAATAGAAACCAAAAATAAAAGAATTGCGTAGAGTGTACGCTTTGCTTCGGGACTTAGTAGACGCTCCTCTTTTTGTTTTTTTCTTGCCATATATTCTTGTGCCATTATATCAAATAAAACATAAAACTTTGTATATGCAGGGCTGTAACAGGGGATTTTGTTGGTTTTTATTTTTCATATACAGAAGATGACCATTAGCTTGAAAAATAAGGTGATTTAAGTATAATGGACAATGTCTCTTACAAAACCTACTTTTCTATAAAAGACATTAAAACGACATACTATATCCATGATTCCAGATAAAAGTAAAATTCAATCAGAAATGCAAAGAGTTATAAAAGACATGTCTTTTATAATCAAAAAGACACATAAGGTTGCTGTCGCTATTTCTATAATTTCTCGATGTCTTTTAGAGTCTGACCCCTTTCGAAATTCACTAAGGGAGAGCTCAAATTCTCTTCTTTTTTATACTTCAAACTTTCATCGAAAAAGTCATCTCGATAAAGAAATAATCTTTGGCAAGATAGAAGAGATAATCATTCTTGTTGATAATCAAATTACATTACTCTGGACCCTGGGAGAAATCAATGAATCTACTTATTTTATTATTAAAAATGCCATCTCAAAGCTTGGATCTGAATTAAAAAACAATAGCGTTCCATACAAGGGGGAAGAATCAATTTTCCTTAATTCTGGGACCTCAGGTAGATCTTTGTTTGATGAGACATGGCTACAGGATAGAGATGCTGTGACCACAACCCATAAAGCAACTCAGATTCTAAGAGACATTGATTCTGCTGTCCTGAAAAATAAACCCTTAGAAACTAATTTATCTGAAGATAAAGGACATTCTACTGATGAAAGAAGGGAAAGAATCAATAAAATACTGTCTTTTATAAAAGACAAGGATGATGTTTCTGTAAAGGACATCTCTGGTCTAATAGACAATGTAGGGACAAAAACTATCCAAAGAGACATTCAGTATTTGATAGACAAAGGACAAATAAAGCAGACAGGACAGAAAAGATGGGCTAGATATGTTTATCTAAGGTAGGATGTAACATTTTGGGAGATAATCCGTCTTTTAGTGTGGAGACTTTAATAGATGAATTTTCTATTATTTTTCCACAATTTCTATTGTTTTTATTATCCCCACCAAGATATAATACACAAGTATGTACTAGAATTATTTCCTAGTATGTGCTAATATATTGAGGTTCTTTGCTCGACGGTTTTTGTGTAATTTTGTTATACAAAAATGCGCAGCAAAGAGGGAAGGTCCTTGAAAACAGAATATAAAAAGACGTACCTTTTTTCGGCTTAGATTATTTCAATCTAAAAAGAAAAAAGAGAAATCTCACGATCCTGTTTTTCTTAAAACAGTTGTTGTACAACAACTTTTTAAGTCAGACCTTCTCAAAATTCTTTGCTCGCGAAAGTGGGTGATTAGAGACCTGTTGCATAATTATATCCCGAGCTGAATCTTCCAAAACAAGGTTAAAAACTCGTGAAAAAATTTTCAAAATATAAAAAATATTCTTCAATTTTTTTCACTTCGTTTCACTCTTGTTTAAAAAGATTCATTCTGAATCTAATTATGCAGCAGGTCTCAAAAGGACGATACATGTTTGCCAATATGTATCCGTCGTGTCGACAAGGCAGATGCATGCAGTGTAGTTACTGCAAAAATCCTTCTTTAGTCTTAGCAAAAAAGCAAAGGAATTAAGAGAGGGTCGTAATTGTAAGGTTACAAACTTTAATCGTATGGTTACGGTTTTATAGATAGTTCAATAAAAGCTCTATCGTAGAACAAAAACGCTATTAGTTTTAGTCGAACTAAGTTATAAGGCGTATAGTGGCATCAATATATAAAAAGTATCGATGAACCACTAAATTATCAAAGATAATTTAATTATGAATATTACAAAAAAAATCACTGGAGCTATGACTGGGCTTTTGGTTGCAGCAACAATCTTCGGATTCGTAGCTATGCCAACTGCTCAAGCTCTATCACAAGCTGATGCTACAGCACTTATTACAGCTCTAGGTCTTACAGGGACACAAGCTGCAGCAGTACAAGCATTGGTTACAGGTGGCTCAGAAAACACTTCATGTGAAACTTACGGAACATCAGCAATTGTTCGAGTAGGACACACAGGAGAAAATGTTAAAAAGGTTCAACGAGCTATGAACCAAGTTAGAACTCTTTCAAATAGTTCACAACCACAACTTGTTGTGGACGGAAAATTCGGACCGCTTACAAAAATTGCAGTTCAAGAATTCCAAACAATCATCGGATCAACACCAGATGGTATTAATGGACCAAACACAGATGCTGCTTACCACACATATGTAGCTAATCACTGTGATTCAGAAGGAACACCAGAAGTTACACCAGGAGTAGGATCAGCAAGTGTTTCAGGTGTTTCTCTTAACGGAGGATCAATTGCTACAGGAGGAAATGCAAACGTTTTTGCATTCCAAATTGCAGCAGGATCAAGTGCACTTGATATCAACGATATTACTTTCACTCGATACGGAAACTCAGTTAACTCAAACTGGGAAAACATCAAAGTTCTTGACGAAAATGGAGTAGCTCTTACTTCAGCAGGAACTCTTAACTCTTCAAATGAGGTTAAACTTACATTTGTTTCAAATGTAATGATCGCATCAGGAGCTACAAAGATGTTCTACCTACGAGCAGGAGTTGATTCATCTGCTACAAACGGACAATCAGCATCATTTGGTATTGCTTCTCTAGAAGATATCAATTTTGTTGGTTCACCAGCTGCAGGGGGATCATTCCCAGTACAAGGACCATCTTTCTCAGTACTTAGCCTTACAATCGGCGCAGTATCTGTAACAAACGATGGATCTGTTTCTGATTCAACACCAGATGTTGGAGATGAAAATGTTGAACTTAACAAATTTAAAATCTCTGTTGGTTCAACAGAAGATGTTGTTGTTGAGCAAATCCAAGTTGAGAAACAAGGATCAGCATCATCAGATGACCTTACAAACATCGAACTTTACGATGTTACAAACAACGCCACAATTGCTACTGTCTCAGGATGGGATGCACAAGGGCTTGCAACATTTAACAACTTGAACATTGCAATCACAAAGGGTAACCTACGACGATTCAAAGTTCGAGCTGACATTGTAGACGGTGCTTCACTTACATTAAACGCTGACCTAACAGATGGTTCAGATGTTCGAGTACAAGTGAAGGGATCAAGCTATGGTTACTACATCACTCCTACAATTACAGGAGGATGGAATGGACAAGGTTCTTCAAACCAGACAATCGCTGCTGGAGCACTTACAATAGCTAAGTCATCAACAACACCTGCAACAGGAGCAATCACTGCAGGAACTGACCGACTTATCTCTGTTGTAGATATCATCTCAACAGGAGAAGCTCTACAAGTGTCTTCATTCAAGGTTTCATTTAACCTTGGAACTATGACAGATTCTGAGATTTCAAACATCCGAATCCGAAACATGGCAACAGGAGAACTTCTAGGAGGTCCAAATGATGTAAGTACAACTGATTACACAGCAAACTCTACAACTTACGAAGCAACAGCTACATTTAGTGATGTATTTGAAGTTTCAGTAGGAACAACAAAGGTTGGAATCTACGCTGACATCTCAAACGATGTTTCAGCTAACGATACAATCCAAGCTGGAGTAGCTGATGCTGATACAGATCTTACAGCAAAGGGACTTACTTCAAACGATACAGTAACAGCAGGTCCAGCTGCCGCAGTGGTAAATGGAAACACTCTTACTGTAAAGGCAGGTTCTCTTACATCTACAACTCTTACAACACCTGGTGCACAATCAGTTGCTGTTGGAGCACAAGACTTTGTATGGGCAAACTTTGACCTTTCTGCAAATAACTCAGGAGAAGCTGTAGAAGTAACAGCAATGACAATTGCTGCTGCTATCGCAGGAACTGCTGCTTATGCAGATCTTGACAATGTTGAACTATGGGCAGATCTTAACTCTTCAAACTCATCACGAGGTGATGTTTTCGAAACAAAGATCTCTGATTCAAAAAACATCTCAGCTGCAACACAAGCATTTACACTGACACAAGTTCTTACAATTGCTAAGGATGCATCAGTGCGAGTTGCTGTAGTGGGAGACCTTTCAGCTGGATCAACAGCTGCAGGATCAAACGATACTTATACAGTTGACCTTGACTCACTTACAGCTTCAGGAGCTGACACAGGTCTTACAGTTTCTTCAACACCATCAGGTGCTGGACAAGCTATGACTTCAGAAACTTCAGGAACTCTTGTGGCTTCAGTAGACTCTTCATCACCATCAGCAGGAGTAATCCTTGATGCTGGACAAAACGGTATGGAGACAATCGCTATCTTTAGACTTACATCAGGAGATATCGAAAATGTTGAACTTGACTCATTCGTGTTAACACTCGGAGGAACAGGAACATCAACAGTAGCTGATACTTACTACTTCCAAGCTGTAGACAAGAATGGAAACAATCTTGGTTCAGCTGTTTCAGTAGGAAACACAGGAGCAACAGCAACAGCTTACTGGAATGATGGTGCAGTATTCGTTCCAAAGAACGACCACATCAAGGTTATTGTTAAAGCAGTAACAAGAGATGTTGCTAATACTTTGGCTGACAACGCGCACACTCTTAACGCTGCAGTGTTCGCTACAGGAGATGTTGATGGTACAGGACTTGCTTCTGGAGCAGCAATCGCTTCAACAGGAACAGGAACTTCAACATTTGCTAGCCTATTCCAATCTTACCCAACATTTGAGTGGCTAACATTGCCAAACACAACTTTGGCAAACAATGCAGCTCACATCGTTGGAAAACTAAAAATCACAGCAAACGGAGATGAAGATGTTACCTTCCAAAATGCGGATGGAAACAAGATTGACTTCAATGCTATTGTTGGTCGATCTGACGATACAACTGTTGGATCTGAAGTGATTACAGTTAAGAAGGAAAATGGAACAGTTCTAGATACTACTCTTAACGCAACAAACGGAACAACAGGACTAGCCCTTGATTTCTCATCAGCTGATCTTACAATCGCTGCTGGAGGATCTGAGACTATATACTTCTACATGAACACAGCTGACCTTGAGGATGATAATGACTCAATACAGCTTCAACTTGATAGTTCTTCTGCGTCTTCTACAGCACTTGACTTCGGAATTAACGGAGCAAACTTTGCAAACGCAGTAGCTGACATTCTATGGAGAGGAGATATGATGTCTTCAGAATATGCTCAACTAAACATTAACCCTTCATAGTTAACTAAGGCTGAAATATTCGAAGAATCAAATCTTTGAAACAACAAAAAACACCCGAAAGGGTGTTTTTTGTTTTGGGTGTTTTACTAGAAGATATCTTGTGATAAAATTACTTTAAACTTTAAACAAAAGCTCATGAAAAATTCAATAATCTTTTTACTTGTATCACTTACCATTTTACCTATCCTGGCTACCGCTCAGGTTTCACCACCACAATCAGTGAATTATCAAGGTGTGGCCAGAGATGCCGGAGGGACAATCCTGGGTAACCAACAGATCATCCTTAGGATATCTATTATCCCTGGAAACACAGGGAATAATCCCATTTACCAAGAACAGGATACTGCTTCAACAAACCAGTTTGGACTATTCTCTCTTCACATAGGAGAGGGATACCCCACAATTGGTGTTTTCTCAGGGATTGACTGGGCAGCTGAAATACACTTCATCCAGACCGAAATCTGGACTGGGGTAGAGTTTGACATGCTTGGGGCATCCCAAATACTCTCTGTGCCTTATGCTTTGTACGCCAAGACGGCCGAAACCATATCCTCTCTAGAGGGCTTCATTGGTCCAGAAGGACCAACAGGACCACAGGGTTTCCCGGGGGAGACTGGGCCAATGGGGCCTCAGGGCTTGATTGGCCCAACTGGACCCCCTGGACAAGATGGAGAGCAGGGATTACAGGGTATCCCCGGTCCAACAGGACCGGTTGGCCCTCAAGGTATGACAGGAGAAGTAGGACCGATTGGTCCAATGGGGCCAGAAGGTCCGGTTGGACAGACAGGACCACAGGGATTAACTGGGCCAGCTGGTGAAAATGGACAAGATGGATTGACTGGACCAATTGGCCCAGAAGGAATTCAAGGACCGCAAGGACCGCAAGGGCCAATTGGTCCACAAGGACTTACTGGAGAACAGGGATTACAGGGTATCCCCGGTCCAACCGGCCCTCCTGGACAGGCTATTCAAAGTGAATGTCCTTTGGGATCAAAGCCAATCAACGGCGCTGTATGCATGGATTCATTAAGACATCCATCAACTGTTGAGTGGAAGAATGCGATAGACGTTTGTTTCTCAAGAGATGGCAGGCTTTGTAATTGGCCAGAATATAACTATGCGGCCAGACACTATTTAGAGCTAGGAATACTTCCTAAACCCGTTGGAGAGTGGCTCTGGACTGGAGATGGGAATGGAGATCTTGATGATGGGGTTACAATCTTTGGCCAGAATAATGAGTCAGATGTTACCGCCGGAGCAACAGGAGGTAATGATCACCGTAGGTTTTATTGCTGCTATGACAGAATTCAATAGCCACTAAATTTCGGTCGAACAATCTTAACAAAAAACCCAGGCAGTCGTCTGGGTTTTTTTAATATTAAAATCTTATTATTGAAATAAGCTAGCTGAATTAATGAAAATGTGACGGTGGAAGTGAGTATTTCTCGTGAGAAGGGAATATTCTGATAATTTTTGTATTAGGGTTATAATAAATAACATGAAAAAAAGAGCATTAATCACAGGGGTAACTGGGCAAGATGGATCGTATCTTACTGAATTTTTGTTAGAAAAAGGATACGAAGTTCATGGGATAAAGAGAAGATCTTCGTCTTTTAATACTGAACGTATTGATCATATATACAAAGATATTCATTCTGGCGATAGAGAATTAATTCTTCATTATGGAGATTTGACTGATTCAACAAATATAATCAGGGTCATCCAAGAAGTAAAGCCAGACGAAATATATAATCTCGGTGCACAAAGTCATGTGCAGGTATCCTTTGAAACCCCTGAATATACTGCAAATAGTGATGCAATGGGGACACTTCGCATATTAGAGGCAATCCGAATTCTTGGTTTAGAAAAGAAAACGAAGTTTTATCAGGCATCTACATCAGAGATGTTTGGTGCTTCAAAACCTCCACAAAACGAAGAGACTCCATTTTATCCTCGAAGTCCATATGGTGTAGCCAAGCTGTATTCTCACTGGATTACCATAAACTACAGAGAATCTTACGGACTGTTTGCTGTTTCTGGAATCCTTTTTAACCATGAATCACCACGAAGAGGGGAGACTTTTGTGACAAGAAAGATAACAATGGCGGTTGCAAAGATTGCGGAGGGTGAGCAAGATTGCTTGTATTTGGGCAACCTTGATGCAAAGCGTGACTGGGGCCACGCAAAGGACTATGTAGAAGCTATGTGGTTGATGCTACAACAAGAGAAACCTCAGGACTTCGTTGTTTCAACAGGAGAGTCCGTTTCAGTAAGAGAGTTTGTGGTGAAGGCCTTTCGAGAAATAGGTGTGACACTTGAGTTTCAGGGAGAGGGCCTTCTTGAAAAAGCCATCATCACCTCTGTAAATAACTCTGACTGCAAGTGCTCTGTCGGGCAGGTTGTTGTTAAAATAGATCCAAAATATTTTAGACCAGCAGAAGTAGAATACCTCTTGGGTGATTCAAAGAAGGCAAGAGGGTTTCTGGGCTGGGAGCCAAAATATAATCTTGACGCTATTGTGAAGGAGATGGTTTCTGCTGATATTCTTAAATTGAGAAACACAAATAAATAAGAAGAATTTTCTTATTTTAGAATTATTCGCAGCAACCCAAATATATATCCAGGGATATAGTTTGGGTATGCAGTTTTAAATTTTTTAATAATATCCAGATGATATTTCCCGCCGAGTTTATTCTTGCTAGTGTTTTTCTCATGAACCCTGTATAGGGTTGAAAAATCTTTGATATTTGCCATTTTCCCTTTTTGGCCTAATTCCAAAATCATATAGTAGTCTTCCCAAATAGGGATTTCTTTTGGGGGTCCATATCCACCAATAGATAGAAGGCTCTCTTTCCGCACCACAATGCTTGAGTGAGTAAATTGATTTTTTATGAGAATATTTTTCCTTATTGATTCGTTTCTTTGATTGTGTTTTATGGTTTTTAGTATTATCCCAGATTCGTCTATTGCTTTTGCTTGGGTGCCGACCATTACATGGTCTAGGTTTGTTTCAAGGAAAGAAATTTGCTTTTCGAGCTTCTCGCTATCCACCCAAACATCATCACTATCTAAAACCGCAACATAATCACCCAATGATTTCTCTAGTGCCAAATTTCTATTTTCAGCAAGAGTATATTTCGTTTGGTTTTTGAATATTTTAATTCTAGGATCTTGGATGGATTCAATAAAAGAAATAGTATCATCAGAAGAAACATCGTCTATGATAATGAGTTCCCAGTTTTTGTATGACTGCTCAAGAACACTATCGACAGCTTCCTTGATAGTTTTTTCACTATTATGAGTAAGCATTGTTATGCTTATAAGTGGTTTTTTGTTTATAATCTTATCCATGATTCTGGGATTATATTTTTATGAGGACCATCACCTTTTCTTAGCCAATTTTTTGGAGCTATTACAATCTTGTTTTCATTACTGTTTAGCCATGCTCCCCACCATGAAAATGATGAGTTTGCGATAATATTATGTTTACATTTACTCATTAAGCACAGATCCTGCTCAGCTGAAAAACCATGGTCAGATACAAACACTGAGCCAGCAGGGAAGTTAAGATTTTCTTTTGCCCAAGTTTCTGAGTCGGAGAAAATATAAAAAATGGGACTGCTCACTTCTTTTGAGATATAATCAATAGCTCTTTGGTAGTATGCAGGAGAGCACAATCCGTGGTATTTATTTGTTGATGAGTCCTCAGCATAATCACCCCTCCTAATGTGAATTGAAATAGAATTAGAATGCTCGATCTCCTGATATAGACTAACCACCTCAGAAGAGAGAAGTTCGTTTTTTAGAGTGAACTCTTTTAATAATTGTTCTCGAATTCCTAAAAAGTTTTTTTCACTTTGGAAATATCCTTCTAGATAGACGTTCTCCTCTTTTTGTTTTAACATTTTCATATGTGCGTCCACATAGAAATTCCTAAAAAGTTTTTTATCTAGGTATCTATACACCCTAGAGATTAATCCAAGAGGGTATTTAACATAAATTATTTGTTTATTTGTAGCTATCTGAGTGTTTGGCTCTAGATTAAATTTTAAAAGACTGAGTGATCTAGGAGACTTATTTGTCATCAGGGGATCTTCTTGGTAGTTGTTTACATCAAGAAGGAGAGGTTGTTTATTAGTCACAGCTAAAACTCTTCCAGCTGCATACTGAAACATTTGGTTTCCTAGCCCACCTTTTAGTTTAGTTATTATCATTTTTTTATTATATCAAGGAGGTTTCTCGAGGCAATATCATTTGTATAATATTTATTAATAAATTCATATGGCTCAAATGAATTTAGATTTTCTATTATAAATTTAAACTTGTCATCAAAGTCATCAATTCCATTGAAACTTAATCCATTTTCTTCTGATAAATATGGGGCAGAGATTTTTCCTTTGATGGTGACATTGTATTTATTTATATAGTGCTCCTTTTTTTCCCATACAAGTGTTGGGGTATTTGTGGACCATGACTCAAAAAGAGCAATACCCTGACTTTCTGTCTCTTGCAGATAGATGAGAAGATCAACTTTTTTCAGCTTAGAAAGATAAATTCTTCTTTTATAGGATCCATATTCTATAACATCGTATAAAATATTTTTGCTTGAAAGAGTTTTCTGTACATGTTTGTAAAGTGATTCTGGACATTTTTTCTTATAAACTAAAACTCTTCCGGTGGATTTTCTTGGTTTAGATTTACTTCCAAGAGAAACCCCCGCAGCCCAAATGTGTACCTTAGATAACTCCTCTTCATTCAGGTACTTAGAGTATAGATCCCTGACCCACCCAGAGGGAACTATAATCTTGTCGATATATTTTGATTTAATAATCTCCGATTCATTTACAGGATTTTCGACAATATTGGGTCCAGCAATAAGTTTCTGTATGAAACCATCCTTTTTTAGCTTGATGGCATCTCTTAGTGCTTGGACTCCACTCAAGACTAAGACAGTTGACCCCATAGGAATACTGCTTGGATTTAGCTTGTACTCAATATTGTTTTCTTTAAATCCAGACGTAACAGAATTAGCGACAGCTCTTGGCCCCCTGTTTCTTTTTGTTAGATAAGAGATAAGGTGCTTCCAAAACTCTACTCTAAAATGATTATTTGTTCTAGTTAGTATTATTATCATAATCATCAATTATTTGTTCAAGTTTTGAAATATTATTTGGTATTAAAAACATAGATTCTGCGTACTTCCTAACTTCCAGAGATATGTTTTGGATACTACCATCTTGTTTCATTTTAATCATCTCTTCCATATATTTAGCGTATTCTTCAACATCATCTTTCTCTGCGACTCTACTAAATGTTGGTTTCAGATATTCTAGATGAGCATTCCAGATATGTGACTTATGGGTGATGATTGGGTTACCAGAGAGCATTGACTCTATTATATTTAAACCACAGGATTCTCCATCATTTCTAAAGTGAGCTAGAACATCTATGGCACCATGAAAAGCCCACACATCTTTTTCATGATAACTTGATTCAAGAAAATGAACATTTGGGATATTCTCTTCCTTCACAATTTTTTGCAGAATTGGAGGAGCAGACATAATTATATAGTGTGAATCTGGGTGATGTGCAACAACCTTTTTGAAGGCTCTGATCCCAATAGGGTCAAATATTTCATCTGATGCACGACCTATTCGTCCAAAAACTGTATCCTTTGGTTTTATATTAAACTTAGTTAATATATCTCGAACGAGACTATTTTCAGGACTAGGTTTTTCTGATGGAATATACATTATCTCTATTTTTTTATCAGGAACAACATTGGATATTTTATTTGCCACTTCTTTTGATATACAGATATGTTTGATTATATTTTTCTTGGCACTAGGCGACCCAAAAATATTTAACATTATTATAGGAAGTTTAGATACTATATTGAAAGGGAACTCACTATAGCCACTTCCTGCTGTAATTATTAAGTCAATATTCTGATCTCGAAGAACCGTAGAGAAATCAGGACGCATGCCCTCTAAGATAAATGGATAATAGGGATGTTTTGAGTTATATGAGAACGGTATAAATTTTATATTTTGATTCTCTAAATAATATTTTCGTCCATCAGAATCTTTTATTTTATTTGAGTACATATAGAAAATATTGTACTTTTTTTTATCTATATATTTAGCAAGGATCTGTAAAAATTTTTCAGTGCCACCAAAAGACAGTCCAGAAGGATGAAAAAATAGTATATTTACTATTTTTCCCAGGTTGCCTGATGGGGCAATTTCTTTAGAAAATTTTCTAGATTTATAGGCAAAATACGACTCATAAACTCGAAAAAGCAAAACTCGAGCAGGGGCTGGTAAATACGGTATTATTTTTTTTGCTAAGTATTTCATTTAGGGTAAGGATATAATGGGGTTCGCTATTTATAGATTTTTCTTATTATATATTTAGGTATTTTAGATATAGCATAAATTTTATTCTTTATTCCTGAGATATGCCAACCTATCTTTTCTAATAAAGAGAGGTTATATTTTTCTATTACATTCTCTCTACCAACTCTCTCTCCATATATCCCACTTATGTATACATCGTTCGGTATTTGGAAAAAAGTCAATTGCCAGTTAGGGAGACGTTTGGCCCACCAGCTTTTATTTCTTATATGCCAAAGAGGCTGGTGTATATTGGTGTCGTAATTTTCATTGAAATATAGGGTTGAGCCCAGTGGGGAAGAGTCTATATTCGTTAACAGTTTTGTAACATAATGATCTTTGATGTGAGAGAAAACCATCGCACTTGTAAAAAACACAGGTTTAGTAAATATTTTTTTTTCTGTCCACTCAACCATATCTTTGTTTACATATAATATATTCTTGTGAGCAGCAAGAATAGACTCTGATGTTTTTATTGCAGCGGTGGATTGCTCAACTCCAATAACCAACTTAAATTTTGGAGCTGTCTCATTTATTAACCAACCAGTTCCTGAGCCAAGATCTACATGCAAGTCCCTGTGATCGAAGTTATTTAAAGCCCTCTCAAAACCTAGAGTTTCAAAAAGTTTAATGTTTTGATACATTTTTATGAGCCTTATGTTGTTCTCTATGCTGTTTGGATCGGATTCATATTCTTCATTGTGTGCCAAATAACTGCGTAAGTCTTTTCTCATATATTTATGTTATTGAATTTATTATTTTATTCTTTATATTATTTGCCTCAATCAATAGTCGAGTAAATGATTTAGGGTGGGGTTCTCTTTTTGTGCTATTAACAAATAAATCTCGAAGTATTTTTATATGCCATATATTTAAATCTTCGAAGTATTCTATCCCATATATTGTAAACCACTCTAATATTTCGTCGAGCCTCCAATTATTATCTATTTTGAATATCCCTTCTTCTAAAATAAGACCATCGGAATCCTCCCGCTTTAGCTCTGCCAGTTTTATTTTGCTTGGCTTTATAGACTCACTATACATTAGGTTGATTCTTTTTGCCCCTCTACCACCCTTTATTAATTCTGAACACATATACCAAGCTTGTTTAATTTGTGCTCTGTCCATATTTAGATGAGATAGATGGAGTATTCCACCTCTCTTAATATATACATCTTTGGTGAAGTTATTCCTTGGAGTTCTGGCAACCCCAAGGAATACATAATTAAAGGATAAATTCTCAGAATCACAAAAGATAAAATCTTTATAAAGGTCACCAAATGGTTGATCTATTCTTTCTGTTTTGATATCTCCCCACAAGGTTATCCATCGCAAAAAAATTCTTTCGTTTGTCTGGAGCTCTAATATGGAATCCTTTAAACTGCTTATTAAACTAGAAGATACCAGCTCGTCAGCATCTAAGCATATAAAATGGGTGCCACCACGCCTTCGCCCTTCTTCGAGAAGCTGATTCCTTATATCAAATTCAGACCAGCCTGATTCTGGTCTCTTTTTTGTATTCGTTAAAAGAATTACACCGTTTTCTTCGCATATTTTTGCAGTTTCGTCTGATGAATTATCATCTAGCACTATTATTTCATCGGCAACTTTTTTGATATTGTTTATATATGTCTTCATAATCCAGCCTTCATTTTTCGCTGGTGTTAAGGCTATTATTTTTTTATTAGTTATATATTTATCATATATTGATCTATTTTCTTTTTCTTGTAATGGATTTCTACCCCCACTAAGTGTTCCACCGTTATTAATAAATATTCCAGCAGTACAATCTATCTTTGTAAATCGTATGTTATTAAAAGCTGCCCTGACACACCATTCAAAATCTCCAGCAATAGTATAATCCTCATCAAAGTATCCTATTTTTTCAAAAACCTTTTTTACTACGACAAAGAAAGGGCCACAGTGCATTTCTTTGACAAAAATCTCCCTTTTAAATTCTGGGGGGTTGAATATTTTATTTTTTATAAGAAATTTTAAGTTAGCAAATTTAAAATACCTCTTATATCTAAAAGGAAAGTATATAATCTCTGAATTTGAACTAGAAATATTTTGAAGAGCAAAATCAATCGCTTCCGGGAATCTTTTATCATCTACATTCCAGAATGTAACAGCCTCATTGTTTGAGAGTTTTATGCCCCTGTTCCAGGAAGCATAGAGACTTTCTCTTTCTACAGATACTAATCTTATATTACCTAAGTGTGAGTTTTCTGAGATTATTTGACGCTCCTTTTCATTTATATCATTTGCAATTATGATTACCTCAAAATCAAATTTTGCATAAGTATAGAATCCTTCAAGAGACTTAAAGTAATCACCTAAGTACTTTTCTGAATTATATAGAGACGTGACTATACTAAGTTTCATATTTTTTTGATTTTTTTAAATAATTTTAAGCTGATAAAAACATTAATTATTTTTATATAAGCCATAAGATTGTAAGGGCAAAGACGAATACTTTTTACATAGTATTCTAGACTTTTACTCCTCATATCTGATAGCCCAAAAAGATCAGCTGTATGCTCAGTTCTTTTTGAAAAATAAAAGGGAAATCTTGCATATAGCACAGCATGCTTATCTAGTAGCCTTAGAGAGTCATTCAGATTTCCCTGAAGAGTTCTAGACGTCTTAGATAAGTTGTTATTATGGTTATTGTAAATAGTGAGTGGCTTTTGTATGAAGTGGGTATTACCCAAAGAAGCCAATCTTATCCAAAAATCATGATCTGCTGCTAATAAAATATTTTCATCTAAATTCCCAATATCATCCAGCACAGACTTCCTGATAGATAAATGACTAAAGCTTGTAAAAAACTTGTCAGAGGTGATTAACTTTAGGAGACTTAGTTTATCTGGTGAGGAGTCTTTGTGATGGTAGTATCTGATTTCCTGAGAATCAACGTCGACTATTTTAATATCAGTTCCAACGACATTGATATCAGGATTTTTTATAAAGACATCTATTACCTTTTCTAACTTGTCTTCCAGCCATTCATCATCTTGATCGAGAAAAGATATTATTTCTGAGGTACTCATTTTAAGACCAATATTTGCCGGCTTTGCTGGTCCACCAGAAGCTTGTTTATTTTTAAATACAATAATATTAAGATTTTTGAATTTTTTTTTGCAGTTATCTATACTTTTTAAAGTGAAATCGGTAGATCCATCGTCTATTATGATTACCTCAAAATTTTTATAGCTTTGGTTGCTTAGACTAAAAAGAGTTCTTTCTATGAAAGATTCAGCGTTGTGTGTGGGTATGATTATACTTACTTTATATTTCATTTTTTATTATTAACCCTTGCCCTGTAGGTAGACAAAGTATCGAAGAATTTTTACTTTTAGCAAATTTTATATGAGCGAGACCTTGTTTTTCATCTAATGCGTGATCATCAAGAATAACAACTCCTCCGATTGATATTTTATCCCAAAAATATTCAAGGGCGCTTACTTCTGGGTATACAGAGTTCATATCAATCGATACATAGCAGAATTTGTTATTATCAAATCTTTTTAATATATCTGGCACAACCCCTTTAACAACCTCAATATTTTTGAACTCTGAAAACGTTTGGTTCACTTTTTCAAAGATGTTCTCTTTATGGTAACCCATTTGCTTAGATCTTTCCATCTCTCTTTCGCTACTGTAGCTCTCACTGAGTCCTTCGTATGTGTCTATTAAGTACATATTTTTATCAGTGGTGTCTATTTCTATATAATCAGCGATCATTCTTGCGTACATTCCAGTATTTGTACCACATTCTATGTAATCTCCGGGAATATTTTTTACATTATTTGCTATCCAGCAGTTTATATAAGCCCGCCAATGAAAGTGAAGATCTTTTGACCAAGTTTCTGGCATGAGGTCTCTCCCTTTTTTGTAAGCCTCTAAGAATTTCTTATCTTCCATGAAATATGTAAAAGAAGTAGACCATAGACCATCTTGGGAATATTTTATATGGTCATTTTTATATATTATAAAAAAATCTAATACTTTTTTAAATGTTTCTAGTATTTTTATCATTTTTTAATTGCTATACAAATAATAAATTGCTTATCATGTAGACTTTCTGTTAACTCTGGATGCTCATAACTTTGATAAAGAAATTGTTTCAATTCAAAATTACTTTTATATAGCCACTCTTTGATCTTTTCTTCATTAATATCAAAAGTTAGATGGTATCCCAATGAAACTGCATCTACAGATTCAATTTGCATATATGGAGTTGAAAAAATTAGCAGACCAGAATTTTGTAGAGCTTTATTATATTTATTTAATACAGTATAAATATCTACTTCTTTTAAGTGTTCTATCGTTTCGAATGATGCTATAAAATTAAATTTATTAATATAATCAATTTCTAATAAGTTTTTTACAAAAAACTTTACATTCTCAATGTCTTCATATCTTTTTGAGATACTTTTAATTGTTCTTTCGTTTATATCGATTCCTATAACTTCTTTTGACTTTTTTGATAGGATAATTGATCCATATCCTGTACCACAGGCGAGGTCACCCACAATCCACCCCTTCTTTATATACTGTTCTGCAAATTCATACCTAAGATAGTGGCACTTTTCATTCATACCTAGTTCTTCCAATTTTACATTTTTATTTAGGTTTATGTCGACTCTTTCACCATTGTTTGAGAGGTAAAAAATATTTTTATATTTGTTTAATACATAAAGGAATATTGACTTCAGAAACTTAAAGATCCGATGTATTTGGGGGTATTTTTTAATTGTTTTTTTTACATTCATGGTATTGGGATATGATATTATTTACCGAATTTTATAAATTGGTTAATATTTTTAGCTTTTATAAAAAGAAAGATAAATAATTTAACAGGATAACTTAATTTTATGTTATTTAAATAATCTAATTTCCTATAATTCATTCTTAGATTCCATATAAATTGAGAATCACTATTTGTTTTTTCGGGACTAAAATTATGAATTGGCTCAATTATTGCATCTACCATGTACTTTTTTACTAACAATGTTAAAAGTGTTGTATCGTGCCTAAACATTGGGCAGTCTCTAACAAATATATTTTTATCTACACCTTTGTTTTTCCATTGTTCTCCTTTTGAAAAACCAAGACAGAGACCACTTAATCCTGCTGAATATAATTTTTTTGTTATGATACTTATTTTTGAATCTTTTTTAAATCCAAAAATCCCTGCAGTGATAACTTCTTCATCATATTGCTCTTTAGGTATTTCTAATAATTCTAAATAATTTTCTGGTGTAACATTTTTTAACATAATTCCATGACCTTGACCAACCAAAAGATAATCATTTTTTTCTATTTTCTCGAATAACTCCTCTAGTGGTCTAAGTATTTGACAACCAGCATCGAGGTAAAGGTTGAGATCACTCAATGGGGTATTTATTATGTATGTTTTCCATGTATAGCACTTCCTCCAGAAAGATGTAAATTTAGGGATTTCCAGGATCTCAACATTGTCTATTTTTTTTAGACTATTTTTGAATAAGTCTGATAATCCAAGACTGTAGATAAAAAGGGTGGGATGGTTTGGATAATTTGCCTTAAGAGATCCTATTAGATTTAACAAGGATGGAAAGAATTTATTTGAAGCGGAAGTGATTAATGCTTTTGATTTCATACTGTATTGGGATATCTTAGGAAGTATCTTTTAATTATTTTTTCTACCAAACATTATTATAGCAAAAAATATAGGACTTATTGAGTAGGATATTAGTGTCGCAAAGGCGGCCCCGGTTACTCCATATTTAGGTATCCATAGAATATTCAAGATAACATTTACTATCATTGGTGCTATTGTCAGTATAAATATAATTTTTGTTTTACCTTCCACTAGAAGATGTTGTGAAAATAGAGTTATAAGGGATGTTCCTATTATAGACCAGACATAAATACGTAATACTATTTCCGCTCCAGCAAAAGATGGTCCATACAAGATGTTTATTATAGGATTAGATAGAATTGTTACTAATATTGATATTGCTAAAGACATAATTATTAGAAAACCGCCCAGCTTAAAAATTCTTGAATTGTAGACTTTTTCAGAGGTTCTCTTTGCATTTACAATTGCGGGGAAAAATGATCCAACTAGTATATTTGGTATAAAATACCAAACTTCAGAAACCCGGACAGCAGAATCATAGATCCCCACAGACTCTGGCCCCAGCATGTGCTTGATGAATAGCTGGTCGATTCTTGCATATATCATAGAAAAAACTCCGGTAAATATAAGAGGCCAAGAATCTTTGATTAAGGAAAAGATTATTTTTTTATCAATCGTCCAGTTAGTTATTTTTTCTTTAAGTTTAACTTTATATATAAATAAGAAAAATCCAGCGTATAGTACTGATTCTAATAAAAGAATAAGGGCTAAATATATAACACCACCACCAAATAAAACAACAAATATCTTAAGAAGATTTAATATGACCACAACACAGAAAGATGCAATCGAAGGGTATTTTGATTCAACCTTTGCTTGGAATTCATAATTTATTATTTGGAATGAATTGAATATGAATGATCCAGAAAGTATAAATATAAGTATAAGAGATACATCTTTATCGGCTATAAAAAAAGCAGATAATCCAATGACTAAAATAGTAAGTACACCAGTAGCAAGTTTTATAAAGAAGGCTGATCCCATATAGGCCATTCTTTTTTCTGGGAACTTAATTAAATCTCGGTATAAAATACTATCTATCCCAAGAGAGTATAAAAAAGAAAATAATCCCACAAAACTAATTGCATAACTTAGTTGTCCAAAGTTACTTGGGCCAAGTTGCCTTGCCACAACAGCTGTTGCCAAAAAAGATACAAAAATACTTAGGAATTTTGCCGCAAACATCCAGCTTGTATTTC
Source organism: uncultured Candidatus Saccharibacteria bacterium (assembly GCA_964355515.1). Lineage (GTDB taxonomy): Bacteria > Patescibacteriota > Minisyncoccia > Phycocordibacterales > CSBR16-119 > CAYHDV01. Next base: position 23,100 of record CAYHDV010000006.1, read on the forward strand.
TGAAATACTTCTGGAAACCACCACTTTCCCAGAGCATCTTAGTTTCAGAAAGAGATGGAATCTTAAAGATTTTTTGGTCTTCTTCATTAAAGTTCATGTTGTGATTCTACCCTATTTTGAGGGGCTTTGAAAGGTGTTGAATCCTGTGTAGTATGTACTATATATACTATGAAAATAATCTATTTTATTACAAAATCAAATTGGGGTGGGGCACAACAGTATGTGTTTGATTTGGCTTGTGCCTCGAAAAAAGCAGGGTTTTTTAGCATGGTTTATGCTGGGGGTAGTGGGCGTCTTTTTGACGCACTCCAAAAAGAGGGGATCTCAACAGGCAAATTACGTGCATCAGAAAGAGACATTAATCTAGGTAAGGACATTAATTTATTTTTTGAGATTTTTGAAATTTTAAAAAATGAAAAGCCGGATGTTATTCATGTAAATAG
>CAYHDV010000006.1:23642-37155 GCA_964355515.1 uncultured Candidatus Saccharibacteria bacterium
ATTTATTCAGAACTTGCTACCAATTCCTACTGACAAGCTTTGGTTTGGGATCAACGCAGAACTTCACCCAAACAAAGGATATAAATATCTTCTAGAATCTTTTGTCGGTATTGATGCATACCTTGTGTGTATGTCAGATGGAGAAGAGAGAGAGGTTCTTTTAAGACAAGTAAAAGAGCTTGGAATCAAAGACAAAGTTTTTTTCCTTGGTTTTGTACCAGATGGTGCTAGGTATATGAGCGCTTTTGATATATTTGTACTTTCTTCTTTGAAAGAGGGGTTACCTTATGTTTTGTTAGAAGCAGCTTCTCTTGGTCTTCCTACAATAGCCACAAGAGTCGGTGGGGCACCAGAGATAATTGGAGATGCGGGGTTTATTGTCTCTTCAAAAAATAGCAGAGAATTACATGATGCGATGAAAGAACTGATGGAAGATGAGACAAAGAGAAACTCTTTTGGGGTAGCCCTGAGAGAACGTTCAGAAAAAATCTATTCTTTTGAAGAGATGGTTAAAAAAACGATAGATCTTTATAAGGATTAACTATTTGTGTGTCACAAAGATTTGTATCGTTCTAAGAAGGATTCCCATATCAAGAGCCAGGTTTCTATTTTTAATATAATATAAATCATATTCATATTTTTCTTTTGACTCAAGAACTGTTCGTGCATATCGGTATTTTATCTGTGCCCATCCAGTGAATCCTGGTTTGATTATGTGGCGCAGATGATAAAGTGGCACTTCTTTTTCTAGCTCGATAACAAATTCTGGCCTCTCTGGCCGTGGCCCTATTATAGACATGTCTCCACTAAGAATATTTATCATTTGAGGAAGTTCATCCAGGTGGCTCTTCCGGAGGAATACTCCAAAGCGAGTCACTCGAGCATCTTCTTTTTCTGCCCATACTGCACCATCTTTTTCTGCATCAATACGCATTGATCGAAATTTTAGAAAATCAAAAGGTCTATTGTACTGTCCCATTCTTTTGTGAGTATAGAAAATAGGCCCGCCATCATCTAGTTTTATTCCCATTATAATAAAGGGCCAAAGCCACGATGTCAGAGTTAGTATAGAAAAAGAAAATGCAATATCAAATAATCTTTTTAATACAATACCAGCCAAACTCTCTTGTTTAGTTTCTATCTGATAGGGGAGAGTCTTGTCTGCAATATCAAGGGGAATTTTCCCAAGAATATTTTCATACGCTCCGCCAAGAGAAAGAATCCTAGAATTTCGAGTAAAGGGAATCTCTGAAATCACTATGTCTGGTTTTTGGTTTTCATTAGCAAGCCTGTATCCAAGCTCTGGGTTTTTTGTGATAAAAATCTTAAGTTCTTCCACATATATATTTGAATCTAAAAAAGTAACGTATTCTATGAAGTTATTTTTAAATGTGATAAAAACCAGACGTCTCCATCCAATATAAAAGATACAGAAAAAAACAAAAACTAGAAGTAGATTAGCCTTTGGTGTTATACCGAATCCTCCTATATAAAAAACAATAACTCCAACAATTAGAGCCGACACAAAAGCATAACCAACTCTTTTTAGATTGTACATTTTCAGTCTACCTTTGACAGGATCGTATTGATCAAAAACAAAAAGTGTAATTATCCAAAAACAGAATATTATTGTAAAAGGTAGTAGGTGATCGCCAAGATCATTTTGGCTTATAGAGCCAAAGGAAATTAGGAGCATCAAAAATAGACCCATATAGGCAGATACTATGTCTCCTGTGACCAAAATGGCTATTTTCCACCTTTTCATGATACTCTATATATACTATGTTTTTATAATTAATGCACGAGTATTATGGCTTTTCAAAAATCTAATTCAGAAGTTGTTTTGTGGATTAAGAGAATTATTTCTTGGTCTATATTTTTAATCCCTATTGTTTATATTTCAAAAATAACGCTCTATCCGTTTATTTCATTCAAAACACTTATTTTGTATGCCTTGGTAGAAATTGTTTTTTTCTTATGGTTATACGCCCTACTCGTAAAAAAAGAAGTATTCTTTCGGATAAACATTGTCTCTGGTTCTTTTTTGCTGTTTATTATCGCTCTGGTTTTCTCCACAATATTTAGTGTAGACCCCTCACTTTCTTTTTGGTCAACCTTTGAAAGGATGAACGGGTCTCTCACATGGCTTCACCTCGGAGCTTTATTTGTAGTGATGTCTTCTGTTTTCGAAGATAGAAAAGACTGGATGCATTTGTTTTGGATAAATAGTATCGTGGCGACGATTATTGCTTTTATCTCCATCCTTGGAAAGGATGGACTTGAGTTGATTGCTATTTCTGACAGAGGAGGGTCTCTTATGGGGAATAATTCCTTTACAGGGACATATCTTCTTATGAGTTTCTTTTTGCTGGCTATTCTTTGGATAAGAGAGCACAAGAACAGAGGGTTACTGACTATGATGGGGATGCTGGTATTCTTTGGCCCAGACCTTTTTGGTTCTCGTATTTGGTCTGGCCAAGATGGCCTACTTGATGCAATTAAAAACCCACTCATCTTCCTGGGGCAAGCAAGAGCAGCAAGTATTATGTTGTTTGCAGGGTTTGGGACACTTGTTCTTGGTGGAATATTCAAAGCTTCGAAAAAAGTTTCTACAAAATTGATCTCAAAAATACTTTTGTTTGTTGTTGCTCTGTCGATGTTTTCTGTGGTTGCGATGTTCTTTATCCCAAACTCTCCGGTCAATAACTTTATTTCCAGAGAAGCTTCGAAGTCTCGTATAGGTGCTTGGGAGATTTCTGTCGAAGCTTTTAAAACAAAACCTTTGTTTGGTTATGGGATTGGAGCATTTTCTTATATCTATCAGGATTTCTATCGTCCAGAATTTTTGACTCCAGAATATGGGGCGGAATCATGGATGGACCAAGCTCATAGTGTTGGGTACGAATTACTTGGAACAACTGGTCTTGTCGGGATTGTATCTTTCTCCCTGTTGTATATAACCTCTTTGATATTTTTGTGGGGTCTTTATAAAAAAGAAGAAATTGATTTTTGGGAAGCGCTTATTCCGTCTGTGCTAATTTTTGCTCATCTTATCCAGAACTTAACTGTCTTTGACACTGTGTCAACATTTCAATTGTTTGTTGTGGTTTTTGCTTTTATTGCTAGTCAAAGCGGAAAGGAAATAAAAGTCAAAGCTGATTTTTGGAAAGAGGGGGTAGGGCAGAGCCTTGCGGTGATTGGATTCCTGGCATCGTTTATATTTTTTGTTTACATACCTTTTGTCTCTTCCCACAAAACAATTTCATTTTCAAAAGGTGAATTTATATCTTCCCAAGAAAAAACAGATACATTGTTCAAACAGATTCAAAGATCTAAAATTGGAGAGACAGAAAAGACCAAACTTCTCTCAGAGCTTTGGAGGAACCAAATTTCTCAATTCCCACAGATTATTTCTCGGTTTCCAGAAAATGTTTTGTATACTCAGACTTCTCTTATTAGAGAACTGGAAGAAAGCCTGATCTCACACCCAAATGACATTAGAGTTCACACTACACTCTCTCGTATGTTTATCTTTACTTCAAGTTTTGATAGTAAGGAAAACAAAGACAACCATTTAACAAAAGCAGAGTATCACGCAAGAAAGGCCATAGAATTAAGCCCAAGGCATCAGATAGGGTATTGGGAGCTTGCATCTGTTCTTTTCGCCAAAGGAGATAAAACAGGCGCTTATGAATCTGCCAAACAAGCCTATGATCTAGCACCAAAGGCCATGAATGCAACAGAGATTCTCTCTCAGTACAAGTAGTTTTTTTACTAGCAAAATAGTATAATAGATTATATGAATAAAAAAGATTTTTTATACGTTGGAATTTTTGTTATTGTTTTTGCCGTGGCGGTATTTGGTGTGTCTATCTTTAAGAAAAATAATCCAAAAACAGAGAACATTGATTCTGGTGAAATATTGGATAACGGAGCTTCTTCAACAGAAGCGGGGGAAGACACCTTGCTTCCAGAATCAGAAGAAGCTCCCGCGGAGTATTTCGATTTATTGAGTGAGGCCAGAGAACTTATCTCATCTAAGAAATACAACCAAGCTTTATCAAAAATCGATGATGCACTGATCGTGTATAAAAACTCTCAAGCGTATGTGCTCAAAGCTTCTGTGTATGAGATTACAAACAACCAAGCAGAAAGAAGAAAGGCTCTTTATGAGGTTGTATACACTTACGGAAACCTGGATTCTCGATATTGGAGATTATATGTGGATTCATTGATCCAGACCAAAGCTCCCATAGATCAAATAAAACAAACATACGAAGATGGTATCTCAAGAATTAAGCCAGTGGCCGAGACAGTTGGAATAAGCCATCTTGTTGATATGTATACTGGATATGCGGGATATCTTGGAGGTAATGGTTTCTATTCAGAAGCAATTAGCTACCTAAGACTTGCCATTGAACTCGATCCAAGTAGAGAAGCGGTGTTTATGGGTGAGATAGAATATCTACAGTCAAAGATGTAGCATCTTTTCATTTTCTTATAATATATATGTATCACTTTTTAAAAATGTTGATGAGGTTTCTGATTGTAATAGGAGGGAGCCTCTTACTGATATATTTGTTTGACAAATTTTTATAGTTTGTTAGTATCTTTTTTGTAGGAACCGTAGACAACGAGCAATTTTGAGTAATCAAAATAGAGGTCTCGTCGAGGTCGATTCTCTTTGTGTAAATCACAAGTCAAGAACGCGTTCCAACGCTGTTTTTTTAATTTTAATATATAAAAACAAAAATATATGGCAAAAACCAAATTGCAAAAGAAAGACATGTTAGACAAGCTATCTGTAATTGCAAAAGAGGCTGGTTCTGCCGTGTTTGTATCTTTCGATAAGCTAACAGCCAAAGAAGAGACTGAGCTTCGAAAAATATTACGAGCAAATAACACTACATACCAAGTAGTGAAAAAGACACTTCTCCAAAAAGCAGTTAGCGAAGCTGGGTTAGAAGGATCTATGCCACCCATTGAAGGGACAGTTGCTCTTGCCTACGGACAAGACCTAACTGCTCCAGCGAGAGAGGTATACGAATTTGCAAAGAAACACAAAGAACAAGTTTCAATTCAAGGAGGTTTGTTTGAGGGAAGAATCATGTCACAAGTAGAGATGATGGAAATCGCAACAATCCCACCAACACAACAATTACGAGGAATGTTTGTAAACATTATAAATTCACCAATCCAGCGATTCGTTATCGCCCTTGGTCAAATAGCCGAAAAGAAAGCTTAGCTTACTTTGGTGCAAATTATATTTACTAGATAATGTACTATAGGTGTATAGATGGTAGGATCGGGCTCTAAAACCTGAGACCTAATACCTGTAACCTAATTAATTATGTCAGACGAAACACAAAACACAGAAGTTGTAGAAAAAGCTGAGGCTGAAGTAGAAGTACCTGCAAAATTCAAATCAGTAGTATCTGCTATTGAAGAAATGTCAGTTCTTGATCTTAACGAGCTTGTGAAGCTTTTTGAGAAAAAGTTCGGAGTTTCAGCTGCAGCTGTAGCTGTTGCCGGAGGAGCTGCTGCTGGAGAAGCTGCAGAAGAGAAGACAGAATTCAATGTAGAACTTACAAGCTTCGGGGAAGCAAAAATCCCAGTTATGAAGGTTGTAAAAGAAGTTCTTGGACTAGGACTGAAGGAGGCAAAAGAGCTTGTAGAAGCTGCTCCTACAGTAGTTAAGGAGGGAATGAAAAAAGAAGACGCCGAAGCTTTGAAGAAACAAATCGAAGAAGCTGGAGGAAAAGCCGAGTTGAAGTAATCCTTCAACAAGGGAAAATCTTTCCAAGATTTTCAAAATACCCCAAAAGGGGTATTTTCTTTTCCTCCTGCTAGGGAGGGGGTCGGGGAACGGTAGTTCCCCGTGGAGGAGTTCAGTGATCCCGAGCTTGTCGAGGGAGAGCGTTGGGAACCGTGGGTTCTCAAGGAGGAGTTTAGGGCGACGGCTGGAGGAAAAGCCGAGTTTAAGTAAACAAAGGAGCTTGGCGACTATTGTGAACTTATGCAAAGCTAAATAATTTCAATTACCCTAAATCAAAAAACACCCAGAAAATGGGTGTTTTTTGATTTAGGGTATGATAGACTTGAGCATATATTAATCATTTCATTTTTTAAACATTAAAATGACTCTAAATAAAAAATCTTTGCCTTATCTGATTGTTCCAGTTGTTGTAGTATTTGTTGTGCTGGTTTTAATTTCAGCTAAGGTTGATTTATCAGGGCAACAAGCAGCGGCAATAAGAATCTTTAAAAAAGATGAAAATGGAGTTTTGAAAATCTTCGGAGTTTCAGAGCAAAGAGGATCTAATAGTGGAACTACAGCAAATGGAGTTTCGTACTATGACCCAATTGATAGAAATTCAATTCTATCCGATGAACTGAAATCAGGAGATGATAACGTTGATGTTATTTACCTTCAAAATAGTTTAAGAGGGCAGAAACTTATTGAGGCAGAAGCAACAGGTATTTTTGAGGAAAAAACAAAACAAGCTGTTATGGAATTCCAAAAAAGTATAGGACTTGAAACTACTGGAATTGCCAACCTAGAAACAATCCAAGCACTTAACTCTAGAACCCTCATAGAAGATGACCCTTCAAGTCAGAACCCATCTGCAAGACTCGTTAATGGTACTCTAGAATTTAGTTGGCCAGAGATCAGGTATCCAACAGGGCCAATAGTCTATCCACCAGGTGGAGGTCCAGTTCCAGCACCTTCAATTCCGAGCCCAATTTGCGGAAACAATGTTACTTTTGAAAACATGTATATTCCTTTCCATGGAGAGGTATACCGAGACCGTCAACAGGACTTTATGAATGTGAAAGTGAATGCTCCAGGGAATTGTCCTATTGCTATCACTGGAATGGATGTTGATTTTGATATTAATTATGAAACAGATGAAGTACAGCATTATGCTCAGGATGGGGATCTGCGTCTTAATGTAGATTTGTTTTTACAAGGGGTACAGTTTTCTTCTGAAGATGCTATTGTCACTTCACGACAAGCTCTAGAAACTTTGTACGGACAAGATACAAATTCAATTGATTCATATGTAAATTATCATCCAAATATCCCAGGTGGAGAATCAAGGACTCTTACTATTGGTGCGAAAGATCCAACATTGTGGTTCTTTGACTATAATAATGAAGTATTTTATTTTGGAAGTGGGTGGGTCCATGTTCCTCAATGGAATGAGTTAACGAATATTAATAATTTAGGGGAAAGCACAGGAGCAACACCGATATTTAGATTAACGATAAAAAAGATTCGATATGAAAATACGAATACTCTTCTAAATGGACAGCACCCTCAATTTGAAAGAGAGGTCAATTTCCAGGGCCCTATTCTTAGTTTGAATAACCAGACTCTACACACTTATATTCACAAAGATACTTGGCCATTTCGACCTAGAACATTTATTGAGTCTCTAAACTCAGTACTTCCTCCATATGGAGAATTCAACCAAGGAAATCATTTCTATTGGAATTCTGGAGAGGTGGATGCGGGTTCAAACGAGAATCCTACAACACAAATGCTTGCGAACACTCAAATCCAGTTTTGTTATCCATCTGATTCTGATCCATGGGTACCGGCCTGTTCTCTAATTGTTTCTCCAGTTGATTATTTCACTAATATTCGAGTGCCAGAACCAAGTGATGGTGATCTCTATGATGAAGGTGATAAATTATATAAAACACAAATGAACATCAGCAATCTTCACCCAACAGAGACTAGAACTCGAACAGGAAAAATATTGATCAAGAAAGCTTTTGGAAGTGGAACACGACACTATTACAGTCCATACAACGTAACTATTACAAGTTCAGAAATTTAAATTAAAAAACACCCAGAAAATGGGTGTTTTTTGTTGCCCTTGCTCTATCTGTGTCAATTTCATATACTATATGGCATGGAAATACTAGGAAAACTATTCAGCAGTGATGCCATCGTAAAGCTTATGAGGCTTTTTCTTATGAATAAAGAAGAGGCTTTTGACTTAGATGATATCGTGGAGAAGTCTAGGGTGAAGTCATCTTCTGCAAAAATCGAGCTTGGCCTACTCAAATCTGTTGGTTTTATCAAAAACAAAGTTTTTATAAAAGATGTTATTACTCCAGCAAGGAAGAGTAAGTCAGGTGGGCGAAGAAGAACAATAGAAAAAGACCCAACTATCACAAAAAAGAAGTGCCAGGGGTGGATGCTCGATGAAAAATTTGCATATATACGACCACTGCAAGCATTGCTCATCGAAACAGAAACTCTTCAGAGGGAAGACCTTGCTGCAAAGTTTAAGAATGTTGGGAAGATAAAACTTATCCTTGCCGCTGGAGTATTTATTCAAGATGAAGAAAGCCGAATCGACCTGCTTATTGTAGGAGACGATTTAAAACGAAAAACTATAGAAGATATTATTCTAAGATTAGAGTCTGAGATGGGAACAGAGCTTGATTATGCAATATTCAGTACTGACGACTTTAAATATCGAGTAGATATGTATGACAAGCTTGTATGCGACATACTTGAATTCCCACATGAAAAAGTGGTTGTCTCTCCTGGGTTTAATTTAGAGATGGGAGACCGAAAATAAAAGACATAAATCTTTTCCACAAGTACCCTTTCGGGGGTACTTTTTCGTTGTACAATATAAGAGTACACGAGGTCAAAGGACTTCATGCATTATTAATTAATACATAATATAAGCTAATATATGATATTTCAATCATGGGCGGAAGTGTTTAGTGCATCTTTACAAGGTTTGTGGTTAGGGGTAGTTGGATTTCTTCCAAAACTTCTTGTTGCAATAATTATTTTTGTTGTTGGTTGGGCTGTTGGAGCTGTGGTTGGTAAAGCAATCTCACAAGTTCTAAAGGCAGTTAAGCTAGATGATATGTTTGAAAAAGTTGGGGGAGATGATGTATTCAAGAAGGCAGGTTTCAAATTCTCATTTAGCCGATTTATCGGTGAAATTGTAAAATGGTTCCTTGTTATCGTATTCTTGATGACTTCTCTTGAGGTTATGGGTCTATCACAAGTAAACATCTTCCTAGGAAATGTGGTTCTTGGATACTTGCCACAAGTAATCATCGCATCACTTATTATTGTCCTTGCTACAGTTATCTCAGACTTCATGAGAAATCTTGTAGAAGGATCTGCAAAAGCTATGGGAGTTCATTCAGCACGACTTGCTGGTTCTATAGCAAAGTGGGCTATCTGGATTTTCGCAATCATCATCGCTCTATCTGAGCTTGGAATTGCACCAGCATTTATGCAAATCCTATTCACAGGAATAATCGCAATGCTTGCCATCGCAGGAGGACTTGCCTTTGGACTTGGAGGAAAAGAAGCTGCAGGAAAAGCTGTTTCAAAGTTGAGTGATTCAGTTTCAAGCAGAATGGAATAGTCGCTAGATTATCTAGATACTACGCCAACAAAAACCCCGGAAGGGGTTTTTGTTTTTTATCAGACGGGATTTTGACCAAGCCAAAATCCCGTCTTTGCGAGGTACGAAGCAATCCAGAAGTTATCACTCTCCTCTGAAACTTGTCATCCTGAACTTGATTCAGGATCTCTGGTTTAATCCAATCACCATATTTCTTAATTCCTTTTTCCCAGTGATAAAAAAGGAATGGATTATTTACAATAAATATTTTCACCATGAAAACTCAAGTCTCAGGAAGTAGGGAATTAAACACTATGTTGACATGAGGGTTTCTTATGGTAGTCTTAGGCTAAACAAAATTTGAACAGATGACAAATACAATACTTATGTTTTTCTACCCAGTGAATCTGGATTCAGAAACAATGCTTTACTCGCTTCTCTTTGTCCTTGCTGCATTTTCTTGTGGTTTGGCGTGCTGGTTTTTCCTTATCTATATACCCAGACACTTGGCTTACCGGGGAGAGTTCTACCTTTTAACCAAGAACAAGCAAGAAAGTAGAGTGCAAAGGAAGTGGAACTTACTTCTGGTACATGAGCTGATCGATGGGCCTAGTGTATTGATTAACAATAAAGACAGAAAACGGATCAAGGGACATTATCGTAAATGGCAAAAAAAGGAAAAGGAGTTGTTCTCAAAGCACGCAAAAGGAAGTAAACTTGAATTACTCAAGCAGTCCAACCAAGGAATACAGCTCTATTCTGATTCTGCCTTCAAAAAAGTTGAGCATGACTTCACTAAAGGGAAGTACAAGATTTTTATGGAGGGTGTTTTTTCAGATATGTTTAGCGAGGGCAATCTTACTTATTTTCCGCAGGATTTAGAGCAGCTTGTTAGGGAAAAAATTGAGTGCTTGGCTGTACTTTTGGATGTGATGGAATCTTCTTCAAAAGATATTGTCTTTGTGAAGAGACACATTCTTTCTTCAAACAGCTCTTCGATTGTCATGTTTGATATTTATCGAAAGATCGGTTCCAAATAGGGGGAGCCCCCGACACTGTGTGTCGGGGGCTTTTTATATAAAAATTAAACCCACTTATTTAGTATTGTAAACCTTCCGACACTTGAGCTTTAACTTTTAAAATATTCACGGTTTTTTTGATTAGTGCGAAGCTTTAGCGATAGCGATCAGCGTAGCACCAAAAAAACCGTGAGTTATTTTTTAGGTAAAGTGAGGTGTCTTGATCTTTTGCCTACTTTTCTATTAAGAGAAAAGTAGGGGTTATATTCAGACTCTAAAACTTGTCATGCTGAACTTGTTTCAGCATCTTATGTTTATTTAATATTTTAGATCCTGAAACGAGTTCAGGATGACCCACCCGAGATGGGCAGGATTCATGATGACGGAATCGTTACAAGGTAATCATTTCCTAGATTGCCACGTCGCTCCACTGCGTTTCGCTCCTCGCAATGACGGGGTGATCTGTGAATGTTTTGTGGGTGAATCCTGGGTTCCCGCCTGCACGGGAATGACGATTCAGAGGTAATTTTTGACCCCACACCCCAAACATGGTTTTACCCAAATAATCCCGAATCGGGCACTTGACTTTTATTTCCATCCGACTATACTAGTCCCTACGTGTTCGGAATAACATTTAAGAAGAGAAAATACAATTTGTAGACGGGTAATATTACAGTAGATACACTTTTTAGTGTTTAGTGTTGTACCACCCGCTTGCAAATAGCGGATTTTCTTTTGCCCATTAAAAGGCAGAAAGAAAATACTAGTTGTTTGACAACAGAATATTAATATATTTCTAACAATAATTTATTGTTAGAAATGTCTTTTAAAATCTAACTAAAACTTTTTTCGAAAGAAAAAATGTTGGGGTAAAATATATATGAAGAAAACTTCATATATTTACATCGCAGGGATAATATAAGAATTAATTCTTTATTGCTCCTTGCTTGTATATATAAGTATTTTTACCGTCTAAAAGAAAGAGCAAATAAATGTAGAATGTAAGTCTCATTAGTGGTAATGAGCAAAAAATAAGTTAAGTAAATTTAACTCGTAACTTTACGCTTTCCTAATAGGAAAGTTAAGGGTGTGTGGTGGATGCCTTGACTCAAAATGGCGATGAAAGACGTGGTCTGTCTGCGATAAGCTTCGGTGAGGTGACAAACAACCTTCGACCCGGAGATTTCTGAATGGGGAAACCCCTTCGCGCTAATCCGCGATGACTTTAAATCTTAGAATTTAAAGAGCGAACCCAGGGAAGTGAAACATCTCAGTACCTGGAGGAAAATAAAAAAACCTGTCTGATGACAGAACATTCCCTTAGTAGCGGCGAGCGAAACGGGAAGAGCCCAAACCTAGCATTGTTGCATTAGTAACTTATGCTGGGGGTTGTAGGATAACAACTTCCTTACGGAGGGAAGTCAAAAAATGTGTTGTTAGTTGAATCTTCTGGAAAGAAGAACCGTAGAGGGTGATAGTCCCTTAAACGAAAATTTCACATCTTCCTTGTTGTTACTCCTGAGTAGTGTCGGACATGAATAGCCGGCATGAATCTGCCAGAACTAACTGGTAAGGCTAAATACATTTTGAGATCGATAGTGAACAAGTACCGTGAGGGAAAGGTGAAAAGAACCCCGGAAGGGGAGTGAAATAGACCTGAAACCACATATCTACAAGAGGTTGAAGAGGATGCTTGCATCCTCGACAGCGTGCCTATTGAAGAATGAGCCAACGAGTTTATGTATACTGCTTGTCTAAGTCGTTAAAGCGATGAAGGCCCAGGGAAACCAAGTGTTAATAGCGCGTAATTGGCAGTATGTATAAGACCCGAAACAAAGTGAGCTTACCATGAGCAGGGTGAAGCGACCGTAAAAGGTCGTGGAGGCCCGAACCGTTTAGCCGTACAATACTATCGGATGACTTGTGGTAAGGGGTGAAAAGCCAATCGAACTTTGTAATAGCTGGTTCTCTCCGAAATAGCTTTAGGGCTAGCGTCGACGTGTTCCTTCTGGGGGTAGAGCACTGGAAGGTTTAAACAGGGAGCAATCTCGTTAAACCTATCAAACTCCGAATACCAGAAGTTAATAACTCGGCAGTCAGACTACGGGCGCGAAGGTCCGTCGGTCAAAAGGGAAACAGCCCAGATCCACAAATAAGGTCCCTAAATATATACTAAGTGCAAATCAAGGATGTGAAGTTCCTCGGACAATGAGGAGGTTGGCTTAGAGGCAGCCATCCTTTAAAGATAGCGTAACAGCTCACTCATCAAGGGACTTCGCGCCGCAAATAATCGGGGCTAAGTATATTACCGAATTTTGGGGCTTCATCTGTATTCGTACAGGTGGAGCGGTAGGAGAGTATTCCATGCCGCGTAGAAGCTGAAGGGGTGACCCACAGTGGAGCGCATGGAAGTAAGAATGTTGGCACAAGTAACCACAAGGGGGGTGAGACACCCCCCCGCCGAAAGATCAAGGTTTCCTTTGCAATGATAATCAGCGAAGGGTTAGTCGGTCCTAAGGAGATGACGAAAGTCGCATCCGATGGCCACACGGTTAATATTCCGTGACTTTTTGTTTATGCGATGGAGGGACGGAGTCTTGTACACTGAGCGCATTATTGGATTTGCGTTTGTACCATGAGGGAGTGATTTAGGTAAATCCGGATCACAATATTCCAAGTGGAGCGAAAATTCCTTCCTACGGGTTGGGAAATTTAGTGGAGCAGACTTCCAAGAAAAGCTTCTAAGCTTAATAAACATGAAACCGTACCGCAAACCGACACAGGTGATCAGGTCGAGTAGACCAAGGCGAACGAGTGAGAGGTCCTCAAGGAACTCGGCAAAATAGCAGCCGTAACTTCGGGATAAGGCTTGCCCATATTTAAATATATGGGCCGCAGCGAAAGACACCCTGGCGACTGTTTATCAAAAACACAGCTCCCTGCGAACTCGTAAGAGGATGTATAGGGGGTGACGCCTGACCAATGCCAGAAGGTTAAATACGGATGGTACTAGAATTTCGATTTTAGTGCTGGGCTGTATAAGCCCTGGTGAATGTCGGCCGTAACTATAACGGTCCTAAGGTAGCGAAATTCCTTGTCGGG
>CAYHDV010000007.1:0-31775 GCA_964355515.1 uncultured Candidatus Saccharibacteria bacterium
TTTTTTGTTTTTAAATATTCCACAGAAATAGTAATTTGAGAAAAACTATTTTAAAAACTTTGCTACAATACATGAAGTATTTATGGCAATCAAACCAATCATCTCTGTAAAAAATATGTCGGTTGTTTACAACCAAGGATTACCGACTGAGTTTCAAGCACTCAAGAATATTAGTCTTGATATTTATGAAAAGGAATATGTTATTTTCTTTGGTCCATCTGGTTCTGGGAAGTCTACTCTTATGTATACTATTGCCGGGCTTGAAACTCCAACTAAAGGAGAGGTATCTATAAAAGGAGGTAAAAATCTTTCAGAGCTTCCAGAAAAAGAATTGATGGAATATCACAGAAGTTTCGTAGGGATGATCTTCCAAGCGTTTTATCTTGTGCCCACACTTAGTGCGAAGGGGAATATAGAACTGCCAATGGTGTTTCGAGGTATAGACAAAAAACAACGAGAGAACACCACCAGAACTCTTATGGATAGATTTGGTATTTCTGGTTATCAGAACAATATCCCAACTGGAATGTCTGGAGGACAACAACAAAGAGTGGCCATTGCTAGGTCTCTCGTGAATAATCCATCACTTGTATTGGCCGATGAGCCTGTGGGAAACTTGGACTCCGAAAACGCTGCTGTGGTTGTGGACTTGATTGCCGACCTGAACAAAACAGACAACAAAACTGTTATTCATGTTACTCACGACCCTAGACATCTTTCTCGAGCTGATAGAGTTTTTTATCTGAAAGATGGGGAAGTGGTCAGGGTTGTTACAAATAGAGACGTGACAAAAGATGGTGGAAAAATCTCTGACAAATCTGCTATGGATAAAGTTGCAGCTCTGAACCCATATTCATCAGAAGAAGAAATGAAAGCCAAACTTATTTTGAACAGTATCTTGATGCCATACGGTTATCACCAAATAGAAAAAATTGAAAAAATAATTGGGAAGTACATCGCAGGGTTTATTGATAAAAAAGAATTAAAGAAACTTCTTGACCTACCAGAAGAAGAAGGGGGAGCAGGATTGTACAAACAATCTGCAGATAAAATAGCATCATCTGTTATAGATATGGTGGGTGAGATAAAGTATTTTGAAGAGAGTGAACACAAAACAAAACAGTTGAGAAAAAATGCACTAGAGTTGGTAGACTATGTGTCTACTCACTGTAAACATGAAGTAAAACCAGACCAGAAAGAAAGACTGGTAGAAGCATTTGCCTATAGGCTTTCTGGTGAAATCGGACAAGAAAAATTGGAGATGATCCTAGACGAGCCATTCAAAGATGGTGGAGTGGGCTTGAATAAGAGAATTGCAAAAGACATGTCAGAGAGAGTGGAGCTACTTCTTGTCGAATATCAAAAATAATCATGAATATAAAAGACCTCTTACAATTTTCATTTCAAAGTTTTAAAAATCGAAAATCTCGAGTTGCTTTTACTGTTGCTGGTGTTGCAATTGGTATTGCCGTGATTGTCTTTTTGATTTCTCTTGGTTATGGTCTTCAAAATACAATTCTCAGCAGAATCACAACAGCAGAAGCCCTGCTCTCACTGGACGTTTTTTCTCCAGACTCTGATACGCTTCCCCTCACTTCGGACTCTCTTGAAAAAATCGGAATGATAGAAGGAGTAGAATCTATAAGTCCAAAGGCGGTTGCGTTGTCTCAGATTTCTTATAATGAACTTACTTCAGAAGCAGTAGTCAATCTTGTCGAACAGGATTATTTTACATACGCGGGTATTAAGACTTCTTCAGGGAAAATCTTTGACAAAGGTTCAAACCAAATAGTGGTTACAGAGACAATCGCAAATCTTGTAAACGTAAGTAAAGAAGATTTGATTGGTAAGAAAATAGAAATGAAAATTCTTTTTTCTGGAGAGACTGAACCAGATCCTGAGGTAGCCTCTGCAGTATGGCAGGACGAATTTACCGTGGTGGGAGTACTCCAAGATAGTGAAGTTGCAAATGAAATATATCTTCATATTGATGATGTGGACAGCATGTATATTGAAAAATATGAATCTCTAAAAGTAAAAGTGGCGAGTCAAGAAAGTTTGGAGGTTGTGAGAAATCTCCTTACCGAAAGTGGTTATCTAGTTTCCGCTCTTTCTGACTTAGCAGATCAAGCAAACAAGATATTTAGAATTATCCAAATAATTCTTGCAATATTTGGTATCTTCTCTCTCCTTGTTGCGGCGATTGGTCTTGTCAACACTATGACTATTTCTCTCCTTGAGCGTACAAACGAAATCGGAATCATGAGAGCTATCGGTGCCTCAAAAATGGATATAAAAAAACTATTTCTTCTAGAGTCATCTATGATTGGTCTGATGGGAGGTTTGGTGGGTATAATTCTGGGTATGATATCAGCTGAGATTATGAATATATTATTAAACATCTTCGCTAGAGCTTTTGGTGGTGCTTCTCTTGATATATTTTCTACACCTCTTTGGTTTATTATGTTTATTATTATTTCATCGACCTTGGTTGGGTTTGCCTCTGGTATGTTCCCAGCTCTAAAGGCTTCAAAACTAAATACATTGGAAGCGCTACGATACAAATAATTTTTCAAAAGTAATCCCCAACAAAAAAGAAAAAACCAAGCTATATCTTGGTTTTTTTGTTAAAATATTTGTATCTATCATGAAATTGGCAAATCATTTCTCTAAAATTGATTGGAAAAAGATACAAAAAATTTCTTTGTTTTATGCAAAGGTTGTTCTTATTATTTTCGCTAGGCTTGTTTACTTCTTCTTATACGAATCAGCTATCCTAATCAAAAAAGTAAGTATCTTTTTGTTTACCCAGACAAAATTCCTTATCCAAGAAATTCACAGAAGAAAAATATTTCCAAAGATGAAGAAAGCACTTCACTTGGGTGGGGTTATCACATGGCTTCTTTCAAAAAAAATAGTAACTGAATTTTTGATACAAGCAAAAAGATTTTTTGTGTATATCACTCCATATATCAAAAAATATTCAAAGACAGCCAACTTATATTTCAAAAGATTTATTAAGAGGGCAGAAGTTGTTTTCACATATGTACTTATTCGCCTCGAAAAAACAGAGCAATATAAAAAAATAAAAGAGAATACAGAAAAATATGTAGCCAAACCACTTCTTGCTTCAGCTACATCCAAGAAACCATATGCTATGGCTCTGATGGTGATACTTTTTGTGACAACTTCGTTTGTCATTCTCCGAGATCAGCGATCTACGGAAGCTGCCACAGCAGTCTGGACTCAAACAACCTGGGCGGGTGGCCAGGGAAGCTCAAGTGTCAACCAATACGACAGTGCTAGTGGTGTTGATCTGGGAACAGAGATAACTCTTACCGAGGCTTCAACCTGGTATAACGACAACTGGGCATATCGAAAACCAGTCACTATCGACGCCGACCAAGTCTCGGGATCATCGAACCTCACCAATTTCCCTGTACTTGTTTCTCTCACTGACGTAAACCTCAAATCAACAAGCAACGGAGGAAAAGTCGCCCAAACAAACGGAGGCGATATTGTATTTACCAATAGTGCCGGAACCAAGCTCGATCATGAAATAGAAAGCTACACCCCCACAACAGGAGCTTTGCTTGCGTGGGTAGAAGTCGGTACGCTAGATTATGATGATGACACCACTTTGTATATGTATTACGGAAACGATGCTGGCGGACTGGTAGAGAGCAATCCAACTGGGGTGTGGGCGGGGTATGACGGTGTTTGGCATCTTGGGGATGGAGATTCAACCAGTGCGAATTATTATCAAGATTCAACATCAAATGGAAATGATGGAACTCTTGTTGATGCTGACGGAGACACCATAGCTACCACAGGAAAAATTGGTGGGGCCGTTGATTTCAATGGCGACGCTGACTATATAAATATTGCTGATAATGACACCCTTTCATATGGGAACGGAACATCAGACACTCCATTTTCAATATCTGCATGGATAAATATGGATGCTCATAATAATTTTATAATAGCTTCAAAGTCAGGTGGTGGGGCATCTGAGTATGAATTGAGAAATATCTCTACACTGCTATCTTCGTATGTATATGATCAGTCAGCTACTGCTTACAGAGGGAGGCAATATTCTGTAGATTTCGCTACCTTTCTTGACACATGGATACATGTATCTATGACATATGATGGAACAGGATCAAACACTGGGTTTGATATTTATGTTAATGGAGTTTTGTTCGACAATCAGGACTTTACTGGTTCTGCATACACTGCTATGGAAAATACTGCAACTCCGCTTATTATTGGATCGAATCCCTATTTTAGTTTATTTTCAAATGGTGAAATTGATAACATGTCTATTGTGGGGAGTGAGCTATCTGCTGAATGGATTGCAACAGAATATGCGAATCAAAACAACCCTCAGACTTTCGCCATTACTGGTTCCGAAGAGAGCCACTACCAAACAGGGTATGATACAGATTGGAGCTATCGGTCACCTATCGTTATTGATGCAGATCAAGTATCAGGAACAGAATTATTGGGAGGATTTCCTGTGCTTATAAATTCAACTAACGCAGATTGGAAAACAGTCGCAAACGGTGGGTTTGTAGCTCAATCAGACGGAGGAGACATCTTGTTTACTGATAGTGGTGGGGGAAGGATTCCTCATGAAATAGAAAGCTATACCGCAAGTACTGGGGAGCTTGTCGCATGGGTGCGTGTGCCGGCTCTACACCCAACTACCGACACTACTATTTATATGTATTATGGCAATGACGCAGGGGGATTGAGTGAGAGTAACAAAACAGGTACATGGTCTGAATACGATGGTGTTTGGCACTTAGGAGAGGGCGATTCAACAGCTAGTGGTTTCTATCAAGATTCTACATCTAGTGCAAATAATGGAACACTTGTTGATGTAGATGGAGATACTATAACTACGACAGGAAAGATCGGAAGTACTGTTAGTTTTAATGGTGATGCTGATTATATAACAATGGGTGATGTTAATGATCTATTTCAATCTGATGGGTATATTAGTACGTGGGTGAAAACAAATGATACTACGACTAATGGTCTAATAGGTAAAGGTTCGACGAGTGGTGCTGGTCGATATGCCGTAGTCTTAGGTTCTGATGGGAAAACCTCAACAGTCTTTGAACCTGGGAGTGGTGGGCCATCTTCTATTCTTGGTACTAGTACAAATGGTACAGATAATACTTGGCACCATATTGCTTTTAATATTGATAGGGATGTTGGTACATATGTTTACAAAGACGGTGTTCTAGATGGTACCGTACTAAGAAATACTTTGGGTTTAGGTACGGCGAATACATCAAATAGTTTTTTGATTGGTCAGTATAATGGAGGTAGCTACTATATGACAGGTTTGCTGGATGAGGGTCGATTTGCTTACAATATAAAAAATGTTAATTGGATTCTTTCAGAATTTAATAATCAAAATTCCCCAGGTACTTTTTATACTATAGGAACAGCAGAACAGGCAAGTGGGAGCAGTGTCACTTCAGCATCTTTTGACACGGGCTCATCTTCAACACTTGTATCAGAGATAGCTTGGACAGAAACACTTCCTACAAATACTGATATTAAATTCCAAATCAGAACATCAGCCGATAATTCTACATGGACAGACTGGCTTGGTCCAACGAGCACAGGGGATTTCTATACTGATTCTACCGGAGGCGAGACAGTTCATAGTACGCACACCGATGGGACAAATGACAGGTATATCCAGTACAAGGCGTTTCTTGTAACAACCGACGGTACAGATACACCAACACTTTCTGATATTTCTATTACCTATGTTGCCAATGGTGCGCCAAACTTTAACAACGATTATCCATCTTCATCCGCAGGAGGTGTCTCTACTTCAATCACCACTGATGGTACATCTACTGTAACTATTAACTATGCAGTAAGAGACCCAGATTCTTCTGCTGGTACAGCGACTCCTGGGTACATCACTCCATCTTTTGAATATTCACTTAATGGTGGATCAACATGGGCATCGGCATCTTCAACCTACCTTGGAGTTTCTGACCTCTCAAACAAAGCGGTGGAAGAAGTTGATTATTCTATATATAGCGCTACATGGAATGCAGAGGGACAACTTGGAAATAGTATCTATGTCACAAATGCGAAAATCCGTGTGACAGTAAATGACAACGAAGGAGGAAACAACACTGCAACAGCAACAAGCTCTGCTTTTACAATTGACACCACATCCCCTGCGCTAGGATCGCCATCTATGACAGTAGACGCTTCTGTTTCTCCTGCAAACATAACAATTAGTTGTACAGATGATACTGCCATACAACAAAAAACTGGCCTTGCCTCAAACCTTTCAGATGGGACATACGCTTCATATACTGGTACCACAACGCAATCAGGAGTGGGAACCCCATCAGATATTATCTATGGGCAGTGTATAGATGCACATGGCAACGAAACTGCAATTACCTCGGTAACTACACCAACTCAGCCTACAAACATGTATTACCAAGATATTTCAAATGTCTCAGAATCTGAGTATCAATTGTTTATCTCTTGGTCAACGGTTCCTGCCCCATCTGCGGGTTTTGCGAGTTATAAACTATACCGATCGACAGATGGATCGAGTTATTCTCTATACCAAACAATATCTAGCCGAACAACAAATTATATAATTGATGATGCGTTGTCTACAGGTACGACATACTACTACAAACTCTTTGTACTTGATAACAATGGCAACAAGTCAGCATATTCAGCTGTGGTATCAGATGATCCAGATGGAACAGGAGGTACAGATAATACTTCTCCAAGTATCTCCTCTGTTTCTTCGACAGACACACCCATGGAGGCAAGTATCACTTGGACAACAGACGAGCTTTCAAACTCAACTGTTTATTACTCTGCGACAGCGAGTGATCCCGGGACAAACCCAGCTAGTTACGCAGCCTCTCAAGGAGTGGGTTCTTATGTGACTTCACACGTTGTTGCCTTGTCAAACCTTACACCTGGGACACAGTATTACTACTTGGTTCAATCAACTGACAACAGAGGAAATATTGGAATTGATTCATCTGCGGGGACTTTCACCACTGGAGCCGGAGTATCTATATCTTCTGTATCTGCTTCAACAATTTATAACGAAGAGGCGATCATCACATGGAATACCAACTCAGCATCAGACTCTACTGTTTATTATTCTACAAACTCTGATATGTCTTCTGCTTTGTCTATCAACTCAGCGACAGATGTCACTTCTCACTCAGTGACTCTTCCATCTCTTTCTGGGGGGACCACATACTATTTCTATGTTGAATCAGAGGCGAGCGGTAACACCACTCAAGACAAGAATGTTGTAAATGGAGTAACTGAGTATTATGACTTCACCACCACCTCGGATGCGACAGCTCCTGTAGTTTCTAGTGTAGCAAACGCTCTTATAGGAGAAACAGGGGTTACTATTTCATGGACAACAGACGAAGGATCAACTTCTCAAGTGTCATGGGGACTCACATCATCGCTTGGTACTGACACTACAGAAACAGCCGTGTACACCACTCAGCATGCGGTGACCCTAACAGGTCTTACAAACACAACCCAGTATTATTACAGGGTGAGGTCTGAAGATAGAGCAGGAAACGTGACGGTGAATAACAACGGAGGATCAATGTACACCGTGACAACAAACGTACCCGGGGGAACTGGAGGTAGCCCTATTATCAACATTCTGGGAGATACCACCGCACCTGACACAGACGGCCTGAGCGTAAGTCCAACGAACAATTCAGTAACAATAATGTTTAACACCGATGAGCCAGCTGGAGTATTCTTTGGATGGGGGCCAGCTAGTTCAAGTGACCACAGCATAAACAAAACAAATATCTATCAGACAAGTCATGTCTTCACTCTTAGTGGTCTAAACCCTGCTACTACTTACTATTACAAAATAATAGTGAAAGACACTTCAGAAAATGAGAGACAAAAAACTGGTTCATTTTCTACACTTTCTTCAGGGGCAGTTGTCGATGACACTGATCCTGACATAGAAACTCCTCCTGCCGAGGAAAACACTATTGATTTGGGAGAAATTGATATTCCAGACGAAGCTGGAGAAGAGTTTGACATAATAGATCTTACAAAAAATGCTTCAGAGGGAACAGTTAGAGACCTTTTGCAATCTATTTTTGAAAACAAAAACTTGTTTAATATTCCGAGCGATTTCTTGCTGAACTCGGCTTCAAGACTTGCTTCCAATTTCAATCACTCAGTCGTGTCAAATGAAGATCTTGGAAAAACAGAAAAAGATTTCTTGTTTGAAAACTTGAGAATCGCTGGGGTGACAGGGCAGACAGCGACAGTGGTATGGAGAACAAGTATACCAACAAGGACTCTTATTTACTTAACTGATTTGAAGAGTGGGCAAACTCGAGAATTGAGAGATCCAAGTTTCCTTCTTTCTCATGAATACACTATTAGTAAGCTGGAGCCGTCAGGTAGTTATTCTGTGCAAGTCATAGCGGAAGATGAATTTGGAGAAAAACTGGGATCTCAAGCTCTCTCATTTTCTACATTTATCGATAAAACCCCACCACTTATCTCAGACCTGAAAACAACAACATCTATTTTGTCTGGAAAGGAAAATAAAGTTCAAGCAATCATCTCATGGAAAACAAATAAGCCTACAACCTCTCGGGTGCTTTATGAAGCTGGAGTTGGGAAGGGAGATGAATTCAAAACAAGCTCTGTATTGAACCAAAGCTTTACTTATGAGCATGTTATGGTGGTCTCTGGATTGCAACCAGGTCAAGTGTATAGAATAAGGGCTGAATCAGTTGATGGGCAAGGAGAAAAGGCTTATTCACAAGACAGAACATTGATCACTCCTCGGTCAAAGGAGAGTATCGTGGACGTAATTGTTGAAAACTTTGAGCAGACATTTGGCTTTCTTCGATAACAAAGTGATGAGGGAGGCTAATCTCGTTTGTTGTAATAAAAATGTTTTTGATGTAGTATCTACTCTTATATTATGAAAGATAAAAAATTATATCTATATGGGGCTCACTCTATAAAAGAGCTTCTTGAATCTAATGCAAAGATAGTCACTCGGCTGTATCTTCGTGACACCCTAGAAAAAAACAATCTAGATGGTTTCAAGGATCTAGCAAAGAATAAAAAGATCCCCGTGAGTGTTGTGAATCTTAAGGATATTAATCGATACGTTGGAGATGTAAATGACCAAGGGGTCGTGGCTCTTGTTTCTAAATTCCCGTACACGGATTTTGATACTTTTATTGAGACTGTAGATATCAAAAAAAATCCAGCAATAGTTATCATGGATTCTCTAGAAGACCCACACAATGTCGGCGCTATTATCCGGACAGCAGCAGGGCTCGGAGCTTCTGCTGTTATTATCCCAAATGACAACCAAGCCTCTGTTACTCAGACTGTTTTCAAGGTTTCGGCAGGAGCTGTAAACTATATACCGATTATCCAAGGAGGGTCACTTACTAAAATCTTGAATCAATTAAAAAAGAAGGGATTTTGGTTGGGAGTTCTTGCCAAAAGTGACAAAAGGGAAGACAGTTTGTTCTCACATTCATTTAATGCACCGTCTGTATTTATCGTGGGGAACGAAGGGCGAGGTGTTAAACCTTCGATAGTCAAAGATTCTGATTTCACTATATCTATTCCTATCTCAAAAGACGTAGAATCATACAATGCTTCAGTCTCCCTTGCTATAGCTTTGTATGAGTGGAGAAGACAAAACCAGAAATAATTTATACAAAAATAATTTTGCACAAAAAGTATCTACCCGATACTTTTTTGTTTGGTATACTATAAGAAGATTATATGGATAATAGCTTGAACAAAGTTACATACATGGGAGAAACTGATTTTCGTAATCAGCGGACTCGTTTTGGTATAAAAAATATTGATCGTGCACGTCACATGTATGTTATTGGGAAAACAGGTATGGGTAAGTCTACTCTACTTGAAAACATGGCTGCTCAAGATATCCAAAATGGAGCTGGGATTTGTTTTGTGGATCCTCACGGGTCTTCTGCGGAACTTCTTCTTGAGTATGTGCCAGAAAGCAGAATCCAAGATGTACTTTATTTTGCTCCGTTTGATACAGACTTTCCTGTTGCCTTTAATCCACTAGAAGATGTTGATCCAGATAAGAGACATTTGGTGGCAAGTGGTCTGATGTCCGCTTTCAAAAAGATTTGGGTTGATGCCTTTTCTGCTCGTATGGAATACATTCTTTCAAATGCGATACTTGCTCTTTTGGAGTACCCAGAGTCAACTCTTCTTTCTGTCAATAGAATGCTTGTAGAAAAAGAATTTAGAAAGACCATTGTTGACAACATATCTGACCCAACAGTAAAAGCCTTTTGGGTTGATGAATATGAGAAATGGGATGATAGATATAGAAAAGAAGCTGGAGCCGCGATCCAAAACAAGGTTGGGCAGTTTGTTTCCAATCCGCTTATTCGAAATATTGTAGGACAACCCAAATCTTCTTTTGACTTGCGAGAAATGATGGACAACAAAAAGATTTTGATAGTCAATCTTTCCAAAGGGCAAATTGGAGAACAAAATGCAGGACTTCTGGGTGGTATGTTTATTACAAAGCTTTATCTTGCAGCGATGAGTCGAGCTGATTTGGAAAGATCAGCGATGGAAGCACTCCCTCCGTTTTATTTTTATGTTGATGAGTTCCAGTCTTTTGCAAACGAATCCTTTGCGGATATTCTTTCTGAGGCGCGAAAGTATAAACTCGCACTTACTATTGCTCACCAATATGTGGCGCAGATGCCAGACGAGGTAAGGGAAGCGGTATTTGGAAACATCGGTTCTATGGTGGTGTTTCGAGTCGGACCAGGAGATGCGGAACACTTTGAGAGAGAGTTTGCTCCAGTCTTCACCGAGCAAGACATTGTAAACGTTGGGCGATTTCAGTATTACTTGAGACTTATGATAGATGGGATGGGATCTAGCCCTTTTTCTGCGGTAGGGTTCCCTCCGTTGGATAAACCAGCAACTTCAAATAAGAGGGCTGTTATTGAAATGTCTAGAGAAAGATTTGCAGACAAAAGAGCTGATGTGGATAAGAAAATTGCTGACTGGTATGTTCCTATTCCTTCTGAAAAGGACAAAGAGCATCAAGCATATATAGAAAAGAAAAAAGCAGAATTCGCCGCCGAAGGCAAAGAGTGGGTTGATTTTTCAAAGGACACAGAAAAGAAGGCCGAATATTCAGAAAAAAAGGGGAAACAAGAATACCAAAAGCCCGCTTTTTCTAAGAATTTTAAAAAAGATTTTCCTAAAAAAGAATTCAGTCCTAAGTATTCACCTCAGATAGAGAAAAAACAGGTAGCTCCAGCAATTTCACCAAAACTTGAGTCTTTGCTAAAAGCTGTTGATATTGATACTGATGATATTCCTAAAAAAGAAAACAATATTCCAGAAAAAGTTTTTGTTCCTACAAAAAGTACCAACCAAGCACCTTCGTCTAGTTCTTTTCCTAAGAAAGAACTAGAAAGAAAAGCTTCAACTGAAAAAGTACTATCACTAAAAGAAGCTCTTTTGAGAGCGGGAATAGGGGCGGTGGCTGAGGTGGCTGATAAAAAAGAAAAAATAGTGGAGAATCAAGAGGTGGTAGAGAATAATCATTTCCATTCAAAATTTGTAGAACCAAAGAGCGATGCTCCCAAAACAGAAAAGTCTTTGTCACAGATTCCGGTGCCAGCTCGAGATAGTGGGGTGGCATTTGCCGAAGAAAAAAAAGAAGAAGTGACAAAAATACCAGTACTTGAATCTAATCCAAAATATGAAGATAGGAAGGTAGAGATAGAAGTGGAGACACCTATAGCTAAGAGTGTTTTTGTAGAACCCCAAAAGGCCACTAGAGAAGAGACTTCTTCCCAAAAACAAGAAGAACAAGTAACCGTAGCTTCTTCTGGATCACCAAAGTATTCTCCTGACGATTTGTTAGAAATGTTATTGAAGGATTAATATGAAAATTTTTTTATTTATTCTTATATTTGTTGTACCGGGTATTTCATTTGCCTCAGTTTCTATAAATGAAATCATGTATGATCTTGAGGGGACAGATACTGATAGAGAATGGATTGAAATTGTAAATAACGGAACAGACTCTGTTAACCTTTCAAATTGGAAGTTTTATGAAAATAATTCTAATCATGGGCTAGTCTTGGTGAGTGGGAGTGAGGTATTGGGTCCTGGGTCATTTGCAGTTATTGTGGATTCACCTGATACTTTTTTGATTGATTGGCCAAACTTTTCAGGGAATCTTTTTGATAGTTCATGGTCTTCTTTTTCAAACTCTGGTGAGACATTTTCTATAAAAAATGAAGATGATGAATTGATAGATGAAGTCACATATGTCACAGAAGATGGGGCCGCTGGGGATGGGAATTCACTTCAGAAAATAAATGAAGAATTTTTACCTGCAAGCCCAACCCCTGGATTAGAAAACCAATCTTCAGTCGCAGAAGAAGAACTTTCAAATACGGAAGAAGAGTCACAAACAGTTTCGACAGAAGAGGAGACCAGCACAGAAGAAGATACTCTAGGTATCCCAGATAGAATCACAGCTGGAGAAGAATTAAAATTTAAACCAATGGTCTACGATAGCAATGGAGAGCCACTATTTAAAGCCTTATTTGAATGGAGTTTTGGTGATGGATCTACTAGAAAAGATTTATACAGGAAAGATTTTGGATATACATATAAATTCCCTGGGACATATGTTATATATCTTGAAATTTATTTAAATGGTAAAAAGGATGAGCCAGATTATACCTACAGGCAAACGATACAAGTTGTATCTTCTAGCATATCCTTGTCCCTGCTCCCTGAAGGTCTTTCTATAAAAAATAAATCAGTGTATGAATTAGACCTTGGGGATTGGTATCTTACTCTAGACTCTAAAAATTTTTTTGTTATACCAAAGAACACCATACTCTTGCCAGGGAAAGAAATAACACTTTCTTTTGACGTGTTGGGGCAAGACAAAATAGAAGAGGTTATTCTAAAAAATGAAATAAATACAATCATAGCAAGCATTAATCAAAAGCCAGCTATAACGGTTCCAGAAAAAATAAAGACTGCCAGTACACCTAAGATTTCTGCGAAACAGTTGGTAGCTGCTGTGATCGCAAGAGAAGATGAAGAGGCAGAGGCTGAGCCTACGACAGAAGTGGTTCCTACTCAGGAAGATGAAAATAAATCTTCAAAAAACAATATCTGGTTTCTTGTATACGGTGTTTTGATAGTCGGAGTGGTTGGAGTGGTGGCATATATGTATTTTAGAAATGAAGATGAATTTATAGATGAGATAAATGAGGCAGATGAATATACAATTGAATAATTTAAAAACCACTCTAACCAAGAGTCGTTTTTAAATTAGTTTTCTAAAATATGTTTTATCGCTCGGATGCTCTGGTAAAAGAGTTTTATGTTCTTTTCTTGTTGAGCTTCAGTCGCTTGGTTTATCAGCATCATCAGATTATCAAATTCCTCGTCAGTAACCACACCACTTAATTTTCTAGAATGTATTTCTTCTGTGAATTTTATAAGGACTTCCGAAGAGAAATCTTTTTCAGATAGGACTTCTTTTTTAAGAGGTAATGAACTTGATATTTCTAGAGGCACATCCTCTGTTTTTATAAACTCTTTTGCTAGTATGGGCTTTTGAGAAGACTCTGTATCATTTGTGATACTAAAAGATTCTGGAGTTTTTTCTGGGTTTTTCTCATCTCGAGAAGGAGTAAGTCTCACTTCTTCGGGGTAGATTTCTTCAGGTTGGTTGTTTATTGTAGAAGTTGTAGATTCCAACGTTTTAACATATGAGCTAAAAGTAATTCCATTGAAAGAAAGGTCTTCGGATAGAACTAGGATTTGCCTATCGATTTGATTGTTAGATTGTTCTAGCTTTTCTTTGATTATATTAATTTCTTTTTCCTTCAAATTTCCCTTGTTGCTCAAAAGCAGACCTTCATTTGATCTTCTGGCAATCCTTTTTTCTTCCCAAGCAATCTTTGCTTCAGGAGTACTTTGAAGTCTTGCCACGATTTCTTCGTTGACATCTGTTTTAAAAGTATAGAGTATGTCTCCTGGAAGAGATTGCTCAGAAGCAAAAGCCAGACCTCCTCCTCCAGCAATAAACCCGACAAGGACAAAGGCAACAGACCGAGTAAAAAGAATAAAATTGAAAGGAGATGAAACTTTTTGTGAAGTAGGAAGGACTTCCCTTAGAGGATAATACTCCATAGTTTCTTGGATTTTTTCTCGCATCAAAAACTTCTCAGATTCAGTCATCTGGATTTCTTTTGCTTGATTCTTTAGTTGTTCGAATTTGTTATCCATGTTGTTCTTTTAGTACTTCATTAAGTTTTTGGAGTCCTCTATGTATTCGTACAGAAATGTTGTTTTCTGTGGAGTCTAGTTTCTCAGCAATTTCTTTTACTGACAAACCATCTATATATCGCATTGTGAGGACTTCCTTATATGAATCCTTTAGATCAAACAGAGCTTCCTTGGCCACATCGGCTTCAAAAGAATTCTCTTTTTGTTCCATTTCATCATAATCTTCACCATAATCAAAACCTTCTTCTAGAAGTGCATCCAGTGAGGAACTCTTCTTTTTTCTCCGCCAATCAATAATTGCGTTTTTGGCTACTCTATAAAGAAAGGCTCGTAAGTTTTCTATTTCTTTTCCCTCAGCTATATATTGCCAAGTTTTGGTGAAAGTATCTTGGGAAATATCGAGTGCTACTTCTCGGTTTGATGTTTGAAAATAACAATATCGGAAAATATCATCTGAGTACAATTCATACCCAGCCAGGAATTCCTGTTCAATTTTTTCTTTGTTTGCTTTCATTTGTTATGACGACTTATGTCTATATATATTACACAATATTGTATCATATATGATTATAGTTTTTTATACTCAAATACTTATAGCCTCTTCAAAAATGGAGAGGCTATAGTCTTGGAAAAGGATTAGTTGAATGTCCTTTCCAGTGGTGTCCATTCAATGAAATCATTGATGGCATTGATGAATTTGGTCAAAAAGTTTTGGTTTTTTTGTGCAGTTTTCATGGTCTGTAGTTTTAGTTTTGTTCTGTTCGCCATATATAACGATATAGGTCAAAAAATCTTACAGTTTTTGGAAATACGTTGGAAATAAAGGCTAAAACAAAAAGAAAAAGCCCCCTAGTTGGGGGCTTAATTTAAGGGTTCTGTTCTAACGCAATTTCTGTGAACCACGATGGTCCCCAAGTTTTTGACCCGTTTCTGGATTCTCTTGGGTATTCCCACCTTCTAATGACAGCAGTGAGTTTTTTTGCACTTGGATGTATATCATCCATATGTACATACAAGACCCTCTGGTGTCTTGTCGAATCACACATCGTTGTCTTGCTCGCACTATCTGGGCAAACAAGTTGAACATATCGAAAGTACTCTAAAGGTAAGGTTTCTTTTACAATACCCTTACCCATATCATCCCATGTTTCTATAACATAGTCTCCGTAGACAGAACTTGTGTCAGGATTTTTGATAGAGAGAACAAGAATGTCCATTTGATTTTTAGGTAAGGTTATATAAACCTCTGTTTTTGAATTTTCCAGGAGTTGTTCTTCTGACAATATCTTGTTAAAGGAGCAAGATGAAAAAGAAAGAAGAAAAGACAACATGAGGAGGCTAAGAAGTTTTTGCATGAGAGTTAAAGAGCTAAGGGTTATTTTTTACAATAATACTTTAATTTTGAATTTTGTCAAATAAGCCTTCTTCTGATAATATGTAAGAGTTATGTTCAAGAAATTTTTAATTCGAAAAATGATGTCTTCTCAATTAAAGAAGGCAAATATCCCACCAGCTCAACAAGAGATGCTTATAAACGCAGTTTCAGAAAACCCTGAATTTTTTGAAGAAATGGCAAAGGAGGCACAGAAAATTCAAAAAGAAAAAGGAATAGACCAAATGTCTGCCATGATGCAAGTGATGGAAAAGAATAAGTCAAAATTACAAGGAATGTTTAAAAAATAATATATGGCACTATCCATAGGAATGACACGGACGAAGTTCAATACACTAAGCATAGTAAAAATATAATCTCATTTAAGATTGAGGTGCCGTTATCACCACCACTTAAGAGAGGAGTTGATTATGGTTTTATAAAAAAATCAGTATAATATCATTGTGGAGTTAGATGTTAAAAAAGAAGACAAGAACTTCAACAAGGTTAGAATGAATGCCGAGAAGATTTACTCTGGGATAGGTAAGGTATATTGTCCGTATTTTAAAGAAGAGGTTTCTTTTAACTCGAGGGGATTAGAGCATCTAAAATTTAAGAGTAAGCGAAAAATTAGAGAACGAAAAGATTCATATATTAGACTCAAGAATATTGAACTTGCTCCGGAAATTATAAAAACCTCACACACTCTTCAAGAAAAGCAACAAAAGAGAATTTTTGTTGAAATAAAAACGAATACCAGAAACGATAATATTTTAAAAAATTGTGAATACTATGGTTTCCTTGCAATTATCACAAACGGAAATTTTGAAAAAAGACTCAAAATTATTGTTAGACAAGTTGAAGGAGGTAAAAAACATTTTTGGAGCATTATTCCATATTGGAAAAATAATAAAGAGATTAAAATGCACTCTGGTAACATGGAGGAAGACTAGAATCAAAAAACACCAGCCTGACTGGTGTGTTTTGATGTGTTTGGTTACGGTTTGGTAAGCATTGACCGTGAGAGGGTAAAGACCCACCAAACACAACTACATTATATATCACATTCAAAATAGATTGCAAGCTTTTCCATATATACTTGAAGATAACCTTACTTCACCCTCGTCACTTCAAACAAAATATCAAAAGCTCTATTTATTCTCCTCTCAAACTCCAATCTTTCATCTTCGTCCTTAGGTTGTATCTCCACATACGTAACCTTTAATTCTTCTGATTTCATATTGTTTGTATATTATTTAATAATACTTCCAGTATACTAGTTTGCTTTTTTGACATATTTTCACTACTATTCAATACATCAATGGTCATGATACATTTTAAAAACAATATAATCCCAAGTCAGAACCTTATCTTATAAGGCTTATTTGACGTTTTACATATGGCACTATCCATAGGAATTGTCGGGCTCCCAAATGTCGGGAAGTCCACACTCTTCAATGCTCTAACAAAAAAAAGCGTTGATGCACAAAACTATCCATTTTGCACCATTGATCCATCGGTGGGGGTTGTTCCTGTTCCTGATGAGAGACTTGACGCCTTGGCGAAATTCTCCGGTTCAAAAAAGATTCTTCCTGCGGTTATAGAGTTTGTGGATATTGCTGGACTTGTGGAGGGGGCGTCAAAGGGCGAAGGGCTTGGAAACAAATTCCTCTCAAATATTCGTGAAGTGGATGCCATTCTTGAGATGGTGCGAATTTTCCCCTCGACAAGCTCGGGGCAAGCCCCAGACATTATGCATGTATATGGAACAATTGACCCACTTCGAGATATAAAGGTAATCAACATGGAGCTCATTTTGGCTGACCTTGAGAGTGTGGACAAGAGAATAGAAAAACTCAACCGAGATGTAAAGCAAAACAAAAAGGAGGCTGTAGCAGAAAATGCTATTTTACAGAAATTCAAAACAGCGCTTGAAGATGAAAAGATGGCAAACACAGTTGCTCTCACTGAAGACGAGCAATTAATTGCAAAAAATTTCCAACTTCTAACTCAAAAGAAATTCATCTATGGACTGAACCGAAGAAGTGGAGTTGTAAATATGGATGAGTCTCACCCAGAAGAATTTAAAAAAGTTTTAGAATATATCCAACAGATTGGAGCGGGGTATGTGGTGATAGATGCGAAAACTGAAGAAGAATTAAAAGACATGGATAGGGAAGAGAAAGAAGAGCTCCGGCGAGACTTTGGAGAAGAGCATACAGATGATGGAATAGACAAACTCATCCAAGAAGCCTACAAGCTACTGGGGCTGATGACTTACTTTACTACTGGGCCAGAAGAAACTCGTGGCTGGACAGTACCTGTGGGCTCAACTGCTCCTCGTGCTGGGCGAGCCATACATACTGACTTTGAAGCGAAGTTTATTCGAGCGCAGGTGATCACAATAGATGATCTCCTGACTGCTGGCTCAAAAGGAGTCGCTCGGGAAAAAGGAACTCTCCGAACAGAAGGAAAAGAATATATAGTACAAGACGGCGATGTGATAGAGTTTTTGGTGTAAAAGCCTTGAAGTGAAGAAAATGGTTTAGTAGTAAAAAGCCCCGTGTATCCACGCATGACTTTTTAAAATCCTTCCTTTATGTATATTGACATGATTAAATTTTGTGATACTATTTAGAAAAAGCTGTATGTTATGTCTGAAACATTTGAAGATACAATTAAAAAAAATGCCAGAAAAGCTGCTCTAAAGAGTACAGAATCTGCCTTTGAAAGTATGTGGGAATTTTTGTTTGAAGAAAAAATTTCTAGTAATTTTAAGATTAATCATTCTCTCGAAAAAAGAGAAGTAAAAATTCGTCTTAAGAATCTTTTAAGAGCTATGCCAAATCGAATTACTGGAGTATGGGAAAAAGATGTACTTCAAGCGATTCTTATACAAGAGACTTTTGTTTCAAAGATTGAAATATCGATGGATATTGTTGTAACAGAAAAAGATGTAAAAGTAGTACTTCATTTAACTTGTGTTCAAAAAATTGCTAAAGAGGAAATTGAGGCAGGTTTAAAGAAATTACTCAAGGAAGTCTTGCGATAATAGAAAGCCCCGCGCAAATGCGCGGGGCTTTTTGGTTTGACAAAATGGTGGTGGTGTGATAATTTGATTAAAATAAAAATGTACAAAAATGAAAAAAGGAATCAACATTTATATGTCCGATCTTCATCTTGCTTCTCAGCTTAGAGAAAAACTGAGCTTAGATGGCTCTCTTTTTGATACTCCTGAGATTAAGATTTTTCATGGGAGTGAACAGTTTCTAAATCTTGGCGAAGAGCCTGGTTTTGTCTTGGATTACAAAGGAGAAAGGTTTCGCTGGCAAGGGGAAAAGATGAACTATATGTTCTTGAGCGCTAGGGGTTTAAAAGAATACCACGATGATTACAATTTAAATCTGAAGGACGTGGTTGAAAAATACGGTGCAGAAAATGCAAAGATTCTAATCCTTCCTTGTGTAGCTTGTTCTGAGTGTAATAAGCATGTGAAGAATTGGTACCCTGGAATCATTACTGATTTTTGTACCGTTACCGATCGAATCATAGAAGTTGATTCTCTTATTGAGACTTATTTCAAAGAACTCCTTGTTGTTGGTTGAGGAGAGAAGCCCCACACAATCTGTGTGGGGCTTTTTTTATTGTCTCTCCTGCGGTAGAATTGATTTTATGAATGAATACGATCCAAAAAATATCGAGAAGAAATGGCAGGATACTTGGGAAGAAGAGGGTCTGCATAAGGTGGAGGACAATGCCCCTGGGAAAGATAATTACTATGCCTTGGTTGAGTTTTCGTATCCTTCTGGGAATCTCCATGTGGGACACTGGTATGCCTTTGCAGTGCCAGATATTTTTGCTAGGTTCAAGAGGATGAAAGGATTCAACGTTCTCTATCCGATGGGTTTTGATGCCTTTGGACTTCCCGCAGAAAATGCAGCTATTAAGTATGGAGGAGATCCAAAGACTTGGACATACACACAAATGGATGTGATGAGGCAGCAACTCCGAAGTATGGGAGCGAGTTTTGATTGGGAGAGAGAAGTGGTGTCGTGTGACCCAGAATACTATAAGTGGACACAATGGATGTTCAATCAATTTCTTAAACATGATTTGGTATATCGTGATTCGACTACTGTGAATTGGTGTCCAAAAGATCAGACCGTACTTGCAAACGAGCAAGTGCATAATGGGTGTTGTGAGCGGTGCGGAAGTGAAGTTGAACAAAAAAAGCAAGATCAATGGATGATCAGAATTACAAATTATGCCGATAGATTGATAGACGATTTGGAAAAGCTAGATTGGCCAGAAGAGATCAAGTCATCGCAGAAGAGCTGGATCGGGAGAAGTGAGGGAAGTGAAATCTCCTTTACTCTGAAAGAAGCAGAAATGCTTGATGTTAATACTGGACCAGGGGGTGACGCATATCGCGAAGGAGAGCCAGTTGTCGAGCGTGAAAATGTGGTTGTGATTATTGAAAACCCATCTGGAGAGGATTTTCTTTGTGCCAGGTGGAAAAAGGTTGATTGGCAGGGATTTGTGACAGGTGGAATAGAAGAAGGAAAAACAGCAGAAGAAACAGCGCTCGAAGAAGTACGAGAAGAGACAGGATACCAAAATGTGAAATTGGTAAAGGTGTATGACCAGTCATCACACGGGCTGTTTTGGCATGTGATCAAAAATGAAAATAGAAAAGCTCATTATCGGATTGTGCATGTAAAGCTGGAGAACATGGATCGAGAAGAACCAAGTGACGAAGAAAAAGAAATTGCAGAATTTGTCTGGGTGTCAAAGGGAGAGGTGAATTCTTTCTTGAAGAGAGAAGACATGGGATATCCATGGCGAGTGGTAACCGGAGAAGACACGCTAGGTGTTGCAGATGTTTTCACCACACGGGCAGATACTCTTTTTGGGGTGACATATATTGTACTTGCACCAGAGCATCCACTTGTAGTGACTCTTCGGGATAGAATCCAGAATTGGGGTGATGTTGAATCTTATATTGACCAGACAAAAAAGAAATCCGAGCTTGACCGACAACAATCAAAAGAAAAGACAGGAGTAGAGCTGAAAGGGGTTACTGCAATTAATCCCGCAAATGGAGAACAGGTACCTGTATGGGTAGCTGACTATGTACTTGCCGGATATGGGACAGGGGCAGTGATGGCCGTGCCAGCACATGATGAGCGAGATTTTGAGTTTGCAAAGAAGTTTGGGTTGGAGATAAAGCAGGTTGTTGCTTTAGAATTCGATGAAAAAATAAAAGATGGAGATGAGCGATTAAGACCTTCAGCGTATGGTCTGATTAAAAATGATGAGAATCAGTTTTTGTTACAAAAAACACCGGTTATTGATTATTTAACTGGTGAAGTAACTAAATGGGAGTATCGATTGCCTGGTGGTGGCTTGGATAAGGGTGAGACATTTTTGGAGGGCTTAATTAGGGAGATCTCTGAAGAAGTAGGATATAAGTTTACTGGAACTCCTGGAAATCATTGGTTAGCATTTAGACATTTTAGATCCATTTACGGCAAAAAAAAGGGAGAGCAATATTTATCTAAAAAAATGGCATTTTTAATAAATTTATCAGATTGTGAAAAATGTGAAGCAAGCCCAGAAGATGAAGAAGCTAATTTTGAATATAAATGGTTTACAAAAGAAGAGGCAATTGGAGAAGTTACAACAAATACTTTCTTCACAGAAGATGCTTGGCTGATTAAACAACTTTTGAACCCAGTAGCTATTGGGACTAAAGGACTTTTGGTTAACTCAGGTGAATTCGACGGCTTAACTTCAGAAGAAGCTCAAATCAAAATCACTGAAAAAGTTGGAGGGAAATTGGTAAAAACTTACCGCCTTCGTGACTGGGGTATTTCTCGACAGAGGTATTGGGGATGTCCGATTCCTATTGTGTATGATCCGGAAGGAGTGGCGCATGCTGTGCCGGATGAACACTTGCCATGGCTCTTGCCAGAGGATGTTGATCACACCCCAGACGGGACAGCACCCCTTGCACGAAGTGAGGAATTGAAAAAGCGAACCGAAGAGATATTTGGAAAAGGTTGGCGTCCAGAAGTGGAGACCATGGATACCTTTGTGGATTCTACTTGGTATTTTTATCGATATTTGGATAACAAAAATGATTCTTTATTTGCGAGCTCAGAAAAAATGAAATCTTGGATGCCGATTGATTTGTATATGGGCGGAGCGGAACACACGACTATGCACTTACTATATTCTCGTTTTTGGACAAAGGCTCTCTTTGATATGGGATTGGTAAAAGAAGATGAGGCTTTCAAGGTTCGTCTTAACAGGGGTCTTATCCTTGGGCCAGATGGAAACAAAATGTCAAAGTCAAAAGGAAATGTCATCAACCCAGATGAAGTGGTAGACAGGCTTGGTGCTGATACTGTGCGAATGTACTTGTGTTTTATGGGGCCATATGGCGTGACTGTGAATTATCCATGGGATCCAAATGGTGTGGTGGGTGTCCGAAGATTTTTGGAGAGAGTTTGGAGAGTAAAAGATATTTTGGGGGAGGGAAATTCCGAAGATGAGACACTGATTCATCAGACAACAGAAGGGGTTACAAAAGATATTGAAAAATTTAAATTCAACACCGCTATCTCAAAGATGATGGTTCTTGTGAACTCATGGGAAAAAAGTAAGACTGTTTCAAGAAAAGATTATTGCACTCTTCTTAATCTTCTATCACCATTTGCTCCACACATGACAGAGGAATTGTGGAGAGGGGCCTTGGGAGAAAAGGAATCAATCCATCTTTCAGACTGGCCGACTTTTGATCCAGAGAAAATCAAAACAGATACTGTGGAGATGGTCTTTCAAGTAAATGGAAAAGTCCGAGCAAAATTAGAAGTAGCCGTGGGACTATCTGAACAGGAGGTGATGGCTCTGGCCAAAGAAAACGAACAAGTTCAAAAATGGCTGACAGGTGAACCAAAGAAAGTTATTTATGTGAAGGATAAGCTCTTAAATATTGTTGTTTAGCCAAAAAGTGAGAGGAGCAACCTCTCACTTTTTGAATTAAATATCCACCTTTGTTTTTAGGGTTTTTCTTTAGATTTAGGTAGAATAAGGTTATAAATTATGGTAGAAAGATTCACTCGGCTTTTAAACAAGGAATTTGGCAACATCAACCAAGCGGCGATTCTTCTTGGTTTTTTTGCGCTACTTGCTCAGATTTTCGGACTTATTCGTGACCGTACTTTGGCGGGGGTACTTGGTCCATCTGAGGGACTTGATATTTACTATGCCGCCTTTCGGATTCCGGACTTTCTTTATGTGACTATAGCACTTCTAGCCACCGTCACTGCCACGCTTCCATTTCTGACAAGCGCCTTTGAGAAAAATGGTTTTGAAAAAGCCAAGAAATTTTTTGATAGTGTATTCACCATGTACTTTTTGATTCTTGTTGGGTCATCTATTATTGTCTTTTTCTTGATGCCAGTCATTGCTCCATTGATTGCTCCAGGGTTTGACCATGAGGGTCTGGAGGATCTGGTAAAAGTATCCCGCGTGATGCTACTCTCACCAATATTTATGGGTCTTTCAAACTTGTTTGCTTCTGTGACTCAGATGTACAAAAGGTTTCTTGTCTATGCTATTGCCCCTGTCTTGTACAACATTGGAATATTGATTGGGGTGCTTGTCTTCCTGCCAGCTATTGGGTTTATGGGGCTTGCTTATGGTGTTGTTTTGGGGGCGGTTCTTCATATGTTGATTCAGATACCTGTTTTGATAAAGCACAAATTTGTACCGAAGATTACCACTCACATAAATTGGCTTGAGCTGAAGGCCCTTGTGATGATATCTCTCCCTCGGACTTTGGGTCTCGCATCAAAGAACATCGCCCTTATTGCTATTGTGGCTATTGCCTCTGTTGTTGGAGAGGGGGCAATTTCTATTTTTAATTTTTCTTTAAACTTGCAGACTGTTCCGCTCACTCTTATTGGACTCTCATATTCGGTGGCGGCATTTCCCACTCTCTCAAAACTCTTTGTAGAAAATAATATTGATGAGTATGTAAGACAAATCACTTCTGCGGCGAGGCAAGTTATCTTTTGGTCTATTCCTATCACCTTTCTTTTCATTGTTCTTCGAGCTCAGATAGTGCGAGTTATTCTAGGGACAGGTAACTTTGATTGGGCTGACACTCGGCTCACTGCAGCTGCTCTCGCTCTCTTTGCTGTGTCTGTACTTGCTCAAGGTCTGACTCTTCTTTTTGTGAGGGGGTACTATGCAGCAGGAGAAACTTGGAAACCTCTTTTTATAAACTTATTTTCTTCAGGGGTAATAGTTTCTTCTGCTTATGGACTACTTTATTTGTTTGTGAATATTCCAATGTTTGGATATTTTGTGGAGTCTATTATGAGAGTAGAGGATATAGGAGGCACTTCTATCCTCATGCTTCCTTTGGCATTTTCTATTGGTTCTATTTTAAACTTTGTTTTGTTGTGGAGATCTTTTGCAAAAAGCTTTCCGGCTGTCAGTGGAGCAAAGCTGGGTAAGACATTTTTTCAGAGTTTTTCTGCAAGTTTTCTCATGGGGGTAGCTTCTTATAAACTACTTGATATTTTTGGAGGAATATTTGATTTGAATACTTTCTGGGGAGTTCTGGGACAGGGATTGATTGCTGGCGTGGTGGGTATTTGTGTGTGTATCTTTGTGCTGTATCTCATGAAGTCAAAAGAGCTGGATGAGCTCTACAAGACCTTCCATTCTAAATTCTGGAAAGCAAAAGTTATCGCAGAAGGGCAGAGAGGGTTGTAGAATAAAAAAACCTAGATGGAAGGCTTTTTTTATTCCCCAAATCTGGTACTATCACTGTATTGAAGGCCCAACAAAAAGGCTTTGCCTTTTTGTTGGGCGAGATATCATCATGGAAGAAAATATAAAAAACATTAGAAATTTCTCTATTATCGCTCACATTGACCATGGGAAGTCTACTTTGGCGGATCGTATGATTGAGCTGACAAAAACTGTTGAGGCAAGAAAAATGCGCGACCAAGTACTTGACCGTATGGAACTAGAGCAAGAAAGGGGAATCACTATCAAAATGCAACCCGTCCGAATGCAATGGGGAGAATATACTCTGAACCTGATCGATACTCCAGGGCATATAGACTTCTCATACGAAGTGTCACGAGCACTGAAGGCTGTAGAAGGGTCCGTGCTTCTTGTGGATGCCACTCAGGGTGTGCAGGCACAGACTTTCACCACTCTTGATATGGCACGAGAACAGGGGCTGGTTATCATCCCCGCTGTTTCAAAAGTAGATTCACCACTTGCTCGAGTGGAGGAGATTAAATTTGAACTTGCAACTCTTCTGGATATTGAACCAGAAGAAATTTTGGAAGTCTCTGGAAAAACAGGAGAGGGTGTGAGTGAGCTTTTCCAAGCGATTATCGACAGGGTGCCAGCACCAAGACAAGACCACCCAGAAACAAAAAGCCCTCAATCTCTGGTTTTTGATTTTGAATATTCACAACACAAGGGAGTAATAGTATATGTTCGGAATTTCGAGGGGATGATAAACAAAGGAGATCAACTCATCTTTGCTACTTCAGAAGAAAAGTTCTTTGCTCTTGAGCTGGGGACTTTTTCTCCAGACCCAACCCCAAAGGAGAGGCTTCTCCCAGGAGAAATCGGATATATTGTAACTGGGATCAAGAAGCCCGGTATTGCTCGCGTGGGAGACACTGTGACCTTGCAGAAAAATCCATTTCCAGCATTGCCAGGGTATATGGATCCGATACCTGTTGTGTGGGCTTCTGTGTATCCTGAAAGTCAGGACGGATTTGATATGTTGAAAGATGCTCTGGGGAAACTCCGGCTTACTGATTCATCTTTTACATACGAAGAAGAATCAAGTGGGGCGCTAGGGCGAGGCTTCCGGTGCGGATTCCTGGGGATGCTTCACCTAGAGATAATCACTGAGCGTCTTCGGAGAGAGTTTAATTTGGAACTTGTGGTGACACTGCCTTCTATTGTTTATCATGTTACTTACAAAAACAAAGAAGGAGAAGAAGTTATATATTCTCCAAACCTTTTCCCAAATGATGGAATGACAAAAAAGATTACTGAGCCATGGGTCCGGGCAAAAATTATTGCACCTTCTCATTATTTAGGAGCTGTTATGCAACTGCTTTTTGATCATGAAGCACAGACACAGGCAACAGAAAACTTTGGGGAGAGAATGGCGGTAGAAGTAAATATGCCACTTCGAGAAATGATGCGAGGGTTTTTTGATAATTTGAAAAGTGTGTCTTCTGGGTACGCGTCTGTTTCTTATGAGATTACAGAATACAAAGATGCAGATGTGGTTCGTTTGGATATCCTAATTGGAGATGAGGTTATGTCCGCATTTACAAGAGTGGTTTCTCGTCTTCGTGTGCAAGAGGAGGCTGACAAGATGGTAGAAAAAATTCACAAAGTAATGCCAAGACAAATGGTTGAAATGAAAGTTCAGGGGCGAGCCTTTGGACGAGTGGTCGCATCGAAAACTCTGAAAGCCTTTCGAAAAGATGTTACGGGATATTTGTATGGAGGAGATATTACTCGAAAGATGAAGCTTTTGGAGAAACAAAAGAAAGGAAAGAAAAAAATGGCAGGATACGCAAAGGTGAATATTCCTCATGACGTATTTTTGAAGGTTATGAAGACAGGGGATTAAGGGTAGACTTTGGGTTTGTTTTTTATAATAACCCCTCTAAATTTGTTAAGAGTTTTTAGATTATAGATAAGAATGCTGGGAAATAGAGAAGTACCATTCCAAGTATTAGGATTATCGAGAAAATAGCTGTTAATATTTTTAAAAACTTTTTGTTTTTTGGGTGGAATAACATACAATAAGTATACTTATGAATCCTCATAATGACAAATCACCTTTTGGGAAATTCATGGCAAGCCCACTTGCTTTTTTATTGAGTTTGATTATTTTTGGTATTTTGATATATAGCCTGGTATCTGTTATTTATAAACAAAAAAAGGCTCAAGAATCAAGGATTCAGGCTGAAGAAGAACTTCAGGCGCTCCGAGACCAAAAAACCTCTCTAGAGAGTGAAATAGGCCTTTTATCAAGTGATTTTGGGCAGGAGAAGGCTCTTCGGGAGAAATTTGGGGTAGTGAAAGAAGGGGAAGAAATTATTGTTATTGTAAATGAAGAAAAAGAGGAGGTGGAAGAAGAAAAAAGTGGAATATCTAGGTTTTTTAGAAAGATTTTTAGTAGAAAATAATTTGACGAGTATGCTATACTGGATGAATTAAAAGATAATTAAATGTGATACACGATCAACCAATATGAAAAAAGTACAAATTTATAGCACTCCCACTTGTCACTATTGTCAAATGGCAAAAGGTTTTCTAAAAGATAACAATGTTGAGTATACAGAATATAATGTCGCCGAAGACAATACAAGAAGAGAAGAAATGATGACTCTGAGTGGTCAAATGGGTGTACCATTTATTGTGATAGGAGAAGGAGAGGATGCAGAAGGTATGATTGGTTTCAATGAAGGAAAGATGAGAGACCTCCTATCTCTTTAAAAATAAATCAAATTGTGTATACTTAAAAGCACCTGAAAAGGTGCTTTTAAGTATTGCCCTCGTAGTTAAATGGATATAACAGTTCCGTCCTAAGGAATAGTTGGTGGTTCGATTCCTCCCGTGGGCACTTACATCACTCAAAACCAGATGCAACGCATTTGGTTTTTGTGATGTACTGCCTGTGGGAGGAATCGAACCGAGGGCTGGCGAAGCCGGACGTTAGTCCGATCAGCCCGAGTGGGGGTCGAGGGAGTGAGATTTTCTGCAAGAAAATCCACGAGAGTGACCGATTCCTGCCGTGGGCACAATTTATTTTATTTAATATTCCTTACCATCACTGTATTGGTACTTCCAATTCGTCCAAGTGGAATTCCTGCGGAGAAGACCACAATGTCTCCTTTTTTTACTGTTCCATCTTTTTTCAGTGCCTCCATCACTTTATCTGCACTGGTCTCTACATTTTTTGTGAGGGTCATCACCTTTGGAGTGACAGCGAAAGATAGGACAAGTTGTCGTGCTCGATAGATATATGGAGTTACGGCAATAATAGAAGCTCCTGTGTGGTACCTTGAAATCAATCGAGCAGTGTTTCCTGATTCAGTAAGAGCGATGATCGCGCTGGCTTTTGTGTTTTTTGCGATAGTTGTCACAGAAGATGTGACTGCATCTTGGATAGTCGCCTGGTTGATAGCTATTTCTCGTGTGTACTCACTATTCTCAGCTTCATTGAGAACACGCATCATCACTGTAATTGTTTCAAGAGGGTATTGACCCATAGCTGTTTCTTCTGAGAGCATCACGGCATCGGTACCATCGAATACTGCGTTTGCCACATCGGACACTTCGGCTCGAGAGGGTACAGGACGGGTAGTCATAGACTCGAGCATTTGAGTTGCAGTGATAACTGGTTTCCCATAGAGTCGGCAGAGTTTGATAATTCTTTTTTGTTCATGGGGAACTTTTTCGGGTCCAATTTCAATAGCGAGGTCTCCTCGAGCGACCATGATAGCGTCCGATGCTTGGACTATAGACTCGAGTTCTTCGAGAGCTTCTACCGTTTCTATTTTTGCGATTACTCTTTGAGTTCCTTTTTTCTTTGCGATGAGAGCTTTGAGTTCTTCGATATCTTCTGCCTTTCGTACAAAAGAAAGTGCGATAAAGTCAGCCCCTTGGTCAATAGCAAAGAGTACATCTTCTTCATCTTTCTTTGTAAGGGTCTTAATAGAAAGTCGTGCTCCTGGGATATTCACCCCACGACGTGGTTTGATAGTTCCTCCAGCCCTGATGACGGTCACTACTTCTTTGTCTGTTACTTTTAGTACCTCGAGCGCTTTCTTCCCATCATCAAGAAGGATAGTCATGCCCTTTGTTACTTCATTTACTATTTGAGGATAGTTGATATATACCTTATCTTGTGTACCAAGTACTTTTTCAATAGTGAGGGTGAACTTATTTCCTACAATGAGATTTATTTCTGCGTCCACAAAATCCCCAATTCGAATCTTTGGTCCAGCGAGATCAACCAGAATGGAAAGAGGTTTTTTGACTTGTTTCTCTACTGCTCGAAGATTCGCACATGTCTGTGTGTGGTAGGGGTGGTCACCATGGCTCATGTTGAGTCTAGCGACAGAGACTCCCGCTTCCACGAGTACCCTTAGCTGTTTTTTTGATTGTGATGATGGACCGATGGTCGCAACGATTTTTGTATGTGACATAATTATAATAGGATACTCTTTTCTTTTATCTGTGCAAGTTTTTTCATGAGTGTACTTAACTGGATGTAAAAAATCACTTTTCCCCAATAATTTTTTATGGCTCATGTTAAAATAAAAATTATATGGAACCAAAAGAAATAAAAAGATTGGTGGAAATAGTGGAAGAAAACAATGACATGTTACGAGCCATGAGGAGTGCTCAAAAAAGAGCTTGGTGGTTGTCATTTTTTAAGTATGTAATATTTATAGCAGTAGCACTCGGAGCATACTATTTGATTCAGCCATTTGTTGATAATCTAAATGATGCGTATACTTCTGTTTTGACCTCTGTTCAAAGTATACAAAATGCAGGAGATCAAGCTCAGGGTTTATTTGGGAAGAGATAATTAGTAAAAAACATCGTGAGATGTTTTTATTTTTAGGAAAGTTTTCTACCTTCTATTTGATTATTTCACCAAAACTAAATGTCTTTAATCCTAATTCCTGCAAGGCTTCACCCATGTCATTGATTCTGCGAATGGTTTCTTGAAAATCAATGTCTGATACATGCTTGGAGTTGTCTTGCTCATCTCTTCTGGGAAGACTTTCTTCTGCTATTGAAATTAATTTTTCAAACCATCCTTTTGAACCTCTTTCCCACATTGTTCCTTCAGGTATTCCATCTTGGCGTATTGCCAACTTTAGCCCCTCAAGTTTTTCTGTTAGGATTCTTGAAATTTCATCTGCCTCTAAATTAGTGATGTCTAGCTCTTCGGGTTTATTTCCAAAATCTCCTTGCTTACCTAAG
The DNA here is from genome assembly GCA_964355515.1 of uncultured Candidatus Saccharibacteria bacterium. GTDB lineage: Bacteria > Patescibacteriota > Minisyncoccia > Phycocordibacterales > CSBR16-119 > CAYHDV01. The sequence continues at coordinate 29,813 of CAYHDV010000007.1, forward strand.
TTTTTTTCCATCATATGTAGTAATTAACTTGTGTTGATAATATTGTAACTATACCATACTTATTATACAAAACAGTAAGACCCTAATGCATTCGCATCAGGGTCAAACTGTTTTGGTGCTCGGGACCAGATTCGAACTGGTGACCTATCCCTCTTCAGGGGAGCGCTCTACCAACTGAGCTACCCGAGCATATATACCTTATATCATCTTTTTTAAAAATTTCCTACCAGCACTACTCTTCAGATATTTTTCACGATTACGTGCGTCTAACCTATTTTCGAATTGTTCCTGGTATATAATTTTTAAAGAATGTTTATCCATCATGTTAGTAGTTCTACTGCCATGATTTTTGTGCTCTTTTAGACGCCTCGCTATGTCTGAGGTAAATCCTTTATAGATTTTTCCTTCATCATCTTGTAAAATATATACTGTGTACATAGACTCTATCTAACTGAGCCCGTCCGAACGGATTCATCCGGGCGGGCTACCCGAGCATTTCAATTTCTCTATAATATCAAAAATACCCGAATAATCAAGGAGCAAAAATCACCCTGATGGGTGATTTTTTAATTAGTCTTTATCTTTAGATTTGTTTTCTTATCTTTATCTATTTTTGGTAGGCGAATGATAAGCAATCCATTTCTCTCTGAGGCTTCTGCCATATCTGGATCTACTTCTTCAGGTAGGGCAACGCTTCTTGCAAAAGACCCCCAATAAAGCTCTCTCATCACATAATTTTCATCATCAATCATTCTAGACTCCTTTCTTTTCCCTTGGATAGTTATCATATCTCTTGATATCTCAATGTTGAGATCTTCAGGTCGTACTCCAGCTGTCATTGTTTGAATAACAACTTCTGTTGGTGTTTGGTACATATCAATCGATAACTCTCCTTCCTCTTCTCCCAAATCCGAAGAAATACCCATGTGCATTGGGGATTCAGAAATATTATCTAATTCAAAGCTGTCTTCATTTTCGGAAAGTTCATCTAGACTTATTCCGCCTGTTAGTCTTTCAAAAAATGATAGTTTTCTTTTGTTCATAAAATTATTTTTTATTGTACCAATATGAGAGTCGACGTATTCTTTCGAACATCATACTAATGATAACACTAATAACCCAAAGAAATGCAAATACTCTGATTGAGTTTTGATCTCCATTGTTTATTATAAGAAAATTAAAGATACTGTGCAATAAGGTTGCCCCCAGAAGACCAATCAGGATGTGTATTTTTTTGTTTTCCCAATTTTTATGAAATGAAAGACCGAGAGCTATACCCACAAGTCCACTTGAAACTGAGTGAAGAAGTGTAGCTCCAAGGAAGCGCAGGTTACCTGTGATAAGGCTAACAGTCGCTTGCTTCAAATATATTGGTTCGAGTAAGAAGAGCGCATTTTCAAAAGCTGCAAAGCCAAGCGCTCCAGTGATCATGTATACAACAAAGTCTATTGGCTCATCCGCTCTTGAAGTTTTAAGAGCCACAATAAACACAACTCCAAATTTAATTATTTCTTCTAGGGCTGCCCACACTACAATAAGAGTTTTCTCATTTGAAATAAGATTTCTGACTATTTCTTGAAGTGGAATTACAAGAATTACAGATATCATCCCGATAATAAATGTGAGAGTCAGCAAGCCTATTGGTTCTGGGTTTTCATCATCTTCCTTAAGCCAAAACCAAAGCCAGACAAGCGCAGGAATTAATCCCGAGAGGAGAGCTAATCCGAGGATTTTTGGATCTGAGGGTAGTGTTTCAAACATATTTTTATTATATCGTATAAATAAAAAATACCCTGTTTATATATTAGCTAATTCTTTTAATTTTTGAATTAAGCTGTTGGCCATTTTTCTATCATGAGTAACTTCCTCTCGACTTTGCTCGAGGTGGGACCATCATGGTTTGGAAGCGAGCTCCAAATCTCTTCGGTGATAAAAGGCATAAATGGGTGAAGAGCTTTTAGTT
>CAYHDV010000008.1:0-29189 GCA_964355515.1 uncultured Candidatus Saccharibacteria bacterium
AAGAGATTGAAAGCCCCGCGCCTTGGCGCGGGGCTTTTTGTTTACATCTTTTCAGGTGACTCTATACCAAGAAGCCTAAGGGTGTTTTTCAATACTTGTGATGTCGCTCGCACAAGTGACAAGTTATACCCTGCATCTTTGTTTTCTTTGTCTATAAACTTTGTATTTCCATAGAAACTATTAAAAGCCCTTGCAAGCTCAAGTCCATAAACAGCCAAGTGGTGTGGCTCCCAATTTTTGATGGAAGTCTCCACTACCTCAGGGAACCGATACAGGAGTCTCTCTATATCTTGCACCTCCTCAGAGTGTTTCTCCAAAGACTCCTCCACCCCTTCCGTTTTGGCTTTTTCCAAAATAGAGTTTGACCGAGCTATGGTGTACTGGATGTATGGACCAGAATCTCCCTCAAAAGAAAGACTTGTCTCTGGATCAAAATCAATATTTTTCCCAGCTTGTGATTTCAGAATAGCAAATTTCAGTGCAGCGATTGCTATTTTCTCACCAATCTCTTTGGCAGATTTTATTTCTCTAAACCTAGAAAGTTCTTTGTCTGTAATAGGAGTACTCTCCCCATCGACGAGTTTTCCCCCTTCTGGGATAACCATTCGTTTTATTGACTCATCGGTAACATATTCTATCAAATCTGTTGCAAGTGGAACCCCGCCCAAACGTGAAGACATTTTCTGCCCCTTAAAACTCATCCTTCCATGATATTTGTGAATACTTTTCTCTTTCCATTCTTTATTTATTTTTTCCGCAGCATCAAGGACTATCTGAAAATGAGAAATCTGCTGATTGTCAGTCATAAAAATTGATATGTCTGGAGAAAACTTTTCAAACTTCATTTTTAACAGACCCAAATCCTTTGCTTCGTAGGTCGGGTTTCCCTGACTGTTTATAAACACAGCTGTGTTTAGGTGCGTGTCTTCTTCTTTTGGAACGTACACGATAGCCCCATCGCTTTCAGCAAAAACTTCTTTGTGTTCATCCACAATCTTTTTCCCGACAACCCCCGCCTCTGATTCATATATATATGTATCAAAATGTGACCCCAGCCTTGCAACGATATTTTCAAAATATTCAATATTAAATTTTTTGCACAAATTAAAAAGTCGCAGTTCAGGAGAATCATTTCCTCCATAAAGATTATCTGCAATCTCTTTTACTCGAAAATGGATTGATTCATCTTCATCATATAGTTTTGTCCCCTTCACATAAGCATCACCAAGAATAGAAATATCTGTAGGTTTGAAAGATTCTCCTTGATCTTGAAGAAGGATAAAGATTGCCTTTGCAACACCAAGAGAAATATCAGATGGAAATGACATTGTGACAACTTCTGCCCCACTTACTTTTGCAATCCTTGAAATAGATTCACCAATTGCATTGTTCATCACGTGACCCACATGAAATGGTTTAAACAAGTTTGGGCTTGAATGCTCTACCAAAATCTTCCGTCCTTTATACAAATCACTCACTCCATATCGAGACCCAGCCTTAATAATCTGCTTTGTCTCTTTTGCAAAAAATTCTGGAGATAGAGTGAAGTTTATAAATCCAGGGCCGGCTATAGAAATACCGGAAACAAATTCAATGTTTTTTTCTTTGAGTTTTTCTGAGATCTCCCCCGCAATTTCCACTGGATTCTTCCCGGCTTTTTTTGCCAGCATCATAGCAACATTTATCGCATAGTCCCCATGAGATAAATCTCCAGGATGCTCAAAAGAAATAGGTACAGTCTCAAACCCCAACTCAGCTAGTACCCCCTTTATTTCTTTGTCTAAAATCCCTTTTATCATATTGCTACTTTATCACGGACAGGGAAAAATAAAAGGTGTTAAACCTTGTATTACACCCTCACTCGGACATTGTGGAAGTGGGACTTCCACATACTTCTCGTTTGTTGTAATAAAAAACGACCACTAATGTGATCGTTTTTGTGTGAGAACCAAAGGTCTCGATCTTTTCGCATTAGGCTTGATTATATGAATAGGAAGAACCCTCGTCTCCCTCTTTCCACTATCACGCCTTTTTGATGCACGAGTCACCTTAACAGTAATCTGAGAACCAAACATCCTACTCATAAGTCTTCTTATCTCCTCAACAGTATAAAGCTTGCCTTCATCTATAAGATCAAAATCTTGTTCCTTGATCAGTTCAGAAAACTTTGCTTCCAAAAATGGAAGTTTTTGAGAATAGTAATGGTTGTACTTTTCCCCGGTATCATACTTCCTGTAATGGATCACAGTTGCGTGGTCTCTCATGATAGCCGAGGCAAGAAGTTTGAGACTTACATCTGGGTGCATTTTGTAGAGTGCCCTACAGATAAATCTCCGCGCGGTCACCCTCTTTTTTGTTGAACCTTTCTCTGTAGCTCCAAGAACAGAAAGCCCTAGAACATCCCACACCGCCTGGTAGGCAATGTTAAGCCTTCTAGCAAATTTGAAACATTCATAAGTCTCCATTTTTGGAGAGAAGTCAAGAATAATATCCTCCACCTTCTTTGGCACCCTATTTCTCTTTTTCATGTTCAAATATGTCTTTTAACAAAGATTAATCAAAATAAGCTCTATTTGCAAGCTTTATTTAGAGATATTTTTATTTATGTAATCTCTTAAAATTTTATCAATCTTTCTCGCGATACCAACGAAATCTTTTTCTTTCTTCCCTCTTGTTGTCTCAGCGGGAGACCCAAGTCGAATCCCAGATGGATTGACTGGATTCTTCGTATCAAATGGAATCTGGTTTTTGTTTACTATTATATTGTTTCTCTCCAACACTTCACTTGCTTCTCTCCCCCCTATGCCAAGAGTTCCCCAGACATCCACAAGTACAATGTGGTTGTCAGTTCCACCCGAGACAATTCTCCATCCTAAATTTTTTAATTCATCAGAAAGTGCTTTCGCATTTTTGATTACCTGCTGTGAGTATTCTTTGAAAGAAGGCTGAGATGCCTCAAAAAGAGCTACTGCTGTTGCGAGAATTTGGTTCATATGTGGCCCACCCTGGAGCCCGGGAAAAACCGCCTTGTCAATCCTCTCAGAATAGTCTGAAATATCTTTTCTAGAGAAAATAAGTGCAGACCGTGGACCACGAAGAGTTTTGTGAACTGTGGTTGTCACAACATCAACATATGGAAAAGGGCTCGCGTGCACCCCGCCAGCTACAAGCCCCGCAAGGTGAGCCATATCCGCCATCAGTATCGCCCCACATGCATCAGCAATTTCTCGGAATTTTTTCCAGTCAACTTTTCTAGGATATGCAGAAAATCCAGCAACGATAAGTTCTGGTTTTTCTTTTGTTGCAATCCGCATGATTGCGTCATAATCAAGTTTCTCTGTATCAGGATCCACAGAGTATGGCACTTGCTTCCACATCTTTCCAGTGACCGATACTTTGTATCCGTGAGACAGATGTCCACCAGAGTCTAGTGTCATCCCCATAATCTTTGCTCCATAGGGTACAAGTGCTGAGAACACCGCCATGTTTGCTGGCGTACCAGAGAGTGCTTGCACATTTACATGCCATCTTGATTTTGGAGCACGGAACAATTTCAAGGCTCGCTCCTTTGTGAGGTCTTCTAATTCATCAACGTATTCACTCCCCCCATAGTACCGAGACCCAGAATACCCTTCTGCATACTTGTTTGTAAACTCAGAACCCAGAGCTTCCAGAACATCTTTTGAGACGTAGTTCTCAGAAGCAACTAGGTTTATGACTTTCATCTGGCGAGCTCTTTCGTTTTTCAAGATTTTCTCGATTTGCTTGTCTTTCATATGAGTTATCCTACCCTATTTGCAAAAATAGGACAATTTGAGTAAAGTGATAAAAATACAAAAATTTAATCAATGAAAACAGCAGAAGAATGGTTCCCAGAGATCATTGGGTCTTGTAATCAAGAGGCTCAAGAAAAAGCAAAACAATATGGTTCATCCTGGACCATATATCGACCTCAAGGAATTCGAGATAAAATTTTGATCAAAGCAAGGAGAATCAGAACACTTCAAGAGAAACAAGAGAACAGAGTTGGAGAATCCATCGAGGGAGAGTTTCGGGCAATACTCAACTACTCCATCATGGCACTTATCCAACTCGAACGTGGTTTTGAAGAGGCAGCATTTTCTCCAGAACAAGTTCGAAGTCTCTACGACAAAGAAGAGCAAACTTGCTTGTCCCTTATGAAAAAAAAGAACCATGATTATGGTGAGGCTTGGAGAGACATGTCCCAAGAAGGAATCACGGATGAGATTTTAGTTAAACTATCTCGTACAACAGAGAAACTCAAAGCCGGGGCCCCAAAGAGTAGCCTACGTGCAGAACTTGAAGATATTGTAAATTATGCAGTATTTGCCTTGATTCAAATCAAGGAATCCAGTCAATAAGACTGGATTTTTTTATTTCTTGACTTTTGAGATAGTAAAAAGTATCCTGAGACTAAACCTTTAAAGAAAATCAGATATGAAATCAGTACTTTTTGACGCAGACAGAACCGGTTTTTATAGCCGAGGACACGCAGATCACGAATATCTTCCCTGGCTCCGCGAACTTGTCCGTATTCACGATGAGGACCCAGAAGGAAACCTCCAAGGAGACCGAACGGGTGTTGGAACATACGGAATACACACAGCAAGGATGGTTTTTCCTTTATCTATGGGGTTCCCTTTGTTAACAACAAAGAAACTTCACCTTAAGTCAATCATCTATGAACTACTCTGGTTTCTCCAGGGGGGAACAAATATCAAGTATCTCAAAGAAAACGGGGTGCGGATATGGGATGAATGGGCAGATGAGAATGGTAACTTGGGTCCTGTGTATGGTTCTCAGTGGAGAAGCTGGCCAAACCCAGGAGGAGAGCCCATTGACCAGATTAAAGAGCTTGTGAGTGGGCTTATCAAAAATCAAAAAGGGAGGCGTCACATTGTGACGGCATGGAATCCAACAGATGTGCCCAAACAGGCGCTCCCAACGTGCCACTGTTTCTTCCAGATGTTTGTCGACAATGACAAAAATCTAAACTGCCAGCTCTATCAAAGAAGCTGTGACAGCTTCCTAGGGGTACCATTCAACATTGCGAGCTACGCTCTCTTGACCATGATGGTGGCGCAAGTGTGCGGTCTTAAGCCAGGTTCTTTTGTTCATACATTTGGAGACTTTCACTTGTACTCCAATCATGTCGAGCAAGCGAGGCTCCAGCTCACAAGGGAGTCTAGGCCCCTACCCACAATGATCATCAATCCTGATGTGTGTGATATCTTCAGTTTCAAATACGAGGATTTCCAACTGGTTGGGTATGATCCACACCCACTCATCAAAGCAAGTGTTGCGGTGTGAAGTATCGCTAGACTAGAGAGGCCCGAGGATATTCCTCGGGCTTTTTTACTCCACAAGAGTGGTGTTTATATTTATTTAATAATCTACCTAGTTTCAAATGTTTTGAGTATCTCCTCAACGGTGCCCATCCAAATCCTTGCAAGAAAAGGATAATTCTGTAAAATCAAAATAAATAGATACTTTCAAAAATGGGAAAAATAAAAGGAATAGTTGCACTGAGAGAAAATGACAGAGCAATTGGAAATGGTCTAGACTTGCTCTATTCATTTCCATCGGACTTGGAAAACTTCAAAAAACTTACCTTGGGACAAATAGTCGTCATGGGAAGGAACACTTGGAATTCACTTCCTAATAAATGGAAACCCTTACCTGGCCGCCTAAATGTTGTGCTCTCAAAAAACCCAAGTCTTGTGATCCACGGTGTAAGAGTGGTTCATGGCTTGGAAGAAGTCCTCCGCATGCAGAACAAAGATCAGAGGGATATTTGGATCATCGGAGGTGCCGAAGTTTATGAACTTTTTCTTCCACATATCGATGAGTTCGTCATCACAACAGTCAGGGGTGATGAACAATTGCCAGCAAATGTATTTTTCCCTTCGGAAGAAGCTATCCTGAAACAGTTCCAGAAAACAGGCAAAAGAGTGAGCTTGAGGAGGGAAACAGGTTGACGGGCACATTGTGTTCTTACAGTATAAGGCACTTTGAAAGGATTAAAGGCTAAACGCAAAAGCGACCCACGTGTGGGTCGCTTTTTTGTATTGAATTCGTATTAATCAATTACCTCTATTCCAATTGATCGGCATGACCCTTCTATAATTTTCATTGCTCCTTCAATATTTTTTGCAGTAATGTCGGGCATTTTTATTTCAGCGATTTCTTTTACCTGAGCTTTTGTAATTTTACCAACTTTCTTTGTTCTGTTTTTACCAGAACCAGAAGTGATTCCTGCAGCTTTCAAGATAAGGCTTGTAACAGGTGCTGTTTTGATTTCAAAATCAAATGATCTATCTTCGTATACATTCAAGATAACAGAGCAAGTCTCCCCCATTTTTGCCTTTGTTGCTTCGTTGAATTCATTTACGAATTGAGAAATATTTACCCCAGCTTGCCCCAAAGCGGGACCAAGTGGTGGAGCTGGTGTAGCCTTTCCTGCTGGAACTTGCAATTTAAGTTGTTTTTTTAATTGTTTTTTTGCCATGTTTTTTAAATTAGTGTAGTAAGTGAGGCTTACCGCGTAACAAATAGTAGATTACCTTATATTTTCTTAAGTTGCAAGAAGTCTAGCTCAACGGGTGTTTCTCGCCCGAACATGTCTACTAGAACCTTAATTTTCCCTCTTTCTGAATCAATTTCACTTATTTTACCTTGAAGATCCTTAAATGGTCCGTCTGTGATAAGAATAGTCTCTCCGATTTCCATATCGATATTGTGCTTTGCGCTGTCTCGTGTTTGCATTCGAGAGAAAAGAAAATCAATCTCTTCTTTTGAGACAGGAACAGGTGTAACACCAGAACCCACAAACCCTGTTACCCGTGGAGTATTTCGAACAACAAACCAAGAATCTTCTGTTACTATCATGTCTACAAGAATATACCCAGGGTAGATCTTTTCTTCGATTTCTACCCTCTTTCCTCCTTTAATTTTGATTGATTTTTCAGTTGGAACAATAACATCAAAAATCTTGTCTTGCATATCGAGAGATTCGATTCGTTGTTTAAGATTTTTTAGAACGGCATTTTCATATCCAGAATATGTGTGAATGGCATACCAATTTCTCTCTCTTTTAATTTCTTGTTTTGTTGTCATGCATTTATTTTTTTAGATTAATAATAAAATTATCTATATTAGAGAACCTTTACAAGAATTTGACTAAAGATGTAATCAAACAAACCTAATACATAAGCGACAATAAGAGAGATCCCCACAACAACTGCAGTATATGCAATTGTTTGATTTTTTGTTGGCCAAGTTGTATGACCCATTTCACTTTTTACTTTTCTTAAAAATTCAAACATGATATGTGTATTGGTTAATATTGTTAATTTAAAAAATTGGCTTTTTTAAAAGGCCCTTGAGGCCTTTGATATATGAATAATACCTTATCTCCATTAAAAAGCAAGTACAGGGCCCCGGTGTGGGTCAAAATAAAAAACAGAGTGCTCTACTCTGTTTTTTATGATATTTAAGTTTATTGAATCTCGTAAGTTATCGTAACTTGAGAGATAATTACATTCTCCCCTGTTGGTATTTCAGGAGCTGCTTTGGAAGCGCTATTATCCATTGCCATTTCAGCGTACATATAAGGCTGAGGATATGAAGGGGCAACATTCTCGTTGAAAGAAACTATTCGAACAAGCTTAACTCCCAAATCAAGTGCTAGCTCTTCTGCTTTTGCTTGAGCGGCGCTAATAGCTTCCTTTCTTGCTGTTCTTTGGTATTCCTCTTTGTTTTCTATTTCAAATGTTGGTCCTGAAATATTTGTAACACCAGCTTGCCCAAGAATAGAGATAACATCATTTGTCTTTTCTATATCTCGAATAACAAGATCGATGCTTTGGCTTACTACATAGCCCTTTAATTCTTGTTTTCCATCAGACCAGTCATACCGAGGATTTGTGGTATAGGCAGATGTTCGAATATCTTTTTCTTTTATACCTTCATTATCAAGAGATGTGAGTATACTTGAGATTTTTTCTGAAACAACATCTTGAGCGTCAGCAACAACACCTGATTCTTTCTCAAAACTAAATGATATTTTAGCAATATCTGGTTCAGCTCTCACTTCTGACTCACCTGTAAAAGTGAGTGTGTTTGGCAAATCACCTCCTGTCCCAATATACTTAGAGCTCTTAATCGCATTAAATGTAAGCGCTAAAAGAAATAAAACTAAAACAGCCAACACAACAACACTTAGACTTCCAACATACTTTTTTTGTTCTTCTGAAAATATCATATTTATATAAATTTATTGAATAATAATCATTAAGACGTTTTATCTTCTAAAAACTTACGGTTTTTTATGTGGTGGATGTAAACATGAGATAATACGAGACTTGTCAAAGGTATGGTGATAAAAAGACCAACACCAAGCATAAGTGCCCCCAAGATATTTACCAATCCAACCACGATAACAAGCCAAAATAGTTTTAATCGAAAACCTTTTGTATTGTGCCAGCTCATTTTCATTGATTCACTAATAGAACTCCCCGTATCTACAAGGAAGTACCCTGCGAATTGTAGACCTATAGCGGCAATAATTCCTGGAATAATAAGAAGTATCGTCCCTAAAACAATAATAATAGTAACAAGAACTGTCATGATAAAAAACTTCAAAAACAATTCTGGTTTAATCTCTTTGAATATCGGTCTAAAAACTAGAGACCCCTTCTCCATTGTTCTTATAGAAAAAATTATCCAGAGAAGACCCAAGTAAGCCTGCAAAATATAAGAGAGTAGGCTAAATACCCAGTTTTGGTTCTCAACCAAACCAGATACAAGGGAGACCCCAAGCAAGATTGCCCCTATAAGCATAAATTTACCAAGCTGTAACTTCTCTATCTTCCATGCAGAAGAAAATGATTCTTTTATTGAAAATGTTTGTGTATCCATACCCAGATATTATATCACTATTCTCTGCGAAGGGCTTCTATTGGGTCTAGCTTGGAAGCTTGGATGGCTGGGAATACTCCAAAAAACATCCCCACCCCAACAGAGACAACCATCCCGAGAACAACACCCAAGATAGGCACTTTAAATGCCCAGAAAAATCCAAAGTTGTTGGCCAGAACAGAAACAATGTACGCAAGAAAAATCCCAAAAATAACTCCTATCACACCTCCCAAAAAGGTGATCAAGCCGGCTTCCACCAGGAATTCATTTCGGATATCAACACCTTTTGCTCCGAGAGCTTTTTTAAGACCTATTTCTTGAGTCCTCTCAACCACAATAACGTACATTATATTCATGACACCCACCCCACCCACAATAAGAGAGATTCCAGCAACGGCAAGGAGAAGAAATGTTGTGGCTTTTAAAATAGTATCAAAGACTCCCAAGTTTTGCTTTTGGGTTGCGACTCGAAAATCCTCTGTACCTTCTGTTCTTATCTGATGGGTTTTTCGGAGGAGGCTCCTTATCTCCTCTGCTGTAATTTCTACCCTTGTCTCATCACTTGCTTCCACAACTGCATAAAAAAGATAATCAATTCCTAACATCTTTTTCTGTAGAGTTGTTATCGGCAAAAATAATTGATCATCATCATTTGAAAATCCGAAAGAACCTCTCGGTTCGTATACTCCAATAACTTGGAAATTCAAACTTCCAACTCGAAGTATTTTCCCCACAGGGTTTTCTTCTCCAAAGAAATACTCAGAGACATTTGCCCCAAGGACAACCACTTGGGAGAGGCTTTTTTCTTCTGCTTCAGTGTATCCTCTTCCATAAGTCAGAAGACCTTTATCAATCTGAAAACGACTTGCCGAAGAACCAAAAAGAAAAGTATTTTTTGTCTTTCCCTCAAATGAGGTTATAGACTGATTGACGACCACACCATATGCGTCTTTTACATTGGGAAGATTTTTTATTAAATCTATATCTCTATTTTTAAAAGTTTCAACTGCCACTGCTTGAGAGGCTGCTGAGTCGCCATCTTTTGTGAGACCCCCAGAATTCCTCTGTTTTGTTGTGGGTGGCACGACCGTCTCAATTGTTATTGTGTTTGAACCAAATTGTTCTAGTTGATAATTAAGGTAGCTCTTAAATCCTTCTCCGGCAGAGAGAACAAGAATTATTGTGGATACCCCAATAACAATACCAAGCATGGTCAGCATGGCCCTTGATTTGTTACTCATAATTCCCTTATATGATTGTTCTAAAAGTTTTTTCATATTATTCGTATCTCAAGGATTCTATTGGATCTAACTTAGAAGCTTTGGCAGCAGGATAATATCCAAACACAACACCCACAAAAACAGAAACTCCAACTGCAAGAAGTATTGCCTGGAGTGGAACAGAAAATACCCAATCAAATCCTGCAGCATGAGCACCTACAGAAATCACCCACGAGACAAAAGAACCAAAGATTATCCCGATAAATCCACCTATTGTTGTGATGATGATAGCTTCAAGAAGAAATTGGATTTTTATATCAAAAGATTTTGCACCAACAGCTTTTCGCAAACCTATTTCTCTTGTCCGTTCGGTCACAGTAACAATCATTATATTCATAATACCAATTCCTCCCACCACAAGAGAAATACTTGCCATAAGCCCAAGGAACAATCGAAGTCCATCTGTAATACCAGTAAGAAGTGACACTGCATCCGCAAGGTCTCTTACCGAAAAGTCATCGTTGGAAGCATTCTCTATTTTATGCTCCTCTCTTAGAACTCTTTTTATTCCCTCAATAGAAGACTTCACATTTTCTGAGGAATCAATCTTTGCTTGAATAAACTGCAGATGATTAATCCCTAACAATTGTTTTTGGACAACAGATAAAGGAACGCTTATTTGGTCATCGGGATTAAAAAAGATACTTGATCCCTTTTCTTCTGTTACCCCAACAACCCGAAGAGAAATAGTAGAAGAAGAATCCCCCGAATTTAATTGAACCCTCACAATCTCACCTACGGCATCTTTTTCTCCAAACAAAACCTTCTTTACTTCAGAGCCGAGCACTGTGACATACGCAGAAGCTTTGTCTTCCGCTTCTGTAAAAAATCTTCCCTCACTGTAAGTGATATCTTGAACAAATGGATATTGATAAGTAATACCTGCAATATTTGTGTCTACTGATTCCCCTTTCCAAATGACAGCACCCTTACCATTTGCGCCAGCTGTGACAGCCACAACGCCCGTTAAACTCGGGTCTTTTTCTATGGCTTCAAGGTCTGAAAGGACCAAAGTCTCTATTTGAATTCCAAACACCGCTGCTGGTGGCCCAGTCTCGTCACTTGCACCAGGTAGCACACTCACAAGGTTTGATCCAAGTTTTGTTATTTGAGAAAGAACAAGGCTCTGAGCTCCAGCCCCGAGAGAAACAATGATAATAACGCCCGATACACCAATAACAATACCAAGCATGGTCAGCATGGTTCTCGCCTTTTTTATAAAGAGAGTTTTAAATGCGTCTTTAAGTATGTAGGTAAATTTCATATTGTTAAATATATACAATTCTCTTCTCTATCTAAAAACCAATAGCCACCTTATAGAAGAGGTTATTTTTTCTTACCGTATATTAATCCGTTTTTAGAAGAAGCCTCGTCACTTATTATCTTTCCATCTCGAATAGTGATTATTCTATCGGCATATTCTGCTGTCTCTTGCTCGTGAGTTACAAGAATTATTGTTCTTCCTTTTTCATTCAATGTTCTCAAAATATTCATAACAACTTCCCCAGACTTTGAATCAAGGTTTCCTGTTGGTTCATCCGCAAAAATAACTTCTGGGTCGTTCACTAGAGCACGCGCAATAGCCACACGTTGTTTTTGGCCTCCAGAAATTTGATTTGTAAAAAATGACATTCGATCTTTTAGATCAACAGAGAGAAGTGCATCTTCTCCCATTTTTTTGTGTAGAGCACGAGGCTTTTTGCTATACAAGAGAGGCACAATGACGTTGTCTAGAACAGTTGTTCGTGGAAGCAAATTAAATGCTTGAAAAACAAAGCCAACTTTCTCGTTTCTGATTTCTGCTAATTCATCATCTGATAAATTGACAGTGTCTCTCCCCTCAAAAAGAAATTGCCCCAGAGAACCTCTGTCTAAGAAACCCAGTATATGCATCAATGTTGATTTGCCAGAACCTGATGGACCCATAATTGCAAGAAACTCTCCTTTTTCTATTTTCAAATCAATATCAAACAACACCGGTGTTACCACGGTATCGTTTGTATAATTCTTAGAAAGTTTTTTAATTTCGATTAGGGCCATGACTCATTATGGATTTAAAACAACCTCATCTCCGACAGCCAGACCTTCAGTTACTTCAAATACTGAGCCGTCCCCCCGGAACCCCACAATAATTGGGACTTCTTCTACTTCTTTATCTTTGCGTTTCAAAACATAAGTTTTCCCATCCTTTTCTATTACCACTCTTCCTGGAATAGTCAGAACTCCTGTTTTTTCTTCCACAACAAGAGTCATGTTTGCAGTCATACCAGGCCTGAGACTTGGTAGATCTTCTACAAGAGTGGCTTTTACACGATAATTAACAACACCAGAAACAAGTGTCGAAGAAATATCAATACTTGTGATTTCCGCTTCAAACACTTGCTCAAAAGACAGCGCGTCAAAAGTCACTTCCACCTTCATCCCTGGCTTCACTTTGTTTATATTTGCTTCATTTATATTTGCTTCAAGGAGAAGTTGTTCCACATTTTGGAGAACAACGGCACTCACATATGCTTGAACCAGCTCTCCTTGATTGATATCAATTCTAGTTATTGTTCCACTCTTTGGAGCACGAATTCTACTATCTTCAACCAAGGCAAGGGCTTCATTCACCCTCCCTTGTGCAGAAAGAATATCAGACTCCGCAAGAAGAATCTCGGCAGTTGTCGCTTCTGAAATAAGGTTGTTTAGATTTGCTTGCGCTGTGTCTATCACCGCCTGCTTTGATAGAAGCATAATATCTCTTGTTTCTTGAGATGCTTCATAGAGACTCAAATTTGTTGCATATACAGAGCTTCGAGTATTTGGAACATCAACAAGCCATTTTGTATTTACACTATTGTTCTCTGAAAATTGAATAAACAAACCGCTAGTTCCAATAGGCACAGGGCGTGATGTGTCCACTAAACCATCAGCTGATTCCGGGCCACTTATAGAAAACCGATTTCCAGAACCAGAAGAATACATCCGGATAATATACTGACCTCCTAAATCACCAACATATGTACCTGTAATAGTAGGAGCAGTCTCGGAGCTTGTTGTGGCTGGGATAGCTTCAAGCCCGCTTGAAAGCATTATTCTTTTTGCGTTACTCACAAGTCTATCTTGTTGAATTTTTGATTGAGTGAAATCTATTTCAGCATTTCGAAGAGCCACCCTAGCCACTTCAATGGCCTCATTTGTCGCTCCGTCCAACAACTGCTGATACAAAGCCTTTGCCCTGTCTAGAGATGCTTCTGCTTGAGTAAGATTTGCAAGTTCACTCTTGTTTTGGAGAGAGGCAATAATTTGACCCTTGAAAACATTGTCTCCCACAGACACAGGAACTGAACTCACAATGCCTCCAACAGAAAAAGATAAAGATAGGTCGGTATCAGAAACAACTTGTCCAGTAGCTAGAATAGTCTCTTCTACATCGCCTATTTGGGCTGATTCATACAAATACTCTTTTGGTTTTTTTACAAAAATAATTGCAAGAATAATCAGGAATAAAATAATTCCTCCTATCCACCATTTTTTCTTTTTAATACCGCTCCAAAGATTATTCATTGTTAGTTTAGACCCAGAAGTTCTACTTCAAATATAAGAGTAGCTCCTGGTGGGATTAGACCCCCTGCTCCCCTATCTCCATAGGCAAGGTCAGAAGGTATTGTTAATTTTCTCTTCTCTCCGATTTTCATCCCTAGTACTCCTTTGTCCCATCCAGCGATTACCTGACCAACACCCAGTGTGAATTCAAAAGGCTGTCCTCTGTCTACAGAAGAATCAAATTTTGTTCCATCTAAAAGAGTTCCTGTGTAATGAACAGAAACCATGTCTCCATTTTTAGCCACCTCACCATTCCCCTCTTGCAAGGTTTCTATAATAAGTCCACCATCTTTGTTTGTTGTATTTTCTTGATCCATTGTATTTACTGATTCTTCCTGATTATCGCTATTCACTCCCACCACATCCTTTGATGGTGAGAAAATAGCCATAACCACAAGACCTATTACTATTAAAAATGATATTATAACACCTGTTTTGTTCATATAAAACTAGATAAATATTAACTAATAATTTCCTTAACACGCTTCATTATAGACCGTGCGCGAGATTCTGTCATGGAAAACTTTTTTACTAATTCTTTTTCTGAATAAGGAATCAGATCACTAATCAAAATAATTTCAGCTCTAGCAAACTGTTCAAGCAAGTGGTTTGTAATATAAGGTAAGACTGTTACAGGGAAAACCTTTTTTTCTATAATCAAATCCTCCAAGCTTCGCCCCTTTGGGAAGTCCCAACCTATTAACTTCATCTGATTTTTACAAGAGCCATATTGAATTGATTTTTCGGTAAACTGAGTGTTGGTTACAAGCCACATGTCATATTGGTGCCCAAGTTTCTTTTGATACTCTTGGATATCCATCCGTCTCGCATCCGCATACATCACCACATCTAAATGAGTTTTGATTCTAGAATCATTTCTGTATTTCGCTTCAATAAGAACTGTTCTTCCTTTTGTCTCTAGCATGACGTCTATCTCATGATCTACACATGCACCTTGGACTATCTGATTTCTTTTTGTCTCGTAACCATGAGCTTGGAACAATGCCTCTATGTATTGTTCAAAAAGAAATCCTGTTGGACCAAGGCGCTCAAGACCCCTCCTAAGTGAGTACCGTACTGCTATATCTATATCTTTTTTTAATAAGTGAGACAAAGCCATGCGATAAATACGACTTGTGCTTATCGAAGGTTTGATGTTTTTTTGGACAAGGTCACAAACTGTTTTTGCCAAATCTGGTGGTGCCCCAGCCGATACAAAAGAGTGACAGAGTTTATCCTTATCAAAAACTTCTTCTCCGCCATGTGCTTTAATAATATGCATACACCTATTATATCAGAGAACCAAGCCTGCTCTAATCTCTACAAAAACTTTATAAAAAATGATTCAAGGTCGCCACCTCCTAGAAAACAAAAATACCAGCGAACGCTGGTATTAAAAAGACCCGCCCAAACTGGGCGGGTCTCAACTCTTCCTTAGGCCGGAACGTTCGCTTTTGCGAATTTTCGGTAAGCGGTCTCCACAATGGAGAACACCTCAGGATATTTGGCACCAGTGAAATAGACAAAGTATCCATCCCTCGCCACACTGCCCGTCTTTTCTTTGATTGTGGACGTCACATGGTTCACAAAGAACTCTGGATCAGCTTGCTCTCCGACAATTTTCAAGCGATACTTGCCTGATGTCTCAGTTCTTTCCAGAACCACAACACCTCCACCAGATTTGGCAAAGGTCAACTTAGAGGCAACCCTGCTGATCACCGCAGGAGAAACATCTGCGTCAACGGCAACGAGAGCTGTATTTCCCTTTGTGACAACTGTCACATCAGTAATAGTTTTCGCCTCTTCCTCAGTGGCAGTGGTGAGGAATTTCACCTTTGCGGTCAATACCGCCTCAACGATCTTGTCACAGAAGGTTTGCCCTTCTTTTGTCCCGGCCGTAGTGGCAAGGCTTGTGAAAGACAGAGTCTTCGTCCAAGTCAGCTGAGTAAACACTTTGTTGATGATCTCTGGAGACCAGTCAAGTGTTTCGTTCTCTGACTCAAAGACCTGCAACTCATTGATCATGGTGCTGATTTCCTCATTCATCTCGATTGCGTAATCATCCAACACCGTCTCGATGAGGTTTTCGGTCGTGACACCGGTCCTTTGGAGGTACTCCTCCAGGTCGACAATGGTCATCACCATATCCTTTGACCAGTCGGTTGTTTTTGAATCAGGGTGCCCTATTGCTAGGACTCCCTCTGGTTGGTTAAGGAGGAAAATTCCTCCAATGGTTACTGTTCGGGCGAAGGAGATTCTCCCACTACCCTTTACTATTAGATTTGGTTTTTTCACGCTTTTAGTTTTTTGCGTTTAAAAGAACTCTTTATGTTGCTTCCGGCAACACTTCGGCGCCACCCATTGGTAACTATGCTCAAAATTAGAACGTAGGGATGATTGTAGCAGACACCTCACAATTGTCAACATCTTTTTCAGAGGTTGAACCTCTAAAAGAACCCCTAGAGAAAATTAAGAAACCTCGTATAAAATCCCTCCCCTGTGATATTGTAGCCCCACTCCAAAAGAAGGCTCAGATTGTTTGTAAACAAAAGTATTCCAAGTCCCACAAGAAATACCCCGCCCACAATAGAAACCCATTTCATGACTGGTTCTATTTTTTGAATATATTTTGTTGCTCGAGAAACACCTAGTGCCACTAGAAGAAATGGCAATCCCATCCCCAAAGAAAAAACAGAGAGAAGTATTGCCCCAGAAATTATTGACCCTTCTGTCCCAGCCAAAAGAAGAATTGAGCCAAGTATCGGCCCAACACATGGAGACCACCCCACAGAAAACGCAGCCCCAACAATAAAAGAAGAAACGGGATTCCCGGGTTTTATAAAATTAGGTAGATGTATTTTTCTTTCTGTTTGCAAAAACGGGAGCCGAAATACTCCAAGCAAAAAAAGTCCAAAGAAGATAACAAGTATCCCTCCCACTTTTACAAGAATCTCTCTATACTGGAACAACTCTCTCCCTATAAATCCCGCAAGTACACCAAACAAAACGAAAATCACAGAAAATCCAAGTATAAAAAACAATCCATTCCAAAAAATCTTTTTATTTGAATCCTTTTTATTTTCTTTCAAATCTTTGGCTGATACACCCGAGATAAATCCAAGATACGCTGGAACAAGAGGTAGGGTGCAAGGAGCAAGGAACATAAAAAGCCCCGCAACAAAAGCCGAAACAAGAAGAGAGAGGCTTACTTCACCCATACTTAAATCCCCTTCAGTTTATCAACTAATGTTTGAATTGTTTTCAAAGGAAGTGCTCCAGAAAATGGAATAGTCTGACCATTCTTTGCCACGATAACAGAAAATGGTGTTCCCGAAGCACCAGAAAGCTGGCCTTCTAACTGATCATCCTCCACTTTGTTTTTGTATTTCTCACTTTCAAAACAGCTAGTATACTCACCTTCATTCAAATTATTTTCTCTAACAAAACTCAAATAAAATTCATTATTCAATTTATCCTGATTAGCAAACAAGTAAGAGCTAAAATTCCAAAACATGTCATTCCCCCCTATTTCAGCTATACATTCAGATGCCAAGGCTCCAGGATACGCATTTGGATGATTACCCAAAGGGAAATGTCTATACACCCACTTTACATCGGGATTGGTCTTCACTATCTCTTCCACCGTAGGGTGAAATTTTGAACAAAATGGACATTCATAATCAGAGTATTCAATAATTGTTATCTCAGCATTTGGGTCACCATAGATATGGTCATCTTCTGTAATTGTCGCCAACAGTGGAGTATCCTCACTTGGAATTCCAAGTTTATTTTCATTACCACCTAAAACAAAAAATATTGCTCCTGCGATCAAAATCCCGGCAATTATTATTCCTGTCCCTGTTGATATTCCCCCTGTTTGTTGTTCTGACATATAAGTTTATATTTTACCTATTAAATCTTCACCTGGTTTTAGAGTGTCTCTACCTGGTTCCCAGCTGGCTGGACACACCAACCCATCGTTCTTTGCCACAAACTTCGCTGCTCTGAGTTTCCGAAGAAGTTCTTTTGCTGATCGTCCTATAGAATTGTCATTTACCTCCATAGACTTTATCTCACCCTGTGGGTTTAAGATAAAAGTCCCTCGAAGAGCGAGCCCCTCATCATACAAATATACCCCAAGCATCTTTGCTAGCTCTCCTGTAGGATCTGCCCCCATCGGGAACCCCACCTTTCCGATAGCAGGAGAAGTGTCATGCCATGCCTTGTGAGCAAAAGCAGTATCAGTAGAAAAGGAAATTATCTCAGCTCCCTCTTTTTTAAATTCATCATACACCCCCGCCAGCTCTTCTAGCTCAGTTGGACAAACGAAAGTGAAGTCGGCTGGATAGAAAAAAAGTACAAGCCACTTCCCAGCATAATCAGTCATGCTGGCCTTTGTTATTTTGCCGTTTTGATAATACTCAAATGAGAAATTTTCAATTTTGCTCCCTATAATTGGTTCTGTATAAAAATCGTCCATAAAAATGTTTGGTGTTTGGTTTTTAATTACTGAATAATACGCTGATTTGTATTATAGCATTATAACAAATATTCAACTTTTTATCGGGATTTGCTTATAATAAAAAGTCCCCCTGACTCCAAGCAAGAACCAAATAGCAAGAACGGCTCTTGCTATTTTAGAGTTATTTTATTACAACCTTATCATCTTCGTTGTGATCACCGATAACAACCCAAAGACACCCCTCTTCCCCGACAGACATCGTTCTGTATTTCTCCATGGGATAAACTTCAAGTAGCTTATTTTGATCAATAATAAGAGTAGCTCCTTCAACCTCCATAGTCATCTCACCACTAATAACACAAAAATATGTCGTTCTTGTTTTATGGTAATGCAAATCATCTTTTGGAAATTTTTCTCCCTTTTTGAGTTCCCCAAAGTTAATACGCAAACCAATCTCTCCCCTTTCTCCAAAAAAACTTATTTGTTCTGGAAGAGGGTGTTGGAATTTTTTGTGAATTTTCATGATTTTACAACAACCCCTTATCAGCCTGCGAAACCTCTTTCAAAACCTCAATGTATTTTGCTTGGGCTACTTCAGTATTCTCATCTTTTCCTTGCCATATATCTAGAACAGGTCCTTGGATAGCTCGCGCATATGAAAAAGCTATTGGCCATGAGAGTGGCTCTCTCTTTGCTATTTCATTTAGATGTTGGGTTCGGTCGCATGTAACCGTGATCACATACAAATTTACCTAGTTCCGAGATTGATTGTAACATAGATAAAAAGAAACCCCCACGTATTGCTACGTGGGGGGCGAGTTTTATACCTCTCTTAAAAAGCTGAAGGACAAAGGTCAAATTCCAAAATAAGGACGAAGTGACCAATATCATAGGGCTACTTGCGGACACCAGCGAACCACCAGATGTCACCCCACCTGTCGCCACCGCGATGGACGCCCACGTAGCGGCCGCCACGGAAACGGTAGAACGCAGCGAAGCACCATTTACCGTTTTCATCCCTCCAGTGAGTACCATTAGGATTTTTATCAGCAAAGGCCGGATCGGCTTCGTTTACAGCAGCTTGGGAATACGGGTCTGCGGGTTTCAATCCACGCTTTTCATATTCTTGGTCAAGCTCTTCGTCTGTCAGAGAACGACCAACCTTGAAGAAATACACCTCAGCGGTTTCACCTTCGCCTTTTGGCATGGTGTCAACCACATCATCGGTTACATACAGGGTTCTGCCTGTAGCCTTCAAGGCTTCCTTGCCTGAGCGGTTACGGTTTACGGTTACTTTGCGGATTAGCATTCCACTTACCGCCTCTACACGTTCTTGGATAACAGCCAACAGGGCTTCACCCAGGCTATCATCACCCAAAACTGTTTGTAGGGCATCTTTCGGAAGTTTATCTTTGTGCTTTCTCATCGCAGCCGTTAATACTTCATTTACTTTACCGAATTGACCCTCGGTTGCGGACTCAAATGTGGTCATGTCTTTCATGGCATCATTTTTAGGTTAAACAAAACGCCATTGGACAGCAACCTTCGTGGTTGTAGTCATAGCCAGAAAATACCGAAATTACAGTATCTTGTGGCTATGACTACGTGTAAGTAGTGTGTTAAAGAACGTATTTTTCTAAATATATCATAGCATGTATGAGCATAAAAGTCAAGCACCCATAAAGGTACTCCTCGCCTGCAACCGCAAGACCTAAAGACCCAGTAGAGGGAACCGTCCTTCCTATTTAAAAGACCTGCCTTGCTGACAAAAAGGCTTCGCTTTGATCACAAAGACGGTATTTCGAGATATAACCAAGCTCGATTGGCTATGTTCTGGATTGCTTTGCTGCGCTCGCAAAGACGGTACGTTTTATGCGAGAAAGTTTGGTTATTCTGGATTGCTTCACCACAAGAGTACTTACAAAAATATACTTTGTTATTTTTTAGGTCGTGCAAGCTCGCAAAGACGGTACGTTTTATAAGAGAAATTTAGAAAAAGCCACTTAAATAGAAAGCACATATCGTCTTTGCGAGGAGCTTTCCGACGAAGCAATCCAGAAATCATTACCCTCTCGCAGTTTCGTAATACTGAAACTACATTGCTTCACCTACAGAAATTATCATCTTGGGATATTTTTTACAACAATCCCTGATCAGCCTGCGAAACTTCTTTCAAAACCTCAATATATTTTGCTTGGGCTGTTTTTATATTCTCATCTTTACCTTGCCACAGATCGAGCACTGGACCCTGGATAGCTCGTGCGTATGAAAAAGCAACTGGCCAAGGCAGGGGTTCTCTTTTTGCTATTTCATTTAGATTTTGGGTTGCTTCTTCGTTTGTCTGACCGCCAGAGAGAAATACTACTCCACCTAGAGTCTGGGGTACATTTTCTCGAAGTACTCTCACTGTATCTTCTGCTACCTTTGCATAATCCACCCTTTCTCCTGATTTGTCTCCTGGGAGAACCATACTTGTCTTGAGTACTAACCCCGGGAGATATACGCTATGAGCATTTAGTTCTTCGAACAGTATGTCGAGTGTCTGTGCCAAAGCCAGAGCAGATGCCTCACTATCATGAGCGCCCTGAAGCAATACCTCTGGCTCCACCACTGGCACAAGTCCTTTTTGCTGGCACATCTCTGCATATCGGGCCAGCCTCTCGCTGTTTTCTCGAAGAGCATCAGTTGTTGGGAATCCTTTTTCTTTATCGATTTCCACCACTGTCCTCCATTTACAAAACACCGCTCCCATAGACACATATTCATCCAATCTCTCTCCCAAGCCATCAAGCCCTGTGGTTATCATTTCCCCCGGGAATCGATCATATTCTTTTGTTCCCTCATCAACCTTTATCCCAATAGCAATTCCTTTTTCTTTTAGAGTGGTTAAAAAGCTTTTGCCCTCTGAATCAGATTGCCTCATGGTCTCATCAAAGAGAATCATCACAGAGAGATATTTCTCAATTCCCTCTGTGGTCAAAAAAAGCTCTCGGAATCTTCGTCTGTTTTCTTCTGTTGGTTCTATACCAAGCGGAATAAGACGCTTTTTGTTTGCTGTCTCAATACTCTCATCAATGGCAAGTATCCCCTTTCCATCTACCATTATTTGCTCTACTGTTTTTTGTAATTTATTTGTATCCATAATTCAATTATATCATGAAGGAAAAGACTGATTGTCATTGATCTAAATTTCTGCTAAAACTAGAGTATATGATTGAACGAATTTTTAAAGCTATATTTCTTGTATTGCTTTCTATACTATATATACCATCGTTTCTTGTTGTAACCCTTCTTGGTGGTACTTGGAAAGATTTATTGGCAGAATTTGGGCTATAGTAACCTCAAATCTGATATAATGAGTGCCATGAAAATAATTGGACTATCATCCTCACCATCAAAGGGGCGAAATTCAGACTCAATGCTGGACGCTTTTTTAAAGGGAGCAGAATCCATCGAAGGAATAGAGACTGAAAAATTTTATATCACTGACATCCCTATGCAAGATTTCACCTTTCAAAACAGCGCTGGAGTTTTGCCAGATGAAACAGAATTTGCAAATCTCACAAAAAAGATTATGACTGAATCGCGAGGGCTCGTCATTGCCACTCCGACATACAACTTTTCTGTACCCGCTCACTTAAAAAACTTTATCGATAGAGCGAGATTTTTTGCGCTCGATATGGAACACAAAACAGCGATGAATCAACCCAAGGGAAACCTCGGACACCTCGCCACATACTTCCTCGTCTCAGGAGGGACACCCAAGTGGGCACAGAGAATATTGTTCTTTACCTTCCCTCCTTTCTGGCTTAGAGGAGTATTCCTGTATTTTGGAGCAAAGGTTTATGGTTCCTACTATACAGATGATATCCGAGCTTTTCAAAATGAAAAAGTTTTAAAAGAATGTGAGCGTCTCGGAAAAAAGTATGCAAAAAAACTCCTTCGAAATGCACGCCACGGAATTTTGGAAAACATCTTCTGGGTTCCACCGCAGGTAAGGTAATTTAAATATAATAAAGTTAATACACAAAGATACATTAAGTGTAATTAATATTTTTATGAATTAAATTATAGTAAACAAAAAAACCACCTCAGTGGTTTTTTTGTTTATATTATCTACTAAATATAGATCTAAAGAAATTAAGTATAGCTTTTGCAAAGGGTGAGTTACCTGCACCAGCTGTAAGCAGAGAGTTCTTGGGTGAAGTTAGTTCTTCTCCTTGTTCGTTTAGGACAGTGATTGTTGATTCACAGAAGTTGGCTCCCCAGAGGTTGAATGTAGCTATTCTGTAGGTAGTAGTGTGGGTTGGGCTGATAGTGATAGATGATACTCTGTCAGAGTAGAGACCGTTTTTAGGTACTTTAGTGTAGTAGATTGATTGTCTGTCTGTAGGCCACTTTATGTTCCAAGAGAGAGTTGCTTGTTCTCCTTTTGTGATGGTAGAAGGAGTTAGGGTGGCTGTGCAGAGTGGGGGGTGGGTGTAGTTCATGCCGGAGGAGGTGGCGACTACTGTGGCTGAAAGGTCAAAGATGAGAGTACGGTCATTGAAGTTTTCATTAACAAAAAGAAGATCGCTTGACCCTTCATAGTAAATTCCTGTTGGGATATACATTCCCGCCTGAGTGGTAGCAGAACTATTTGAAGTGAAGTTTGCTTGACCAAGGACGTTCACTGCACTTTCTCCATTAGAAAGAGTTGCGACATCGTAAACCAAAACTCTATGATAAAAGGAATCTGTAACAAAAAGTCTGTCATTACTTTCGTCAAGACTCACTCCTCCAACCACAAGACCCAACCCTCCTGCGGTTAGTGATGCTCCTGTAGTTGTAAAATCAGGTTGCCCCAAGACATTTATTGCATTCTCTCCGTCTGTAATAGCTGCTACATCAAATATTAAAATACGATTATTTGAACCACTTGGAGCACCATCACCAGCATAAAGATAATTATTTGTAGAGTCCCAGTCAAGAGATCCTACATTTTTCAAGGTATTAGCGGCGGCAGACCCTCCTCTGTTTGCTGAAGCTGAGGTAAAGTTGGCTTGTCCAAGAACACTCGCAGCGTTACCATTATCTCCAGTAGAAATACTTGTTGTGCTCCAAACAACGATTCTATTATTGTTTCTGTCTGCAACAAAAAGTCTATTATTTGTATCATCAAAAACCAACCCATCTGGAACACTCAATGTATTAGCGGCAACAGATCCCGCTCTGTTTGATGAAGTTCCAGAAGAAACAATGGCTTGACCATAAACATACAAGGCTGCTTCACCATTGGTAATAGAGGTTACATTGTAACCAACAACTCTGTTGTTGGTGAGGTCTGAAATAAAAAGTATTTTATTTGTTGGATCATACGCTAGACCTGATGGAGAAGTTAGTCCTGTTGCACCTGACCCTGCTGTACTTGTTGTAAAATCAGGTTGCCCCAAAACATAATCAGCTGTGTAATCAAGTGGCAACTTTGTTGTTGCATCAACATTAAATACAAGAACACGGTTATTTGAATTATCAGCAACGAAAAGTCTATTATCAGCAGAGTCAAGATATACTGCTAGTGGACCACTATACTTTGCATTAGTTAGTCCAGAACTGCCATCGGTAAAATCCTGAGTAGGAGAACCACTACCAATAACATAATCAGCATTCATAGTATCGGCAAGCGTAGTCGCCTGAAGAGATGTCAGTGGGAGAAATAAAACTGAAAAAGAAAGAGCGAGCGCTAGTATTGCCTGTTTTAACATACGTGTTTGTATTTTCATATGTATACATCATACCAAACAAGACCCCCGCCGTTAAGCGTGGTTTTTGTTTGTATTTAGGGTCGTTTGGCGGGATGTTAAATGAATGGCTATTGTGAATTTATGCAGGGCTTTAGAGCTAAAGTTAATTTCTAGTTTACAGTAAATGTACTTAAATCTATTTCTCTACGTGAATCTTGTCGAATCTCGTAACGAACACCACCTATCTGTAATCCATAAAGTACTCTCCCTCCCATAGAATGTTCAGTGAAGAAGGTGTTTTCCCCTATAACACTCAAAGGTGCCCCATCAGGGAAAATTCCATGCTGATCATCAAAAGTAAGGTTTGATGTCATCTGTATATGTGTTCCATCTGAAAATTGAACATATTGGTAGGGACCACCTTCTGATTGTTGAATATTTCCCGCCGTAACACCTTCTGGTAAAACTAGTGAAAAACCAAGACCTTCGTAAAGGTTTTCCAAAGAAGCAGAATCCTCTTCTTGAGATCCGACTTCATTAAGAACAGGATCGTTAACTTCTATTTGAATACTTCCCTCCTCAAGCTCACTTGTTAATTCATTAACAACATTAATTGATTTCCAGGCAACCATACCGCCTACAATTATCGCCGCAATAAGAACCCCAGCAATACTGAAAGCAATAGCTGCTCCCGTTGAGATGCGCCCTTTAACACCTTCTTCATTTACTTGAAAATTGTTTTGTTCGTCCATAGATATATTAAGTTTATATTAATAACTTTATTATATCAGCTTAAGACGTTTTTAAACTAGAGATATTACACAAAAACAAAAAATCCAGCATGAACTGGATTTTTGTGTGATGGGTGCCCATCGAGAATTGAACTCGAATATTCGGTACCACAAACCGATGTAATGACCATTATACCATGGGCACCATGCGCAAACGCTTTATATAAAAACTAAAAGCGCAAGCACAGAATACTTCAAAAACATCTTTTTATCAAGGCTTTCCTAAACTCTCGATAAAAACCGAGCATATACCTGACTACCAGCAACAGCAAAAATCAAAACAAGAATGTATAACCCAATCCCTTCGAATACAGTATAAGGAATAGACCGAATTGAACCGAGCACAAAAACAAGAAGCCAAGAAGAGATTGATATTGATCCAGAAGCAAAAGCAACTTTTCGGAGCCACGAAAGCTCCCCCGCTCGATGTGCATGTTCACCACCAAAGGTAATATCCTGAATCTTTGGAGAGATTATCAAATTCAAAACTCCTCCATTGACCCCTATCACCAAAACCGCAATCATTTTTGTTAAAAATTTCGAAGATATGATGTACTTTTCTGGGTCTGTAAGAAATAGTGCAAGACCAGTTAATATAAGCCCAGTAAGCGCCACCCACATAATCTGTGAAAAAGTTTTTAGTGTTTCTGATTCGTCACCAGCTATTCGATAATCTTTCAAAAACTTAAAGAAAAATATGTCTGTGATAATAGCTCCCCCCACCCCGAGTGCTGCCACAAGAGCATGTAAGATAACCACAACAGATCTATACTGGGCGAAGATTGAAACAAAGTTCATCTCTGATACAAATATTGAAAATATCATTATAATAAGAGACAAAAAAGCAGAGACAACACACCATGTGCACCACTGCCGAAGCACAAAGGCTTGGATTGATATCAAGTAAATAGAAAACAATCCCCCAGAAACGCCCAAGAGAACCATCACCAACGAAGCCAAACTTGTGTAGGAAATAATATTTAGAAAAATCAATAAATAAATACCCGCAGTAAATCCGTAATAAACCATACCCATCACTTCAACAGGAAACCCTAAGAATCGCGAATACTGACTTGTGACAACAGCATCACAACTCCCCTCCAGCGGGCACACCAGAGATTCATTTTTATTTTTTGTCGAATAAATATATAACGCCAACAAAAATCCTGCAAAAGATATTATTGAGATAATTAGAAAAAATATATTCATATACCAGATATTATATATGAATATATTTTTTCTTACTTCTATTTTTGTGTAAAACAAAAAGACCCTTCTAGGGTCTTTTTGTTTTTAATTATTTATTTTCTTCTGAAACAACTTCTTGAGTATTCTCTTCTTCTACTACCACTTCTTCATCCATAAGTTCTTCTGCGGGGATCTCTGCAACCTTCTCTGGCATAATGAAGTCTAGGAAGGATCGAAGCTTTCTTCGGATTTGCTTAGATGTCTTATCTCGGAGGAAGTATAGTTTAGATCGTCTTACCTTTGCTCGTCTTACAATTTCAATCTTATCGATAACAGGAGAATACAGAGGGAAAATTCTTTCAACCCCAATACTTCCAGACATCTTTCGAACAGTGAAAGTAGCTCCAGCTTCTGCTCCATGCTTTACAGCTAGAACCAAACCTTCAAATTTTTGGATTCGAACCTTTCCTTTATCTTGAATTTTTACGTGAACAATAACAAGGTCCCCAGACGATACGCCAAGGTCTTTTCGAAATTTCATGTCCACAGGTGAGATTGTAATTGCTGTATTCATAGTATGTATTAGTTAAAACAGGTCAAACTTTATCACAGAAGCCTTTATTTCGCAAGGGCTTCCGTAATATCTTCTGGTAGGGGTGCCTCGAAGCTAAATATTTCTCCAGAAGGTCCTAGAAACTCTATCTTTCTCGCATGAAGAGCTAGTCTTCCCACCATCGGACAAGATTTCTTCCCGGCATAAAGTGGATCACAGACAATAGGTCTCTGGAGATACTGCATATGTACACGGATCTGGTGTGTTCGTCCTGTTTTTGGAGATACTTCAATAAAAGAGAATTTCTCACCACCCTTCTCAAATTCATCTAGCACTTGATATTCTGTCACCGCCTCCCGTAACTCACCACGCTTTCCTCTCATGGCAGACCATTTTCG
The DNA here is from genome assembly GCA_964355515.1 of uncultured Candidatus Saccharibacteria bacterium. Classification (GTDB taxonomy): domain Bacteria; phylum Patescibacteriota; class Minisyncoccia; order Phycocordibacterales; family CSBR16-119; genus CAYHDV01. The sequence goes on from CAYHDV010000008.1 coordinate 26,924, forward strand.
AAAGTCACTTGCTGACCTTCCAATAGATTCCTTCACTACCCCCTCTTTTTCTTTGAAATGCCCCCAGACAATAGCATTGTAGGTTTTTTTTACTTTTCTGTTTTTAAATTGTTCTTTTATATATTCAAAAAAATCCTGCGTTTTGGCAATCACCATCACGCCAGAAGTATCTTTATCCAGCCGGTGCACGATCCCAGGCCTGTAAATAGTTTTCTCTTCACCACCTATTCGAATCCGCATGGGCTCCCCCACCTCTTTTGTTTCTGGATATTTCTCCAACACAAAATCAGCAACAGTATACTCTGTGCTTCGCCCATCACCATGGACCATGATCCCCGGTGGTTTATTGATGACCAAAAAGTCATTGTTTTCGAAAATGGTTTGCATGTATTTAAATTATAAAACGGTGACATGTGCCACCGTTTTTATTCGTCTTTACCGACATATACTTTCACTCCTCCAAAATCAGGGCAAGGATGCAAAACCTTTTTAGGCTTGTTTTCTTCACCGAAATAGACTTTTAGACCACCAAAATGATCCCCATCTAGAATGAATGAATCTCCTTCTCCGAGAAGATGCCGATCAAAAAACTCGACAATCTTTCCAGCCAAATATTCTTGTTTTTCTCCTTGAATAATCATAGGTTTTTGTCTTCTTTGAATTTCTTTAACTTTAACATAGATTTATGCAATTCGTCAAGGTCTTTGCGGTCGTTCCTTGTTGGAAGAAGGCCCCAAACGTATTTCTTATTATATTGGTCCCATGTCCTCCCATCAGCTTTATATATCTCATCTTCATTACTTCCATTATTATTTGAAAGTGATTCATAGCCAGCCGAACCCCAGTCAATTATTACCGGCTCAGCATTTTCATTAATCATAATATTTCCTGTATGCAAATCCTTGTGATAAAGACTATTCCTATGAAGATTCTCAATCATTGCTGTTATTTTTTCTAAGAAATCTTCATGATTGTAATTTTTTACAATGGTCTCGATCATTTCTTTGTGACCATCCAAAATAGTTCTGTCTTCATCTATGGCATAAAGAAGGTCTCCCACAGAGTACCCTTTTATTCTTTCCATAACCAAATACTGTTGACCGGTCGTATTGTCTCGAAGCTTTTTATAATACATAGGAGTTGGAATACCCATCTTAAAAACATCTTGCTGAATCTCAGATTCTGTTTCAAGGGGATTAATAACTTTTTCAGGATTTCGAAAAATCTTTTTAACACAAAGTTCTTCGTACCCAGGAAGATTGAACACCTCAGCATTTTGACCTTCACCAATTTTTTCTGAATTTTTCAAAACCTCTTCCATACAAGCGATGATTTCAGCATCACTAAATTTTTCAGCATAACTACGAACAACTTCATATTTACTTTCTGAGTTCGTCTCTTTGTTTAAGTCCTGTTGTATGGGCTTTGGCGGGTTATTAAAACTATTATTCATACAATGAATCTTATCTTATTATTTCATTAACGTAAATGGTTGATTTTTATACTCGTTTGATATATTATTTCTTTTGTTAGGTGATTAATACATCTAACAGATTAAGGGCGAAAAGCTTCAGTTGGATGGAGGTGAGGAAGTGTGGGACACTTCCGAACCGTTTACACCGCCGGTGTAAGTATCCAATAGTGAATATCCCCACAAATAAAGCACTAAGGGCGATTAGCTCAGTTGGCTAGAGCAACCCGTTTACACCGGGTAGGTCAGAGGTTCGAGTCCTCTATCGCCCACCAAAATAGAACTAGATGGTTTTTGAGAAGCTGAAATGCGGGACGCGCGAAGCGCGTCCCAAGGATTCCTGCCGAATTCCCCAAACGAATTCAGAATTTTTGGCGCGCTTGCGCGCACTGATTTTTCGCCAAGGAGGAGGTTCGAGCCAAAGATTTCTTTGGCTTTGACCTTTTTCTTAAAAAGGTCAGTATCCCGTGCGATTCCGTCTAGTGTTTGCGCGTCTTTTATCCATTCTTTCATCGGTTCGAGCCAATCATTCTGCTTGTGTGAAAGAGAGGTCATTTCTTCTTGAAGCGACTTCTTTTGCAAAAGTAATTTTGATTTTTGTAAACAATAATCTGGTTGGTCAATAACTTGGTCTAAATAACCAGTGAGAAGTCGCTCTAACTTCTGTGAAATGACAGATATTTTTGTTTCGCTCTCTTTCACACTAGCAGTCAAAGACGGGGCGGAATTGTTAAAATCCTTTTCTGCCATTTTTAACAATTCTTCCGCCCAGTCTTTGGGCAAAGAAACTTTTTG
>CAYHDV010000009.1:0-24409 GCA_964355515.1 uncultured Candidatus Saccharibacteria bacterium
CTTTTAATTATGAATTTATGAAAAAACTGAATGGCGGAAAGCAAATGAAAGATACAGATTGGGTTTTCGGTCTTTGTAAGGGCAACGAACGACTTAAAGACGAAAACGGAATAAAGGCACATCCAACACAAAAACCTCTTAAACTTATACAACAAGTGATTTTAGCCTCTAGCAACAAAGGCGACATTGTTTTTGATCCCTTTATGGGAAGTGGAACAACTGCTGTTGTTGCGGAAGCACTTGGTCGTAAATGGCTCGGTATTGAGAAAGACGAAAAATATGTCGCGCTTGCAAGAAATCGTGTAAAATCCTACATCAAACAAACGAAATGATTTTGCTACACAACACACCAGAACATCAGGCATATGATACACATTTGAATTACATCAAATGTCTTGCTTCGTTAATGAAAGGAACAAATTTGCAATACAGTAATTCTTTACAAAAAACTGAATTGCCAGACATTGATCAAAAGAAAAATCTTATTACTCTTACAAAAAAGTCACTGAGTGATGAGAAAAAAATTGTTGATATTGATAAAGACTATTCATACGCCTCAACATCTTGGTTGCCTATAAAATCCTACTATCTTATTTTTAATGTACTTTTGACCCTTGAATATGTAATCAAAATCCAAAAAAGTGTTTTCAAACAAGGACACGCAAAATGTGTTGATGAGTTTACACGAAAACTGAAGGATCAAGAAATTCAGTTTTCAAACACCATTTTGAATCAAGTTTTTGACCAAACTATTTTAACGCACAAAGTTGTAAGCGGAGCAAATTTGAGTTCAAGGACAACAGATGATGATATGTACAAAATGGCAATAAGAAAAATTGCCAAATATAAAGTAGATAACTGGAAGCAGATAAATCGTGTCAATCTTAAGAAAAAGAATGACAAAACAAAGTTTCAAAATTATTTGAACAGTTTTTCTGTGTCTGTTTTTGATTTTCCATACTATATGCGAATACGATCAAATTATCGTGACTTTGCTTTTATTGACGGTGTTACGACCGATGAAACAGCAGATTATTTTAATTCGTTTTTCGCATTTACTGTGTATTTTGTGAAAATGTTGGAAAGTCTGAAAACTAACTTGGTTAATTCTAGAATATAAGGGAGCCACTCGCGAATGCGAGTGGTTTTCTGTGCGCGCACTGGGCGGGCGGGGCAAGCACATATACATTTGCTTGTGCCTAGCACAATCCGTTTTTTAGAGTTACCACAGGCTCAATCGAAGCCACAGAGCGAATACGAAGCAAACACCGAGCAGGCATCGTGAGCGAATGCGAACGGCCTATGCGAGGTGGTTGCGAAGTGTGAGCGGACTCTAGAACTACCACAAAACGCGGATACGGGAGCGCCTCGCACCGACGCGAATGACGGAGGAAAGGACAGACAAAATATCGCCACAATGCTAAAATATAAATACAAGTCCTTTCTGGAGGAATGAAGCGTCGGAACCAAAACCAAAAATTTTCCTTTCCATTTTTTGCCGGCTCCCCCCACACCCCCCGCCGAAAAAGGAATTGTAAGGAAATTTTTGGTTTTGGGATCGCGACCGAAGGGAGCGTGCGAGGCGCAAGTATCATTCGTCAAAATCCTGCGGATTTTGTCCGAAATACATTCGAACTTCGTCCAATATACACCGCATAAACAAAATGAGTCCAGCACAACGTGTTGGACAATTTTTGTTTACGGTTGAAGAGATATTCGAACCGAGGGCGCACGAAGTCCAGAGCTTGGCGAGGGAGCGCCCGAGTGGCGGCTGATGGAACGATCCCAGCTCTTGATTTAAGAAATCAAGGGCTGGGCCGTGAGAGGAGCCGAATCTCTCATTTTCCGAATTGACAACCTGTTAGTTTTGGTGTCAGAAATGATCGACTCTGAGTTGTGACCAATAAACCTAAAGGTTTTAAATACGGTCCGAATTATTGAAATAAATTTATGGAAATATTTTTTATAGGTGCTACAGGATATATAGGAAGTGCTGTAGCGCAAAAACTAAAATTAAAGGGACATCAGATTATTTCTTTATCCAGAAGCGAAACAAATTGGAATTCAAATTTTCTGAAAAATACAAAAAAACAGAGAAGAATATTCTCTGTTTTTTAGATTTACACTTTTTAATAAGCGCTCTATTTAGTTTAATCTGGCGATTACCTCATCGGCAACCATATCCTGAATACCTCGTGTGAGTTCACTAGTAAACCCTACACATGAGCAGTTGAATTCTCCGAGTACGTATCCGTCTGTTCCATCTTTCTTGGTATCAAGAATGAAGTCAGCAGTCCAAATAAGTGGTGTTGCAAGTCCGCCAAGCCGTTCTTTTGCAACAGGAAGAGCTTCATTGAAAGCCTTCATTAATTCAGGCCATTCTTCTGGAGTTTGGTAAGTATATTGTGCACCAGAACCGAGTGTTGCAGAGAATTCCCCTGGAGCTGGTTTTTTGTGAACAATAAATACCGGTTTTTCGCCAACAAGGAAAATTCGGATTTCTCCTTCGGTTATGCGCGGCATGAATGGCATATCAACCAACATTCCATTTTCTCCCACGACATACTGAGTACAAAACTCAAGGAAATCTCCAAGCTTGTGATTTTCTGTATGATTATCTACGGCTTCTTTACAGATTACCGGAGTATTATTGTTGATTTCGCCTGTATAGGTTGGATCAACTTCAACAAGCCAGATTCCACTTCCTTGCGATCCGCGGTTCTGCTTGAGAACACGCTTACCAGTTGCAAGTGATTTTGGAAATTTCTCCTTCAATTCCTCAGGTGTGTAGTACGCAAATGTGTTCTCAGGAACAATTGATGTCCCTGCGAGTTTTGACACTGCGTCTTTTGCACCAAATGAAAGCATGGTTTTAGGGTCTGAAAGAACCAGTACCCCAGAATTTACCAAATTCTGTAAGAACTTGAAATATTCAGCTTCCCCTCCGGGGATATTGCCTGGATTAATGCGACTGATGACTGTGTTGGCAGTACTCAGTTCTTCAAGAAGTTTTGCAGAAATTTCATTTTCATAGAAAACCACTGACGCGTCAACGTTTCTAGCCTTCAAGCTCTCAACGATTGGCATAGTGTCTTTTCTGAATCCTTTTTCATCTCGTAGTTTTTCATCTCCACTTGCCACCTCCAGGATGACTACTTTTTTTGTTAGGTTCATTTTGTTTGATATTTATATTAATATTAAAAAACTGATGTTTCGTTAAACATACTACTTACCTCTCAGATATTGTCAAATGACCAATATATGTAAAGCAGAAACATACTAACAGAAAAAACGGAATATTGAAAATAGGAATAGAGGGACATCATTGGCATTAATGAGTCAATTATTGATTGAATTTTATAGCATAATAAATATTTTTTAATCGTGATATAATCTATCTACATTTATCAGTAGTAAATATTTATATGACAACAATTATTCTAATCGCAATTATAGGGGCAATTATTAGTGCAGTTACTGGGACACTCTGGTATGGAGGATGGACTCCAATGGGGCGGTGGCACATGCAATACTTGGGTTTTGATAAATTGTCAGAAGAAGAAAAGCAAAAGATGATAGCGGAGGCAAAACCAAAAATGTGGAAGACCTATAGCGCACAGATGTTTCTGTCGTTTCTTACATCAGCTTTTATCGCACTGGTTACAGGTTTTAGCATATCAAATGGGGCACCTGTAAGCTCTGTGTTTTATTACATTCCTATGATTTGGCTATGTTTCACTGTGCCAATGATCGGACAAAACATTCTCTGGGGGACATCAGAGGGGACTCTTGCATGGAAGCGATTTTTCTCAGATAGTCTGTACAATTTGATTACGTTTTTCATTATTGGATTTGTGGCTACACTTTTCTTCTAGGTTTTTCAAACTAACAGAAGTTCCATGCTATACTTAATAACGTGGAATCATTTATCGCTTCTGAAATATTTTTTTTCATAACATCAATTTTTGTTTTTGTTTTGATTATCATCTTGTGTATTGCAGGATTTTATTTCATACGAATTATGAGAGATGTTTCTTCTATTTCAGATACGATAAAGAAGGGTGTTGATAGAGCCGGAAACGGAATCAAAGACACCGGAGACCTTATTCGAAAGAGTTTCCTTGCTTCTCTTATCTTTGGGAAACCGAAAGATAAGAAAAAGAAATAGTATTCCACATCAAAATAATTTTAATATATAAGTAATCTTCATTCATATGAAAAAATCACCAGCAAAGAAATCAAACGCAGTAGCAGTTGCTGCAACAGGACTTGGCATCGCAGCAGGACTTATCGGAGCGTACCTACTCTTTGGTCCAGAAGGGAAGACAAACAGAAAGAAAGTTAAAGGATGGGCTGTTAAAATGAAGGGAGAGATGATCGAAAAATTTGAAAAAGCAAAGGATCTAAATGAAGAGACATATAACAAGATTGTAGATGAGATAGCTGTCAAATATGCAAAACTAAAAGACATTGACCAGGCTGACCTTCAAGGAATAGTGAAAGACGCACGAAAGCACTGGAAGAGCCTGATGGCAGAATCAAAGAAAAAAATAACAAAGAAAGTTGCTACAAAAAAGGTAGCAAAGAAGAAAGCGTAAAGAAAAAAAGCCGAGCTAGACTGCTCGGCTTTTTTTGTTTAATGCCCAACAGTAACAGCAAATACTTTCTTTGCACCTGCTTGCCGGAGAACCTTTCTGGCTTCGGTGAGAGTTGCCCCTGTGGTGGTGATATCATCGACAAGAAAGATAATAGAGTTTTTTATATTTGGAGAATTTCTTACCTTGAATACTCCACGCATGTTTTGGAGCCTCTTTGTTTTTTCTTTTATTTTGGCTTGGGGAATAGTTTCTTTGGGTTTGAATAGAATATTGTTTTTGTAAATAAAAAGATTTTTGTTTTGTTTTTCTATTTCTTTTGCCAGTGCTTCTGTTTGGTTGAAACCCCTATCTCTGAATTTGGTTTTTGACATGGGTATTGGTACGAGAATGATAGTCTGGTCTTCGGTTAGGAGAATCTCTTCTAGAAAGTTTAGTATTTCATCATAGAGGTAGGGAGCCAGATCAGAAGCAATAGCATGAGAACCTCTGTATTTTAGATTCCACACAGCTTGGCGGATTGTTGGGTTTTTGTATCTAAATACAGAAAGTATCCAAGGCTCGAGCTGGTCAAAGGGTCGAGGCACAGTAGATAAGCAAGAGGGGCAAAGCAGGAAGCGTGGCTCGCCACAAACAAAACAATTTTTTGGGAAAATAAGATTGGTGATTTCTCTAAAAATATTCATGATATAATTATCGCATATATGAATAACCCATTAGATGAAATTAAAAAAATAATGCGAGGTCTTACAACTTCAAAAAACAAAAGTATTGTTGGAATTGATATTGGATCATCAGCAATAAAGGTTGTTGAGATGAGAGAGGTTGGCGGGAAAGCGATTCTCGAAACATACGGTTCTATTTCTCTTGGTTTGTATAAAGAAGAAAAAGGCGTTGCTGGTGAGGTGGCAAGCCTCACAGCAGAGACTTTGTCCGTTGCGCTTAATGATGTTTTCAAAGAAGCAAACGTAACCACCAGAAGAGCGGCTCTGTCTGTTCCTTCTGCTTCGACTCTTGTATTCACCCTGACACTCCCTGCTTCTGTCAAAGAATCTGAATTAAAATCTGTTGTTCCTATTGAAGCGAGAAGATATATACCTGTGGATATTGCGGACGTTTCTTTGGATTGGTGGGTTCTTCCCAAACAATCATTTGTCACACCTCTTGACCCAAACAAGAAACAGGAATCAACATCAAGAACAGTTCTGGTTGTCGCTGTCAGAAAGGATACGGTGACTGGACTAGAAGAAGTTCTGGAGAAATCTCGAGTAGAGAAAGATTTTCTGGAAGTAGAAGCATTTTCTCTTGTCAGGGCAAATGTAGAACATGATTTGTCTACTATTCTTGTTGTGGATATTGGAGCTTCTCGGACAAAAGTTGTCTTCCTGGACGGGGGAGTGGTTCGGGATGTGCATGTTATCAACAGAGGAGGAGAGGATATCTCTCAGGGCTTGGTGGCTTCTTTTGGTATTTCTTTCAAAGATGCAGAATATGAAAAAAAGAGATACGGCTTAAACAACCCCGATGAGGCAAAGAGAAAAAATGTCTCTCAATCACTTGATTTTATTATTTCTGAATTAAAAAATATTATTTTCCAGTATGAGCAGAAAAATGGGGTAACTCTAGACAAGATGATTCTCTCTGGAGGCGCATCTCGTTTGGATGGAACACTTATTTATCTAGAAGAGAAACTTTCTTTCCCAGTTGTCTATGGTGACCCCTTTAGCCAGTCTGAAGCGCCAGCATTTTTGTCTGAAGCTCTGAAAGATGCTGGGGCAGAATTTGCAGTGGCTATCGGGTTGTGTCTTCGTGGTTTAAGAAAATAGGTTATTCACACTTTATATCATCCTAGTATCTGATTACTGGGGTATAATATTTCTAGTATTATGGATCAAGAATTTCAAACATCTTTTATTCCAAAGCGACCAGTATCATCAGATGCTACAACTGGCCTTAGCACCCAAAGAGAAAAAAAGGGTGGTGTTTTGATGTTGATTTCTATTATTGTTCTGGTGGCGGCATTGCTTGCGGCAGCTGGAGTTTTCGCTTACAAGGCGTATCTTGTCTCAAGTATTGAGCAGGCCAAATCATCTTTAGATAGAGCTCGAGATATTTTCGAACCAGAGACAATCGCCTCTCTTCAGTCTTTGGACAAAAGACTAAACGCTGCTGAAATTATCTTAGGAGGACACGTGGCAGTATCACCGATTCTAGAACTTCTTAAAGAGATAACATATCCAAATGTTCAATACACAAACTTCACCTATGCAACCAACCAAGCCACAGGAGATATCCTTGTCGAGATGACAGGGAGGGCGAGTGGTTTTGATTGGGTTGGTGTTCAGGCAGAGCAGTTTGATAAGAATCCAAATATCAAGAATCCTATCTTTTCCAACTTGGCTCAAGATAACTTCGGGAGGATTGCTTTTGACTTATCATTTTCAGTAAATAAATCTTTTGTAACATACGGGTCGCCATTAAATGATACATTATCAAACCAAGCTGTAATCAATAATTAGTATGGGACGATATATAACACCAATTTTACTTCTTGTGATAGCAATCGGTTCGTTTGTTGTTTTCACAAACCCGATGTATACAGAAATAAAAACACTCCAAGCAGAAGAATCTTCTTATTCAAATGCACTCGCAAACTCACTCAAGCTTCAAGAGCTTCGAGATGTTTTGATTGGTCAGCAAAATAATTTTTCTTCGCAAGATGTCATGAAGCTTGAACAAATGATTCCTTCTTCGGTAGATAATATAAAATTGGCTATTGAATTACAAAAAATCGGAGAGGCAAGAGGTCTTTCGGTGGAGAGTGTGCAGTATGACCCAAAGACTAGTGAAGCATCACAAGGGGGATTTGTAACAGACCAAACAGAAGTAAACAATTTGTTTGAAACTTTTGAATTGGAAATAATAGCAAAGGGTTCATATGATACTTTCGTGGGGTTCCTAGAAGAAGTACAACAGAATCTCCGAATTGTGGATGTAACAAACATAGAATTTAGCTCAGAAACTTCATTGCTAAATACAAATACCTATACTTACAATGTCATTATCAAAACTTATCGCCTGAAAGACTAATATGAAAAAAGGAACAAAAATTATATTAATGGTGGTGGGAGCTCTTGTTCTGTCTATTGTTGCATATATGGTATTTGCGCCCGCAGCAGAGCCTGAGGCAGGACTTGTTTCTGTTTCCACCTCACAACAAGTGGGTACTGTAAATCTAGCTGCCACTCCAAACATAGACATTGGGCAAGAATTCATAGGGATGCTTCTTTCATTGCAAAGTCTCAACTTAGACACCACTCTTTTCCAAGATCCAGTATTTCAATCTTTAAAAGACAAAACTATTCGTTTCGCTGACCCGGGTGGGCAAGGAAGACCTAACCCTTTTGCCCCTATTGGTTCTGATGTTGTGGCACCAGCACCTCCAGCAAATTCAGCCAATATCCAAGCAGGTCAAGCCCAATCAGCACAAGGAAATAGCGCAGATTTAGATGCATAATCACTATGGGATTTCTACAGACACTAATAGATAATAATATTCTGACTGAAAGCGTAGCAAAAAATATTGCTCGTTTGGCTTCAGAAAAGTACAAGGGCGACATTGAGAGCGCTCTTTTGGCATCAAATGTTAGTCCTGAAGAAATTCTAAAAGCCAAGAGTTCTTACTATAATTTCCCTTCTTTTACCTTGGGGGAGAGTCTACCATCTGATAATGTTCTGAAGTATATTTCACAAGATTCGTCTCTTCATTACAAAATAGCACCACTTTCTTTTGAGAATAATCAACTTTCAATCGGTATTCTAGACCCAAACAATGTTGAGGCTATAGATGCTATCCAATTCATTGCAACAAAAAATAACATTACTTTCAAACTTTTTCTTATTGGAAGAGAGGACTACGACAATATCACAAGAGCATATCAAGGAATATCCGCTGCGGTAGGTCAGGCAATTGATGATTTTGAAGACAACACCATAAATGAAAAGTCTGTAAGCGATTCTATCAACGAAGTAGCAGAGGCAGTATCTCAAACCCAATCAGACGGCACTCAATCAGACACTTCTATCAAAGAAGATGCTCCTATTATTAAAATAGTTGCAGTTATTATCCGGCATGCAATCGAGGGTGGTGCATCTGATATTCACATTGAAAACACTGGGGATCAGGTAAAGGTCAGGTTTAGAGTGGACGGGACACTACACACATCTCTCATGCTTCCAAAAAAAGTTTACAGTGGAGTGGTTGCTCGTATTAAAATCCTTTCTAAACTGCGACTTGATGAAAAAAGAAAACCACAAGACGGGGCTTTTTCTGCGAAGATAGATGACAGGAAAATTGATTTTCGTGTATCGACCATGCCTGCTTCAAATGGAGAAAAAGTGGTAATTCGTATTTTGGACAAAGAAAAAGGAGTGAAGTCTCTAGAAGATATTGGTTTCAATGAAGAGCATACACAAATGCTAAGAAAAGCGATAAACAGGCCACATGGTTTGATACTAATAACAGGACCAACTGGTTCTGGAAAGTCTACCACTATCTATGCGCTTCTTCAGGAGTTAGATAGAGAAGGGAAAAACGTTGTCTCCCTAGAAGACCCTGTTGAGTACAACATCCAAAATGTTTCTCAATCACAAGTTATGCCAGAGATAGGATACACCTTTGCCTCTGGACTTCGTTCTATTTTGAGACAAGACCCAGATATTATTATGGTGGGGGAGATTCGAGACAAAGAAACAGCCCAGCTTGCAATCCAAGCTGCTCTTACTGGTCACTTGGTACTGTCTACTCTCCACACCAATAGCTCGGTTGGAGTTGTTCCTCGTCTGATAGATATGGGAGTTGACCCATATCTTATTGCTCCAACACTTATTCTATCCACTGCTCAGAGACTCGTTAAAAGAGCTTGCAAAGAAGGTTTGGTGGAAGTACCAATGGATGAAAGTACAAAAACAATGATTGAAAAGGAAATCCAAGATCTCCCTGATAATCTAAAAATTGGTTTCAAAAACAAACAAACAATGTACAACGTGAATCCTACCCCAGAATGTCCTGATGGGACAAAGGGACGGCTTGCTGTTTGCGAGATGTTTGAAATTGATTCTGAGATAGAAAGAATTATTCTTTCATCTCCAAATGAGCAAGATATATACCAAGCTGTTCGGAAAAAAGGAATGATAACCATGAAAGAAGATGGAATCACAAAAGCTCTCGAAGGAAAGGTTCCAATGCAAGAGATTTTTGCATTATAAAATAATTTAAACATCTAAAACTATGGACTACACACAAGAAATAAAAAACCTTATAGAAACACTTATCGCTCAAAATGGTTCTGATATTCATATCACGGCGACAAGAAAACCGGTTATTCGTGTTGCAGGAGATTTGATTGTTTTAGAAAACCACCAAGAGCTTTCAAAGGAAGACCTTATGGGGTTTATGGGTGTCTTGGTAAATGACAATTTGAAAGATGTTTTTTTGAAAACTAGAGAACTTGATTTTGCTTATGATTACAAACAAAATGTGCGCCTTCGAGGAAATGCTTATTTCCAACAAGGCAAAATAGGAATTGCCCTTCGACTTATCCCACCTATAAAAACGATGAAGGAATTAAATCTGCCAGATGTTCTAGTTCAGTTCGCACACAAAAAACAAGGATTCTTTTTGATCGTTGGACCAGTTGGACAAGGGAAATCAACCACCATGGCTGCGCTTATTGAGATTATTAATCAGGAAAGATCAGAGCATATCGTGACAATTGAAGATCCTATTGAATATATTTTTGAGCCAAAGAGGTCACTTATTGAGCAAAGAGAAGTGAGGGTTGATACAGAAAATTTCGCCTCAGCTTTGGAAAGTGTTTTCCGGCAAGATGCAAATGTGATTATGGTGGGGGAGATGCGTGGGCCAGAGACTATGGCTGCAGCAGTGACTGCGGCAGAAACTGGTCATTTGGTTTTTTCAACTCTTCATACAAACAATGCTTCCCAAACTATCGATAGAATTATTGACTCATTCCCCGCAGGACAACAAGACCAGATTCGTTCTCAGCTTTCAAACACACTACTTGGAGTATTTTCTCAAAGATTGATACCTCGGGTGACAGGTGGTCTGGTGCCAGCGTATGAACTTTTGATAAATAACAATGCTGTGGGGAACCTTATTCGAGAAAAAAGAACCCACGAATTAGACGTGGTGATAGAGACAGGTTCTCAGCATGGCATGATAGATTTGAATCACTCCCTGGCCGAGCTGGTTAAAAAGGGTGAAATATCAATAGATAATGCAAGAATCCACTCCTTAAATCCAAAGATTTTAGATAGACTGGTATAATAAAAACATATGAATTTTAATTACAAAGCCATTGATTCAAATGGAAAAAATCAAGACGGGGAAGTAAGTGCCGTAAGTCGTGATTTAGCTATTGCCGCTCTTCAAAGAAGAGGTCTTATTGTTACTTCTCTTGAATCAGCCGAAAAAGCTTCGTTTCTAGAGATGACTTTTTTCGACAGAGTTCCTCTAAAAGATATCGTTGTTTTCTCAAGACAAATCTCTACTCTATTTGAATCAGAAGTTTCTGCTCTCAAAGCTTTTTCTATGCTTGCAGGAAACACTGAAAATAAACTACTTCGAACAACTCTCGCTAGTGTGGCAGATGACCTCCAAGCGGGTGCATCGATCTCTCAAGCACTTGGGAGACACCCTTCAGTATTTTCTGAGTTTTATATAAACATGGTAAAAGCTGGTGAAGAATCTGGAAAGCTTAATCAAATTTTTCTTTATTTGGCAGATTATCTAGAAAGGCAATACGAACTAACATCAAAAACAAGGAGTGCTCTAGTTTATCCTGCATTCATCATTTTTGTGTTCCTTGTGGTTATGATACTGATGTTTACCATGGTTATCCCAAAGCTCTCTGTTCTTATTGTTGAGTCTGGACAAACTATTCCTATTTATACAAAAATCATACTTGGGATTAGTGATTTCCTTGTAGACTATTGGATCTTTCTTCTTTTGATCATGTTCCTTGGTGGAGGATATTTGGGATATTTGAGTAGGACAGTCAAAGGAAAAGTATATCTAGACAGTCTTATTTTGGGTATGCCATTTGTAGGAAACTTGGTGCAGAAACTCTATCTTTCAAGAATCGCCGATAACATAGACACCATGCTTTCTTCTGGAATCTCTATTGTTCGGTCAATTGAAATAACAGGAGAAGTGGTAGGAAGTCCTATTTATAAAAATATTTTGAAAAAAGCAGGAGAAGATGTCCAGGGTGGAAGTGCTTTCTCTGCGTCGCTTATCTCTCATGATGAAATCCCAGGGATTATGATTCAGATGATTCAAGTCGGAGAAGAAACAGGATCTACAGGTAAAATCCTCAAGACCCTCGCTCGCTTTTACAAAAGAGAAGTCGATGACGCTGTGGACACACTTGTGGGAATGATAGAGCCTACTATGATTATTCTCCTTGCTGTTGGGGTGGGAGTTCTTCTAGCCTCTGTCTTGGTGCCTATTTACAACATTGCTGGGTCAATTGCTTAGTGATACACTTTAGGTTAGGTGTAATTATCAAATTTATTCAAATCAAAATATATGTTTTTCAAATCAAAAGAACTTAAAAGCGGATTCACTCTAATCGAACTTCTTGTAGTTATCGCTATCATTGGAATTCTTTCTTCTGTGGTGTTGGCGTCGCTTAATAGTGCAAGAGCAAAGGGGGAAGCTGCCAGAGCCAAATCTCAGCTTGTAAACATGCGAGCAGAAGCAGCTCTTTTTTATGATATAGGAAATACTTTTGTAGGAGTATGTAATCACATGGGACATCCTGCAGGTACAGGACTATTCCAGAATCTATCTGGCGCAGTATGTAATGAGAGTGCCTCAGCATGGGCAGCTCAAGCAGATACAAACCCTGGAACATGGTGTGTGGATGCAGATGGTGCTTCAACATCAGCAGGTATAACTGGTACTTCATGTAACTAAAGAGTTTTTAACAGCAAAGACGACAAAAACCACCAATTCTGGTGGTTTTTGTTATACTAGAGGTATATTTATTCTGGTTTCAGTATGAATAAAATACGGGCAGAATTATTATCAAATTTATTCAAATCAAAATATATGTTTTTCAAATCAAAAGAACTTAAAAGCGGATTCACTCTAATCGAACTTCTTGTAGTTATCGCTATCATTGGAATTCTTTCTTCTGTGGTGTTGGCGTCGCTTAATAGTGCAAGAGCAAAGGGGCAAATGGCAAAAGTAAAAGAAGAGCTTAACTCAGCACGAAACCAAGCTGCACTCTTTGCTGCGGATGGAGGTGGATATGCTGGGGTGTGTCAAACATCAGAAATGCAACAAATTGTAACAGGTCTTTCTGCTGGGGGAGATGCTTCTTGTGATTCTGACACAGCTACAACTTTCGAGGTGTGGGTTAAGACAGTATTGAATGGCCCAACAGAAAAATGGTGTACAGATGAGACCGGATTTCTGGGTAAGATTCCAGGTTCAACAGGGACTTGTACATAATATTTATCAAAAAACCATCCTTCCGGATGGTTTTTTGATATAATAGAAGCAATGGAATATATGATACTTTTCATTATATTTGTATTTGGGCTTTTGATCGGGAGCTTTTTGAATGTTGTTATTCTTAGACTTGATACTGGACTAGGTTTTGGTGGACGGTCAAAGTGTTTTTCTTGTGGGAAGACACTTTCTTGGTATGAGCTCATACCTTTGTTTAGTTTTCTTTTACAAAAAGGTAAGTGCAAAACATGTAAGAAAAATATTTCTTGGCAGTACCCAATAGTGGAGTTTCTCACAGGGTTTCTCTTCCTCTCTTTATATATAAAAGTTGGACTAAGCATTTTCTTGCCTATACTTTTTGTCCTTGCATCTAGTCTCATCGTTATATCTATTTTTGACATAAGACACCTGCAGATACCAAATATCCCCCTAGTTGTTTTCTATCTAAGTGGGTTAGCCTTTGTAATTCTATCTGGGTCACAGTCTCTAATTTTGCACTTGACGCAGGGGGCAGTGGTTGCGTCTCCATTACTTTTTTTGTGGTTTATCTCAAAAGGAAGGTGGCTTGGCTTTGGAGATGTGCTGCTTGCGCTTGGTGTGGGTTGGTGGCTGGGATTATCAGCTGGTTTTGCCGCTATTATGCTCTCTGTCTGGATAGGTGCTGTATTCGGAATTATCCTCATGATTCTTAAAAGAAAAATACTTCTGAAAACAGCTATCCCCTTTGGACCCTTTATTGCACTAGGGGCATTGGCAAGCTTTTTGTATACTATAGATATGGCCACTCTGATGAAATTTTTCTTATGGATATAATCAATAAGTTACAAAGTATAAAGTATAAAGTTAAAAGTATAAAAGAGCGTATCTTTATACTGCAAAAAGACCACACGTCGTTTTTTTGTCGTTTTTCCAGAAAGACCAAAAACTTTTTAGCCAACTTTATCTCGAGCGTAGTCGAGAGAAAACTAAAACCTGTAACCTGTAAACTAAAACCTGCCAGAGGATTTACCTTTGTTGAGATTATTGTTGTGCTTGGTATCTTTGCTGCGATTTCTTCAACCGTACTATTTAATTTCAAAGACTTTTCAAGCGGAGTCTCGCTTCAAAATCTTTCTCAACAAATAGCATTACAGATATCAAGTCTTCAGAGAAAGGCTCTTTCTGGTGCGCAACCATCTGGGGTTTTTGTCGGAGCAAATGGTGACAGATGGTTGCCATCGTATGGTGTATGTTTTACCACAGACAATACAGGGTGTATTCTTCCATCTGGAGGTCCCACTTCTTTTGTTTTGTTTGTAGATAATGGAAATAACAATCACTTCGATGATAATAGTGAAAGAATTGATACTATAGCGATAACTGGCGGTGATAGAATTGTTGGTATTTGTCTTGAGAATAATCAAAACTGTGTAGAAAAGCCTCAAGCAGAGATAATCTTTACAAGACCAAATGTTTCGCCGATGATTGTAGACACTGTCGGTAACTCATTTGAAAAAGCAGTGATCACGATAGAGTCCGGAACAAACAATCCTCTCACAAGAAAGATTGTTATATGGAAATCAGGCCAAGTAGAAATAAATTAATTATATGAATTTCTTATCACAATTTAAAAAATATAATAAATCTAGAAACAAGGGATTCACCTTGATAGAAGTTATGATTGCTTCTGGATTGTTTGTAGTGATTATGGTTCTTGGAATATCTGCTGTCATGAATACAAGTCTCACTTACAAAAAAAGCCAATCTCAGCGCTCAGCTTTGGATAGTATGGCATTTATTGTAGAAGATATGTCTCGAATCATGCGAACAGGATCTGCAGTTAATTGTAATCCAGATTTAATCAATATTCTTTCTATTGAGACCCCGGGGGATTGTTATGCTGTGCAAGGGAATTACCCTCCTAAAAGAATAGCAATAGAAGATTTCGAAGGAATACCAGGAGATATCAATGACCAGGTCGTGTACAAGATTGAGCCTGATGGAATTTATCGTTCTGATAATAGTGGTGGAGTATTTTTTAAGCTTACTCCGGACTCTATTACCATGGATTTATCTTCAGGATTTATTGTTCGCGGGTCAGAACCTCAAGATGGACAACAACCAATTATCTTTATCCACCTTACAGGAAAGATAGAGGACACTATACACAATTTTGTCACACCTTTTAATTATCAATTAGCTATTACTCCAAGGAGGATAGATTCATAACCATGGATAACATCAAGACAAAACAAAATACAGGAATAAAAGGATTCACCTTGATAGAGACACTCATGTCACTACTTATTTTTTCTGTGTCTATTGTCGCCCTTATTTCTATCACAGGGAGCGGTGTCTCGGATGTTACCTTTGCCAAGAAAAAACAAACATCATATCTCTTGGCTCAAGAGGGTATTGAGCTGGTTCGATTTGTTAGAGATTCAGCTATCCGGTCAGGGGTGGATTGGGCAGACCTTGTCAGCCAGCCACAGTACCTAAGATTTTGTTTCTCAAACAATGGTTGCAGTATTGACCCATATCAGCTTGCTTTGGGAACTCAGATAAGCTCGGCTATTCTCATGTGTCCAAATACTGGTTGCCCTTTTTTCTATGAAGAACAAACCCTCGGAGCTGGTTATCAGTACTCACTCGGAGAAAAAACTTTTTATAAAAGAACCATCAGAGCTGTTGCTTACGGTGGTACAACAGAAGAGGTTCAGATAATCTCTACAGTATCGTGGACTCATGGTGGGCAAGAATATCAGATTGAGATGACAGAGTTTATAAGTAACTGGGTAAGACCTTTGGCGTCTCCATAACATATATGAAAATCTTTTTTGAAAAATATATAGAATCTTTAAAAGCCAAACCAAGACAAGTTTCTGGGTTTACTCTTCTTTTCACTATTCTTATCACAAGTATCATCTTGGCCATCGCTCTTGGTATTTCTCGTATTTCATATACAGAACTTGTCTTGTCATCTATCTCTCGAGAAGGAGCAAGGGCCTTCTTTGCTTCAGACACAGGTCTTGAGTGTGGTCTTTACTTTGACCTAGAGAATAATCAATTTTTGGCGACACAAGCACCTTTTAATATTGACTGTGGAGGAGGAACTCAGCTTGTCTCTTCTGTACCAACCACTTTTCCTGATTCTGATTTTAGTAATGAAAAATTTGTTTTTGAAATTGAAATACCAAACAGTAATTCTTGCTCTCGTGTCTCTATCCACAAAAACTGGGTTATTGGGACTCTGGGGTATACTCGAGTGGAATCACTAGGGTACAACAGAAATTGCGCCACTGTGGACGCGACCTTAAACCCAAACAGCCAGTCAGGACTTTCCCCAGATCCTAATTTAGTAGAAAGAGCGCTCAGGGCTACATATGAAAACAATCCAGTTATTGGTGGAGGAAATGGAAATGGAAACGCAAATCCATTGCCTTCTAATTCTCAAAATCAATAATTCATGAAAGAAAAAGATGCAAAAAAAAGAATAGAGCAGTTGACCTCTCTTGTGGAGTTTCATAGAGAGAAATATCACAAGGAAGACGCGCCAGAGATTTCAGATGAAGCTTACGACTCTCTGCTTCGTGAACTCGAAGAACTCGAAGAATTTTTTCCTCAATTTAAGACAAATCAAAGCCCAACCGAAAAAGTGGGAGGGTCTGTTCTGGCTGTGTTTAAAAAAGTTTCTCACAAAAACAGACAATGGTCCTATGGAAATATTTTTACAAAAGAGGATTTGGTTGAATGGGAAAAGAAAGTACATAGATTTGTAGAAAAAGAAGGAATTGACACAAAAGGTATTGAGTATTGTCTAGAGCTAAAAATAGATGGACTTAAAATTATTGCTGAATATAAAGATGGCATCCTTGTTGAGGTCGCAACTCGTGGTGATGGCAGGGTGGGTGAAGATGTCACGCTGCAGGCCAAAACAATCCAAAGCCTACCTCATGTCTTGAAACAAAAAATAGATTGCATTGTGGTGGGTGAAGCTTGGATGAGAAAGAGTGATTTGGTGGAGATAAACAATGAAAGAACCAAACAAGGGTTACCTTTGTTTGCAAACCCCAGAAACGCTGGAGCGGGAGCCCTGAGACAACTTGACCCAAAGGAAACAGCAAAGAGAAATCTTCAGACATTTATGTATGCTTTGGATGTTCGATCAGGCGAGGATAAGCCAAAAACTCAAGAAGAAGAACTTTTGATGCTAAAAAAACTTGGTTTTTCAATAAACGGAGCATACAAAATTTGTGATGGAGTGGAGTGTATAGAGAGTCATTATGAAGAATGGAATAAAATTCATCACAATCAAGAATATGGCATAGATGGTCTCGTGATAAATATAAACCAAAAGAATATTTGTGAAGCACTTGGGTATACCGCCAAAGCCCCTCGGTATGGGGTTGCGTACAAATTCAAATCAGTAGAGGCGACAACTGTTGTAGAAGATATTCACGTTCAGATTGGTCGCACAGGAGCACTCACCCCTGTTGCTTGGCTTCGCCCAACATTGGTAGATGGCTCTATGGTCTCTCGCGCCACACTTCACAACCAAGATGAAATAGACAGACTTGATATTCGGATTGGCGATACTGTGATAATCAAAAAAGCAGGGGATATTATTCCTGAAATAGTAAAGGTTTTGACTGAATTGCGAACTGGGTCAGAGAAGAAGTTTTCTATAGAAAAGTATGCTTCAAAACATGGCTGGGGAATAGAAAAAGGAGAAACAGCTAGTGATGAATCGTCTGTTGCCTGGTATCTAAAAGACAAAAACCATCCAGCTATCGTACTTGAAAATCTTATTCACTTCGTCTCAAAAAAGGGTATGAATATAGTGGGGTTTGGGGAGAAAATAGTGGAGAGGTTTTTTGAGCTGGGGTTAGTCAGTACCCGGTCAGATATTTATACCCTAAAAAAGGGTGATATCCTTTCGTTGGAGCAATTCAAGGAAAAGTCAGCTCAGAACTTGATAGATGCCATAGAAAAAAGCAAGAATACAACCCTTTCTAAATTTCTTTTTGCTCTTGGGATTCGCCATGTTGGAGAGGAAACTGCTAGACTCTTGGCTGAAGAATTTGAGAATATGGAGAGCTTGGTTTCCAAAACAGTAGAAGAGCTTTCTATTGTAGATGGTGTGGGAGTGACAGTGGCAGAATCGATTGTTAGTTGGTTTGGAGATAAAGAAAACAAAAAAGAACTAGAAGAGATTCTTTCTTATATAAATATAGGGGGAAAGGTGGCGTCAGACGTACCACAAGTTTTTGATGGAAAGACATTTGTAATTACAGGCACACTAGACTCAATGAGTAGAGATGAGGCAAAAGAAGAAATACTCCAAAGAGGGGGAAAGGTAAGTAGTACTGTCTCTTCTAAAACAAATTATTTATTAGCTGGAGAAAATCCAGGTTCTAAGATGGATAAGGCTAGGGAATTGGGGGTAGAGATTTTGTCAGAAATTGATTTTAGAAAGATGATTTAAATTTTGCTTAATTTATGATTCAACTTCTCGTCATCCTGAATTTATTTCAGGATCTAAAGCACTTTTCATCATCACCCCCTTTGTCTTCCCCGCGCAGGCGGGGATCCAGGATATCAATCACTTTTTCGTAACAAGAATACCTTCCTTTTTTCTTGGCAAAAAAGGAACAAAAAGCCAAGACACCTCACTTTACCTAAAAAATAACTCACGGTTTTTTTTGGTGCTACGCTGATCGCTACCGCTAAAGCTACGCACTAATCAAAAAAACCGTGAATATTTTAAAAGTTAAAGCTCAAGTGTCGAATCCTTATTGGACATAAATTCCGTCATTCCCGTGTATACGGGAACCTGCCTGCCGGCAGACAGGTCCAGGATTTAGCTAGCCATATGAGATCCCCGCCTGCGCGGGGAAGACGAATTTTTTGAATAAAGTGATTAAGAAATAAAAAAGCCCCGACTTTGGTGGGGCTTTTTTTATTTCTCTGAAATCTGTATACTATACCTTATGAGTATTTCAGACGAAGAAATCAAAAAGCTTGGGAATCTGGCTCGGATAGAGGTATCAGAGGATGATATAGAGGCCTTCAAAAAAGACCTTGGTTCTATTTTGGCGTATATTGATCAAATCCAGTCTATTGATGTTGGAAATGTAGAATCAGAATATTTTGTAAAAAACGTAGTCAGAGAGGACCCTAATCCAAGTGTTGCTGGAGAGTTTACTGAAGAAATATTAGCCGAGGCACCAGACACTCAGGATGGATTTATCAAGGTCAATAAAATCTTATAAACCCCTCGTCATTCCCGCGTAGGCGGGAATCCAGGATTAAATCACAAGAAATAATATTTTATACATATGAACATTGATCTAAAAAACATGACAATTAGAAAAGCCCATAACTCACTTTCTGTGGGAGACTTTTCTGTCAGAGAATTTGTAGAAGCGTATCTTGAAAATATTCGTTCAAAAGACGCTTCAGTCCATGCATTCATAGAACTATTTGATATTGATGATCAAATAAAAAAAGCACAAGACATGTTTCGAGGTGGCACCGCAACCCTGCTTACAGGAATCCCTTTTGGTATAAAAGACAATATTTTAATTAAGGGTCAAAAAGCAAGTGCGTCATCTAAAATCTTGGAGAATTATACTGCAGTCTATGACTCGACTGTAACAAAAAAGCTTATAGAGGCAGGAGCTATTTTGATAGGGAGGACAAACATGGATGAGTTTGCCATGGGGTCTTCCACAGAGACATCATATTATGGCCCAACAAAAAACCCTATTGATTTGGAACGTGTTCCAGGTGGTTCTTCCGGGGGGTCTGCTGCCGCTGTTGCTATGGATGGAGCATTGGTTGCCCTTGGTTCAGACACAGGAGGGTCTATCAGACAGCCAGCAGCGTTTTGTGGAGTGGTGGGACTAAAGCCTACGTATGGATCTGTTTCAAGGTATGGGCTTATGGCGATGGCATCATCACTGGATGTTATTGGTCCAATAACAAAGACTGTAGAAGATGCAAAAATTGTCTACGAGATTATAAAGGGTCAAGACAGTCTAGACAGTACGACTCTTCCAGAATCTCTGATTTCTTCTGTTAGCGGAGAGGTGAAAAAAATCGGAGTGCCAATGTCCTTTGTGGAGATGGATGGAGTGGATAGAGAAGTAAAAGAAAATTTCAAAAAGACTTTAGACCAATTAAAAGAAAAAGGGTATGAGGTGGTGGATGTATCTGTTCCTCTTATAGAATATTCTTTGGCTGTGTATTATATTCTTATGCCAGCAGAAGCTTCTACAAATCTTTCTCGTTATGATGGGATTCGTTTTGGACTATCTGTCGCTGGCGATGGAGTAGATGATTCATACAAAAAGACAAGGGGCCAGGGATTCGGAAAGGAGGTTCAAAAAAGAATTCTACTTGGTACATATGTACTCTCTCATGGATATTTCGATGCCTACTACAACAAAGCAGACAAAGTACGAGCTAAAATAACTCAAGAATTAAAAAAAGTTTTCAAAGAAGTTGATGTAATACTCA
This sequence comes from uncultured Candidatus Saccharibacteria bacterium, assembly GCA_964355515.1. Taxonomy (GTDB): domain Bacteria; phylum Patescibacteriota; class Minisyncoccia; order Phycocordibacterales; family CSBR16-119; genus CAYHDV01. The sequence goes on from CAYHDV010000009.1 coordinate 20,638, forward strand.
CACCTACTACACCAGCCCCAGCATTTAAGTTTGGTGAGAAATCAGATCCTATTTCTATGTATCTTTCAGACATATTCACTGTACCTGCAAATATTGCTGGTATTCCTGCAATTTCCATTCCAAATGGTCTCCACTCAAATGGTATGCCTCTTGATATTCAGATCATGGCAAGCCACTTCGCAGAAGAAAAACTATTTACACTTGGGAAAGAAATCGAATCTCTGTAGTATACTATTGTCATGAATTCAGAACCTATTTTTGAACCAACATTTTTAAATCTAGAATACATATTTTTTAAAGTAACTGAATTTTTTCAGAACTTTACTCCTTTTTTGAAAGAATTTTTTACCAGTGGCAAGCTTGGTGCATTTTTGGTTTTCTTTTTTTCTTTTTTGCTTGTATTGGTTGTAGCTTGGATAGCTTATTCTTTTATTAGAATAAAAGAGATAGAAAAAGAACAAGAGGCAAAAACAAATGCAATCCTATTCTCAGATGATAGTCCAAACACAGAAAAAAGTAATCCTCGGTGGCTAAAGGTCAAGGAGCATATAACATCAAACAATCCAGCAGAATGGAGGCTCGCAATAATAGAGGCAGACACAATCCTAGATGAGATGACCATGAAAATGGGTCTTGCCGGAGAGAACCTAGGGGAGAGACTAAAAAACGTAGAGCCAAGTGACTTCCTAACGCTACAGATAGCTTGGGAAGCTCACAAAGTTAGAAATAGAATAGCCCATGAGGGTAGTGCTTATGATCTTCCTTACAAAGATGCAAAACAAGCCATAGACAACTATGAAGAGGTATTTAAGGAGTTTGAGTTTATATAAAAAAGAAAGAAGTTTCTTTGCTTCTTCTTGCGAATAAATAAAAACCACCAGCAGGAGCCGGTGGTTTTTAATTTTGCAAGATTTTTATCAACAAAATCTCTTTCTTTTCCAAAGCTAGATTCTGTTATTCAATTGTATCAGTTTTAAAGCAGATTATTAATAAAGTTTTTCAAGAGGTTGAGGTTATACAGAAATTATTGACAAAGAGGGCTTTTTGAGTTAGTTTAAATAAAAAAGATTAGCTCATGAAAATAATAGAAATTCCAAACAAAACATTTTCTTTATACAAGGAGGGCGAAAGAACATATATTCATATACCCAAAGAAAGAGAGTCAGAAATTTTAAGTATTAAATATGGAGAAACAATTCTTTTGAAAAATTTTGAAACAGGGGAAACTCTGGAACAAGAGTTCTGGTTCAAGTATTCGTTCAAGGAGGTGGAAAGATTTATTTTCTTGGTTTTTCGTTGGGATAAAAATGATCAAATTTTTTGGAAAAGAAAAAATCTTGCAAGGGTAAACATACAAGCTTCTGGCCTAACCGATCTTGTACAGGTTGGTCGAAATTACCAGATGCACCTTTTACATCAAATGGAAGGATACTCGTCATTTCTCTTTATCTGTGATCATAAAATATATTGGTCTACAAGATTCAGCAAGAGAGATAGAGAAAACGAAGGATCTCCGGAACAATATATTGTCTTGAATAGACTTGGGATTAAACAGGGTGATGGAACCATGCTTTATGTGCACAGTATGTTTCCTTATCAATTGGTTCATTTAAGATAAGACGACTCTATTTGAAGCCACTCATTTTTGGGTGGCTTCTTTTTTGCCCAGAAACAAAAAATCACCCAGTGGGTGATTTTTTGTTTAACATTGACAATGGGAATATCTCTTGGTAGATTAAGTAAAAATTAAAGACAATGGGAAATACAAAGGAGGAAGAGGGATTTTTTAAAAATGAAAATCCATTGATAAAGCATATAGTTCTTGTCAAAAGGAAACCTTTTACAATCAAGATGAAGGACATTGGTACTTTCCATATTTGCGAAGAAAATGCTGTCGCTAAAGGGATTAAGTATTTTGACATCATGAAAGATGTAGAGTTTTTTATCACTCGTTCAAGTGACAGATTATCCATGCTAGAAAGGATGGAATATTTTGGAAAAGAGGGGATAGTCCCTCTGGATGCCCACATGGCGATGACCATTTTTAAAAATGTAAAACTTCTGGATGTTTTGTTAGGGCGTTATCGTGATAAGATCCGCTATCAAGATAAATTTACACCGAAGGAAGTTACTTTCCCGGGGTCAGTTTTTATCAGAAAGAGTGGGAGTAAGAGGAAACACGTACTCTCTCTAATGATTTTTGATCCTTCCCAGCCAGGTATAAATTCTTATCTTAAAGTCTATGAAGTAGAAGACCCATTTAGAGATGAACCATGCTTGGTATTTACAAAAGAGTTCATCACAAAAATCAAGAAGGAGACTAGTTAAATTTAAAACCCCAGCTGATTTGGTTGGGGTTTTTGATTGGTGGAGCAGGAACGAACTCGTCCCAAAGTTATTAATTCGCTTTGCTCATAAGTGCTTTTGCCGACGGGACTCGGCTACTCTCATGGCCACCCCAGGGGTGGCTCATTCCATTAGCCTCCACTCGGGCGCTTCCTCATTCGCTTCGCTCACTCCGGGCTTCACGCGCCCTCGGTTCGAGTCCCGTCGAAAGCAGAAAAATAGTAAGACCCCAACACATTCGTATTGGGGTCAAACTATTCTTTGCGCAATCGACGGGACTCGAACCCGCAACCTCTCGCGTGCACTTTATCTAATATTTTCATAGAAGGGTGGACTATATCTTTGCCATGTCCAGCCATAATTTTTACTAAATAAAAATTAGGGCTGGATTTAGGCACCCCGGTATCTAGTCTCTACGGAGCCCCAGAACTATTTGTTTTTGTGTTAAGGGTTCCCTCGGTGTTCGCGTATCTCCACAGTGATCTTTCGATACAATCTGATTCAATGACTTAGCCTTCACCGATATCCCGGAGAGTTTCAATCCGTGTTTCCGACGGAAAGCTGCACGTCTACAGGCGAGTGCTCTAACCAGTTGAGCTACGACTGCGTATATATACTTGAAAAGTACCGGTCAAATATAACCTTTTTTCGTTTTAAAAACAAGTCTCCAGTGATATCTTTGTAAATATATTTGAAAAGACCAAGAGAATCATATTTACTGAATTTTAGTACAAAAACCCCTTTTTTGGGTGAGTACACAGAACCTTTTGTTATTATTTTTTCTTTTTTAAGTTCATCATGTAGTTTTGAAAGAAAGTGTTTTGAGCATGAGGTGAAATAAGTGAGTATTTGTAATAGAGGTTTTTCTCTTTGTGTATGAATGGGGCCTGTCCACACGCCTCCATCCCCATCAAAATATCCTCGCACGAAATGGTTTAGCAGAGAAGTCGGCACAAGTGGGAATGGCATTGTTTTTGTCTTTTGTTCATCAAAGCCAAGCTTTCGGAGATCATCACACATATCTTTACTCCCAATTTGGAGGCGGTATTTTGGAGTTTTGTCTTGCACACTCATCCTTCTTGAAATCTTATGGTTTGAATTTAGAGATTTTTTTATAGATTCCAGTAACTTTCTATCAATAATTTGTATACTGAAATATTGCGAACCTCGAGGGTTTACATCTATAGAACCATCAGCTGCAAAGAAACCAAGAACGTAGGCCATGTCAGGTGTCCATTTTTGGAAAAATTTTTTATCTACTTTTTTATAAATAGGCACCTCTATATTTTAACACGTGACGGTATAAGATACTAACCATTAAACAATTTTAATCCCCTCTGGTAATCCTTAAAAGAAGGGGATTAAAATTTTATAATTGTGTCGGAGGTGAGATTCGAACTCACGACCTGTCGCGTATGAGACGACC
>CAYHDV010000010.1:0-19131 GCA_964355515.1 uncultured Candidatus Saccharibacteria bacterium
TGATTAGTGCGAAGCTTTAGCGACAGCGATCAGCGTAGCACCAAAAAAACCGTGAGTTATTTTTTAGGTAAAGTGAGGTGTCTTGGCTTTTTGCTTCCTTTTTTGCCAAGAAAAAAGGAAGAGATTCTTGTTACGGAAAAGTGAAAGGCACTCTGGATCCCCGCCTGCGCGGGGAAGACAACGGGGTGTGATGATGAAGAGGGCTTTAGATCCTGAAACCCAACTCCGCACAAGGCTATGTTGGGCACGGTAAGTTCAGGGTGATGGGCATATTAAATGGCGATGATGATAAGGAGATTGTGGGAAAAACCAAACCATGGCGAACGCGATTCAGAATAAAAAACTTTTCTTTTGAAATAAAAAACTAAAATTATTTACTCAAAACAAATCTCTTCCCTATCAAGCTCTTTGGGTTCAAAAACTCTCCTTGGTTTGTTTCTAGAGCATACAATATATCTTCTTTTGGATAAAAAACATCAGGAAAAGATTCTGGTGAGACACCTTCTGAAACGTCCACTAGTTCGCCTTCTTCATTGAACCAAAGAATATCTATTGGGAAATTCATATCTTTCATCCAAAACCCATATTTGCCTTTCTGCTCAAAAACAAAGAGTAGTCCACTATTTTCAGAAAGAGATTCCTTTCCTCCGAGCCCTTTTGATCGTAGTAGGTCTGTATCGGCGATATCAACAAGAATTGTCTCTGTGCCAATAGAGAGCACCTTCTCTTCGGTTGGAGTGATTTCTGAACTACTTGTACCTAATATATAAAAAGCTATAAAAAATATAATTCCCAATCCAGTAAAAAATAGTTTTGTTTTCATGGTGATTAAGTATAACAAATAATTTCATAAAAAGGCTTATTCAGAAAAGCCACTGTGGGCCAAAACTAGTTTTAGTGAGAAAACAAAAAACACCAGCGCGAGGGCTGGTGTCTTGTAGGACAACTAAAAGATGTCCAAATTGTAAATTCCTTTTCTTCTTCTAGCGGCCAACCATGATAGGCCTTTCTCTAAACAATAAGAGAGCACCGAACCGAAAATAATCCAAGAAAAAACATCAGCCCGGATTATATCAAAGGCTCTTAGGATTAGACACCCAAAAACAAGTGCTATCAAGTGATTGTCTCTTTGTCTGATACGATCAAAGGTTGTCAAGTAAGTAACAACCCAAGTCAAAGAGATACCGAGTGCAAAGAAGAACAGAGCCTCCATAAAGATGGTTAGTCCTATTTCAGGAAACCACCAAAATGAAAAGCAGATGATCGGCATAAATGCTCCAAGGTTACTGATAAAAAACAACCTTTTTCGAATTCCATAAGCTATCATAAAAGTTGATAGCATAAAAGGTATCGAGATAACCAAGTTTCGGAGGAAGGGGCCCCGTGTCAAAAAATTTTCTCCACCCAACATATAATTCAAACCCTCTATAAATACATCAGAGGACACGATTAGAGGCAGAGGCAGAACGAACAGTACAAAGAGCAGATTTTTCATATTTTTCAAATGATTATGTTTGATAGATTATTACCATATATGTAAGAATAAGTCAAACAAAAAACAGTCGCAAGTTTTTTAATATAAAAAACTTGCGACTGTTTTCTTTTGTCTATATTTTAACTAGCAAACAAAATGACGCTATTTGTTCTGTTTCGCTCTAACCATAGGGCATATCCTTATATACTCTGAAGGTATTGGCCTTGTATGGCGTTTTTGTCTCTCTATCCCTAGAGACTGGGGATTGTTTGTTTTCTGTCAATCACAGCCTGTGCTGTATTTAAATACAGTTCGACCGTCTGGATCCAACCGGATCTTTTCAAATTGAATTAGTCCACGACCAGCTTCCGCTAGCCGTGCCTTGTTACGACTTATTCCCTGTCACCGAATTTGCCTTAGGCCACATCTAGTGCAGACTTCGGGCACCCCCGGCTCCCTTGAATTGACGGGCGGTGAGTACAAGACTCGAGAACGTATTCACCGCGGCTTGCTGATCCGCGATTACTAGCGATTCCAACTTCATGGGGTCGAGTTTCAGACCCCAATCCGAACTGGGACCGGCTTTTTAGGATTGGCTCAGAGTTACCTCGTCGCGACCTGTTGTACCGGCCATTGTATTATGCGTGTAGCCCAGGGTATCAAGGGACATGCTGACCTGGCGTCATCCTCTCCTTCCTCCCAGCCCAATATTTACAAACTTTCGTTTGTACGCATTGGGCTGGGCAGTCTCGTGTGACACGTATAACACACTGATGAGGGTTGCGCTCGTTGACCCACTTAAGGGAACAATTCAAACCACGAGCTGACGACGGCCATGCATCACCTGCTTATATGTCCGAAGAAGGGCTCCCTTTCAAGTGCCTGTCATATAAGTTTCTAACCCTGGTGAGGTTTTTCGGTTATCATCGAATTAAACCGCATAATCCACCGCTTGTGCGAGTCCCCGTCTATTCCTTTGAGTTTTAATCTTGCGATCGTACTTCCCAGGCGGCAGACTTAACGCGTTAGCTGCGTCTCGGAGAGGGTCGATACTCCCCAAAACTAGTCTGCATCGTTTAGGCCCTGGACTACTGGGGTATCTAATCCCATTCGCTACCCAGGGTTTCGTCCCTCAGTGTCAGATGTGTACCAGTGTGTTGCCTTCGCTTTTGGTGTTCCCCATGATATCAACGGATTTCACCCCTACACCATGAGTTCCACACACCCCTTACACCCTCTAGTCATACCGTTTCTTCTGCGTTCCCTGAGTTGAGCCCAGGTCTTTCACAAAAGACTAATATAACCACCTACGGACCCTTTACGCCCAATAATTCCGGATAACGCTTGAGGCTCTCGTATTACCGCTCCTGCTGGCACGAGATTAGGAGCCCCTTATTCATAAGGTAACGTCAATAGTTTCCTCCCCTATAAAAGATGTTTACACCCCTAAAGGCTTCATCCATCACGCGGTGTCGCTCCGTCACACTTTCGTGCATTGCGGAAGATTCTCGACTGCAGCCTCCCGTAGGAGTTTGGACCGTGTCGCAGTTCCAATGGTGGGGGTCAGCCTCTCAGCTCCCCTAAGCGTCATAGCCTTGGTGAGCCATTACCTCACCAACTAGCTGATACTACGCAGGCCGATCAAGAAGCGATAAATCTTTACCCCGGAGGGACTATCAAGTATTAATCCATCTTTCGATGGGCTATTCCTGACTTCTTGGTACGTTCCTACGCGTTACTACCCCGTTCGCCACTAACCAGCGTGAAAAATCGGTCCGAAGACTTCAATTTCACAAGGTTCGTTCGACTTGCATGCCTTATCCACACCGCCAGCGTTCATCCTGAGCTAGGATCAAACTCTTCTAAAGAATTAGACAGGAATTCTTAAATTCCTGTAATTTAGAGCGAAACAAAACAAAGAAAATCATTTCATGTTTGTTTCGAAAACATATTTACAAATATGTTTGTTGTTCTAGTTAAAAATAGATGCTGGCAATTTACTTATAGTAAATCGCGTATTTAGTTCTCAAAAAACAAAAAACTGTTTCCAAAAAACAGCGCTACCTCCAGATGCTTGGCATCTCAAAGTTATACGTGTGTTTTTGGTTGTCTTTTGTCCATTGGCAGCAAACCAATAGACGTGAGAATTAGTATAGCCATATGAAAAATATTGTCAAGCGATACTTGTACCCAATCTGTTAAAAACCATAAAGGGGTAATCTGTCAAAAGAAAAAAGCCCCAAAGGGCTTTTCTACATTCAATAAAGAGTAAACTTTATTTCTAGAATCCTACTACAAGGTATCCAAACCTCACCTTTTTTGACGTATCCCATGGCTTTTAGTTGATACCTTTTGTAGGTGAGCTCATCATCCCAAGGCAGATGAAATTTTGATTCATCGTTTATAGTAATTGGAAGCCCGACATGGGTAACAAAATAAGGATCAGATTCAAAATTAAGGAGACGATTTTCTTTCTCTCTTTCTTCTTCTCCCTGGTTTTCATCCTCCTCTTCTTTCACGCTAAAGTCTCCAATGACCATCAAATCAATTTTCACTAGATCAGTATGGCGGTTAAAAAACTCTAGAAGTTCTCTCCAAACAAGATTGCAGACAATTAGCTGTTTAGGTATCATAGCTCTGACCCAAGCGCTCAGAAGAAAGGCGCCGTGATCTTCTTTGCTAGCAAAGATATCGGCGCTTGTATTTTTGAAGAGTTCTCTAATGAACTTTTCGTGCTCGCGATCAATCTCTACTTCTTTAAGACGAGTCCATTTTATATCCCTTTTAGATGCCATATCAAAAAGTGCTTAGTTGTTTACTAAGCACTTTAAATCTTTTCAGTATGTTTCGTCAATAGCTTTTCCCTTTTTATAAATCCTAGAAAAAAGTTTAATCTTCTTTAGAAGTTTTCATTTAGCCAGTCAATCATCTTTTGGTAGGTTGCTGGACCTGGTTCTCCATCGGCAGTTATTTTCACAGCTTTTTGAAAAGCAATAATTTTATTCTTTGTTCCTGGGCCAAACTCATTGTCTATTCCACCTGTTGTTTTGTTGAATACATTCAAGAAATTCTGGACTGTTCCTACTCGAGTCCCCCTGCTTCCAACTTTCATAAATATCTCGTCAGTCACAAGCTCTTGAAGTTCAGCGATAAGTGCTTGATGAGGATTTATTGTAGCCTCTGGAGAGGTTGGGTTCTCTGGTGTTGGTTGGTTGTTTTGTTCGATTTCCGCAGTTAGGTCAGCAAGTGAGTCAGTGATATCGCTAATGTCTTCTGAAGTATCTCCTATGTTTTCAATATCTTCTACCACCACCTCACGAGCCTTTCCAAAATCTAGGCTCGAAAAAGCCCAGTGCCCTACAGCACCCAATGCAATAAAAAATATCGCTGCAATTAATTGAAATTTTCCTTCTGTCATCATGGTTATATTTGTAACATATTTATAATTAATTTGAAAACAGACTATTCAACACCTCTTTTGAAGAATCGCCTAGAATCAATCCCCATCCTGATAAGTCATGTTCTTTCTGGAAAGACCTTACTGCTTTTACTGTTTTGCTGTCATAAACAGCAGATGGGATTTGGTCGTAGAATCCCAAAGAATACAGAGCTTCTTGGAGTGACACTACAGCGTCTCCCCTATCTCCAATGAACAAAGTTTTTTCAAAAACAACATTTTCTAAATTGACCTTGTACTTTACCAATCTTTCTTGATCTCTTAATGATTCAAGATCAGAAAATGTGTCACAACCACAAACAGTACTTTCCCCGATATAAGAACCATAACAAATTAATTTATTTTCTTTTCTTATTTCACAAAAATTTTCATCCTTCTCCAAAAGAGGCACAGACCCTTCTTTTGCAGGTAAGACAGGGGTGGTGCTTGGGGTGTCTTTTCCTGTACCAAAGATAGCCTCTATGCCCCTATCTTTCATTCTCTCTTCTTCGTTTTTTCTAGCTTTTTCTTTCTGTTTTTTTGAAGTGAGAATATTGTTTATGGTATCTAGAAAACTTGTAGTGGTAGGTGCAACACTCCAATTTGTAAATACAATAGGAAAATCAAAAACGTCAGGAGTGCTATCATCTGCAACATTTTCATAAAAACGAATATAGCCCCATTGTGTTTCTGGTACTTCCGATAAAGTTAGAAGTGTCTGGAAATATGATGGTGTTTGCATCCATTCACCAACAGATTGCAAAATTGCATAATCTCCTAGAAGGTTTCCGTTTTCATCATAGACTTCCACATATCCTGCATTTGCTTCAAAAATCGTCCACCTGCAACCATTTTGAATATTGTCTACATATCCTGAAATTACAAACGAATTTGGAACTGTTGCTCCGACTTGTGGCTGAGTTATGTAAACATTACAAATTGTGGGAGGGGTGGCAGGTGTAACAACTCCATCTGGAGCTGACGACTCAAGGTCTTCCCCTCCAGTCTCTTGATCATCGTCTTTATTTGCACCAAAAGGATCAAGAGAATATTCGTTGTCCCTCAGAGCTAAGATAGCTGAAGCTGAACCATAAGAAGAAATATTTGAATCAATACTTGAGCTATCTTCTGTCGCTTGAGCTATATTCTCTCCAGAACTTTTCTCTACCACGCTTCCCTGAAGAAAAGCTGTTGTTAAAAACACAACTCCTATAAATACCAATATTGCATGCACTTGTGTTTTCATGGCTAGTTAAGGCTTTTTATTACAGCTTCTTTTTCTTTGAGAGAGAGATCTGATTTTTCTGCACAGTCTTTTATTTTTGACTTTTGTTCTGCGATAGAAAGAGATTGGTCTACTTCACAATACAAATCTGTTTGATTTGAAGAGTCCACAGAAGCATCATCTGGAACAGCGGTTGGGTTATTTTCTATAACCCGACCATCACAAGGCCGAAGATTTGCAAAATCCCATGGATTATCAGAAAAAGGATACTCTGCTGTCACTACCCACCCCATATTAGTAAGTGTCAGTCTTCTGGCGAAACAACCATCCGGAGTAGATACAGTCTGGTATCTGTGTGAACCCTCCCTAGCTACCCCAGGACCAGATACTGGTACTGGAGAAAATGCGTCTTTTAGATTTCCAGTAAAAAGATTTTTGTAAAAATTCTTCATCATTCCAAAGAAATTATCAAAGAATTTTCCTACACCACTCTTATATCCAGATTCTAGTGTATAAATATTTACAGATGAGTCTCCGGCAGAAGTAAGATAATTGAAATTATGTTTTTCAACTGCGGTGCTTTCTGCCTCAGCGTCTGGGAGGTCTTCAGCCCCAACTCCATCAGTTGAACTTGAAGAATTAGAACAATACCATCCATTGAGCCCTGATGCCTGACCATTGACTCCTGTTCCTGGAACCATTGTGCCATACCCCACACTCTGGCAAATACTCAAGCAAGTTGACTGACCAGCAAGAGACGAACAAAATACATACGCATGAGATACTTTGCTTATACCAAAAAAACAAATAAGCAAAACCAGAGAACCTATTAAAAATCTACTATGAATCTTTGAGACTGACATAAGAAATATTTTTGTTTACTGATAATAATTCTATATATAAGTATAACTCACTCTCACTTTATCGGTTATAAGTTTTGCACAGCTATTGCTTTTTGATATTGGCTATGCAATAATCTTTTTTATGGAGCTATCTAATGTATTACCATGGGTACAAATTATATTGTCTGTACTCCTTATAATCGGTATTTTGATGCAACAATCTGGTACAGAGCTTGGAGGGGCTTTTGGAGGAAGCGACGGAAGTGCTACCTATCACAAAAAACGAGGAGCTGAAAAATTCTTCTTTGTTTTTACTATTACTGTTGCCGTACTATTTGTAGGATCAATCATTCTCTCTATTTTTGCCTAGCAGAAAAATATTCTAGATAGTCATCTTTTTGACTAATTATATGAACAAAAAGTTAATATTAAATGTACTTAGGGACTTTTCATTCCCAACTAAACAAGAATTAAATAAAAGCTTACAAAGTTTTACAAAAAAAGACTGGCTTATTGTTTTTGGATTATTATTCACCATGATAGTAAGTAGTATTTTTATACTAGCTCAAATAAACAAACATGTTTCTACTGTTATACCAGCAGAAGGTGGGTCAATAACAGAAGGAATAGTGGGAACACCTCGTTTTATTAATCCAGTACTTGCTATATCAGGACCAGACAAAGATGTGACAAGGCTTATATATTCTGGATTGATGAGAAAAGATGATTCCAATAATTTTATACCAGATTTGGCCGAATCTTATGAAATCTCAGACAATGGGCTTGTTTATACTTTCCGACTAAAGGACAACATCACTTTCCATGATGGAACACAGGTGACAGCAGATGATGTAATCTTCACCATTGAAAGAATCCAAGACCCCCTACTAAAAAGCCCTGAGCGAGTGAGCTTCGAGGGTATCCTTGCAGAACAAATTGATAGAAAAACAATTAAATTTACCCTCAAGCAACCTTATATTTCGTTTCTGGACAATACCACAATAGGAATACTCCCTTCTCATATCTGGTCAAACATACCCCCAGAGCAATTTTCATTTAGTGACTACAATCTAAAAGCAATTGGTTCTGGACCATATAAATTTTCTGATATAAAAAAGAAAAATTCTGGTGTTATCGAATCATTGGAACTAAAATCATTCAAGAATTTTAGTCTCGAAAAACCTAATATCAATTCCATCACTCTTATTTTCTTTTCAAATGAAAATGGCCTAACAAAGGCCCTCGAGAGCGGCCTTGTGGATTCTGCTCACGCTCTTACCCCAAGTTATATTACAGAAAAAGAAATCAAAACAGAATTAATCGTCACTGCTCCACTCGCTCGGACATTTAGTCTTTTCTTCAACGAAGAAAAGAATCCTCTTTTCCAAGACCAAGCTCTACTCGAAGCTCTTGAGTTGGCAATCGACAAACAAACTATTATAAGTCTAGTATTAAACGGCTTTGGTTCTCCTATTGACTCGCCTATACCAAAAAACATTACAGAATTCCAAACTCTTGAGAAATCAGTGACACAAAAGAGCTTCAAAGAAAATCAAGAAGAGTCTGAAAGGATGCTGGACTCGCTTGGCTGGAAGAAAAACAATGAGGGTATCCGAGAAAAAGATGGCAAAGAGCTTACCTTCTCGATTTCAACAGGAAATGCATTTGAACTACAACAGACTGCAGAAATTATCCGAGAATACTTTGAGCTTATCGGAGTTCGAGTCGAATTAAAAGTTTTTGAAATTGGGAATCTTAACCAAAACATTATAAGGTCTCGAGATTATGAGGCTCTCTTGTTCGGACAAATAGTTTCCAAAGAGGCTGATCTATACGCCTTTTGGCACTCATCACAGAAGCAAGACCCTGGACTAAATATTGGGATGTATTCAAATAAAAATGTGGACTCTATCTTAGAAGATCTCTTAAAAGAAAAACCAACCCCAGAGAGATTTAAACTGTATTCAAATCTAAAAAAAGAAATGGACAAAGACAAGCCTGCAATTTTCCTTTATAGTCCAAGCTTCATTTATGTTATTCCAAAAGATGTTAAAAATATTTCTTATAAATCAATCACAGAAAGCGCGGATAGATTCAATATGATTCATACATGGTACATACAAACAGATACCGTTTGGAATATCTTTTTACAGAAAACTAATTAATTATAAGAAACGATTTAAAACATATGTCAGAAAACACAACAAATATAGTAGGAGGAAACTCTCTTAGCAGTCCAGCCCCTCGAAAAAGATTTAACAGGCCATCAAAAAATGGCTACCAAGGAAACAAGCCAAAGCAAGGAGGCTCTACTTTTAGAGGACCATCTTCAGATAAAGCAAGAACCTTCCACAAGTCTAAAACAAGCCACAAAATCCCACCACTCGCTGATGGAGATATCCGAATCATACCTATTTGTGGAGTAGAATGGATCGGTACAAACATGACCGCTATTGAGTACAAAGATGAAATCATCGTTGTAGATGCTGGGTTTGGTTTTGCCAATCCTGATACCCCAGGTATTAGCTACACTATTCCAGATGTTACCTATCTAGAAAAAAACAAACATAAAATAAAAGCCCTGGTTATCACTCATGGACACATGGATCATGTGGGAGGAATCCCCTATGTTATAGAAAAACTAGGTAATCCAAAAATCTATACTCGAGAGTTTGGATCAATGTTTATCCAATCTCGAATGCAAGAATTCCCACGAGTGCCAAAATTAAACATTGTGACAATCGAAGGACACGATGGATATGTTCCAATCAGCACCCATCTCAAAGTAAAATTCTTTGGGCTTACTCACTCTATCCCTGATTCAACAGGAGTTATTATCCAAACACCGTATGGTGGGATTATGTCTACAGGAGACGTTCGAGTAGAAAACATAGATGGTGTTCCTGTTCGTGAAGAAGTGGAGCAATACAAATTCTTTAAAGATGAGAAAATCCTTCTTTGTACTATGGACTCAACAGGAATCGTAAAGCAAGGATGGTCCGCAAGTGAAGAGCGTGTAAAACAAAATATTGATAGAATTATCAAAGAAGCAACAGGGCGACTTATCGTGGCAGCTTTTTCTTCTCAGGTAGAACGACTGATGTCACTTATGGAGAGTGCCAAAAAACATGGAAAATATATCGTAATAGAAGGAAGGTCTATGAAGAACTATCTCGGAATTGCAAATGAGCTAAAGCTTACAAACTTTGACCATGTTATTTCTGTAAAAGAAATGGGAGATCACGCCCCAAGCAAGATTGTTATTCTGATCACTGGAGGACAGGGTGAGCAATACTCAGGTCTTGACCGAATAGCAAGTGGTACTCACCGAGAAATAAAACTCAACGAAACTGACACTGTGGTTCTCTCTGCTTCTGTCATACCGGGAAATGATTTTTCTATTGGAAAACTAAAAGATAAACTTTATAAAGGAAGTTCAAAAATTATTACCTATACAGATAACCTTGTGCATGCATCAGGGCATGGAGCACGAGAAGAACTCAAATGGATTCACTCACAAATCCCTTACAAATTTTTCATGCCGGTTCATGGACAATATTATTTCTTAAGGCTTCATGCAGAAATGGTAGAAAAGGAGCTCGGTGTAGCAAAAGAAAATATTTTAATTCCTGAAAATGGGTCTATTATTGAAATACGAGAACAAGGGACAAAATTTGTAAAACTAAAAGAAAAAGTACCAGCGAGATTTACTGTGGTGGATGGGACTTACGTTGGGCCAATGCATGATGCTGTGATAAAAGACAGACTAACACTTTCTTCTGATGGTATCTTCGTGGTGGTAGTGATGATTAACCAAAAAACTAAAAAATTGAAAAAGTCTCCTGATATTATCTCCCGTGGTTTTGTTTATCTAAAAGAAAACCAAGACCTGCTGAACGAAACAAGAGACCTTATCAGAAAAACAGTGGAGGATCACCTACAAGATAAAAAGAATATTGAGTTTGATGCTCTCAAAGAAATTGTCTCAAAGACTGTAGGCAAGTTCTTGGTGAGGAAAACCGACAAGGAGCCTATCATAATACCTGTTATACTTACTGCATAATGCAGGACAGACTACTTTTTAAAAAGAACCAAAACCACTCTGACTTAACACCCCTTCGATCGTTATTTCTGATTGGTTTTTTGTTTTCTATAAACGTCGCACTCACAGCCTACATAAACTCAAACTTCTTAGAAAAGTTTATTCCGGAGAATTTAATAGGAATAGTCTACATGGCAGGATCAATTATTTCTCTGCTCGGTCTTCTTTTGATGCCCCAACTGCTAAAAAGATTTGGTAACTACAAGATGCTCTTGTTCTCTCTTGTTGTAACCGCTATCTCTCTACTATCATTTTCTGCGGTAGAGGCTCCTTGGCTGGTAATTGTTTTCTTTGTTCTCTATCTTGGACTCCGAACCCTTATTTATTTTGGGCTAGATGAATTGCTGGAGACATATTCAAGCAAATCCACTATGGGCAAGACACGGGGTTTGTATATGACAGTGCTATCCTTGGGCTGGATGTTCTCTCCTTTTCTTTCTGGAATTATTATAGATGCTCTAGGATTTGAAGCTGTGTACACCGCAAGTCTTATTTCTGTTTTTCTCTCTACCCTGGGAGTTATTGTTTGGTTTAGACATTACAAAGATCCAGCCTACCCACCCAAAGTTCCCCTTGTTGATATCTTTAAGAAATTGTTTGGGAGAATTAATATCTATAGAATCTATCTTATAAATTTACTTCTACAGTTTTTCTACGCTTGGGCTGTTATCTACATGCCTATATATCTTTACCGGCATATAGGTTTTGATTGGGCGACACTCGGAATCATGTTTACTATTATGCTACTTCCCTTTGTTCTCTTTGAGTTGCCACTTGGAACACTAGAAGACAAAAAATATGGAGAAAAAGAAATAATGAGCCTTGGAATTGTGATCATGGTACTTTCGATAATAGGCATTTCCCTCTTCGAAAGTCACAATGTAATTTTTTGGACAGCATTACTATTTTTTACAAGGACAGGTGCTGCGATGGTAGAGATATCTGTAGAAACATATTTCTTCAAAAAAGTGGATGCTGAGGAGACAGACCTTATAAGCTTTTATAGAAATGCGTCCCCTCTTGCATACATAGTCGCGCCACTTATTGTCTCTGGGCTACTCCTTATCATGCCTATGCAATCAACTTTTCTTGTCTTAGCATTTATCCTGACCTTTGGTCTTGTATTTTCTACAAGACTTGTCGATACAAAGTAATAGTGTAGTATACAAACAATATGTTTCCCATGAGAATAAATAAATACCTATCCCAAAATGGTTATGCCTCAAGACGCCGAGCTGACGAACTAGTGAAAGAAGGTCGTGTTTTTATTAATGGCAAAAAAGCGGAACTTGGTAGCCAAGTGCTAGAAAAAGATGTTGTGACTTTAGATGGTGTAACAAAAGAGGAAAATGTCTACATGGCATATTTCAAACCAACAGGAATTGTAACAATCGGAGCGCAAGAAGGTGAGAAAGAAATAAAAGATGTTCTTAAGCTTTCAGAAAAAATATTTCCAGTAGGTAGATTAGACAAAGATTCACATGGGCTGATCCTTCTTACAAATGATGGACGAGTGACCCAGCGACTTCTCCACCCCACGCAAGGCCACGAAAAAGAGTACGCCGTGATTGTAAACAAGCCTATCACCCACACCTTTATATCAGAGATGTCTCGAGGTGTAGATATCAAAGGCTCTAGAACAAAACCAACAAAAGTGAGAAGAACAAGTAAGATGTCTTTTGATATTGTCCTTACTGAAGGGAAAAACAGGCAAATCAGACGTATGTGTACCGCTCTAGGGTATGAAGTAAAAGACCTCCAAAGATTTAGAATTATAAATATCCAACTTGGCAAGCTCAAAGCTGGGCAGTTCCGAATTATTAAGGGAGAAGAACTTGATGAGTTTTTGAAGATACTAAAACTTGATAAGTAACAGTGGGGTTACACTTACTTGACGATTAAATGGTTTTTTAGTACAAATAGATAAACAAAGCCAAAGGAAGATGAATAATATAAAAAAATATTCAGCACTTTATAGGAAAATTAAGTCCTTGGGTAGGGACCCTCATCCTTTTTTTGAGATAGAGATCGAAATAAAAAAAGATGAAATATGGGGAAATATCTTAGGGAGAATTCTCATAACACTCTTCTTGAAAAAGGTAGAGAAAAATCAAAGTATCAAGAACTTTTTTCGTGAGATAGAGGAATCTCTCTCACAGCAAAAAAGAAGTAGTTTTGAATTTCTAATTCTTGGAATCATGTATCGATTTTCGAGAATAAGAGAAAACACCTCTGTCTCTCACAGGAAATTCCTATGGATGACGATGATCCTACTCTTATCCATTATCTACGGTTTCTTAGAACTGTACCCAATCCTTGGGGGCAATCTAAAACTCGCGATTATAGGCTTGATGCTCCCTCCGGGCTTCTTACTCACAAAAGAGTACCAAGATCCTAGGAAAAATCTCATCGACTATCTTTTTGAAGATGATGATTAGTAAAAAGAAAGGCACCACCATGATGGTGTCTTTTTGTAGTTATAACATACAAGCATCTTTTTCTTTTTTTATTACTTAAATTAAAAATTCTGTCATCATGAATTTGGTATGCCCCAGCAAAGCGAGGGTACATTTTAGGATCTAAAGAAGTATACTTTTCTTTTTCCATCGCTGAAAAAGAAACAAAAAAGCTAGACACCTCACTTTACCTAAAAAATAACTCACGGTTTTTTTGTGCTACGCTGATCGCTGTCGCTAAAGCTTCGCACTAATCAAAAAAACCGTGAATATTTTAAAAGTTAAAGCTCAAGTGTCGGGAGGTATTGCAATTCTTAAGCCGGTGGCTTTTTGACACAAAAAAAGTAAAATCAAATCACTTTTAATATTTCCTTTTTTCATGTAAACTCATTATCATATTATTGAGTAAATAATATATCCTACTGCCAGATCGTCTAATGGTAGGACACAGGTTTCTGGTACCTGTTATCTAGGTTCGAGTCCTAGTCTGGCAACAACAAACAGCGGGTCCCGGATGCGAATGCATTTGGGCCTTTCTGTTTGTAAGTCAGGCTAGGACTCGAACCGAGGGTGCGCGAAGCCGGACGATAGTCCGTGCACCCGAGTGGCGGCTGATGGAACGAGATTTTTTGTGAGTGAAACGAAGCAAAAAATCCGTGAGAGGATCCGAGTCCTAGTCTGGCAACATAATGTAGTTGGGCCCCGTTTGCGAATGCAACGGGGTCTTACTACAGTACTTGTCAGAGAGGACGAGAAGTGAGCCCCGACTAAGTCTTTCGAACGCTGTGAGAAAGCCGGGGCGAATCGGGGTCGATGGAGCGAGATATTTTGTGAGTGAAGCGAAATAAAATATCCGCGAGAGTGACCGAGTCCTAGTCTTACTATATTACTTAATCAGGCTGGGCCGTGAGAGGAGCCGAATCCACCTCTCACAACAACAAACAGTGTAAGGGTAGTCCTTACGACTAAAACAAAAATTGGAACAAAATTGGTTTCTGATACTAATTATCTAGGTTCAAATATACAAATTAAAAAAGCTGGCTTACGCCAGCTTCTAATTTCTAAATCAAAAAGTTTTTGAAAATATCCTTAGGAAAAAATCCCTCTGTACCATCTAGTAGAGGTATATCCTGACGAAGACCCCGAACAAATCTTTCTGAGTTTCGTCTCATATCTAGCAGGACAAAAGTTGCAGATTTAACTTTGTAATCATGGAATGGATATAACCCTTCGGCAGAAGGCTTTGAAACCTCTTTAACCATCTCTATCGCAACAAAATGAGAAAAGAAATCTAGCTTTACAACAAGAGTCATAACCCCACCGGAATCTTCTACAATAGCAGGATTTTTCCTTTTGCCATGAATACTAATAAGGCTACCAAACTCTAAAGACATCTCCCAATCACAAAAAGGGGTTAAAAATCTCCCACGGTTATCACCAAAAGAATTAAATACCTTATAGTCCGATGCTTCAATCTTTTCTTGAAAAATCGCAACAATTTCTTCTTTTAAAAAATCTTTTACTTGAATGTACATAATTTGTATTTTTAAAACATACTATAATTAAAGATTATCAATGTCAAATCAATCTTCAGATAAGTTTCTGCTATAATATCTTCATGTCAGATAAACAGAATATTTCACTTGATGGGCACATTATGAGGCCAAAGCATTTAACCCCCGAAGAGATCAGGGAGGGATGCCGAATTGTCTCCGGAGGAGATGGCACCGAGACTAGAATTTGTGCTATTAACGAAGAATTTAGACAGGGTTTCAATACTCTTCTAAATCATGATAAACATGAAAAATCTATCACTTTCTACGGCTCAGCCAGATTTCCCGAAGGAAGCGAATACTATGAAAAAGCAAGAAGACTTGGTAAGAGAATAGGAGGGCTTGGCTACACGGTCGTCACTGGTGGTGGCCCAGGAGTTATGGAGGGTGGAAACCGTGGAGCCTTTGAGGCTGGATCTCATTCTATCGGAGCGACTATAGATCTCCCTTTTGAACAATATACAAACCCATATGTGACAGAGGAAATTCCTTTTTATTTCTTTTTCTCACGAAAAGTAATTCTTGGATTTTCTGCTGAAGCATACCTGTACTTCCCCGGAGGGTTTGGAACCTTTGATGAATTATTTGAGATGTTGACTCTTGTACAAACAAAAAAAATCCCTTCTCTCCCAATCATCCTTGTTGGCTCAGATTTCTGGCAACCTTTTATGGATCTAATAAGAAAACAAATGCTTGAAACTTTTGAGACAATAAGTGAAGAAGATCTCAAGCTAATAAAAATAATTGATGATGAAGATGAAATTATCGAGATTATAAAAAACGCTCCTCAAAGAGAAGAATAGAAAAAAGCCACGCAAGTTGGCTTTTTTTGTTTTCAAAGTTTTTCACACTGAATATAGAGGTGTCTATTTATCCAAATATTTTCGAACAGCAAGGTAGCTTGATAGAGAGCCAAGAATAATACCAACAAGCAAAGAGATAAAAAATATTTGAAAGAAATTAGAAAGATAGTATGTGAGCAGATTGATTCCTAGGAAATGCTCAAGTTTTGACCCTGCCCACCATGTTATTGGGAAAAACAGTATTATGTTGATAAAAGCAGAGATGACACCATATATCAGACCCTCCATCATAAATGGTCCATTGATATAGGCATTTTCAGCCCCTACAAGCCTCATAACCCCTATTTCATCACGAGCAACATATATTGTGAGCCTTATAGTGTTAAAAGTGATAACAACAGATATGGCGATGAGGATGATAGTCAAAATCAAACCAAGCCTTTTTGCATTTTCTTTTAGAGAAAGGAGTCTGTCTATTACTTCTTTGTTTTCGCTATAGTTAACTTTATCAATAATTGAAATATCTGTCGCAGAAAGAGCTGTCCCCTGTTCAAAGAAATTCGCAATAGATTGATAACTGGCTGGGTCAACTGCGGTAATAAGAAGAGATGCTCCTAGAGGATTTTCTTCAAGCTCTTCTAAAGCCTGCAGTGTTGCATAATCATCTTGGTGTCTTTCTTCGAAATCAATAAGTGCTTGTTCTGCAGAAACATATTCAATTTCTTTTACTTCTGGGATAGTGGAAACTTTTTCTTTTAGAGACAGTATGCTTTCCTCTCCAGCTTTTGGAATAAAATATACAGAAACATCAACCTTGTTTTCAAGCTCACCCAAAGTAAACCCAAGTATCGCTTGGAAAAACACCATAGATGTAATCACACCAAGAGTGATAGTCATTACCAAGACAGAAGACATGGAAACAAATCCATTTCTCCAAAAATTCAGAAGTCCTGATCGTGCTATTCGTTTAAAATCAAAAAAATGCATATGTATTATAGAATGTATTTACCTTTTTTAACGTCACGCTTTATTGTACCACCCTCAACTGTGATCACCCTCTTTCCGATTGATTCAACGATATTTGGATCATGCGTTGTCAAAATAATAGTAGTACCTAGGTCATTTATCTTTTTTAAGATTTGAATAACCTCGTTTGTATTCAAAGGGTCCAAGTTTCCTGTGGGCTCATCGGCAATAATCAAATCTGGCTGATTGATAATAGCCCTTGCTATAGCGAGCCTCTGTTTCTCCCCACCAGAGAGTTGTCTTGGGAAGTGGTCTGACTTGTCAGCTAGATCAACCAAATCAAGTACGTGAGGGATGTCGTTTGCGATCTCTTCATCTGTCTTCCCTGCGGCCTCCATGGCAAAGGCAATATTTTCATATGCGGTTCTGCTAGGTAAGAGTTTATAATCCTGAAAAACAGTCCCAATTCTTCTTCGGAGAGAAACTATCTTTGCAGATGATAATCTGGCAACATCCACTGAATCCATATACACCGAACCACTTGTTGGTTTTTCTTCACCAAGAAGAAGTCTGGTAATAGTAGTCTTCCCAGCACCAGAATGCCCTACAATAGAAACAAACTCTCCTTCTTCAATAGTGAAAGAAACATCTTCTAGTGCGACAAATCGATTGTCATATATTTTTGAAACTTGTGCAAATTCGATCATATATATTAGAGATTTTTTTCTGCTTCAACAAACTCATTTAGTATACCATCTTCCAAGACCTTCTCAACATTTCCCACCTCGACACCTGTGCGATGATCCTTGACCATTTTGTATGGATGCAACACATAACTCCTGATTTGGCTTCCCCACTCATTGTCTGTTGTTGTTGAAATAGCGAGACCTCTTTCCTTTAATCTTTGCTCTTCTTCTTCTTTTTTCCACACTCTTGCTTTGACCAAGCGAATCGCTTGCTCCTTATTTGCCTCTTGAGTTCTCTCAGCACTCGCATGCACAGAAATCCCTGTTGGCTTGTGGGTCACTCTTACCGCTGTTTCTCTCTTGTTCACGTTTTGCCCTCCCGCTCCACCAGATTTAGAAAAAGAAATTTCAAGGTCTATCTCATCCAACACATTGTCTTTTTTGCCAAAAATAGGAAGAATTTCTACCATAGAAAAACTAGTGCTTCTTTTTTCTTTAGCATTAAAAGGAGAAAGCCGGACAAGTCTGTGCACCCCTCCTTCATTTTTGATTTTTCCATAAACTCCCGCTCCAGAGATTTCTATAGATAGGCTCCTGTACCCACCGTTATCATTTTTGTTCTCATCTAACACAACATAACTCCATCCTTCATTCTCAATATATTTTCTATACATGTGGTAGAGCATCCGAGAAAAATCTTCAGCGTCATCTCCTCCTGCTCCAGTAAAAATAGAAAGCACTGCACCACCTCTGTCGTATTTACCAAGACCTTCCAGAGAATCTTTGAGCTCCTCTATTTGCTTGAGTATCCCTTGAGCCCTATCTTTATCAGACCAAAAATCAGGCTTATACATTTCCTGTTCGAGCAATTCTATTTTTTCTTTGATTTCTGATTTATCCATTATTTATTGTAGAATTACATCCAATAACTCTGGGAATTCTCCACTACCTAAGTCTTCAAAACAAAAATGCCCCTTATTCTCAAAATCAAAAACTTTTAAATCTTTAATCCTACTTTTTATCTCTTCCACACTTTTTGTTATATCCTCAAAATCATCTTTTGATGCAAAAAGGTATAACCCTTCAGTCCTTGAGGCCAAATCTTCATCAAGTTTAAAATCAAAGAAATTACTTTTTATTATCTTTTCAGGGTCAATCCACGGAGCAACTAGTACAACCTTCCCCACTTTTACATCATTCTCAGAAAGCCACCTTAACAAAAATCCCCCTCCAAGACTATGTCCAAAAAGCATTGTATCTTTGTTTAAATCAAATCTTTCAAACATTTTTTCCCATTCTTCATAAACGGGCTCATATGGAGTAGGCATCTCTGGGGTCTGAGCCAAAACATCTTTTAGAATTAATTGTTTTTGTAACCAAGGAAACCAATGTCTATTTGATTGAGAAGGGGTATCAAGTTCATAATACTCATCTCTCTCTGGCATCCCATGTAGGATAATTGCTGTTTTCATATATCTAGTATATCAAAATTGAGCCGTTGTTGGGAATTGGTTACAAGTCACTAAGCATAATTCTTCGCCATGCTCTAATTATACTAAGTGCTCGTTACCTCGTCTCGCCTTTTCTC
>CAYHDV010000011.1:0-17266 GCA_964355515.1 uncultured Candidatus Saccharibacteria bacterium
CTTTTTGCTCAAAAGCCGATAATTTCTCTTTGAGAAGCTGTTTTGAGGCAACCAGCGCACTCTTGGCATCGCGATATTCTTCGAGTGAAAGTGCGTTCTCCAAATATGCCGACATCAGCTTCTCAATTTTAGAATCCAAAAGAGAAATATCGGTTTTTATACTATCCGCAAAAAGCGTACTCGATTGGACTTCGGATGATTGGTCTTTTCTGTTCTCCTCAATCACCCAAGAAAGCCAATCGAGTGGCAAAGAAACTTTTTTGATTTCCTTTTGAATTTGAGAAGTGATGAGCTCTTCGCGAACATATTTTTGAGTACAAGGATTTTTCCGTTTGGTACAGCGGAGATAGTTATGACCTTTTTGTGTTTCAGTGGTAATAAAGCAACCACATTCTCCGCAACGGAAAAATCCGCGATAGAGATATGATTTTAATCCGCGAGATTTCGGCTTGGACTTTCGGCTCATTACTTCTTGAACAGAATCAAAAAGTTTCTTTGAAATAATCGGTTCGTGCTTGCCCTCAAAAATCTCGCCATTGTAAAGCATTAAACCAGTGTAAATAGGATTTTTGAGAAGTTTTTGATAATTCGACACCGCAAGCTCCTTTCCGCTTTTTCGTTTCAGTCCAAGAGTATTAAACTTATCGCGAAGTTCGCGCAAAGTGAAAGAACCTGTCGCATATGCCTCAAATGTCTTTTTGATAAGAGGCGCAATATTCTCGTCAGGCACAATGCGCTTATCTTTGTTTATGTAGCCCAATGGCGACATTTGAGGCCATATTCCTTCCTTCACTTTGTTTCTATGTCCGCGCTTGATATTCTCACTCAAATTGTCCACATAATACTTGGATTGCGAAAAAGCGATTGAAAGCATAAATTTGCCTTGCGGTGTCGGATCAAACCAAAAAGTTGGGAATTTCATTTCTGAAATTACGCCAGTATCAACGAGGTAGATGATTTTTCCTCCATCTACCGAGTTGCGAGCAAGTCTATCGGGATGCCACGCCAAAATACCAGTAGCTTCGCCCGCTTCCATTCTTAACATCATTTCATTAAACACAGGGCGACATGGTATTTTGGCGGTCTGCTTTTCGACAAAGACATCTACCACTTCGAGCTGTTCTTTCAACGCGAGTTCCTTTAACTCCGAAAGTTGGTCTGCAATACTGCGAACTTGTCTGTCTTTGTCGTCCGTAGACTTGCGAGTATAGATGAAAAACTTTTTGGTTTGATTATTCATAGAATTGTATTGGCAAACGACGAGCCACGCGGAGCGTGGAAAATCCTTTCAGATTCAGAATTTTTTGGGGGGAATGCAGGAGGGTCGGCGCTTCGCGCCGACCCCATTTCGGGCTCTGATTCCGATTTCCAATTTTGGCGGAGAGGGGGAGATTCGAACTCCCGGGGGCTTAACACCCCACTTCCTTAGCAAGGAAGCACGATAGACCGCTCTGACACGTCTCCAATGAACTCTAGAATAGCAGAAACAAGCTCAAATTTCCAGACTTGCGATTTGTGAGTGTATGATGTAATCTGAAAACAAAAAGTCATGAAAGAAGAAGACGACAAAAAACCAAAAAAGGAAGTGAAGCTACTCAGACTTTCGAAAAAGAGATCCGATAGAGTAGAGATCATGAGAATTCCAAAAAAAATAGTCTACGGTCCTCGAAAGAAACCAGGCTTGAGCTAAAAAATGTTCCGAAAGCCCCACACTCGTGGGGCTTTTCTGTTTTTCTTGACTTACAATTTAGAATACGTAATATAAAAAGAAAAAGATATCACGATGAGCGAAAAACCTATATTGTACATTTCACACTTACATCTGGATTCATATGACCGACCTAAAAAAGGACATATGAATAAACCTCTTTTCTATACCGTCCACGAAGAAAAGGATGGTGAATCAAAAGAGTATCACTATGGAACAGATATTATGAATTCTTTTACTCAAGAAGAAATTGACTCTTGGGTGGAAAGAGGAATACTCTTGCCTCTCCGAGAAAAAGTTCTTCTCGAACCCAAAAAAGGAATCTGGATAACCCATGTCGGAGAGCTTATTTATGCAGATTTGGTTTCTCCAACAGAAGATCCAGATGCAAGGCTCCTCTACTTGGAGCCAAAGCTTCTTGAACTTTGAGAATGAAAGCCACGCACTCGCGTGGTTTTTTTATTTTTCTGCTATCATATATGTATATTATGGCTATCAAACAAATATCCACAAAACAATTTTATAGAGACCTCCCCTCTCAGAAACAATCTTTCAAGGATGTTATAAAAAATACAAAAATATTTGAAGACATCCCAGATGATTGGTTTGTTATTGTGACAGATATCAAGGGTTCCACAAAAGCTTTTTCGAGAGGTAAATATGAAGAAGTAAATATTTCTGCGGCAAGTAGTGTAATTATTGGGATAAACATCGCAAAAAAGAACCAGACAGATATCCCATTTATTTATGGTGGAGATGGAGCCACTCTTCTTGTCCCTCCTCAAATCAAAGAAGAGATTCTTTCAGAGCTTGCCACACTTCGGCACAACACCAGAACTCGTTTTGAATTAAACCTGCGCGTGGGATCAATGTCAGTCCAAGAAATAAAAGACAATGGATTTAGTCTAAAGGTTGCAAAATATGCAGTCACAAGAAACTACCACCAAGCTATCTTCATAGACAATGGACTTTATCTTGCAGAAACAACAATAAAAAATAATTTTAGTTACCAAACACACAAAGAAGGGACAAACAAAGCCCTCAATCTCCAAGGATTGCAGTGCCGGTGGAATAGTATTCGTGTTCCAGAAAACAAAGAAGAAATAATGTGTCTGATCGTGGACGCTGGCAAAGAAAAAACTCACCCAAAAATCTATGCAGAAGTATTGGAGAAAATAGATTCTATATATGGATCGTTCGAAGAAAGGCAACCAGTAAAAAAAGAACACATCCAACACACACTCAAGATCCATGACCTCCACAGAGAGTCCCTTGTTAAATTTGGTAAGTTAAAAGGCTCTCATATCGTCCGGAGACTCTTCGAAGGATTTATGGAGAGATTTTTTGGAGTCCGAAACCACTCTCACCAGCTGGCCCTCGCGACAGATACTTTGAAAATTGATGGAACCCTGAAAACAATTATCGCGGGAAACATGTCTCAAAGAAAAAAGCTTCTATCCTATCTAGAAGATAAAGAATCTCTGGGGATATTTTCATTTGGATACTATATAACTCATTCGACAACCATGACATGCTTTGTGGAACCAAAGGACAACAAATTTGTGAATTTCCTTGACGGTACAGGTGGCGGGTATATCCAAGCTGCGAAACTTCTGAAGAAAAAAGTGTATACTAAAAATAGTAGAAAATAATA
This sequence comes from uncultured Candidatus Saccharibacteria bacterium, assembly GCA_964355515.1. Lineage (GTDB taxonomy): Bacteria > Patescibacteriota > Minisyncoccia > Phycocordibacterales > CSBR16-119 > CAYHDV01. The sequence continues at coordinate 3,363 of CAYHDV010000011.1, forward strand.
TGTACCCATCTCAAGAAGAAGAAATAATCAAATATATAGAAGGACTTGAAAATCAAAATGAATTTAAATCTGATCTTATTTCGACTTCTGCACACCAAATGAGGACTTCCCTCACCGCCAACAAATGGGCTCTTTCTATGATACTCAAGGGTGATTCTGGACCAATAACAGAAGAACAGAAAGAACTGTTAAGCAAGATAAACGAAAATAATAATCAACTTATCTCAACCATTTCAGAACTTATTGATGTCAACCATACAGAAGAAACTCATCCCAAATATAATTTCGAGCCTATCAATATTCATGAAATTATTGAACATACTATTGGAGACTTCAGAGGAGAGTCTCGAGAGAAAAACATTGCCATCTCTTTCGATGAAACAGGAGAAAACCATATAATTGTTGGTGATAAACAAAAAATAAAAACAGTGCTTCAAGCTCTTATAGAAAATGCTCTCAAGTATAGTCCTGAAGGTGGTTCTATCATGATTCACACAGAGACAAAAGAAGATGAGGTGGTGATATCTATCCAAGATGAAGGTATCGGAATCCCAAAGGAAGAACAAAAAAATATTTTCCAAAAATTCTACCGAGCAGAAAATGCTCAAAGAGAGCAAGCTGTCGGTTCTGGGCTTGGACTGTTTTCATCTTTTCATATTATAAAAGCTCATGGAGGGAAACTGTGGTTTGAATCAGAAGAAGGAGTTGGTTCCACTTTCTATATCTCTCTTCCTTTTCCTTCTGATGAAGTTATAGTAGAATAATCTCATGGCAAAAATACTAATAGTAGAAGATGATACCTTTTTACAAGGGCTTGCAGCCGGCAGACTCCAAAGAGACGGTCACGCTGTTTCTGTGGCTTCCGATGGAGAAGAGGCTAGCTCCAAACTTGGTGCAGATGCCTTTGATCTTATTTTGCTCGACCTGATGCTTCCCAAAAAATCAGGATTTGAAGTGCTAAAAGACTTGCGAGGAGCTGGGAAGAACACACCTGTTGTTGTTTTCTCAAACATGGCAGATGAAACAGAAATCAAGCAAGCGCTAGACCTTGGGGCAAATGCTTACATGATAAAAGCAAACTTTACTCTAGATGAAGTAGCGGCAAAGGTAGCAGAATTTGTAAAATAATCAGAATATCAAAAAAGCCCGCGGATTGCGGGCTTTTTTAGTTTAGTCTCTTAATGTGACCCTATTCCTATATCCTATATAAGTATACAGCTGAAGTAGACACGATGATGAGCAGGATAGCTTGAACAACATAGAATTTATACTCTAAGATGGTCGTGATTACTTCAGGTTGATATATACCCACAGAACATAGAAGTAAGTAAAAGAGATCTAGCAGAGACCACCAAAACATGATCTTGAAGATACGTGGGAAGTCATGATGGCCCCCTCTTTTATTCCAGATAAACTCAGTCGCGACAGCTCCAACCCCTAAGATAACTTGGAGAATGCCAATCTGAAAAAAAGAGAACTCTGGAGTGACGTACCAGAGCGAGCCAACAAACAAAAACAGAGTAATGACTTTCAAAAAAAGGTAAAAGTAAAAAAGGTGCCTTGTCTTCATAATTCTTAATTTTTATTTAATCTTAAACAAAAGCAACCCAAAGTCAACTTATGGGGTATTTAAAAAAGCCCGCGGATTGCGGGCTTTTTTCTAGTTCAATTCTTCTGCCACTTCTTCTATATGCTCACCGAGAGACATGAAGAAGGTCACAATAAATACCCCTCCAGACAATAGCGTGGGAATCAGGAAGGAGGTCTCTAATGTGAACTTCTCATTTTGATGGATAACATAATAGATACTTGTAAGGAATTCTATTCCTCCGATAAAGATAAGGGATCGGAGAGCTAACCATTCTATCGTCTTCCTCTCATTCTGAAGAAAAAAATGAGCGAGTGAAGAAAGACTTCCACCAAGTGTAGAAACCCCTACTAAAACAAGGATGAAAGAGATGTCGGCCCCTTGAATGTATAAGTTCACTAAGAGAAAACAAGAAGAAAATATCGAAAACAAAAGTGCATACGCCATAATGTGTAGAGCTAAGTTTATCTTAATCTTACGATAGTTATATCCAAAGTCAAATCTTTAACAAACCCAATATCTCAAGTACAATAAAGAGTATGAATATTAATGATTCTCTATCCACACACTTTCGAATACTAGAAAACCAAAAAAAGGCTCTAGACCGTCTCGGGCTCCATACTATTTCTGATTTATTGTTCTATTTCCCAACTCGATATAGTGATATAAGTGAGATGAAAAATATTGAAGATCTAGAAGATGGTGAAATCGCGACTATCTATGGGAAAATAACAAAACCAAAAATAACAAAATCTTTCCGAACAAAAGTCCCTATGGCAGAAGCCCATATAGAAGACATGACAGGGAAAATAAAAGTTGTCTGGTTTAATCAAGCTTATATTGCAAAGATGGTTACTGATGGACAGTCTATTTCTCTCACAGGAAAAGTCACTCTTGGTAAAAATGGTGCGTCCATGAGTAACCCTGAAATGGATACCTTAAAGACAATCCCTATCGACTCTCATAACTCTCTTTTTAAAGAAAGTAGGGATAGCGTTGGACTCAGATATCCAATCTACAGAGAAACTCGTGGTCTCACGTCAAAATGGATGTATCACACTGTCCAAAAAATTTTTGCTGAAGGACTTCATAAACAAATAGAAGAGTATATCCCCGAAGAAATCCTAAAAAAGTACAACTTACCGAATATCCAAACAGCTCTAGTCTGGATCCACGTTCCAAAAAAGGAAAAGGACTCCACCGCAGCCAGGAAGCGCTTTGCCTTTGAAGAGGTATTTTTCATACAACTTGCAAAAGCGCGAGAGCGGAAAGATTTTCTTGGTTTCAAATCATATGAAGTATCAATAGAAGATACTGAGCTTGGCGACTTCACACGACGCTTCCCTTTTGAGTTAACGAAAGGGCAAGTGACAGCAATAAAAGAAGTTAGAAAAGACATGCTATCCCCTCACCCAATGAGCAGGCTTCTTGAGGGAGATGTGGGATCGGGGAAAACAGCTATAGCCGCCGTGGCTAGCTATATGACGATAAAGAACAGGCCCAAAAACCAGTCTTTCGGAAATCTCCAAGTGGCGTACATGGCACCAACCGAAATCCTGGCAACACAACATTTCGAAAATTTTATCGAGTATTTCAAATACACAGGTATTTCTGTGGGGCTCATTACCTCTTCTGGGTGCAAGAAATTTCCATCCAAAGTCGCTTCCGCTGTAGGCACAAACAACTGGACAAATATTTCAAGAACCCAGCTTCTAAAATGGATAGACAATGGTGAAATACCAATTGTTATCGGGACTCATTCACTCATTGCCAAGTCGGTAAAGTTCAAAGACTTGGCGCTGGTGATTATAGACGAGCAACATAGATTTGGGACAAAGCAAAGATCAGCCCTTGCAAAGAAAGCTGGATTCGCTCCACACTTCCTTTCTATGACAGCTACTCCCATCCCCCGAACTCTCGCTCTCACGGTGTATGGCGACCTCGATCTCACCCTGCTTGACCAGATGCCTCTTGGAAGAAAGCCCATCATCACAGAAATTGTATTGCCCACAAAAAGAGAAGGAGTGTATGAAGATATCAAAAAACATCTCTCAGATGGTAGACAGCTCTATGTGATCTGCCCACGAATAGATGAACCAGATCCAGAAAAAGCCCAAGCTCTGCAAATGAAGTCCGTGACATCTGAAGCTTCGAGATTAAAAAAAGAAATATTTCAAGACAAAGAAATAGACATTCTCCATAGTAAAATGACAAAAGAAAAAAAAGAAAAAGTCATGGAGAGATTTTCAAAAGGAGAAATCGATATTCTTGTGGCCACATCTGTGGTTGAAGTTGGGGTGAACGTCCCAAATGCAACAATTATAATTATCGAAGGAGCAGAGAGATTTGGGCTGTCTCAGCTCCACCAGCTACGTGGACGAGTTATTCGAAGTAACCATCAAGCATACTGCTACGCCTTTACAGATAGTGGCACATCAAAAACAGTAGACAGGTTAAAGGCTTTCAAAACTGCTAAAAATGGATTTGAATTATCTGAAATGGATCTCGAACTCCGTGGTGCGGGAGAGCTAACCGGGACCAAACAATGGGGAATCTCTGACCTCGGTATGGAAGCTATCAAAAACCTCAAGATGGTGGAAGCTGCTAGAAAAGAAGCGAAGGAGCTGGTAGAAAAAGACGAATTAAAAAACTATCCTCTTCTAGAAAAAACACTACACAAGAAAAACTTTGAGCTCCATTTTGAGTAATTGCATTTACTTCTCATTTTATATAATATAAACTTGAGTTCGTTCATTGGAAAAGATGGGATAGGAGTGTCCGTCGAATGGGTCTTGAACCCCTACCCCATACCAAAGTCTCATGGGATCCCTTCGGGGTGATGAGCGGATTATAAAAGGTAGTAGATTGATACCTATCACAAACTCAAACCAAAACCTCAAAAACGAGGTAGGTCGCTCAAATATTCTTGGATACTTTTTTCTTCAAGCATGTATGCCTTTAGAGATACTGACTATCTAAATATTTAGTGAACCACAAAAAAGCCCGCAGTGTGTACTACACATCATAAGCCGGGCTATTTTTTATTTTACCAACCCAGAAAATTTCAAAGTCCATCCTCCTGAACTCGAACCAGGGACCCCAGAGGTATACTTCGTATAAAAACTACGTTCGGAGATTGTGCTTGTATGAGGAACCTCTAAATTTCAGAGTCCGCCCTCCACGATTTGAACGTGGGACCCCAGAGGTATAAGCTCTGTGCTCTAACCAACTGAGCTAAGAGCGGACTCTAAAATCTGAAATTTTCTTAACACCTAAACACTTGTTTAAGGGTGATAAGAGCCAACAAAATAGCTGGCTTCGAATACTATAACAAAAACAAGCCCTCCTGAGAAGACTTGTTTTTGTGCTTATTTTGATTCCAAATCTTTTGGAAGAATTCTTGGTTCTATCCCAAATGATTTTATTATTGTGTTATATTCTTCTTGTTCGAGTGTTTCTGCTTCTATAAGCTTTCTTGTGATAGCTTCTAGAACTTCTCTTTTTTCAGTAAGAACTTTTTCTGCAACAGCAAGCGCCCCATGAATAATCTGCTTCACTTCTTCATCGATTTGTGCGCTTACTTTTTCAGAATATTCTTTGTCATTTACCCCTCTACCAAACATTGCTCGCCCATCATCACCTTCTAAGGCAATAGGACCAATAGCGTCAGACATCCCCCACCGAGTAACCATGTTTCGAGCGAGTCTTGTTGAAACCTGCAAGTCATTTGATGGCCCTGTTGAGATGTGCCCATAAATCATTTTTTCTGCGACATATCCACCGAGCGACATTGCGATATCATCGAGAAATTCTGCTTTGGTTTGGAGTTTTCTTTCTTCAAGAGAAATCTTGAGTGTATATCCCAGAGCTCGCCCGCGAGAAACAATAGAGACCTTGTGTACTGGATCAGCATTTGGAAGTACAGAAGCCACAAGTGCGTGCCCTGCTTCATGATAGGCTGTAATTTCTTTTTCTTTCCCAGTGAAAAGGTGACTCTTTCTTTCCGGTCCAATCATTACCTTTTCGATAGAGTTGATTATGTCGTTTTGGGTTACTTCTTTTCTGTCATTTCTGGCAGTTAGGATCGCAGCTTCGTTCATAAGAGAATACAAATCTGCACCAGAAAATCCTGGGGTTCTCTCTGCGATAGCTTTTAGTTTTACATCGCTTGCAAGTGGTTTTTTCCTAGAATGGATCACGAGCATCTCTTCTCTGTCTCTTCGGTCTGGAAGATCAATCATCACCCTTCTATCAAATCTCCCTGGACGAAGTAGAGCTGGGTCTAGAACATCACTTCTGTTTGTAGCTGCCATAACAATCACCTTTTGATTTGGCTCGAAACCATCCATCTCAACCAAAATCTGATTGAGTGTTTGCTCTCGCTCGTCATTTCCTCCACCAGTCCCTGTGCCTCGTATTCGCCCCACAGCATCTATCTCATCGATAAACACAATAGCAGGTGCAACCTTTTTTGCAGCTTGAAACAAATCCCGCACACGAGAAGCTCCTACTCCCACGAACATCTCAACAAAGTCAGAACCAGACAGATGGAAAAATGGTACCCCAGCTTCACCGGCCACCGCTCTGGCAAGAAGAGTCTTACCTGTTCCGGGAGCACCGGTGAGAAGTACGCCCTTTGGAATCTCTGCCCCAATTTCAATAAACTTCTTTGGGTTTCGGAGAAAGTCCACCACCTCTTCAAGCTCTTGCTTTGCTTCTCTCACTCCCGCCACATCACTGAAAGTTACTTTGTTTTTCTTGTCATTTGGGTCTGTCATCTTTGCTTTTGATTGACCGAAACTAAGTCCCTGCATGCCACCCTTCATAGAAGAAGTCATGAACCACAAGAAAATAAGTATAAACAAAATAGGAATAAAAATAGGAAGTATCTGCATGATCCAATATACTGCCCCTGATTGATTTTTTATTTCAAGAGGAATAGTAGAAAGTTTCTCTGCGGTCACCCCATAATTCCCCATCATTTCAGAAAATGAAATCTCCGCTTCTTTCTTTGTTTTATAAACCACTCCACCAGCTGTGGTGATCTCCACCTTGTCTCCTTCTATGACAACTGATTCTAATTCTTCTGTTTGTACCAACTCGGCAAGAGCAGAAAGAGAGATGTCTTCTTTCTTTTCTGTGTTTTCAAAAATAAGAGTATATATCCCTCCAATCAATACAAAGACAAAGAGTGCTGTCATTAATTGATTAAAGAAATTAAACTTTGGAAGCTTGGTTCCTCCTCTTTTTTTGCCATTTTTAGGTGATTTTTGAAATATATCCATGAGAACTATTATACATGAATGACTTATTCAAACAACAAAAAGATGATAGACTGGGGCAAGTATGACAATATACATACAAAACAAAAAAATAGGCCGAGACTATACTATTTTAGAAAAATTTGAAACAGGTATAGTTCTCTCTGGGGCGGAAGTCAAATCCGTTAGAAAAAGTAGCGGGTCTCTTGATGGTTCTTATGTAATCATAGAGGGTGAAGAACTTTTTTTGAAAAATGCTCTTATCTCTGCCTATCAAGAAAAAAATACTCCTCTTAATTATGACCCAAGAAGCCTCCGGAAGCTTCTGATAAAAAAATCTCAAATAACAAAACTCCAAGAAATTAAGAAATCTCAAGGATTGACAATTCTTCCTATTATGTTGTATAATAAAGGGAGAAATATCAAGCTTGAAATCGGGATTGCAAAGGGTAAGAAAAAGCATGATAAAAGAGAATCTATCAAAAAAAGAGACCAAGAAAAGGATCTTGGAAGAAAGTTCAAGTAGTTCCCTGAAATTCTTAGAGGCGGAGCCTCTAAGAATTTCAGGGGGTGTCTTGATTCGACATCTGGTTCTTTACAATAATGCGCATATCAAGATGAAGTTCTTGTAAAACAATTCAAAAACGTACCTGGAAACAAGTACTCTAAAGTAGAATCACCTTTTGGTGCTTTTGCTCCAGCATTCGCGTAATAGCGGCTGGTGCAGATTCGTTTGACGCTCGATAGAGCGATGTCTGTATCATACCCATCGAGATTGGTATTAGGGAATACTCTGCCCTAATACTGAAATCAATCAGAGCTCGACTTTATACTGTTTCGTTTACTTAATAGGTATATTGTCTAAATCAAAAAAGTAAACTATATATGTAGACCCATTTTTGTAGACCTTATGGACGGGGGTTCAATCCCCCCACCTCCACACCAAGAAAAAGTCCCGGTTTTTTGCCGGGATTTTTTCGTGGATTGTGACGGTGGAGTAAGCAAACTGCTTTGCTTACGTGGGGATTGAACCAGCGGAGCCATATTTCGAGCATGGCGAGAAAAGGCGAGCTGCGTCCAAGAATACTTATGAGCATAGCGAATTAGTAATTCTGGGATCACCCCCCCACCATGAAAAACTCTAGCTTCTTACTAGAGTTTTTCTATACTTGACTTTTTATAGATACTATGCTATCATAATCTTAAACAAAAACTCAGCACATGAAAACTAAGCAAAAGCATGGGGGAAACCCTTTTGAACTCAACATCAATATTGGTGTTGCCAAAGATTCAGGAATCGAGAGATCCACTCTTTTGGCAACTATTGCTTCAGGCGGGGAATCCTATGGATTCTATTATCGCCAGGTCAATGGAAAAGCAACCGAGGATCTGAGACTGGTGCCAATCGACATCAACACTGAAATCGAACTTGCAACCGTGAATCCACTATCAACCCAAAAAGAAGATGTGGAGACCATTATTCTGATTGAAATCAGCCAGCATAAAATGGTTGCCCACGAAGTAGGAGTAGCAAGAATCGGCAGGGGCGACCAGCGTAAGCTGTTCTTAATTCAGAAAGCTAAATGGAAAGTTTGCTACGGACTGACCGAAGTCAACACCTTGGATACAGATGGTGGATTGAAATTCCGCCCGCTGATCAATGAGCTGGAAAGAGTTTTGATTGACCTTGCCGATGATCTGGATCCAGCAATGGAAGCAAAAAAGAATGGCTTCCTGGTTTCCCGAGCCCTTCCATCTGAAAAAGTAACCGTCAAAAATTGGTTTGCTGTCCAAGTATTGGAGGTTAACTTCCTCAATGGGTTTGCAAATGGAGTAAATGGCAAAGGCAAAACTGTCATGATTCTACTTTCGGCTTTTACCGACAAGGAAAAAGCTCTAAGGGATCTCAAACCAGGTTCAATGGTTAGGGTTTCAGAGTTCAAGCCCTTAAGGAGAGAAGGTCGGTTTGATTTTGGAGTTGTTGGACAGGCAGAATATCCCATCCAAACAAAGGGTAATCAGAATCGAGATGAGAATTCTGATGGCCATTTGAAGGTTGCCTAACATTTTGGCAAGAGCCCGACATTTGTCGGGCTCTTTCTTTACCTCATATTTTTATAAAAAATATTTTAGGGTTTTTGTTTCTCAAAAATCTTCGTCCGTTTAAGCCGAAGGAGTGTCCCCCCTATCCTATCCGCAAGACTCCTGATATATGTCCCCGAAGAAACTCGAACAGTAAACGAAACCAACGTATAAGATAATTCTTTCTTATTTAAAATTTCTCTCCACGCATCTTTGATTTCTTCCTGCCTGAAATCACCCACAACCAAATCAATTGCTTCTGTTATCTCACTCTTTAACTCATCAGCAGAAATAGTCTCGACGGAGATGTCTTTTATTTGATATATTTCAACTTCTTTTGTTGGTAATTCGATGGTATCTATTTCTCCTGCTCGAGCATATTCATGGAGCTGTTTCCCATTCACTGTTTTTGAAGAATATGGAGGATAGCTTTGAGTAAATTTGCCCACCATTTTTTCTAACTTTAGAGTTACCTCGTCTTCCCTGCGAAGGCAGGGATCCAGAGTTGTGTCACCAGATACGAGATCACCACCTGCATGGGGATGACGAGCGTAGTTAGAGGTTTGACCTCTAAGTTCTGGAATTCCAAGAATATCATACGAGTCAGTCTGCAAACCAAGTAGGACTGTCGCTTCATACTCTTTATCAAGGCCCAAGTACTCATCTTTCTTTTTACACTCATCTCCCACAAGAACAAGTAGCTCTCCTGTGGCTATTGGGTCCAGTCTCCCAGCATATGTCATGGGAAGACCCTCATAATCTGGGTTATCAGCGCGAAATCGCTCCACACAAGCAAGCGGTGTTTCGCCTTTTTTCTTTTGCAAATAAAGGGTTTTCTCTATCATATATCTTTGACATATTATACATATTAAGCTAAAATAAGCATTACTAAACAACAAAAGCATTAATATTATCTTTTAAACTACATTGGATCAAACAAGAATTAACAATCAGATACGAGCAAAGGAACTTAGAGTTGTTACTGACTCTGGAGAAACTCTAGGGGTAATGTCAACAAATGATGCTCTTCTAAAAGCAAAGGAGATGGGGCTTGACCTTATAGAAATCTCTCCAAATGCAGCTCCCCCTGTTGCCAAAATCATGGATTATGGAAAATTCCAATATGATCTAAAGAAGAAAGCAAAGGAGGCAAAAGCCAAAGCTCATTATACTGAAACAAAAAGTGTGCAGGTTAAAATAACAACCGGAGAGCATGACCTAGCTCTAAAAGCAAAGAAAGCTGGAGAATGGCTCAAAGAAGGACATCGAATCAAATTTGAACTCTACCTTCGAGGGAGAGAAAAAGGGACAACCAAAGAATTCCAACAAGAACGACTAGAAAGAATTCTAAATCTTGTACCCGAAAACTTCAAAATAGCTGACGGCTTCAAAAAAGGACCAAAAGGTCTTATGGTGACAATAGAAAGAGATACAGCCAAGAAATCCGATGAAATTAAAGCCCCTTCTAAGGCCTCTCTTCCTCCAAAAGAGGTGTCCCCTGAAAATCCAGAATAAAGCTTGATAATTATATAAATATGTGTAAAATAACTATCTGTTATGATTAAAACTAACAAATCACTTACAAAGAGACTAAAGGTCACAAAAAGCGGTAAAATCAAATCCCGAAAAGCTGGAATTGGACACTTTAACGCTAAAATGAGTCGAAGAAAGCAGTTGGGACAACGAACTGAGGGTGATTTTGTTATAACACCCAAATCAAGATCTCTATTTCTACCAAACAACTAATCTAATTATTTAAAATACCATGCCACGAGTAAAAGGAGGACAAAATGCTATAAAACGAAGAAGAAATATCCTAGGACAAGCTAAGGGGTATCGTTTTGGACGAAGCACAAAAGAAAAGCTTGCAAAAGAGACTCTACACAAAGGTGCAAATCACTCATTTGCTCACCGAAAAGACAAGAAGTCAGATAACCGAAGACTATGGCAAACAAGAATCAATGCCGCTGTACGAACATTTGGAATCTCATATTCACAATTCATTGGAAAACTAAAAGGAAAAAGTATTGAAATTGATAGAAAAATTCTTTCTAATCTTGCTCAAGAAAATCCAGAGAGTTTCAAAAGAGTGATGGACGTCCTAAAATAACAATAACAAAAAAACACCCAACCTTGGGTGTTTTTTTGTTATTTATTATTAACATCGAGAATGCTTATAATTCTTTTTACCAGTTTTGTGGCATCTTTTTCAAAAATAACATTGAACGATTTGTTCTTTTTCCCAATCAAATCATGAATAGCCTCATCAATCTCCCAGTTTCCTTCCCAGACTCCAATGATCTTTCCTTCTTCAAGCGCCATCATAAATTCATGAAAAGTTTCAATATATCCTGGACCTACTATGAGTGCGTCTGCAGATCTGGTCATCATAATGTTTCGCCCTGGGAAACCAAAACCAGTATAGACAATAGTAGAAAAAGGCTCTGTTGGTAATTTATACAGGTCTTGGTGCTCTCTCGAAGACGATGCTGGTGAATAACCCACGATCACCCCCTTCTTTTCGCTGGCACCCCGAGCAGCCCAAAAAGAAAATCCGGAAGAAGTAGCTGTGGAGATGGTGACACCAGAAGTAGCAAGTGCCCCTCCAAAATCTTTTACATCATCAATTACTTTCAGACCCAAATGAGACAAGTCTTCAGCCCCCGCAATACAAATTGTATAATTTTTTTTCATTGTTATTAATTATAACAGAAGTCCTATTACAACAAACGAGAAGCATGTGGAAGCCCTACTTACACAATGTTCGAGTGAAGTTGTAATATATGCAAAGCATATATTCTGCGTTCATTCGGATTTGCGTAAAGAAGAACTTTATTCAAATCACTCATTCACTTGAATATAAGACGTAAGAGCTTTTATACTTCAAACTCAGCGACCTCGCCTTTTTGCACAACATGGGCTTGAACCCCAAGCTCGCCTTTTAATCTTTGAGCTAAAAATGTAGCTGACTTTAATTCTCCCATCGCAATAAAAACTTTCTCAAGAGAGCTTGCCGTGTTTGATACGAAGTCCACAAGATTATCAGAATCTTTGTGCCCAGAAAAACCTGTGACTGTTCGAATTTGAGCTCGCACAGATACTCTTTCTTCCATTATTTCAACTTCTCTCGCTCCGTCTTGGATCTCCCTTCCGAGAGAATTTTCTGATTGGTATCCTGTAAAAAGAACGATGGTGTTTGGCTCTCCCAAGTACCTCTTTTCGTGATGGATGATTCTACCACCTTCGGACATTCCTGATGCGGAAATTATCATCTTGGGACCAAAGTCTTTGTTTATTTCTTTTGATTCCCAAACCTTTAGAGTCTCTTTTAACCCTGGGAAATCATACAGGTCATCATCATGATTGAGAATTTCTCTTGCTTCGTCTTTTAAATTATTATTATATTTCTTAAAAATCTTTGTCACTCGAATAGCAAGTGGCGAATCTACATAAACAGAAATATCAGGGAGTAGTCCCTTTTCGGCAAAATTATTCAAGAGAAAAAGCATTTCCTGAGTACGCTCAAGAGAAAATGTAGGCACGAGAAGTGTTCCTCCTATTTCTTTACACTCTTTAATGACATTTAAAATATTATCCTCTCTATCTTCTCTCCCTTCATGATTCCTATCTCCATACACACTCTCTATGACCATATAATCAATTCCCTCTACCTTTTCTGTATCTTTGAGTATCAGAGATGGTGAATTACCCAAATCACCTGTGAAAAGAACTTTCTTTGAGCCAACCTGCATCTCTGCCATCACTGATCCCAAAATATGCCCAGCGTCTTTGAAGAGAATAGAGATACTGCCTATGTTGAATTCCTCATGGTATTCTTTTGTTTTCCATAGAGAAAGAATTTTGTTAAGAATTTTTTCATTGTAGACAAGAGAGAGCTCTGGGTGAGATTTGCTTTCACCAAGAATCTTTATGGTATCTTCAAGCATGACTTCCACAATATCTCGAGTGGCTGGAGTGGAATAGATAGCGCCACTGAAGCCATCTTTTATAAGTTTGGGGATTCTCCCAATATGGTCTAGGTGTGCATGGGTGACAATCAAAGCTTGTACTTCCTTTGGGTCATAGGGGAAGTCTTCCCAGTTGACCTCTTCTGCCATCTTGCTTCCCTGTTCTAATCCGCAATCAACAAGGATTTTTGTATCGTTATATGTGAGAAGGAAATTTGCTCCAGTAACAGATCCAGACCCCCCTGCAAAAAGTATGCTTGCTTTATTCATGATTTAAATTCTTTGTTTTATTATTTATAATTAAAAATGCGACTATTCCACCAAATGTATCAAACACCAGGTCAGAGGCGGAGTCAGGAATACTGGCAATACCTGTGACCTGAATGATATCTTGCACTCCAAACTCATATATCTCCCACAGAAGACCTACAAGTAGCACAGAGGCCAATACAAAGAAAAATCTCCAATAAAGGCTTTCTTGTCTGGAAATAAATTTCCAAAATAGGGTCATGATAAGAAGCGCAATCCAAAACCCTCCGAGGAAATGCATCATGTTGTCAAACCAAGGAAATATAATATACCAATAAAGCAGGCTTGCTAGAGTATTTAATACAAAAATAACCAATATTAATTTGAATGTCCAAATACGCAAAAATGCAGGTTTCATACCTGCATTATCGCGCAAATTATATATTTTTCCTAATATATTCTCTTATTGAAATACTGGACTACCAGAAGAGCAACCATTTGCATAACTATAAACTGTCCACTCTCCACCAGGAAGAATGTCTCCATTTACACAAGCTCCATTGTACCAACCAACGATAGCCACAGGGCTTGCTATTGTTCCAGTTGCAAGGGTTTTGGTTTTATCAACTCTTGTACTGCTTGTTGGATTAGATGCAGGCTTTTTCCCACTTCCTAGCTCTGGCAACTGAGAATTCAAAGCTTCTCTGGTCTTTGGACCTACAGTTGTACCTGTTGTGAGAGATTGACCATTTGCTC
>CAYHDV010000012.1:0-12591 GCA_964355515.1 uncultured Candidatus Saccharibacteria bacterium
TTCCGACACTTGAGCTTTAACTTTTAAAATATTCACGGTTTTTTTGATTAGTGCGTAGCTTTAGCGATAGCGATCAGCGTAGCACCAAAAAAACCGTGAGTTATTTTTTAGGTAAAGTGAGGTGTCTTGGCTTTTTGCTTCCTTTTTTGCCAAGAAAAAAGTAAGGGATATTTCTTAAACCCTGAAACGAGTTCAGGATGACCAGCTCTAAATGAAGGTGGTTTAATTCTGGATTGCTTCGCTACACTCGCAAAGACGGAATTTTTACAAAGTGGTTATTTGTAAAACCACCCCACCATACCCCTAAGCACGAATGGGGTTATAAATTCTAAATAAAATGAAACAACTCTAATCCTTCCTCAAAAACAATGGCTCTTCTGGCATTTTCGCTTCTACAAGAATCCCTTGGATCTTTTCTGCTGTTTGCGGCATCAGTGGTTCGAGCATAATTGCAACATACCAAAGATTAAATAGGAGTTTCGCAACATCTTCCTTTGCACCATCTTCGTCTATTTTTATTTTTTTGAATGGTTGCTCTTTAGCGATAAATTCATCCATGTCCCCTATCTCTTTCCAAATCAGGTCCATCGCTTTGTTGAAATCATATTCTTCTAGAGCATGCCTGTATTCTTGGAAATTTTCTTCTGTTTGAATTTCTTCTAGTGAATCTTCTCTATCCGGGAATTCAAATATTACTCCATAACTAGTTGCCATTTTTACAACACGGCTAACTAGGTTTCCGATACCATTTGCCAAGTTTGCATTGTAAGCAGATTTGAATTTCTCCAACGTAACATCAGAATCTTCACTCAAACCAACATGCCGAAGTATGAAATACCGGAGAGCATCCACTCCAAACTCATCTACCAGGTCGTAGGGGTTAATTACATTTCCAATAGATTTGCTCATCTTCTGTCCACCCGAGACGATAAACCCATTTATTATTATATTGTCAGTTGGAGGAAGCCCCGCCGCCATGAGCATTGCCTGCCACATTGCTGATTGCTGACGAAGGTTGTCCTTCCCTGCCACTTGTAGTGTGGTTCCATTTAGCCAAAACTTCTCGAAAGTATCGAGGTCTTCTGGCCAACCAAGTGTAGAAATATAATTTGTAAGAGCATCAAACCAAACGTACATTACTTGTGTATCGTCTCCTGGCACAGGCACTCCCCACGGCATCCGCTCTTTTACTCGCGAAATAGAAAAATCTTCCAATCCATTTTTTACAAAGTTTTTTATTTCATTGAATCTAAAGTCTGGTTTTACAAAATCTTCTCGCGTGTTATACAAAGCTATCAAATCATCGGTAAAAGCCGAGAGCTTAAAAAAGTAATTTTCTTCTTCTATTTCTTCTGGTTTTTTACCTGGGTGATCTACGCACTCACCACCCACAAGCTCTTTTTCTGTTTTGAATAGTTCACAACCAACACAGTACAATCCTTTGTATTTTTTCTTATAGATAAATCCAGCTTCATCACAAAGCTTCCAAAAAGCTTGGGCTGAACTCTTGTGATGAGCGTCTGTCGTCCTGATAAAATGCAAATCATCATAAAGACCAAGTTTATCTTTCAATCCTTGAAACTCTTTTGCTATTTCATCTACAAATGCTTGTGGTTCTTTGCCAGCATCTATTGCCTTCTGATAGATTTTCTGACCATGTTCATCTGTCCCTGTATTAAAAAAGACCTCATGTCCAAGAAGGCTCTTGTACCTAGCGATAGCATCAGCCCTGATAATCTCAAGAGCAAACCCCAGGTGTGGGCTCGCATTTAGATACGGAAGAGTCGTTGTAATATAAAAAGGTTTTTTGTCTGCCATGTATCAGTTTTACCCTGAAGTAGTATTCTTTGCAACCTTGCTTCTTGTAGCTTTTGAAGTTTTGGCGATAACCTTTTGATTCTCAACATCAGTTGCAAACTCCATCAGTACCACCGCAACAGGAATAGCTAGGATAAGTCCCCAGAAACCAGCCAACTGTGCTCCCACAAGAACAGCGAGAATAACAACCAGTGGAGAGACTCCTGTTACTTTTTGGACTACAAGTGGAGCAATAAGATAATTTTCGAATTGTTGAACAATCAAATAAAATCCAGCAACAAGGAATCCCATGGTGAATCCTCCATCTAGGTAACCAAAAGATATAGCTGGAATAGCGGCAAGGATAATTCCAAAAGGGATTAGCTCCATGATACCAGCAATAAGGGCGAGCATCAAAGCGTACTTAACTCCAAGAATAGAAAGCCCCAGATATGTGAGTACCCCTACCAGAAGACCCAGAACCATTTGCCCCTGCATCCAAAGTGCAATCTTTTTTTGAGATCTATTCCACAAATCTATAGCATAATCCTCATGGGATACTGGAACTACGATTCGCAAAAAGTGTGCAATTCCGCTCTTTTCGATTGATAAATAAAATGAAATAACCACAATCAATATGAGGTTTACCAAGCCACCGAAAATACTCGAAATTGCTCCAAAGAAATTGTCAGATATACCGCCAACAATCTGTGACCCAGTGTTTGTAATTCCTGAAATATTGTCACTGATATTTGATACCCCCTTGATACCCACGCTAATACTTTCTTTAAATGACTGGATAGCAGATGAATCTGGAAGATAGCCAGAAAGTACATTGAGAACATTTACTGACTCTGAAAGAAGTATCGGAACAAACAAATAGAATACTCCAGCTAGTAATCCTATAGAAAGTATATAAATAATAACAACCGAGAAAGTTCTCCCGAGTCTATATTTCTCAACTGCTGTTGCGGAAGCCCCCACAAAAGAAGCAATAACAATTGAGGTTAATACAACCAGCACGAGATCTTTCAATGCAAAAATCGCAGCGACAACTAGCGCCCAAATAAGAACTTTTACAATTGCTCCTGTAGTAATGTTTATTGAAATTGTTGAATCTTTTTTTGGTGCCATATAGATAGTTTTAAATTAGAAGTATATTTATTGTAACACGCAAAGATTGTGTTTTTGTATTTTTTGTTAGAAGAGTTTGGGGAAAATGATTGTTTAATTTTTCATGAGATATATCCCTTACTTTTTTCCTGTCAAAAAAGTAAGCAAAAAGACCAGACACCTCACTTTACCTAAAAAATAACTCACGGTTTTTTTGGTGCTACGCTGATCGCTGCGCTAAAGCTACGCACTAATCAAAAAAACCGTGAATATTTTAAAAGTTAAAGTTCAAGTGTCGGGAGGTTTCCAAATTTTAAGTTAGAAACAGTTGAAAGATTTAATTACCTTTCGACCGTTTTCCAAACAAGCGTTAAGAAAACAACCTACAAATTGTGCCCGTGTCGAGCTCGTAGCGCAGCGCTTAGCGAGACACAGCAATTTGTAGGTTGTTTTTAGCTTGTTTGGAAGAGGTCTAGATTTTTTGTCTACCCCAGGGCACTCTCTCTTGAGCAAAGCTCAATTCACCTTGTCTTTTTCAGCGATGGAAAAAGAAAGGGAATCTTGTTTCTAAAAAATGATGGGTATTCTGGATCCCCGCCTGCGCGGGGAAGACAACGAGGTGTGATGATGAAAAGCTTTAGATCCTGAAATAAATTCAGGATGACAGCGTTTTTACTTTCGGCAATGAAAAAGAAAAGAGACTTTTAACAGGAAAAAAGTAAGGGATATTTAATAGGAGGAAGGTAATAAAAATCTTGACCAACCTCTAAAAGCCTACCCCTCAAATTTATTTCTAAGAAACTCTACAAGAGCCTCTTCCTCTACCCTCACCTGCTCTACAGTATCCCTATCTCGTACAGTCACTCCCTTTCCCTCGAGAGTCTCGTAGTCTGCAACAATACAAAATGGTGTTCCTATCTCATCTTGTCTTCGATATCGCTTTCCCACGTTTGCATTGTCATCCCACATTACATTTCCAAATTCTGCTTTTAGTTTCCCAAAAATAGTTCGTGCTCTATTCACTATTTCTTCTTTATTTTTAACCAGTGGTGACACTGCACAGAACACGGGAGCAATAGATGGTTTAAATGCCAAATAAACTCTTTCGTTTTCTTCTCCAGAATTCTCTTCTCGGTATGAAGAAACAAGAAGTGCAAGAAAAGTTCTATCCAAACCAAATGTTGGCTCAATAACATGAGGCACAAAAGTCTCTCCTGTGTGAGGATCAGTGTACTGAAGTTTTTGTTTTGAATATTCTGCGTGTCGAGATAAATCAAAATCTGTCCGATATGCCAGCCCGCACAATTCACTCACCCCGAAAGGATATTCGAAATTCCAGTCCATTGTTCTCTTTGAGTAATGACTCCGAGCTTCGGCAGGATGCTCATGTTCTGATAGTTTCATTTCATCTAAACCGATCTCCATAAACCACTCTCTCTGCTCTTCCAGCCAGTAGGTAAATTCTTTTTCCCAATCAGATTCTCGGATGAAGTATTCTATTTCCATTTGCTCAAGCTCTCGAAGTCGGAAAATGAAGTCCTTTGGGGTAATCTCATTTCGAAAAGCTTTTCCAATCTGCCCCACTCCAAAAGGAATCTTTGGATTCATTGTGTCTAGTACATTTTTGTAGTTTACAAAAATCCCCTGAGCAGTCTCTGGCCGTAGGTAGCTAATACTTGAAGTGTCTTCCGAAGCTCCCACCTTTGTCTGGAGCATCATGTTGAATTGTTTTACCTCTCCGAACTCATTTCCATCAACAGACTTTAATCCAAGTTCACGAATCTTTGCAGTCATCTCTTCTGGAGAAAGACTGTCAGCGTCCACCACTCCCGCTGCCTCTAGAAGATGATCTGCTCGATATCTTTTATTTGTTTTTATATCTTCAACAAGAGGATCATGAAATTCATCCACATGCCCTGTTGCCTCCCAAACTTTTGGGTTCATAAGGATTGCAGCATCAAGCCCAAACATATCTTCTCGACTCTCCACAAACTTCTTCCACCAAGAATCTTTGATGTTCTTTTTTAGTTGTGCCCCAAGAGGACCATAGTCATATGTCCCCGCAAGTCCACCATAGATCTCTGACCCAGGGAAAATAAACCCCCGTCTTTTGGTCAAACTTACTATTTTTTGCATTAAATCTTTATCTTGTTCCATGTGTTTTATACTACTATGTTCTATCTATTCTGCAATAACTCGCCCTTCGGCAGATGTATATCCTGGATCGTTTGATGTCCGAATAGAAACCGCAGAGTCACTACTCTCCAGAATTTTCCCTGTAAACAAATCTCTTCCTGAAATTGAGATAGGCCCTGTTAGAAGAGGTCCACCTCCCACCTGAGAAAGAGATGGGGTAAGCCCAAGCAATATTGCAACCTCCTTTCCTGCTGTGGTTAACCCTGCCCCTCGGTTAATTGCACCAATATCCCAAGACAGCTCTCGTGTACTTGAATCAAAAGTGACCAACTCATTTGCTGGGTATACCTGATTTTTAAAGACAACGTAGCTTGGAAGAATAGTTTTTACTTTTGCCCCAGAGACCACGTTTGCTGAGTTTGTGACAGATAGGATAACGGTGTATTCAGTTTCCCTACCCACAACAGGTGGTACTACCCCTTTATTATTAAACGGACCTGTTCTAAAAAATGAATCCGCTACTATATATAAATCAGAATTTATTTGGACAATTTTTGTAATTTGATTTGTTATGGATTCTAGAGAACTTCCTTCTGTTGGTTTCTTACCGCTAATAGAAACAGAAACTGTTATCTCCTCGTCTTCTGCAAGTGAGCCACTCTGATACAAAGGTAGCGATGAGAAGTTAAAAGAAATAGTGTCTCTAGATCCAGGCTGGATGGATGCAAACCTTGAGTAGTTTGATTTGTCCCATCTAATAGTGTTTGTGTTGGAATCATAAAACCCGCCAGTATTTTGGATACTTGATTTATTTAAAATATCTCCATTGATCTTAACTTCCAAGACAACATCATCTACTCTGGTAGACAGATTGTTTGACCACTTAATAGAAACTGGGGTATTCTCGCCAGCCTTTCTTGCTACAATTTCATCGTCAATCCCGGCGATAAGTACTTCAGTTCCAATAAATGGCTTACTGATAGATGTCGTGTGGATATAAGAGCTAAACACAGAAGATAATTCTGAATTTGAAAAATTAGAATAAGGTCCAACAAAAAATCGAAAAGATCTCTCTTCACTCTCTTCACCAAAGAGAACTCCTGAAAAAGTTATTTCTTTTTCATCCCCTTCTCCCATATCTCCAAGGGACCATATATTGTCTCCATACACAGGCTCAATACTTGCTTCCTCAAAACGAAAGCCAGTTGGATAATCCACCTTCACACCGACATCTTGGTTTGTCGCACTGTTGTTTGCCCTGACAGTGATAGTAAAAGAAGATAGCTGTCCAGAGACGACATTTCCGTTTGCCGAAACCGCCAAATCAATAGGAGCAGAGTTCAGTGTTACAAAATGAGAAAATGGTTTATAAAATATAGCGTTTGATCCTTTGATTCGATATTCGATAGTTGCCTGTACTTCCTGAAGAGATCCTTGTTGTCCAAAAAGAACCACATCTCTAGATTCCACAATAGTCTCATTTGTTTTAATTGTCCCAATTGAAACTCTTTCTCTCACCATATCTCCAGAGCCATCTGGGTATGTGATAATAAGGTCGCTATACTCAAGAGGGATAGAGTTTCTGTTTGTAACCTGAATCTGAAGTGGCAACTCTTCACCTCCAGCGGTAAAGGTATTTCCGAGAATCTCAATGTCAACATTTTTTGTAGAGACCTTACCGTTTCCACTAAAAAATTGAAATGTCAGAAATGCCAAAGAAAAAACAAAGAATATAAGAGAAAAGAAGAAAATTGTCTTTGTTACAGATTTTTTATTTCTCGGTTTATATATAGATGGCGATGTTCCCCAGTCATGTTTTGCATGCTCGCTTAGAGTTTTCTTGATTCCCCTTCTTTTTCTAATTGATATTTTGTCCCTTCCATAAAGAGAGCTGTCTTTTTTATTTAAATTATCCATATATTGTATATAACGTAGTATTAGTATAACATCTTGCAAAAAAGATTCTACAAATGACTACCCGTCAACGCCTTGTTGATCTCTGATATAATTTTATTCTTTTCTTTCAAAATAAGTTCTGTATCAATCTCATCCCCCATTGCAAAAATATTTGAAACAATAGAATCATCCCCCACGTAGCCAAGATGCCCCAGTATATGTATGCCGAGCACCAGCTCAAATACTCCGAGTTTCTCCTCCTTGATGAACAATTCATGTGAGAAAAAGTTTATCACTGATTCAAAGAGTTTTTCATTTGGTTCTTCTCCTACATAAAGTCTCTTGAGGAGACTCGCGATTCGTGACAAAGAGGCTTTCTGGCGAATGCTCAAATTTCCATTCTTAGAATCATATACGTCTCCATTTGTAAGCTTCCAACCAGACTTCCCATGGACCATGCTAAAAAGTCCAACATTGTAATCCTGAATATGCCCGCGGAGTTTGGACTCCAGTTTCCGAATCCCTGTAGCCTTTGCAAAAACCACCCCCAAATCACGAGTAAAAATCTGAAGCAGTTTATCCGCTTCCCCTGTCTTATATGATGCGAGAACAAATCCCGGTGTTGTGTAGATTGGGTAAGCCATGATTTAGACTACTCGTATTTGTAATCGTAAGTTTCTAAATCTACACGACTACAATCAACAAGCTTTTTTGCCTCCAGGTCATAAAATGAATTCTGATACACGTTGACTGGATTATCCAAACCAAAAGGATTCAATTGATACAGATAGATATGAGCCTTTAGAGGTGAGCCTGGATAGCAAAAAAGAATCCATTTCTCCTGGTCTTGAATGTAATCATTTCTAAGACGAGTCTTTCCTTTTGTTGTTAGGTAGAACATCAAATACTCTTCTAGAAAAAATTCTACCTGAAGATCATCCAGTGGCCGACCGACATGGTCTGCATCTGACTGAACATACTCTTTAAACTCTTCGTCTGAATGGTACAAGTCTCTTATCTTTTTTAAGTTATCTGTAAAATTCTCACTATCAAGATATGTCTGACCCCAGGACTGGTATGCAAAGGCATGTTGAATCTGAAAATCAAGCCGGTGTTTGTGCAACAAATTTTCCATTCCATTTTTGTGCTCAGAAATCTGATGCATGAAAGAATTTTTCAACTTAAAGGCTGGTTCATTTGAATTCATATATAGTAAATCTCCATACACAAAATTCAACCCAACTGTCGGTGTGGATATTTTACTAGGACTGAGATGTTGAATATACTCCAGACATTTTTGTGAGCTTTGACCCGTCTGTATCCGAGAGATAGAAATTGGAAAAACAAGTATCCCCTTTTCTGCAGGAAACTTGTTTATATCATAGAATGTATTTTTTGGGATATTATTCTTACTCATAGACATTTATATCTTATCAATTTTTACCTCACCTCCATAGGTCACATTTGCCACACCAGCAACATTTTGAAACTCACCTTTGAAGCTCTCATACAAATCTTTTTTGTTTTCTGGAAGTGTAAGTGTGATTTTGTCTTCTGGATGCAAATTTGCATCTTTTCGCATTGATTGAATTTCTCGAATCAGATCTCGCATTTCTCCCTCTTTTTCTAGCTCTGGAGTGATATTTGTATCAAGTACAAGCTCATCCCCTACCGAAATATTTTTGATATTTAGCTCATCTTTAATAACCTCCAGATATTCAACTCCAAGCTCTTTCGTAATTTGAATGTTTGATAAAGGTTGTCTCACTTTCACGCCTGCTTTTTGTCTGGCCTCAAGCCCAAGCGTTACCACTTCTCTGGCCTCTCTCATAGATTCAATAACATTCGACTCTTTTCCTCCAAACAACTTTGCCAGAAAGCCTTTCTTTTCAGACAACTCTGGCCAACCCTCAAGATGTACAGACTCAAGTTCTCCACCCACATCTTTGTACATTTCCTCAGAAACAAATGGAATATATGGAGCAATCAGTTTCGAAAACTCTCGCAAGACAAATCTTGTGGTTTCTATTGCTAGTCTCTTGTCTTCTCCTTCACTCTTAAACCTATCCCGACTTCGACGAACATACCAAGTAGAAAGATCATCAACAAAATCAAATATCTGCCTTGATGCTCGGTCTATTTCATATTTCAAAAGGGCGCTCTCCATTTCAGAGGAAGTCTCTCTGAGGCGGGCAATAATCCAAATATCAAGAATATTTGAGCTGTCATTTTTTGCCTCTTCTCCTCTCTCATACATTTTATAAAACTCAACCACATTTCGAAGTCGCCCCATGACCTTGCTCTGGATTTCTTGGACTGTTTTTTCTGAGAAATTCAAATCCTCGGCATGCACAGCAGAAGATGACATGAGGAATAGCCGGAGAGCGTCAGCTCCATATTTGTCCAAAACATAATTCATGTCAGGATAGTTTTTCAATCGCTTTGACATCTTCTTACCATCTTCTGCAAGAATCATCCCGTTTACAATTACCTGCTTAAATGGAAGCTCATCAAAGAGCGCTGTCCCCAAAACAGATAGTACATAAAACCACCCTCTTGTTTGGTCTTGTCCTTCTGCGATAAAGTCAGCTGGGAAACGAGGAGCTTTTTTACCCTCTCCCATATAATGCTCTTGCGCATATGGCATGGACCCAGAATCAAACCACACATCAAATACGTCCGGTATTCTTTTGAATGTTTTCCCATCTTTTTCTAATACAACCTCATCAATATATGGTCTGTGTA
This sequence comes from uncultured Candidatus Saccharibacteria bacterium, assembly GCA_964355515.1. Classification (GTDB taxonomy): domain Bacteria; phylum Patescibacteriota; class Minisyncoccia; order Phycocordibacterales; family CSBR16-119; genus CAYHDV01. The sequence continues at coordinate 9,688 of CAYHDV010000012.1, forward strand.
AATCAAGCTCGTAGTTTTGGTTGTGAGGAAGAGGTATGAAATCAAACTTCTTTATTTCAGCATTTTGAGGATAGTGAATATCCCCAATAGTATCGGTGGTTTTTTCTTCTTCGAGTCCCGAACACCCCATCATCATAGTTGTGATTGGACCACCATGACTGACGATAAGAATATTCTTCCCTTGGTATTTATTTTCTAAATCATAAAGAGTGTTCATCATTCTTTTTTTGACATCTCTATAATTTTCTCCTTCTTTGTTTTCTGTGGTGAATCTTTCTTTATAATGTTTAAACAATCCCAAATAACTATCAAGTGGTTTTCCTTGATATGACTCTCCGGGATTTATTTCTCGAAGTCTTTCGTCAAAAATAATTTCTGATTCTGCAATTCCAAAAACTCCCGCAACAATTTTTGCTGTTTCTCTCGTCCGAAGAACTGGAGAACTCACGATCACGTCTACCTGATATTCTTCTTTTAGTCTTTCTAGGTTCTCCCTAATCTCACCCAAGCTTTCGGGAAGAAGAGTATTTGTTGTGTTACTTCCTGATTCCCAGATATGATTGATGTTACTCTGTGCCCTTCCATGCCTCATGGCAAAGTAAGTATTACCTGATTTCTTGGTATATTTTTTCAATTCTTCAACAGAGCCCACAAACAGTGTCTCTCCATCCCCCGATTGCCAAATGGGAAGTGGTGTCCCCCAGAAACGCGCTCGAGAAACAGACCAATCTCTGACCTCTTCTAGCCATTTCCCGAATCGCCCATCTCTGACATGCTCTGGTATCCAGCTTGTCTTCTGATTGTTGGCCACAAGCCTGTCTTTGATTTTTTGTAAATCTACAAACCAGCTGTCTGTTGCGTAGTTTATAAGCGGACAATCTGTTCGCCAACACATAGGGTAGCTGTGAACATACTTTTTCTTATCAAAAAGTTTCCCGTGGTGTGCCAAGTACTTCACAATCTCAACATCCACATGCATATGGTCTGTGGTGTTTCGTACCGCCCAGCCCGCCACATCATACCCCTCTGCCACTAGGGCTTTCTCTACATCAGGGACAAAGTGGCCATCCATTTGTACATGCTGGATTGGTGCCACCCCCTCTTTCTGCCCAAGCTCAAGGTCGTCCTGTCCGAATCCTGGAGCAATATGTACAATTCCTGTTCCATCAATTGTAGTTACAAAATCCCCTGCAACCACCCGAAAGGCGTTTGCATGATTTTTGTAATATGGGAAAACTGGTTCGTATGTAGAGCCAACAAGAAGAGAACCTTTCATTTCAGCTTCAACGACATATTCTTTTCCTTCAAATACTTTTTCTAAAAGTTCTTTTCCTACAAGATACTTCTCTCCTCCAGAAGCAACTTTTACATATTCAATTTCAGCCCCCACTGCCAAAAGCACATTCCCAGGGAGCGTCCATGGAGTTGTTGTCCACGCCAACACATGAGCACCAACATGTGGTCCACTTTTCAAAGTAAATTTTGCTGTCACCGACAAATCAGTAATATCTTTGTATCCGCCCATATTCACTTCTTGATTGGAAAGCACGGTCTCAAGTGGAGGTGATACCATCATGGATTTGTATCCCTTGTACACTAAACCTTTTTCTTGAAGTTGTTTAAACACCCACCACACACTTTCCATAAATTCTGGGTCCATTGTCTTGTATGGATTGTCCATATCTACAAAACGACCCACCCGAGGAATATATTCTTTCCAGTCCATTTCATATCGAAGAACACTGTCTCGTGCCGCTTGGTTAAACTTTTCAATTCCATAGTCCACAATATCCTGCTTGGTTGGAAGATCTAATTCTTTTTGGATCAAGTTCTCTATTGGAAGCCCATGACAATCCCAACCCCACCGCCTCGGCACTCGGTACCCTTTCATTGTTTTGTATCTTGGAATCACGTCTTTGATTGTTCCTGCTAGCAAGTGCCCGTAGTGAGGCAGTCCTGTTGCGTATGGTGGCCCATCATAAAAAACAAACTCTCCCATGGGTGCATCTTTCAGAAGAGTTTTTTTGAAAATATCTTTTTCTTTCCAGAACTGCTGTATCTTCTCTTCCCTCTCGGCTATTTCTGATTTGTTTTGTTGTTCGTTGTTCATAATGTTTCTATTAAAAATATTAAATTAAAAAACTCGTCCTAGAGTTACAACTAAAAGTCATAACCCAAGGACGAGCTTCTCTCGTGGTACCACCTTGTTTTATAGAGTTCTGTCATTCTGAATTTATTTCAGAATCTATGTTCCAAAACAAACTTCGCTTAATCCTGAACTAAATTCAGGATGACAAAGTCAGCTCAGGGTGACATCTCCCTACCTCATTTACTGGGTTCTACTTTCCTTGTCATTCTGAATTTATTCAGAATCTCAAGAATTTCTTCCCAGAGCTCCAGAGTGATTAAGTCTATCAACGCTCGCATATGTGAGTATACCAAATATTATAGAAAGAATAACCCTTGACTTTTTTAGTTAATTGGTATATAATATATATAAACTTTAAAAACAACCTAAATGGTACTTTGTAAGATAAAAACACAAAACGGAAACTTTTTTGTTTTCCAACAAGGAGATGGGCTGGAGTTCGCAGAAGGCGTGGGCTACTACGCCACCGCTGACGGAAAATTTCTAGAACAGAGAGACCCTGCAGAGATCGAAGTCGAGTGGGTCATGGAAGACTGGAGCCCTAAGCCAGAAATCGAAGATGCAGAAGAAGAAATCTTTGGACATCTTTTCGCCAAAGAAGAAGATTCTGAAACTGAAGAAGAGGAGCAAATTTTTGTTCCTGCATCCCACAACCCGTTCGAGGCTCTCCAAGATCTTCTTCAAGGAGGGTAGCCCCAGAAAGAGATTGAAAGCCCCGCGCCTTGGCGCGGGGCTTTTTGTTTACATCTTTTCAG
>CAYHDV010000013.1:0-10271 GCA_964355515.1 uncultured Candidatus Saccharibacteria bacterium
CCCCCCACTCTGCACCGCCACCCTAACCCCATCCACCATCACAAAAGGAGAACAAGCAACTCTCTCTTGGAACATAAAGTGGCCTACAGACAGACAATCAATCTACTACACTAAAGTACCTAAAAACGGTCTCTACTCTGACAGAGTATCATCTATCACTATCAGCCCAACCCACACTACTACCTACAGAATAGCTACATTCAACCTCTGGGGAGCCAACTTCTGTGAATCAACCATCACTGTCCTAAACGAACAAGGAGAAGAACTAACCTCACCCAAGAACTCTCTACTTACAGCTGGTGCAGGTAATTCGCCTTTTGCAAAAGCTATACTTAATTTCTTTAGATCTATATTTAGTAGATAGTAAACAAAAGACCACCGGGGAGGTGGTTTTTTGGGTGGGGGACTAAAATCTATAATAGTAGAAGAATTAATATCTATTGGTTGCGAAAACGGGTCTTATATACTATAGTACTTGGGACCTTTTTGGTCGGTCTTTTTAATTTTACTAAACAATTTTACTAAACAATTTTACTATGTCACGAGACTACCCATTACAAAAAGTCCGAAATATCGGAATTATCGCCCACATTGACGCTGGGAAAACTACAACCACAGAACGTGTGTTGTTCTATACTGGTGTTTCTCACAAAATCGGTGAGGTGCATGATGGAGCAGCAACCATGGACTGGATGGAGCAAGAGCAGGAGCGAGGTATCACAATTACTTCTGCTGCGACAACAGCTTTTTGGACTCCAAGTTATGACGCGCTAAACAAAAACCTAAAACACAGGTTTAACATTATCGATACTCCTGGTCACGTGGACTTCACCGTAGAGGTGGAGCGATCTTTGAAGGTTCTCGATGGTGCGGTGACAGTATTTGATGGTGTAGCTGGGGTAGAGCCACAATCAGAAACTGTTTGGCGACAAGCTGACAAGTACAAGGTTCCTCGAATTTGTTTCATCAATAAACTAGACCGAATAGGAGCTTCTTTTGACCGATCCTTTAAATCAATCATAGACCGACTTACTCCACACGCAGTACGATTCCAAATCCCATGGGGGGAAGAGGGAGACATGCAGGGTGTGATAGATCTTCTAAAAATGAAAGCATATACTTTCGAAGGAGATATGGGAAACAAAATCATAGAGCAAGAAGTTCCTGAAAACCTAAAAGCAGATGCTGAAAAATATCGAGCAGTAATGATAGAAAAGATTGTTGAAAATGATGAATCAGCAATGGAGCGATATTTAAATGGTGAAGAATTGCCAGTAGATGAGCTTAAGAAAATCGCCAGAAAAGCTATTATTGCAAATCAGCTTGTGGCTGTGTTTGCAGGGACAGCCCTTAAAAATAAGGGAGTTCAGCTGGTACTTGATGCTGTTGTGGACTACCTTCCATCTCCACTCGATATCCCACCTGTGTACGGTAAGGATGAAAAAACAGGAGAGGTGATTGAGAGAAAGGCATCAGATGATGAACCATTTTCTGCTCTTGCTTTCAAACTTGCAACAGACCCATTCGTAGGACAGCTTATTTTCTTCCGAGTATATTCTGGATCAGTTGAAGCTGGATCATATATTTATAATCCACGAACACGAAACAAAGAAAGAATTGGTAGAATCCTTCGAATGCACGCCAACGAAAGAGAGGACGTGAAGAAGGTATATGCGGGAGAAATCGCTGCTGCTGTGGGATTGAAAGATACTATTACATCAGACACACTTTGTGACATCGACAAGGTGATTATTCTAGACGAGATTGAATTTCCAAAACCTGTGGTGTCTCTTAAGATTGAGCCAAAGACAAAAGCTGACCAAGAAAAAATGGGTATGGCACTTTCACGACTTTCTGCAGAAGATCCAACTTTCAAAGTATCTACAAACTCAGAAACAATGGACACTATTATTTCAGGTATGGGAGAACTACACCTTGAGATTATTGTTGACCGAATGAAACGAGAATTTGGAGTGGAAGCAAATGTGGGAACACCACAAGTTGCTTACCGAGAAACAATCCAAGGAGAAGCTGAAGAAGAAAACAAATACGTTAAACAATCAGGAGGTAAGGGACAATACGGTCATGTTAAGATTCGAATCAAGCCACTTGTTATTGATGAAAACGAAGAAAAGATTCCTAAAAACGTTAAAAGAGAAGAAGGGTTTGAATTTATCAATAGTATCAAGGGAGGAGTTATTCCGGGAGAATTTATCGCTGCCTGTGAAAAGGGCATAAAAGAAGGAATGTCACGAGGAGTTGTGGCTGGGTATCCTATGATAAACGTGTCTGTGGACTTGTTTGACGGATCATCTCATGATGTCGACTCATCTGAAATCGCCTTCAAAATCGCATCTTCTATGGCGTTCCAAGAGGCAGCCAGAAGAGCTCGTCCAGCTCTACTTGAACCGATGATGAAAGTTGAGGTTGTGGTTCCTGATGAATTTATGGGGGATGTTACAGGAGATATTTCTTCAAAACGAGGACTTGTAGAAGGTTCAGAAAATAGAGGAATGGTAAAGGCTGTTCAGGCTGTTGTGCCACTATCGTCTATGTTTGGTTATATGAACCAATTGCGGTCTATGACTTCAGGACGAGGTACATTTTCGATGGAATTCCTAAGATATGACATTGTTCCACAAAATGTGGCAGATGATATCAAGGCTAAACGAGGAAATTAATATCTATAGCAAAAAGTGCCCCCAAAGGGGCGCTTTTTGTTTGACAAAGGAGTGGTCAACATATAATATACAAGAGCCCCTTTTTGGGTGCTTTTGATGTATTATTGCTAGAGGCGAAGACACAGCTTAAATCTCGCTGGTTGAATCTTCTTTTTTAGAAGTGGTATATCTAAATTTATTATTAAAGTAATTTATAAAAATTTTTTTGTTCAAGAAATTGCGCAAATGAATTAATTGATTAATATGGCAGAAGCTTTTGATCGATCAAAGCCTCACGTAAACGTGGGAACAATTGGTCACGTTGACCACGGTAAGACAACTCTTACAGCTGGTATTCTAAACGCACTTGCTCTTACTGGGCACATGGCAAGTAAGAAAAAATTTGCTGATATCGACAACGCTCCAGAAGAGCGAGAACGAGGTATCACAATTAACATCTCTCACCAAGAGTATGAAACAGATGCACGTCACTATGCTCACATTGATGCCCCAGGTCACGCTGACTACATCAAGAACATGATCACAGGTGCAGCTCAAATGGACGGTGCTATTCTTGTAGTAGCAGCTACAGATGGAGCAATGCCACAAACACGAGAACACGTTCTTCTTGCAAAACAAGTTGGTGTTCCAAAGATGGTTGTTTTCCTAAACAAGGTAGACATGGTGGATGATGAAGAGATGGTAGAACTTGTAGAAGAAGAAATCCGAGAAATTCTTACAAAGAATGGATTCGATGGTGCCAATACTCCTGTTATCAAAGGTTCAGGACTTAAGGCTTCAGAAGCAACAGATGCAAATGATCCATGGGTTCTAAAGATCATGGAGCTTACAAATGCACTTGATAACTGGATTCCAATTCCAGAGCGAGATCTTGATAAGCCATTTCTTATGCCAGTTGAGGATATCTTCTCAATCGAAGGACGAGGAACTGTTGTTACAGGAAAGATTGAGCGAGGAACAATCAAAGTTGGAGAAGAAATTGAAATCGTTGGTCTAAAGACTACAGCCAAGACTACTGTTACAGGAATCGAGATGTTCAACAAATCTCTTGATTCAGGTATGGCAGGAGACAACGCTGGAATCCTTATCCGAGGAATCAAGAAAGAAGAAGTAACTCGAGGACAAGTTCTTGCTAAGCCAGGATCAGTAACACCTCATACAGAATTTGAATGTGAAGTATACGTACTTTCAAAAGAAGAAGGAGGACGACATACACCATTCTTCTCAGGATACAAACCACAATTCTACATCCGAACAACTGACGTTACAGGAGATGTAACTCTAAATGAAGGAGTAGAGATGGTTATGCCAGGAGATACAGTTACTTTCAAAGTAAAACTTGTAGCCCCAGTTGCGATGGAAGACAACATGCGATTCGCTGTTCGAGAAGGAGGTAGAACTGTTGGAGCGGGAGTTGTTACAAAAATCGTTAAATAAACTTCTATTTTTGTTTAATTTCTGCGTTGGCCTGCGTCGCGAATCTGCTCACTGTACTAGTTGTACAGCTCCCAGATTCGCTCCCCGCCGCCTTGAACTTAAAACAAAAAGTAAAAGTCTATTAAACAGTTTTAGATTTAATTAAAAAATAAAAAGGTCCTAGGAGATCGTTTATCCCAGACTCATCAATAAAATATTTTTCAAGTTATTTGATTAAATTTCTAACGAACCGACGATATTAATTTTGAGCACTAGTAAATACTAATGTGAAAAATTAATAACAAGGTGTAGTAGATAATTTAGCCAAATAACGAAGTGAAAATATTTTAGAGGGGAGGCTAAGGGTAAGGGAACGGCCTGTCTGACAATTGTTTAAAAAACTATTGCTACGACGAAGACTAGAATACACTTATGGCAAAAGACGAAACAGTTAAACTAAGAATCAGAGTACGAGCATACGATAGCAAAATACTTGATGCCTCAGTAAAACAAATTGTAGAAACAGCTCTAAGACATGATGCAACCATCATCGGACCAGTGCCACTTCCTACAGAAATCAAAAAATATACTGTAAACCGAGCAACCTTCGTTTACAAGGATTCACGAGAGCAGTTTGAGATTAGAATTCACAAACGACTTATCGACATTATGAATCCAAACCAAAAAACTATTGAATCTCTTACAAGTCTTAGTCTCCCATCAGGTGTAGATATAGATGTGAAGATGATGTAATTGTTACAAAAACCCCGAAAGGGGTTTTTGTTTTTCTCTTAAATATTTTTTGCTTACTTTTTATAAACAACAGCTTGTTGCTTTTTTATGAGAAAGCCACCCTTTCTTTTTCCATCGCTGAAAAAGAAACAAAAAAGCTAGACCTGATTCAAAAAGCCTAAAAAACATTCTTTCTCACTACACTCAGCAGATCGCTGCGCTAATGCTTCGTGCTTAACGCTCGAAAAGAATATTTTTCTTAACGGCATTTTGAAAACGGTCGAAATCTCAAGATAGAAAAACCGTGAATATTTTAAAAGTTAAAGCTCAAGTGTCAAACTCGTTCTTTACGTGGATTTTGTCTTCCCCGCGTAGGCGGGGATCCAGGGCTCTCGACTCAAGTGAAAGCCTTCTGTACTATCGAATTAAATCTGTAAAATACTAAAAAATGAAAGAACAAACTAAAGCTCTTCTTTTAAAGTTGGAAAAAGAAACAAAGAAGGCTCAAAAGGAAAAAGCTGAGGCTGAAGCAAATAGGTTAGAGGAAAAAGAAAACCTTAGACTTGAAAAAGTTAGATTGAAAGCAAAAAAGCTTTTTACCGAAAAAGTCACAGAGGAAAAATTACTCAATGTTGCGCGAATGGGTGTAAACAAGTATCCAATTTTGCTTATTGTTGAAGGTAGCTCTAGTAACCTTCGTCCAGTAAAAAAGAAAAAAGATGGTTATCGTTCAACCATAGGCGAGCTTGGAGGGTTCCTTTTTGATGAACTTGTAGATAATGGGTTTACCCCTGTTATAATCATGATTTTTAAGTTTCAATTAGAAAGTGAAAAAAACCACAACCCTGACTGGGTGAAACCATATTCTGATGATGTAAAAGTAGAAGGATACTACTTAGGTATTCAATGGGGCGAGTAATCTCAAGTGGGGCGAGTATCATAAATTCACTAAACAATATTCATCTTTTAAGGTCAAAAAAGTAAGCTAGTTTCTTTAAATCAGAAATCCTCCTAACACGGGAGGATTTTTTTAAAAAGTTCTTTTCCTTGACTTTATTCTCAGTATCCGTAATATATAAACCATTGTTGTATGTACCTCAATAGGTGAAAGGTTTTAGGTGAAAGGTTTTAGAGGGAGGAAATTGCGAAGCAATTTCCTCCCTATAACCTACAACCTGTGACCTCCAACCTAGAAAGGGACCAATGCAGATTATAAGCCTTTAGTGTATTTTTTACATACGGGCTTTGAGCATTACATACAACGTTATTATTAACGTTGTTTTAATTTAATCACTTTTTAATGAAAGCAATACTAGGAACAAAAGTAAAAATGACTCAGTTCTTTGATGAGAATGGTATGGTTCACCCAGCTACTCTTGTTATCGCTGGTCCTTGTGTTGTCACACAAGTAAAAAATCAGGAAACTGATGGGTATACTGCTATCCAAGTGGGATATGGTTCTCAGAAAGATTCTCGAAAGACAAAGGCAGAACTTGGACATACAAAAGATCTTGGGTCTTTTGCCACTCTGTCTGAATTTCGACTAGATGATTCATCTTCTTTTAATCGAGGAGATAAGATTGATTCTTCTATCTTCCAAGTAGGAGACAATGTCGCTGTTTCAGGAACTTCAAAAGGAAAAGGTTTCCAGGGAGTTGTGAAGCGACATGGTTTCGCTGGAGGACGAAGAACTCATGGACAAAAGCACTCAGAGCGAGAACCTGGTTCTATCGGAGCTGGTGGAGTTCAGAGAGTATTCAAAGGAACAAGAATGGGAGGAAGAATGGGAGGAGACAGAATCACTGTTAAAAATTTAGCAGTACTTGCTATCTCTCCAGAAACAAATGAAATCCTTATCAAGGGAGCAATCCCAGGTCGACGAGGTACAGTTATTGAGATAATCGGCTAAGAATTAGCAATAAATATTATGGAAGCAAAAATTTATAATCAAGAAGCAAAAGAAACAGGAAAGGTGGCGCTACCAGAATCTATTTTTGGATTATCTTGGAATGCTGACCTTGTTCACCAAGCGATGGTCTCTTCGATGTCAAACAAAAGAGCGAACACTGCTGATTCAAAAGACAGAAGCGAGGTGTCTGGAGGAGGTAAGAAGCCTTGGCGACAAAAGGGTACAGGTAAAGCTCGTCATGGATCAAGACGATCTCCAATATGGGTTGGAGGAGGAGTTACACATGGACCAACAAATGAAAGAAACTACAAGAAAAAGATAAACAGAAAAATGAAAGCCAAAGCCTTGTTTACAGTTCTATCTGAAAAGATGAGAAACAATGAGCTTATATTTATCGACAAGCTTTCTTTGTCTGAAATGAAGACAAAAAATGCAGTTGCTATTATGAGTGCTTTTGCCAAGGAGTTGAAGAATGAAAGAATAGAAGATGGTCGGAAACCATATGTTCATCTCGCAATAGATGAAAATGATGAAAACGTTGTGAAGAGTTTCAACAATCTTCCTCAAGTAGGAATAGATGAAATGAGAAATATGAATCTTCTTCAGCTTTTGAATCACAAATATGTTTTTATTGTTAATCCAGAAAAAACAGTCGAATTTCTCGGAGAGAAACTAAGCTAATACATAACAATATGGCAGGATTACTATCAAAAAAGAATAAAGAAGAAAAGAAATCAAAAGTTCTGACTGGGTCTAAAGAAGTTTCTTCTCTTGATCTTACAAAGATTTTGAAAAACCCACGAATCACAGAAAAGGCGGCACATCTTTCAGAGGGAAACGTATACACTTTTGATGTTGCGGTGCGATCTACAAAAGTAGAAATCAAAAAAGCAATCAAAGCGTTGTATGGAGTGTCACCTCTTCGAATCAATATTGCTGCTCTTCCAAAGAAAGCAGTATATCGAAAAGGAGGAGCTGGTGTTAAAGGAGGAGGAAAGAAAGCCTATGTTTACCTAGAAAAAGGGCAAACAATAGATTTCGTTTAGATAATTCCCGTGGTAGCTCCAGCAGCGTTGTTGACTGCGTTGTAAATTTGTTCACTGTAGTTTTCTACAGCTCTCAAATTTACTCCTTGTCGCCTAGCACCTGAGTCACCACAAAAATTATTAAAGAAACATTATAAGAAATTATATAGTTCGCAATAGCTGATAAATATTGCTAGAAAAAATGAAAACATATAAACCAACAAGCCAGGGAAGACGAGGGATGAATGTTGTCTCATACAAAGACGTCATCACAAAAAGTACTCCAGAAAAATCTCTTACAAAGGGATTCAAGCGAGGTACTGGACGAAACAATAGAGGTATAATCACTACTCCTCACAAAGGAGGTGGAGTAAAAAGAAAATACCGAGATATTGATTTTATGTACAATAAAATTGATATTCCTGCGAAGATTACTTCTATTGAATATGATCCAAACCGGTCAGCATATATCATGCTTGCAGTGTATGCCGATGGAGAAAAGCGATATGTTATCGCTCCAAAGGGTATTAAGGTGGGAGACAAATTCATTGTGGGAGAAGATGCTCCAAATGAAATTGGAAACCGACTTATCCTCCGAAATATTCCAGTAGGTACATTTGTTCACAACGTAGAAACAAAACCAAAAGGTGGAGCAAAGCTTGCTCGATCAGCGGGAAATTTCTTGCAAGTTGTGGCAAACGACAATGGATATACAAGTATCAAGATGCCATCTACTGAAGTTCGAAAAATAGTTGATACATGTTGGGCAACCATCGGAACAGTTTCAAATGATGAATGGAAACTTACAAACTTTGGAAAAGCTGGACGAAACAGACACCGAGGTATTAGACCAACTGTACGAGGTTCTGTTATGAACCCAGTTGATCACCCTCATGGAGGAGGAGAAGGACGACAAGGAATAGGACTTCGAAGAGGTCCAAAGACTCGTCATGGAAAACTTGCTTATGGTGTAAAGACACGAAGAGCAAAGAAATACTCAAACAACATGATCGTAACTCGAAGAAAGACAAAGAGATAAAAATAAACAAAAAACAGAGCTTCGGCTCTGTTTTTTGTTTTCTCATCTTCAACAGAAGAAATGAAACTCAAATATTTTTTGTAATAGACTAGTCTATCTTTTTTGATATAATAGGCTTCATATGAAAAACCTCACAACCATTTTCTCAAAGCCAACCAAATTATTTCTAATCCTTTCAATATCTTTTGCAACACTATTTCTGCCTTTGACTTCTCTCCAAGCTGCGACACTTACAAATGGTATGGACGCGACATATGTGCTTGGGCAATCAGATTTTACAACAAATACTATCGCTCAAACAGCAACCGGAATGAAAGAGGCTGGTGCTGTTGTTGTTGATTCTACAAACAATCGTGTTTTTGTTGCGATGTATGATCGGATAATGGTTTATAGTACGGTTGCTCATGAAAACGGACAAGCAGCCACTGCTGTATTGGGCCAAGATACCATGACAGGCACAAAAGCAGTAGCGACAGATGCTTCATCAGTAAGTGCTCCGCTTGGTTTGGCGTATGATGCAGACGGTCAGAGACTGTTTGTTTCAGATACAAGAAATCATCGAATCCTTGTCTTTGATGTTGCAAGTATTACCAATGGAGAATCGGCGGCATACGTTCTTGGACAAGCCAACTTTGCTTCAGGGCAAATGAACAGAGGAGGAGTGACTGCTATTAATAGTTTAGCGAACCCAGAAGGCTTGGCGTACGATGCAGATTCAGACCTTTTGTACGTTGCCGATCCTGACAATAGCCGTGTTCTTATTTTTAATGTTGCTTCAATTACAAACGGAGAAGATGCCGTGAATGTCCTTGGTCAATCAAATTTTACTGCTTATGCTCAGACAACAACTGTCTCTGGTTTAAATCAAGCCGCTGACCTTTCTTTGGATGGGGCGGGAACACTTTTTGTCGCCGACAAGCACAACAATCGTGTCTTAATGTTTGATGTCACAGCAATCACAAACGGAGAAAACGCAGTGAACGTTCTTGGAGCAGGCAATTTTACCACATCAAGTGGAGGCGCAAGTATATCTTTGTTTTCCCTTCCTTCCAGTGTCTCATATCAGCCAGAGACAGGGCATCTGTTTGTATTTGATTCCTTTGGCCCCCGCCTTCTTATTTTTGACCTTTCGTCGGGAACCACAAATGGTATGAATGCATCATATGTGTTAGGACAGCCAGATTTTGATTCAGCCACTGCCAACTGGGGTGGATCCCTTGTGTCTGATGGGCGTGGTGGTTTCGTGTCTGGGCCTGGTCAATCTGGATTTGCTGGAGGTCCTACTAAGATATTTATAAATGATTCTACAAGCTTACTTTATGTCGCTGAATCTGGGAACAATCGTGTAATGATCTTTGACCTAAACGCCACCGCTGTCGCAGCTTCATCTTCCACAACAAATTCTTTCACCATTCCCCCACTCTGCACCGCCACCCTAACCCCATCCACCATCACAAAAGGAGAACAAT
>CAYHDV010000014.1:0-9905 GCA_964355515.1 uncultured Candidatus Saccharibacteria bacterium
GGATTCGCCACGCTCCGCGTGGCTCCTCGTTTGCCAATACAATTATGAATAATCACCCCAGAAAGTTTTTTATCTATACTCGCAAATCTACCGACACCGAAGATCGGCAAGTGAGAAGCATTTCGGATCAACTGGCCGAATTAAAATCTCTTGCTCTCAAAGAGAATATTGATGTCGTTGATATTTTCGTGGAAAAACAAACGGCTAAAACTCCGGGTCGGCCAGTTTTCGATGAAATGCTTCTTCGTATCGAGCAAAATGAGGCAAGCGGGATTTTGGCTTGGCATCCCGACAGACTAGCGAGAAATAGTGTTGATGGTGGAAAAATAATATATTTGCTCGATACGGGAAAGATTGCCGAGCTAAAATTCCCAACTTTCTGGTGTGATACGACACCGCAAGGCAAATTCATGCTCTCAATCGCTTTTTCGCAATCCAAGTATTATGTAGATAATTTGTCGGAGAATATCAAGCGTGGTAAGCGAAACAAAGTGAAAGACGGAATATGGCCTCAAATGTCTCCGCTCGGATATATAAACGAGGGTGGGAAAATTGTTGTTGATGAAAATATCGCACCCTTAATCAAGAAAACATTTGAGGCATATTCGTCTGGGTCTTTCACTTTGCGCCAACTTCGCGACAAATTTAATGAACTTGGATTGAAGCGAAAAAGCGGAAAGGAACTTGCGGTGTCGAATTATCAAAAACTTTTGAAAAATCCTATTTACACAGGTTTGATGTTGTATAACGGCGAGATACACGAAGGCAAGCACGAACCGATTATTTCAAAGAAACTTTTTGATTCTGTTCAGGAAGTGATGATGAGAAAATCTAAACCGAAGTCGCGAGGACTGAAACCATTTTTGTACAGAGGATTTTTCCGTTGCGGAGAATGTGGTTGCTTCATTACTACCGAAACACAGAAAGGTCATAACTATTTGCGTTGCACCAAACGGAAAAATCCTTGTTCACAAAAATATACTCGCGAAGAAATCATCACTTCCGAAATTCAAAAGGAAATAAAAAAAGTTTCTTTGCCAGACGATTGGGCTAAATGGATGTTGGTGGAAAATGAAAAAGATAAATTGGTGGAAGCCCAATCGTCTACGCTTTTTGCAGACAACACAAAAGCCGATATTTCTCTTTTGGATTCTAAAATTGAGAAGCTGATGAATGCTTATCTCGAAAACGCTTTGTTGCTCGAAGAATATCGAGATATGAAAAACAAGCTCGTGAACGAAAAACAGCTTCTCAAAGAGAAATTATCGGCTTTTGAGCAAAAAGCGAATAATCGGTTCGAACTTACCGAAAAGTTTTTGAAATACAATATGGAATTGGCAAACGAGTGTACAAATGAAGAAAAACTTCATTTGTTCAAAAAAGTCGGTTCGAACTTTCAAATTAAGGATCGAACCGTCTTTTTTGAGCCACGCGGAGCGTGGAAAAACCTTTTGGATTCGGGAATTTTTGGCGGGAATGCGTTTGTGTCGGCGCTTCGCGCCGACCCCATTTCGGCTTCTGATTCCGATTTCCAATTTTGGCGGAGAGGGAGGGATTCGAACCCTCGGTACCTTGCGGCACTCTTGTTTTCAAGACAAGTGCGATCGACCACTCTGCCACCTCTCCGATACCAAGATATTAACAGAATTTAAATAAAACTCAAGGTTATTGGTTATAATAAAAATAAACCAACTAAAGAACCTTACCATGAAAAAAGCACTAATATTGATCCTTGTATTTTCCCCAACCTTTCTCAGCGCTCAAATAGTTCAGATCTCAGCGGGAGAACCTGTTCCACCTTTTGCAACCCCTGCTGATCACCAGCTTATCGGGTACTTCAATTTCAGCACAGACCAGACTGTGCGGATTGAGGATTGCAAAATTGAGTTTCAAGAAGGGTTTCCTTTGATTGATCATCTCTATTTGAGCATAGAAGAGACGCCTTACATTTCTTGGGGCGAAGAATTCCTTGTTAACCCCTTGCTCCACTCTGTAGATTTCGTCCTAAATTTTGAAGGTGAGGAGAATGCTTCGTTCCAGTACTTTGCCGATGTCTTGTCGGTGAGTGGCTCGACTGACATTTCATATACTCTAAGTTGCCTTGTGTCTGATTATCACGACCCAAGTAATTCAGGGTGGACAGAAGTTCTCTCACTAGAGACGTCCGTCTACACCTCAATCAGAAACGCGGGGAAGCCGAGCGGAGTTATCGTCAAGGGTAAAATACTAATTGTGCCACCAAACAAAAAGATTAGTATCTATTCAATGACGGGGAAGGAAGTGTTTTCTGCCCAGAAAAAAGTGGTCGGGGAACAATACACCTTGAATCTCCCAAAAGGAATTTATCTACTTGTTGTGGACGGCATCTTTTCGGGGAGATTTAATTTCGACTAAAGGGAAGCGAGGCAGTGTGCCTCGCTTTTTTTGTTGGCTGTACTCTGTTAGACTAGAAACTATGAGATACCTTGGAATTGATTTTGGGACAAAAAGAATAGGGCTTGCGATATCAGATGAGCTGGGGATGATTGCCACACCGCTTGAGACTGTAGAAGCTGGTAAGGCCAGGCAAAGGATAGGGGAGATTTTAGACCAGAGGGGGATTTCTGAGATTGTTATTGGTGATCCTGGTAAGAAGGCAAGTATCACTCAGGAGCTACAAGAGTTTGTTGCCCAAATTAGCTTAGAAACGATGCTTCCTGTGCACATGCAAAACGAAGAATTCAGCTCGGTCTTTGCAGACCAGTATAGGGATTATGAAAAGCCAAGAGCTAGGCAGACGAAAAAAGATGATACAAAAAAGAAAGATGAATCCGCTGCTGCAATAATTTTACAAAGATACTTAGATAAACAAAAATAACATGATCAATTACGACGACTTCAAAAAAGTAGAAATGAAAGCGGGGACGATTGTCTCTGTGGAAATTGTGGAGGGGGCTGACAAGCTGTACAAATTTATGGTGGATCTGGGGGAAGATTCACCACGGCAGATACTTTCTGCTATCAGGGAGTACTTTCCTGAGCCAGAGTTTTTCCCAGGGAAGCAGTTTATGTTTGTTTCGAATTTGGAATCACGAATGATCCGAGGTTTTGAATCAAACGGTATGATACTTGCAGTAGATGACGCTGACGGAAAACCAATGTTTGTAATACCAAAAGAAATTGTGCCAAACGGAAGCGCCATGCGATAATGGTTTTATGAATAACTTTTTAGAGCGTTTCAAGCAGAGCCTCATTAAATTTGCAGAAGGTCCATATAGCACATGGTGGCTCTCCTTCTTTTCTTTTGTGGAATCTATCTTTTTCCCCATACCACCGGATGTTCTTCTGATTGCTATTTTATCAACCAAAGAACATAGAAGATGGTTTTTTTATTCTTTTGTAACTAGTATTTCTTCTGTGTTTGGTGGGATGTTTGGGTATTTGATAGGTTTTGCCTTCTTTGGCTTGATTGGTGAAAAAATGATTGCATTTTATGGGTTAGAAAATCAATTTGCCCAGATAGGTGTTTATTTTGAAAAGAGTGCATTTCTTTCTGTTTTTATTTCTGGGTTTACTCCAATACCATACAAAGTTTTTACTCTAGCTTCTGGATTTTTTGAGATTAATTTTATCACTTTTGTAGTTGCTTCAATCTTAGGGCGCTCTTCAAGATTTTTCTTGGTTGGGTTTGTCATGCATATTTTTGGAAAGAAATTCGGGGAGACTATCTACAAGAAAATAAATATTGCATCTATTCTTATTGGATTTGTTATTTTGGGGATAGTACTTATCGCTATTTAAGGAGTTGGGGTATAATCTAAACAATGAATTTATTATCATTTTTTGGTTTCGATGAAAAAAGAGCTCTCGGTTTGGATATCACAGATCATACTTTCGTATATACTCAGCTTCGAGGTAAGGGTAAATCTGCGAAACTTGTTTCCTATGGCAAAAAAGATATTCCAGAAGGAGTTATAGTAGAGGGGCGAGTGCAAGATGATAGTGTTATTTTGAAATTTCTTCGAGAAATCCAAAAAGAAACAAATCAAACAAGTATTTATGTGTCGCTCCCAGATGCACTGGGGTCATTTTTTAAGATTATTATCCCAAAGGTTCCAAACGCTGATATCCGAGATCATGTAGAAGTGAAGCTAAAAGAAATGGTTCTTTTTGCTTACGATGAAATGATTTTGGGATTTAAGATAACAAAAGAGACTTTGGATAATAAATTGGAAGTAGAGGTTATTGTTGTTCCAGAAGAGATTGGATATGTCTACAAGAAACTACTTATGCAGTCAGGCTTTGTAGATATTCATTTCCGCACAAACGCCCAAGCCTCTGCAAAGGCTGTAGTATTGGATGATAAAGAGCCACATATGGTTGTTGTCTTGGAGGACAACAATGCCACTGTCTCTATGGTTCAAAGAGGGGATATAAAGGAAGCTCATCGTTTCAAATACGAAGAACATGACCTCTACGACAAAATAAAATCTCATCATATGAACTGGCACCAAGAGTCAGCTCAGCCTGAAAGTGATAAAGAGGGTCTGAAATGTGTGACTCTTTGTGGAAACAAAGCTGATATGGTTAAGCTTGAATTATTGGCCAAGAAACTCAAATCAAGAGTCAACCATCCAGACTTGTGGAATGGGATATTTGATTTCTCAAAAGAAGTCCCAGAGATTTCTCCAGAAGAGTCTTTGATGTATGTTATTGCCATGGGTCTTGCAAGAGAGCATTTAGATGATAGTATGTAATCGTCTAAGACCTTTTGGAATAGATAAGACATAAATTGCCCCTGTAGTTAAATGGATATAACTACGGACTTCTAAGCCGTTATTGTAGGTTCGATTCCTGCCGGGGGCACATACATCACTCAAAACCAGATGCAACGCATTTGGTTTTTGTGATGTACTGCCAGTCGGAGGAATCGAACCGAGGGCTGGCGAAGCCGGACGATAGTCCGATCAGCCCGAGTGGAGGTAAATGGAGTGAGCCTGAGTGAACGAAGTGAGTCGAAGGCCACGAGAGTGATCGATTCCTGCCGGGGGCACCTGAGTGAAAAACACAAAGACTGCTCTTTGTGTGAACGAAAGGTGCAGGCGGAGCCATATTTCGAGTAAAACGAGAAAAGGCGAGCCGAGTGAGAAAGTGTGGGACACTTTCGCAAGACCTTTTGAGATAGTTTGTGAGCAGAGCGAAACAAAGTATCCAAAAGGTGTACAGAATCTGTAAGATTCGCGAACACTTAGTAGAAATCGAGTATTGCGAAGAATTATACTGAGTGATTTGTGACCACACACATCACTCAAAACCAAATACAACGCATTTGGTTTTTGTGATTCCTATTTAAATAATGCCAATAATGTTAAAATATCAATATGAAATTAGAAAGAAGTTTTTCAAAAGAACTGGCTGGAGATTTACGCAAGGAAACAGCAGATAAATTGAGAGAGGCTCGCAAGAAGCCTGCTACCTTTAGTGAATTAAATAAAGAGATAAAAGGTAAAAAGCACTTTCCGGAAGAGTCTGATATGTGGACGGAAACCAAAGAGCATTTTGAAGAATTAAGAAAAAATATTTTTGGGAAACTTTTTAAAACTGAGAAGTTTAAAGAGAAAGAGGTTTTACTAAACTCATATTTAGAATCTCAAAAAGAATCTAACATAAGAGAATTGCTGACAGAATACAACAAAAAATTTAATGATATTTTATCACATTGCCCCCTAACGCTCGAGGAAAGAGAGATGTATCTTTCAACGGAAGTCATGGAAAAGATGTCTCTAGAAGATTATGTAACGTTGACTAAAAGGTTGTCAGGAGAAGCCTTTTATCACGTTACAAGATACGGAGTTCGCGAAAATACGTTCACTTCCACTGGAGGTGGTCATACACAAGGAAGGGGCGTTTTTGTTGACGGATTTATTCCTCTTTTAAAAGACGGAAATATCAACTCAGCTACATCAACGATAATAAAGGATCACAGCGTAGCCAAGTCTATGGTGGATATAGAAACCGTTAAAGATTTGAAGAAAGATGGAATGTCTGCAGAAGAAGTTGTAGATAAAATCATGGCAAGTTATGGAACTCAGTATTTTTTAGATAGAGAATCTACTCACTTTTCTTATGGCAAAGAACTTCATACTATGTATGGCGGTGAAAAGGACTATAAATTCTATTTTTACTACCCAGTTGAATATATATTGCAAAATGATTTTTATCAGAGCACGAGAGAGGGCCAAATAACAGTCGGAGACGGATATAGCCGTAATAAAGGAGGTATAGAACAGCAGTATAATGATTTTGAGATATTTAATTTTGGCAAAGGTGTGCCAGTCAATGCTGGAATCTTATGTATTGATGCAGATATTAAAGTAGACCCAGAAACAGGTTCCCAATATCTTATTAAAAATGGCAAACCAGAAGTAGATGAAAATGGGGAATTTAAAAAACCAGAGAAGACAATTTCTAGTCAAGAATATTGGGAAAATTATTTTAAAATTCATCCAGAAATAAAACCTAGTAAAATAATGTATGGTAGTTTCCGTACGTCAAACTATAAAGAAAATATGGATTTAAAGAAGTTTGCAGAAGGCAAAGAAATTAGAAATCAAGATGAATGTAAAAAAGAAGAATTTTTAGAATATTCAAAATCTAGCCATAAAATACTAAGAGATATTTTTTCTGATGTTGTTCAAGAGGTGTATTCTTCTACAGAATAATTGATTCTATGTGGGCGATAGAGGACTCGGTCACTCTCGTGGCCTTCGACTCATTGCATTCGCTCAGGCTCACTCCATCGACCCCCACTCGGGTGCTTCCTCATTCGCTCCGCTCACTCCGGGCTTCGCGCACCCTCGGTTCGAGTCCTCTCCTGCCATCAGAACACAAAAGCCCGAATGCGTTGCATCCGGACTTAAGTATTCTGTGTGTGTTTATTGTACCAAGTCCGAACCTATTTTCAAAACAAAAGACACTAGCGTTCCCCGCGCGCTACGCGCCTCTGTGCGAAGCACAGAGCTTCTGCTTCAGCAGAAGTGCGGGAAAACGCTAAATACAAAGCGGACGAGATTTTGCGAAAGCAATTTTCTGGGGAAAGGATTTCGCAAAATCTCGGCTGATTCTTTTTGAAATTCGGCGGGGTTTTGGATTTGGTTTCCGCGCGCAGGAGGGGTCTGGGGAGGAATGCGCGCGGAGCTTTTTTGGGCGGGGGCTAGAAATTCAGAAACAACAAAATCAAAATTGTCTCGGTCATTTATCTCGCTATGCATTGTCCGTGTCTAAAGGGGATGCACCCTCGGCATCCGCCTCGGGCATTTCCGCTATGGCTACTCGCGCCTAGGTGCCTCTGTGCGGGCAAACAATAAGCTAAACGGCTCAAATACCAGAGGATGAGCCGTTTGCTTGATTGCCCGCTCTTCTTGGGGAGAGGAAGTTTCCTCTCCCCGGGTCGGGCTACTTCTCGAAGAGAGTACTCTCGAGAAGTTCCGCCCTCGCCATCCCCACTCTACGCTTTGCATATTTATGTTCGTGGTGTCGCTTTCGCTACTAAACTTTAGTGAGTTATATAACTTCGGCGCTCATCCTTTAGCCATGGACGCTCATAGCGGAAATGCCCGAGGCGGAATACATGCTTGCCCCTAGCGTGTGTGCGAGTACGCACACACGCTCTTACCCACCCGTGCGCGCATGAGAGACACTCCCAAGGATTACGAGAGCTTTTTTTCTAAATCTTTATACTCCTTATTAAGAGCTATTACTGATTCAGGAGCTTTACGGCCTATAACTTCGTTAAGCTTAGTTCTTAGGTCGTTAAAAATTTCTTTTGAATTACCTTGAACATATTTTTGTTCATTGACTAATTTTTCTACATTAGAATACTGTTGAGTTGGAATACGGAAAGTGTATTTTCTTGATAAAGCAGAATAATCTTCATTACTCATTTTGCGAATTTTTTCCTCTAAATCTTTTTGTTCTTGTTTCAAATCAGATAAATCTTTTTCCCACTTATCTTTTCCAAAAAGTTTTGGTTTATTCGATTCATGGTTAGAAATTTTTTGTTTTAGATTTTTCAAATTCTGCTCCTCTGTTTCTCGGTCTTTTCTTAATTGCTCTAATTGTTTACCAATAGAAGGGACTTTTATTTCACTACCATTCAAAATAACTTCTTCATTCGGTAACTCTGATTCTAATTTTATTAGTTCGGACATCAAAGTAAGTGCTTCTTGCTTGTTTTTCTCAATACGAGAAACTTCATTTTCTACATCATTAATACCTCCACCAAAATTCTGCGCCTCAATTTCTTTACGAAGTTCTTTACTTTTTTGTTGAGCTTCTATACCAGTTTCTAAACTTTGAACAAGTTTTTGTTTTGTAGTTTCTCGTTCTAAGGATTTCTTTTCAAAATAAGTTTTGGCTTCCTCGTATGATTTGAATTGCATCAAGCCCTTAACTTTAGTTTGCTCCCAACTTTGTTCGTTAGCGTAATATTGAGGTCTTTTTACCCCCTCAAATTTTGTATAAAGTATATTTTTATGAGCCTTACCTATTCCACTTTTTTCACCTCTTGTAAATCTACTAACATCTTCTTCTGTTTCTAATTTTTTAATATCTTCAGTAAGTTCTTTGATTTGATCTATTCGTTTTTCCGTATATTCTTTTAGGGCATCAAAATTTAATCTTGGAGGATAGGTCGAAGGATTTCTCATTACTTGTTCAACCAGCTCGTTGTCGGTATCATACTCACCAAGCATCGCGTACTTTTTGTAATCGCCTCCGTAATTTTGAACATAATTAGGATTAAAATCCACTCCTTTTGCTTTCAACTCCTCGGCTTTTTCCTTTAAAGTATTATTGAAAATATTTGCGAGATTTTGAAATTCACGAAATACTTTATTAGCTTCAGCTCCTTTTTCTGGGCTTGCTCTTTCTAAATCTTCTTTTAGAGCTTTATCAATATTCTTGCTTTCTTTATCAGATTCATCAAAAGAAGTTTGTATTTTATTTTCATAAGCTTTTCTAACGGCTTCCTTTAGTACCTCGGCTCCGTAGGTTTTTTCCAAGGCACTCATTTCTTCTGGTAATAATTTAGCATTACGCCAGCCTTCAAATTTTGTTTTTTCGCCCGAAATAGTTATTTTGCTCTCGCCTCGGTTTAAGCTTAAAGCTTCTACTCCAGTTTTTCCGTCTTTAGAAAAATTAACTTGCACAAGCTTTTTTTCTAAATCTTTAGATAGTGTCTCTATGGCTTCTTCTTTTCCTTCAGGCGTTTTTAGCTTTTCCTGCAAAAGTTCGCCTTCGACAGATTGTGATTTTTCCGCTAACGCTTTTTCTGCGGAATCGTAAGAAAAATTTTCTGCATCAATATTTACTCCAAGTGTTTTTAATTTTTCTTTTAAAGCACTATCTGAAATTTCCAAATTGGTAGTTTCTCCTTTCGCTTTTTTGTAACTAACAACTTCTGGTTCTTCAGCAAATTCAGAATTTTCCACAAGCTGGTCTTTATTTTCAACGCCCATTGTTTGGAGTGCATCCTTATTTTTCTCTATCAAGGTATCTAAGCGAGTAGATTCTTTTTTAGCTTGCTCCTCGGTTTCTTTTGAATACTCTTTCATTCCTTTGCCAGTTTTTTCGCCAGATTTCAATTCTAAAGAACCCTTAACCAAATCAAGTTGATTTTTCTGATTTTCAAGCTCTTTAATTCGCAAACGAATTGGCTCAAGTTCTTTTTCTTGAGCTTTTTTCTCTGTCTCTGCTTTGGTTTCTTGCAGGTTTTGAGAAATTTTAGACAGTTTTTCTTGAAGTGACATATGCGGATATTCTACCATTTACAGTATTTTTATCAATAGCCCCCGCCCAAAAAAGCTCCGCGCGCATTCCTCCCCAGACCCCTCCTGCGGGGCGGAAACCAAATCCAAAAATCCTTT
>CAYHDV010000015.1:0-4937 GCA_964355515.1 uncultured Candidatus Saccharibacteria bacterium
GATAATATAAATCATAAGCTATTTGTAGTGATGAGGTATATACTGTATAGATGGTAAACAAAAAAACGATGTTGATTGTCGGGCTGGTTGTTGTTGCTATTGGGGTTTCGGTTTTTTTGAACGTGAGGAGGGCTCGTATTGAAAAAGAGGAGGTAGTAGATCCGGTATATAGCACCACTCTTGATACGACATATATCACAACACCAGATACTGTGTGGCCTCCAGCGGTCATGCGTACGGAAAAGGCTTTCCAGTGTGAGAATGGTGGAAATGAGGTTTTGGAAAATGGAGAGACTATCGCCAAAGATATTGGAGGGAAAGCATATTGTGTGACGACAGCGAGTGAAGGCGCTGCCGGAAGTGTGTACTCTACATATAGTTATAAAACAGCTCTCGAGGATGGTGTGACAGCCGAGACAGAATTTACACTTCGCTTTGTCCAGTGTGATAACTATGATGACCCAGAAAAGACCGATTGTAAAAAAGAGCAATCAGAGTTTAATCCAGATGATTTGGGGCATGCCATCATCCAACAATCACTTGCTGACCAAACAATAAAAGATTTGTATTGTTATGCATATCATCAAACATCAACACCGAGTGCTCCGTACACCGTGGATGAATATCTTTCTATTATTATGAAGGGTGATGAAATCTCGGGAACAAAAAAGGGAACACAGAGTGGCCCTGATATGACAAATGGCTACGAGGGGACACTTGTAGGGTTAAAAGATGGGGATACGGCGACACTTTTGTTTTCATATATCATCGAAGGATCTTCTGGTGTTGAAAAAGAAATTTATAAATTTGTAGAAATGGGTATTGAGAAATGGCGATATCCGTTGGTTGAAGAAGGGGAGATACTTGTACCAGATACAACAAAAGCATACAGCGCGCTTTTGTATCAGATGATTGATTGTGGAACTATTAAATAGGGAAGAAATTAAAAAAGCCCCGCCGAAGGCGGGGCTTTTTAGTTATCGGTGGGTATCCACTTGTCTTAGAAAGGTTTCCTCAATTCCTGCATCATCCAGTTTTTCGAGCTCACCTGTAGACAGGGCTTCTTTTATGAGTCCCTCGGCACCACTTCTTGTTGTGAAGTATGTGTCATTTCTTAGGCTAAAGAAACGTGTAGAATTTTTTATGGGTGAATATTCTTTGTAAAAAACTCCAAATTTAGCCCTATTGTCTTTCAACGTTTTTTCCTTTCCGTCTAAGGTGTAAGTCATTTTTACCTCGACCTCTTGTATTACGACCATAAGAAGAGTGCAATAGCTTCTTCTGTATGCATTTGAAAAATCAAATGTTGGGTCTAAACCTTTTGCACCCTCAAGCATTGTTTTCATGTGCTGTCTTTTTGTATTTGTTTTATATTTTATATATAAAATACAGTATTGTCAATCTTATACATACCTCTTAGCAATTCAGTCTAGGTATGATAAAGTAGTCTCTATGGGACTTTATACAAAGATTTTTGGGGATGAGTCCAGTCGGTTTATTAAGATTGCAGAGAAGACGGTGTTGGAGATCAATGCCAGAGAAGAAGAAATAAAAAACCTTGCCGACGAGGACTTCCCGAAAAAAACTCAAGAACTAAAAAATAGACTAAAAAATGGAGAGACGCTCGATGAGATACTCGCCATGGCTTTTGCCCTTGTTCGTGAAGCATCTTTTCGGACACTTGGGATGAGGCACTATGATGTCCAGCTTATTGGAGGAATGGTTCTTCATGCCGGGAAAATTGCAGAGATGCGAACAGGAGAAGGTAAGACCCTTGTGGCGACACTTCCTGCATACCTAAACGCTCTTTCTGGAAATGGTGTGCATGTGGTAACTGTAAACGATTACTTGGCAAAACGTGATGCACAGTGGATGGGACAGATCTACAGTTTTCTTGGTTTATCAGTCTCTGTTTTAAACGGTCAAAATGTATCGTACTTGTACAAAGAGCGGGCGGATGAATCCTTGGATGAAAAGCGAGACGAGACAGGGGATTTCCATGTCTTTGATCAATATCTTGTCACTTGCACAAGAAAGGAAGCCTATGATGCTGATATTACATATGGTACAAACAATGAGTTTGGTTTTGATTACCTACGAGACAACCTTTCACGATCAAAGTATGGGATTGTTCAGCGTGGGCATGCATATGTGTTGGTAGATGAGATAGACTCTATTTTGATAGATGAAGCTCGAACACCTCTTATTATTTCTTCTTCTACTGAAGGTGCAAACGAAGAATATCAGAAATTTGCCTCTATTGCTGGTGGAATGAAAGAGGGGGAGCACTATACTGTGGATGAAAAATTAAAAGCCATCCAGCTCACAGAAGAAGGAATAAACAAAGCCGAAAAAGATCTTGGTATTGAGAACATATATACTGCCACAGGAATAAACAGTGTTCACCATTTAGAAACTGCTGTTCGTGCCAAGGCTCTTTTTACAAAAGATAAAGAGTATGTGGTAGAAGGTGGGGCAGTTATTATTGTTGACCAATCAACAGGACGGCTTCAGCCGGGGCGACGCTTCAGCATGGGCCTTCACCAAGCCCTCGAGGCAAAGGAAGGAGTAGAGCTCCAAAAAGAAAGCAAGACCGTGGCGACTATCACATACCAGAATTATTTTAAATTTTACAAAAAGCTCTCTGGGATGACCGGTACAGCAAAGACTTCTCAAGAAGAATTCCACACTGTGTACAATTTGGATGTTATAAGTATTCCTACACACAAAACTATTTCTCGTGTTGATCACAATGACCTTATTTTCCCAACAGAAAAAGGCAAATTCCGAGCAATTGCAAAAAAGGTAAAAGAGATACACGAAACAGGTCAACCTGTTTTGGTGGGAACTATTTCTATAGAAAAAAACGAATTACTCTCAGCTTTTCTAAAGAGTGAAGGGGTGGCTCACACTGTGCTAAACGCCAAGCAACATGCGGGAGAGGGAGAACTTATTGCTCAGGCTGGTAAAAAGGGCTCTGTGACTATCGCCACAAACATGGCAGGGCGAGGAGTTGATATCAAGCTTGGAGGAGACCCAGGGGCAAAAGAACTTTATGATGAAGTGAAGTCTATTGGAGGTTTGTATGTATTGGGGACTGAAAGACACGAATCAAGAAGAATAGACAATCAGCTCCGAGGTCGGGCAGGAAGACAGGGAGACCCAGGAGAAACTCAGTTTTTCGTTTCGGCAGAAGATGACCTCCTCCGAGTGTTTGGTGAAGACCGAATGAAAAACATGCTCACAACACTTGGGATGTCTGAAGACCAGCCAATTTCTCACAAACTTGTAAGTAAGTCTCTTGAATCAGCTCAAGAAAAAATAGAAGGATTCCACTTTGATGCTAGAAAGCACACTCTTGAATATGACAATGTTATGAGTTATCAGAGAGACACTGTCTATGGGAGAAGAAGAACAATGCTTCTTGGTGAGAACAAGGAGATAAAAGAATATCTTCTAGGGTTGTATGCGGAAGAAGATAGGTTAAAAATATTAGAAAAAGAATCAGAGCTTGGTTTTGATGTTTTCTATGATGCTATCCGCCAATTGGCCCTATCTATTACGGATTCACTTTGGCTGGAGCATTTGGAAGGAATGGATTATCTAAGAGCATCGGTGTCTCTTCGTGCATATGGCCAAAGAGAGCCACTGATAGAATACAAGAGAGAAGGACTTCGAATGTTTAAGGACATGGAAGCTATTTTCGTAGAAAAACTCCTAGAACTTCTTCTGGTCCTTGATGCAAAGCAATTTGCGGGGGTAGCAGAAAAACAAGCAGAAATTGCCTCAAAACAGAAAGAACGACTAATAGAGGGGCAAGCTTCTCTGCAAAAACAATTCCAGACAAGCGATTCTCTGGTAAAAGAAGCCTCACTTAGAGAATCAGGCCCTGCTGTTTCTGAGAAGAAATACGGGAGAAATGACAGGGTTGTTGTTGTCAAAAATGGGGTAGAAAAAGAGGTAAAATACAAGAAATCAGAAGAGATGAGAGAGGATGGCTGGATTCTCCGAGATTAAAATTGCTCAAATGGTATCGTGAGAGATACACCATAAAACCCTTATTTTATAAGGGTTTTATGGTGTCAAGGAACTAAATTAGGAAATGCTTGACAAAATATGTCAAGTAGTATACTATGGACTCATGTCCTGTCGAGGGACTTTTTTGTTTCCTGGGTGTTTTATTATAAGAGTAAGACATAGCAAGGGATTCTCGATATATACGAACACGGAGTTGGCAGAGCTAAACTGCTAAATCATGACGAAAATCACAAAATTATTTAATAATAATCTGCATGCGTTTATCGCGTTGCCGCTTCTTGTAGCCAATTTACCAATAAGTTTTATGGGACAAACAATCAATGTTCCATCATCGGTTACAGAAGCACTGAATATTGGGATTACGGTTGAACAGTCTGAAGACTTGGCTCTTGAAGAAGAGCTGAAAGAACAAGCTGAAAACATAGACATGTATTTCGGAAAGTGGGATCTCCCTCTTACTGGATATGGAATGGTCTTTGCAAAAACTGCCCAAAAATATGATCTTGACCCGTACCTTCTTCCCGCTATTGCGATGAGGGAGACTACCGGTGGAAAGTTTACTTGTGGTGGAGCAAACCCATTTGGATATGGTTCATGTAAAATCTATTTTCCTACTTTTGAAGAAGCTATTGATACAGTAGGTAAAGCTATCTCAGGTAATCATGAAAAAATCGCTTATGCGTATAAGGGGAAAAATACAAAGGAGATTCTTGAAACATATAATCCCCCAAGTGTTGTGCCAACATATGCAAAAGAGGTTATGTCTATTATGAATAAAATTTCTTCAATACAAGAATCAAAAACTCTTGCAATGAAGTAATTTAAAAAAGGCGTTCCGAAAGGAACGCCTTTTTTGTTTGCCTCAATCAAGCAACCTTCAGACCCGAATCAAATTCATC
>CAYHDV010000015.1:5037-6185 GCA_964355515.1 uncultured Candidatus Saccharibacteria bacterium
GTTTAATTATTTATACCACAATACCCCAAAAACAGTCAATCCTGTGGAAATTGTTAAATAAATTTTATTTCGTCCAGGATGAGTGTCTTTTCTCCATTTCTAATAGAGATTTTTGATTTGTAGGCTATACATTTTTCTTCTGCCAACTCTTCACTATGGGTTTTGAACAATTCAGGGAAGACTACTGCCTCTATTCGCCCTGTAAAATCTGCCAAAGTTAGAAATGCCATACGCTGGTTCTTTTTTGTAATGATTATTTTGAATTGTTCTATGATCCCTGCACTGATTATTTCTTGGTCGTTTCGCCCGCTAGTTTTGATATGAGAAATAGAAGGTTTGTTCGCGAGCTGTTCTTTGAACTTATCAAGAGGGTGCCCAGAAACATATACTCCAAGTAATTCTTTTTCCCATACTAGTTTCGCTTCTTTTCCTGCTACTTCTGCATCTCTTAGAGTGAGAATCGCCTTTGGGGCTAGGTCTCCACCAAAGAGTGAATCTTGGTCAGAATTTTTGTTTGTAAAAGCTTTGTTAAAAGAGAGTAGATTGTCTATATTTGCGAGAAATATCCCACGGTCACCAAAAGTAGTTAAAGCTCCAGCTTTCAGGAGTGATTCCAAAGATTTTTTGTTTAGATTTTTGTGAGTGATTCTTTCTAAGAAATTCTCCATGGATGTGTACAATCCATTCTTCTTTCTTTCTTCAACTATTGCGTCTGAGATATCTGTTCCCAGGTTTTTGATTGTATAGAATCCAAAACGAATCTTATCTAATTCATTTTCATCTTCGCTATGGATTACAGTGAAGTTTCCTAGGCATTCATTTATATCAGGTGGCAAGACTTCGATTCCCATTTTTTCTGCTTCGCGAATAATTTCTGAAACTCTGTCTGTGTCTCCTGACTCTGCTGTCAAAATAGCTGTCATGTAGGGAACAGGGTAATTGGCTTTCATATAAGCTGTCTTATACGCCAAGTTTCCATAGCTCGCAGCATGGGCCTTGTTGAATCCATACGCGGCAAAAGGCTCGATTAGTCCCCATAGTTTTTCACTTTTTTCTTTTGAAAGACCATGCTCTATCAGTCCACTTATGAGCTTGTCCTTTTCTGCATTCATGACTTCTGGGATTTTTTTACCCATGGCTTTTCGGAG
>CAYHDV010000015.1:6285-9764 GCA_964355515.1 uncultured Candidatus Saccharibacteria bacterium
TTCAGATATCTAGTCATTCCCGCAGAAGAAAGTTGAAATACTCCCATAGTTTCTCCTCGAGCTAGCATTTCAAAAGTTTTTTTGTCATCTATAGGGATATTTTCAATATCGATTTTTATCCCGTGATGTTTCTCTACGATTTGTACAGCATCTCCCAAGATGGCTAAGTTTCTAATACCTAGAAAATCAAATTTAATAAGCCCAGCTTCCTCTACAGCATACATGTCGTATTGGGTAATTATTTTTCCACCTTTTGGGTCGAGCTGAACTGGTGCGTAGTCTGATACAGCTGTCGGAGAGATCACAACCCCCGCCGCGTGAACAGAGATATGCCGAGCTCCACCTTCTAAGCGTTTCGCCATGTCTATGATTTCTTTGACACCTTTGTCTTTGTCATAGAGTTCTTTTATCTCTGGCACCATTTCCATGGCACGGTTGATTGTCATGGGGAACCCTTGAGCACCAAGGGGGATTAGTTTTGAAATCTTGTCTCCTGTGTCATATGGATAACCTAGAGCTCGAGCTACATCTTTGACGGCACCTCGAGCCATCATTGTTCCAAAGGTTCCGATTTGGGCCACTGCCTTTTCTCCGTATTTTTCTTTTGCATAATTAAGAACCTCTTCGCGTCTGTTGTCTGCGAAGTCCATATCGATATCTGGGGCAGAAGGTCTCTCGGGGTTTAGGAATCTCTCGAATGGGAGTTTGAATCGGAGGGGATCAACAACTGTGATTCCAAGTAGATAGGTAACAATAGATCCAGCAACAGATCCTCGGATGTTTGTATAAATATTATTTTTCCTTGAGAAATCTATGAGGTCTCCAACAATAAGAAGATATATAGGGAATCCTTTTTGCTTGATAATGTCTAATTCATATTCTATACGATTTATAATCTCCTCAGTCTCTTCTCCATATCGCCACGGGATGCCCTTGTATACAGCTTTCTTGAGCTGGCTTTCTGCGGTCTCGCCATCGTCCAATTTGAAGTCAGGGAAAACCCAAGAGCCAAGTGGAATTTCAATATCCACCAAATCAGCCACTAGTAGAGTATTTTCTACAGCTTCTGGGATATCTTTGAAGACTTCTCGAGCCTCAGTTTCTCCAATAAAAGAATAGTCACCATTTAATTTAAAATTTGAACCGTTTGTATTTACCGCCAGAAGGGTATTGTGCGCTTCTTTGTCATCTTTGTGTAGATAGTGAGAATCCCAAGTCCCAACTATTGGAAGACCTGTTTCTTTTGATAGGAGGATTATATTTTTTTTGACAATATCTGTGCCCTCCACTTCTGGATGATTCATGAATTCCAAGAAAACACTATCTTTTCCAAAGATATCGATATATTCATTTAAGAGAATGCGAGCTTCATCTAGATTATTGTTTCGAAGGTGATGGATGAATCTACTTCCAGGGCAACCAGTCAAACAAATCAATCCTTTGGAATGTTTGCGGATGATTTCCATATCCATACGAGGTTTGTAGTAATAACCCTCGAGGTATGAGTAACTGACAAGCTTCATTAGATTTTTGTAGCCTTCATGGTTTTTTGCAAGAAGTGTGAGATGGTATCTTTTGTTGTCTATATTTGGTTCTTTATCTTTTAGGCTTCTCTCTGCGATGTACGCCTCAACACCTATAATTGGTTTGATGCCTTCTTTTTTACAAGTTTTGTAAAATTCAATAGCCCCGTACATGTTCCCATGATCGGTAATAGCGAGCGCTGGCATCCCAAGCTCTTTTGCTCGTTTTACCAAAGCTGGAATTTTTGAAAGGCCGTCCAGTAGGGAATAGTGACTGTGTGTGTGTAAGTGGATGAATTTGCTTTCCATATAAATGAAAGTATATCATATGGTATTTTGTATTGACTTTCTAACATAAAGATGTTATTGTAGAAAAAAACTTTCAAACATGGTGGGAGAGAAAACAATAATTCTTGTCAATGAATCCAGAATGGCTTTTGAGCCAATTATGGATGTAATTGAAGAACAACGACTAACGGAAAATGCTTTCTATACCCAAAAAGCAGAAGAGGCTTTGAATCATATTCCAGAAAATGGAAGTTGCCTGGTCATAACAGAATCCCTTGTCCCCAACAATAAAGGAAAAGGGACAGATGGTGTCAGGTGTATTCTTTCAGAAGGAAAAAAGAAAAACCCAGAGTGCCAGTTCATTTTGTACACAGCAGATGCTCATGATTTAGAGACGAAAGAATTTCATTTGGTTATTTACTCCAACAAGAGGGGCGAATATCAAAGATTACTCGATGGGATTGCTAATTTTTGCAATCAAAAATTGAGAAAAATGATATAGGCACAAAGCCCTCCGGATTTTCTGGAGGGCTTTTGTTATTACCGCGACCCCATGTTATAATTTAATTTTAAAGACACTCCTTTTAAAAACAACATAAAAACAAAAAAATGGGGGAAAAACCAAAAGTGCCGAGAGGGTTTCCAGGAGATTTCCATAAAAATGGTATTCCAAGAGTGGAGCGGTATTTTGCATGCAGTATTTGCTTAGATGAAAAAAGTCTCAAGCATCGCTTCATGCTGCCTTACTCAGAGAGTCACAATGATTTTGATTATCAGTTTCCTTGTATTGTGTGCGGGAGGCTTACGAAACATCATGACATAGGGCACATACCCATAAAAGAGGGTGATATATAACACTCTCTTTTTAATTTTTCATCGTGATACAATTTTAAAATGTCAAAAAAGTCTTGTGAATATATTTGCGGAATAGATGAGGTGGGGAGGGGCCCACTTGCTGGGCCTGTGACAGTGGGGCTTGTTATCTATAAGAAAAACATCTCAAGACTATTTTCAAAAATCCCACTTCTAGATTCTAAAAAGCTATCTCCTCAAAAAAGAAAAGAAATTTTTAAAATGCTTCAAGCTTGGAAAAAAGAAGGAAAAGTATTTTTTGCTACAGCTTCTGTGAGCGCGAATGAGATAGATGAGATAGGTATTTCAAAAGCTATTCGTAAATGCATCAATCGAGTTTTCCACAAAATTAAATCCTTAGAGGTTCAACCTCTAAGGATTGAGGTCAAGCTTGATGGGGGACTTTATGCTCCAGAAGGGTTTATTTATCAAGAAACAATAATAAAGGGTGATACGAAAGAACGATCTATAGCTTTTGCTTCTATTGTGGCAAAAGTTACTCGTGATAAATATATGGAAAAACAATCAGACATATATCCAGAGTATGGTTTCTCCCAACATAAGGGATATGGGACAAAAGATCATTACAAAGAAATTAAAAAATATGGAGTATGTGAGCTTCATCGAGTTAGTTATTTAAAAGGTTTTAAGCTTAGGTGAGGTTACTTATTTTTGTCACTAAGAATATCCCTTTCTTTTTTCATTGCCTAAATGCCTCTTTTTAATTTTAAAACAAGATTCTCTTTCTTTTTCCATTGCTGAAAAAGAAACAAAAAATCTAGACACCTCACTTTACCTAAAAAATAACTCACGGTT
>CAYHDV010000016.1:0-9731 GCA_964355515.1 uncultured Candidatus Saccharibacteria bacterium
GGACTTGTGGCAGGGAAGCTTGCAGATGAACACAAATGTCCTGTGTTTGTGTGGGGCGGGAATGGGGGCGACATTTTGAAAGGGTCATGCCGGTCTGATGGATCTGTTAATCTAGTGGATCTCATGAATGAACTCCCAGAGAATAGTTTGGCTGAGTTTGGTGGGCATGAATTGGCTGGAGGGTTTTCTATTTCAAAAAAACAGATTCATCTTTTTGAAGAGAGAGTACTCGTCGCATATGAAAAAATAAAAAAAGAAAGCCACGAAACTCCTGTTTTGGATGTGGATGCACATTTGAATCTGCAGGAGGTAAATAAAGATAGTGTACGGGATATCAAAAAACTTGCTCCATTTGGGGTGGGTAATCCAAAACCTGTTTTTATGTTTGATAATGTTTTTATAAAAAGTGCAAAGAATTTTGGTAAGCAGGGTGATCACTTGGAGGTTGTACTGGAGCAAGATGGGAGAACTATGAAAGCAATTTCTTTCTTTAAGACTATGGATGATTATAATCTGGAAATAGGACAGAAGAGAAGTGTGGTGGCGTCTATCGAAGAATCATTTTTCGCAGGGAGATATGAAATACGATTGAGAGTAATAGATATTTTGTAGATGGAGTATTTATGATTTTTTAGAATTAATAAAATACTTAGTAAAATGTTTACGATCGTAAACATTTTACTAATAATATGATATGATTAATTAATGAAAGAAAGAGGAGAAACAGAAGATGTTGTAATCAAAGTGATCGCATCCATTGGGCTTGTTTCTTTGTCAGTTATTGCTCCGAATGCGTTAGGGCTCTTAAAACCCATCATTTCTAAAGATAAACAAAAACAAAAGGAATACTATATTAGAAACAAAGTCATAAAAAATTTAAAAGAAAAAGGTTTAGTATCTTTCGAAAAAACCAACAAAGGAACATTTGTTAGATTAACATCTAAAGGTAAATCACTAGTTGAAAAAATAGAAGAAAAAGAGCTTAAAATAAACAAACCAAAACGATGGGATAAAAAATGGCGAGTTATTATTTTTGATATTAAAGAAAATAGAAGAAAAACCAGAGATCAGTTTCGGAGGCAGTTACAAAATCTAGATTTTATTCAAATACAAAGGAGTGTTTGGGTGCATCCATACCCTTGTGACTCTTTGGTAAAGATGCTTAAGGCAGATCTTTCTGTGGGTAAAGATATTTTGTATATGACGGTGGAGTCTTTAGAGAACGATGGATGGCTGAGAAGAGAATTTGGGCTCTTTTAAAAAAGTCTCTTACTTAGATTTAGTAAAATGTTTACGATCGTAAACATTTTACTAAAGTGTAACAAACAACCATCCCAATCCGTCACCTCTATCAGAAAACAATAGTTTTCCAAAAAATCAAAATCTAATCTCTGGGGTGAAATTCTTACTGTCTCTCAATAATATTAATTCACACCAAAAAACCGCGGGGGCGGTTTTTTGGTTGTGATACAATATTTCTCATGGAACATTTTGTAGTATTTACTGATGGAGCTTCACGTGGGAACCCCGGTCTTGGGGGTTATGGTGTGGTGGTAGTCTCCCTTATATCAAAACAGGTGTGGGAGTTTGGGGGCAAAGACCCAAAGACGACAAACAATCGCATGGAGATGTCGGCGATAGTTCGAGCGCTTGATGAAATATCCAAGATCTCTCCTCGGGGGAATTGTCAGATTACAATACATACTGATTCTTCGTATGTGATCAAGGGAGCTACAGCATGGGTCTTTGGCTGGCAAAAAAACAATTGGCAAACAAAAAATAAAACAGATGTACTTAATCGCGACTTGTGGGAAAAAATAGCCTCACATCTTCCAAAACAAAAAATAGAATGGGTGCATGTTCCTGGTCATGCTGGTATCGCTGGGAATGAACGAGTGGATGAGATTGCAACTAAGTTTGCCGATGGAGAGGAGGTGAGCCTTTATCATGGACCAATTGCCTCATATGGAATACCTTCTATCCTTAATATAGAAGTTGATCAATCTTTAGTGGATAAGAAGAAACAAAAGAAAGCATATTCTTATGTTTCACTTGTGGGTGGAGAGGTGAAGACTCACAAGGATTGGGATTCTTGTAAAATAAGAGTTGAGGGGAAGAAGTCAAAATTCAAAAAAGTATTTTCAGCTGAAGAAGAAAAGTCTCTTGTCGATGAATGGTCTTCAATCTAAACACGCAGTAATAGTTGTATGCAGCGCTCTTTTGATGGGAGTGCTTTTTCGTAATATTTTTTCTGTTTCATCTGGAGTTATTATCACCCTGTTTTTAACCTCGCTCCTACTTCTTCTTTTAAGTTTTTATTATAAAAAGGGTTTGGCCTATGTGTTGGGATTTGTTTTTATTGTTGTTGGTTTCGGATGGACTTCGTATGTGGCGACAGATATGTGTCAGGGTTTCATGGATTCTTTTGTTGGGAAAGAAATGAGAATCACGGGAGTTGTCCGAAGTGAACCCACCTCATCTGGAGTCAAACAATCTTTCAATCTCAGCCCAAAAGAAACGGGAGTGCTCATCCGAGGTGAAAAGGTGATATTGGAAAATATAATAAACACGGCAGAAGAAAAAAGATGTCTCACACATCAAAAATTTCTCGTTTCGGTGGATACATATCCAGAAGTTTTTTATGGGGATCTTGTTGAGGTTTCTACAAAACTTCAAAAGCCAAGTAATTTTGAAACAGAGTTTGATAGGGAGTTTGACTATGTTTCATACTTAGGAAAAGATGATGTGTACTATACTCTACCCTTTGGTTCTGCTGAGATAATTGAATCAAGATATCAGGGCGCGGTGCGGAGATTTCTTTTTAAGATTAAAAAGTCTTTTCTTAGAAATATTGAAAAACTTGTCCCTGAGCCAGAATCAACACTTTTGGGAGGTGTGCTCCTCGGGGAAAAGCAATCACTGTCGGATGATTTGAAAGATGATTTCGTGGCCACGGGACTAATACACATTGTCGTCCTATCTGGATACAATGTGAGCCTTGTCGCAGAAGCGGTAACTTATATTTTAGGTTTTTTGCCAAGGGTTATTGCCTACAGTGCTTCATCGTTTGGGATACTTTTGTTTATGGTTCTAACTGGTGCAAACCCTCCTATCGTGAGGGCGAGTATCATGGCGATCCTTATCCTGGTTGCACGGGTACTCGGAAGGCCTACTGAAGCAGGAAGACTTCTTTTGATTGTTGCTACAATCATGGTTCTAATCAATCCGAGCATTCTTCTTTTTGATGTTTCATTTCATCTTTCGTTTTTAGCGACACTTGGATTGATATATATGTTTCCTATTGTGGACGGGTTTATCTCAAGAAAAATTCCTGAACTATATGGAATACGGAAAATAGCTTCTGCAACACTTTCTACTCAGATAGTAGTTCTGCCATATCTTCTTTGGAAAATAGGTGCGTTCTCTCTTATTTCTCCAATTACAAATATTATTGTTCTTCCTTTTATTCCTATCGCCATGTTGCTTGGATTTTTTACTGGATTGGCTGGTTATATTTTCTTGCCACTAGCATCTTTGTTTTCTTATGCAACTTATCTTGTACTTAAAATTGTAATAGTAATTGTAGAATGGTTTGCTGGGCTACCTTTTGCAATTGTGAGTATCCCCAAAATTCCTTTTCTAGTTGTTCTTGTTATATACCTCGGACTTGGGTATTATGTTTTTATTAAAAAACACTATGAATAAAAAATCATTAATTACTATCACAGGAGATATAGGAAGTGGGAAAAGTAGCACTGTAAGAGAGCTTGCTTCTAGGCTGGAGTATGAAACTTTTTCTGCGGGTGATACATGGAGAGCTCTGGCAAAAGAAAGAGAAATGAATATTAAAGAAATTAATATTCAAGGAGAGACAGATGGTGGGTCTCTTGATGAATATGTCGATGCAAAACAAAAAGAAGCTCTAACAAAAGAAGAAATGATTGTTGATGGACATCTGGCTCACGTCTGGGCTCCAGAATCTTTTAAAATATTTCTTTCTATTGATACTACTATTGCAGCGGAGAGAATCTTAAAAGATAAGAAAAATAATCCAAACCGAACAATGGAACCCGGAGAGTCAGCGGAGAGTATTTTTAAACATGTACGCGAAAGAAATATAAGTAACCACGTGAGATATAAAAAATATTATGGAATCAAATATGATGATTTTTCTGACTATGATTTGGTAATTGATACAGGTCTCAAAGAAAATACTCTGGACGTTGTCGTGGATAGGATTATAGAGAAATACAATGAATGGAAAAACTCGTAGTATCTAAAAAGTTCTAGAGTTGTTTTCGCTTGAGGTCTTGTGTATGATTATTAAAAAATGATAGACCATGGATATTCAAGAAAGATTTGAGCCCATAAGCATTCTTATTTTTTGTACAAACAAACAAGTTCTTGTTTCGGAATGTTTCCCTTTGGAAGAAATAATCTCTGATGTTTTTATACGTGTTCGTTCAGTGGAAGATTTTGTAAAGGTAAAATCCAACCTACACAAGAATACTTTAGTCTTACTCGATGGCGACCTGAATCAGCTTCAGCCATACGAAAAGGAAGAATTTTTTGTCTTTGAAACAAAATATCAAGGGCAGGGAATCTCTCCCGAAGAACAAAGCGAATTAAGAAAGGCCTTTGCCCTTTGTGGTATTCTTGTAGTATGAAAAAGGGGATAGAAAAATTTGGGATAATAGCGACATTGTTTTTTGTCGCTATTATTATTTTCTCTTATCATCACAAGATTGTTTCTCCTGATGATTTACTCAAAGTTTCTTTTCTTGATGTGGGGCAAGGGGACGCTATTTTCATAGAAGCTCCAAATGGTGTGCAGATGCTAGTTGATGGTGGTCCTGACAACAAGGTCTTAGAAGAATTATCAAAGGTGATGTCTTTTTGGGATAGGTCAATTGATATTGTTGTTGCCACTCACCCTGATAAAGACCATATAGGAGGTCTGCCAAAAGTCTTCGAGAGATTTGATGTTGGGATGGCGATGGATACCGGGGTGTCGTCTGACACTGGAATATATCGTGAGTATGATAAGCAGAAAAAAGAAAGTGGCGCAGAATTGATAGATGCAAAAAGAGGAGAGGTGATTGTCTTGGACAAGAGTCACGGTATTTATGCAGAAGTTCTCTATCCTGGTGATAATACGGAATCTGTAAAAGATACAAATGATACATCTATTGTTCTTCGGATTGTGTATGGAGAAAGTGAAGTCCTCCTCACAGGTGACGCCTCAAAGAAAATAGAGAAATTTCTTGTGAGCAGATATGGTGATAGATTGGATTCAGATATTCTCAAACTCGGACATCATGGGTCCAAAACATCAACTGACGAATTATTTTTAAAAGCTGTTAGTCCAGAAGATGTGATAGTTTCTGCTGGAGAGAGTAATAGTTATGGGCATCCTCATCCGGAGGTTATCTCTTTGGTAAAAGAATATGGATCGAGAATATCTTCAACATATGAATCAGACTTGCTATCTTTTTATATCTCTCCATCAGAAGTAACAAAACACTCACGATAGCGTGAGTGTTTTGTTACTTGATTATTCCTGCTTTTTTAAGAGTAGCGTAGGCTCCATTTTTTGCAATTGTTTTGATTGCTTTTGTAGATATAGTCAGAGGAAATGAGGCGTCTATTTCTGGCACATATACTGTTTTCTTTTGAAGGTTTGGATATTGTCGTCTTTTTCCTGTTGGGTTGAACTGGGTGGCTCGAACACGATTGCTGTATCCGCCAGCAACACTTGAAGTTTTTCCAGTTATATCACATTTTTTTGACATATATATTGTTTGGACCAGGAATTACCCTTGGTTATAATTACCAAGCCATGCTAACATGTGAATATATTTTATGCAAGGATTAGAATCACTTTTTTATATCGTTATACTTATTTTCTCAGTTGTGATCCATGAAGTCTCTCATGGCTACGCTGCTCTTTATTTTGGTGATAAAACCGCTTTGTACGCGGGGCGACTGACACTTAACCCCTTAAAACACCTTGATTGGTTCGGATCTGTAATACTTCCAGGCCTGCTTATCCTATCTGGGACAGGCCTTGTGTTGGGCTGGGCAAAGCCAGTTCCTTATAATCCAAATAATCTAGAACCAAGAAGAAAGGGTATTCTTTGGGTGGCACTAGCTGGGATTATCTCAAATATGCTTATGGCTATTATTTTCTCAGTATTGTTTCGGGTACTTGCTGCAACTGGGACTGGGTCTCTCCCTGTATTCTTCATCCTTCAGGGGATTATACTCATAAATATAGTATTGGCGGTATTTAACTTAATCCCAATACCACCACTTGATGGATCAAAGGTTCTATTTGAATTATTGCCATATCGATACAATGGAGTAAGGGTGTTTCTCGAGAAGTACTCCCTTGTCCTGTTTTTGGCCTTTGTTTTCTTTGGGTGGAAGTATATTTCGCCCATTATTCTAAGTCTTTTTTCTCTTCTGACTGGAGTGCCGCTAGGTTAATCTCAAGGAGGATTGCCTTAAATTGAAAATACTAGCGTGGGGGCTTGCGTTTTTTTTGTCACTATAGTAAAGTATCCCAACAAGTCTTGTTAAAGAGACCTTTTTAAATTGATACATGCCAACAATTAACCAACTTATTAAAAACCCTCGAAAGAAGGTTGAAAAGAAATCTAAAGCGGTCGCTCTGGCACGCGGTTTTAACAGTATCCAAAACCGACCTACATATTATGCATCTCCATTCAAACGAGGGGTTTGTGTAAAGGTTACAACTACAACTCCAAAGAAACCCAACTCAGCTATCCGAAAAATCGCCAGAGTACGACTTACAAATGGTATGGAAGTCACTGCGTATATTCCAGGTATGGGACATAACCTGCAAGAGCACTCAGTGGTTATGATCAGAGGAGGACGTGTAAAGGACCTTATCGGAGTACGGTACACTGTGGTACGAGGAGTTCTTGATGCACAAGGAGTGGACGCAAGACGAGTATCACGATCTAAGTACGGAGCAAAGAGACCTAAGGATAATAAATAATAAATATGCGACACCCAGTAAAAAATCGAAATATCCCAAATCCTGACAATCAATACAACTCTGTTAAGTTGTCACGATTTATAAACTACGTTATGTACGATGGTAAAAAGTCTATCGCACAAGATGTGGTGTATGGCGCTTTTGATATTCTTAAAGAAAAAACAGGTAACCCAAATCCTCTTGAAGTGTTTGATATTGCTCTTAAAAACGCGAGCCCACTTATGGAAGTACGATCACGACGAATCGGAGGAGCTAACTACCAGGTTCCACGAGAAGTACGACAAGAGCGAAGACTCTCTCTAGCTATGAGATGGATACTGACAGCTGCACGGTCTCGAAAGGGAGTCTCAGCTTCAAAGGCTATAGCAGACGAACTAATCGCAGCTCACAACAATGAAGGATCTGCTGTAACTAAGAAAGAAAATACACACAAGATGGCAGA
Organism: uncultured Candidatus Saccharibacteria bacterium; assembly: GCA_964355515.1. GTDB lineage: Bacteria > Patescibacteriota > Minisyncoccia > Phycocordibacterales > CSBR16-119 > CAYHDV01. The sequence continues at coordinate 7,467 of CAYHDV010000016.1, forward strand.
ATCAAACAAAGCGTTCGCTCACTTTGCTTGGTAAATTAAAAAGTCCTTATATAAGGGCTTTTTAATTTACCATCTTGCGAGTGTGTATTAAGGTGAATCGCCTTTTAGGCGAGAGAGGATGCCCTGGGGTAGGAGAGCAAGGTGCTTGCGACAAGAGCTTCGAAGAAGCGTCGCACTTCGCTTGGTAAAAATACAGGCCCTGACAAGGGTTTTTCTTTTTACCTAGGCGCCAAATGTGTGTAGACATTACCACAGCTTATTGACTAATTTATGAAAATGCTCTATTATGTGTTTAAACAAAGTTTAGCACATGAAAAAATTACTTATTATTCCGATGTTATTGGTTGCAGTGCTTTGCGCACTCCCACAGAAGACTTCTGCCCAGCAGGCAGATGCAGATTTTGAAATTACCGGAATAATCGAAGGTTGCTCAAGTGTACCTTCGATGCTTGTCGTGGCCTCTGACAAAAATGGTGGAGCATTCTATGCAGGAATGCTAAGTCCTCTTGTCGGGCACGAGCATGGAAGCCTTGTTGTCTATCATGTTGATAGTCAACTGAATGTCGTAATTCAAAATTGGTTTTTGCCAAACCAATTTACTTCAAATCCTGTGGATATTGTGGTGGATGGAGACAAGGTTATTGTGCTGGTAAGAGCTCTTACTCAGGGTTCTAGTACAGTAGCCACTATGGTTTTTGATAAAGAGACATTGGTTTATCTTGGAGGAACTTGGTATCCTAACCATTATGAAGTGACGCCAAAAAGATTCGTGTCGATGTCTCAGGTTATTGTAAACAACGGGGGAGTCGGAGAGCTCTGGGACATTACCCAGCCAGATCCAGATCCAAGATTTCTTGGTGAGGAGATTATTTTCTCAGCAAATCTTTTGGATGCTTCCGGGTTTACCACTCTTAGCTACGAGTCCGTCAGAACTTTCGATTTAGATGGCATTGAGCAGTCACACAGCATGCTCTCTGAGTCTTACACTCCATGGGGGATTGGCGTTACATCTGGTAGTACCATTGAAGCGTACACTCAGTCATCTGGGGCTAAAAGGGTCGTGGTTGATTATTACTCGGGTCAGACTTATGAGTATCAGTGGGAGGAAAACCATATCTCGTTTGCTTTCGGGCAAACAAGAATTGGTTTGGTGGCCGAAGAGCCATTTGGAACTTCATTGATCGGTAACCATACAGAGGTTTGGTGTGGCTCAGATGTCTACGACATTAAGGACTATATCCTGCAGATTCAATCAGGATCCTGGGTTGTCTACTTTGAAGATGCTGATTATGACTTGCAAAATGGTCTTGTCTGGCTGACCGGTAGAACTCACGAGATCGGAGGCACTCAGAGATTCTCATGGTATGGTAAGGTCCCCATCAGTGAGTCTCCTCTCGAGGGGATACCTTCTACCACAGGAATTTCTGAAGATGACCTTAGGTCTGATTTGATCCAAAATTTTGAAGTTTATGACCTCAAGGGGTCGATGATTTCAAGTTTTAGGACAAACCAGCATGGTTTGCCAGCAAATCTTGAGGGTCTTCCGTATGGAGCGTATCTGCTTGTGAATCAGACAAGCAAGACATCCAAGATGTTTCATCTAAAATAAGGATTTAAAAGGGGCACCATGTGTGCCCCTTTTTTTTGATTTCTTTTTTTGCCGCCTCTTTAAAAAAATTATTAACTTTTTATATAAAAACAAAGATATTTTTATAAATTTAGTTTATAATATTTAAGTAACATGAATTCTTCTTCAAAAAGAAAAATATTTTCGTTGGCTATCGCAGGTCTTGTTTTTCTCTATGGATTCTTTTCGTTTTTTGTAGTGGAAGCTCTCCCTTCTGATCACTTCGTCACCACATGGAAGACAGACAATGCTGGGACATCAAACTCAACTTCGATTACAATTCCAACAACAGGTGGAGGATATAACTATGATGTAGATTGGGATAACGATGGGACATTCGATGAGTTTGGTCTAACAGGAAACGTGACCCATGATTTCGGCATTGCGGGAACATACACTATTCGAATTCAGGGAGTTTTTCCAAGGATATACTTTAACAATGAAGGAGATAAACTGAAAATACTCGATGTGGATCAGTGGGGGACTATAGCATGGAGTGCCATGGCTAGCTCTTTTTATGGAGCAGCTAATTTAGAGGTAAATGCTACAGATTCTCCAGATTTATCAAATGTAATAAATATGTTTAGCATGTTTTCTGGCGCTACTTCCTTCAATCAAGACATCTCTTCTTGGGATGT
>CAYHDV010000017.1:0-9551 GCA_964355515.1 uncultured Candidatus Saccharibacteria bacterium
GCTTGGAAAAATTGGAGTGTTTTTAGTAAAAAGTGAGGTGTCTTGATCTTTTGCTACTTTTCTATTAAGAGAAAAGTAGGATGAGGTTTTCAGCGATGGAAAAAGAAAGAGATATTTGAACCCAAAGAGCTCTTAATAGATGGGAAGTTCAAGTTATCCACAATCAAACCAAAAAAAGAATCTTCTTAATAAAAGAAATTTCAAAAATCTAAGATTGGGGTCTTTAGTTTTGTTGCAAAACAAAGCTCATTCGGGATTGCTTTTGACAAGCTAGAGTAGTTATTTTCATATGGCTAAATCTCGGAGAATTCGTTGAGTTTTTGATCTGTTTGGTACAATAGAGGAACTCAATTATTAATAATTTTTTCAAAAAAGTATATTTTTATTTTATTATGAATACTCCAGGCATGAAAATCACTCAAATCAGAAAAAGAGACAATTCCATACAATCTTTTGAGTTATCAAAAATCACAAATGCTATTCATAAGGCCATGATAGGTCTCAAAAAGGGAAGCAAGAATGATGCGGAGAGGATTGCTGAGGCCACATACGCTGAAGTGGTGGCGCTTGTAAATCAAAAGGATAGTGAGGGTATAAAAATCGAAGGTTGTGACATATATTGCCCCACAGTAGAAGAAATCCAAGACCTTGTAGAAAAGGAACTGATGAAGAGTGACTTTTTCGATGTTGCAAAGGCATATATTTTGTATCGTGAACAACAGGCAAATGCCAGAAAAAGAGACATTTTCAAAAAAAGAGTAAATCTTAAACCGCACGAATACCCAGAGCTACTTGAATATGTAGATGCTATTCGTCATTCCTACTGGATTCATACAGAATTCAACTTTACAAGTGACATTCAAGATTTCAAAGTCAAGATTTCTGATTCAGAGCGACATGCAATCAAAAGAACAATGCTCGCCATCGCTCAGATAGAAGTAGCGGTAAAAACATTTTGGGGAGATATATACAAAAAACTTCCAAAACCTGAAATTGGTTCTGTCGGAGCTACCTTTTCTGAGAGTGAAGTAAGACATCAAGACGCATATGCTCACTTGCTAGAGATACTTGGCCTCAATGATGAGTTTGAAGAAGTAAAAGATGAACCCGTTATTGCAGAGAGGATTGAATACTTAGAAAAGTCTCTTCGAAACGCAAAGAGTGAAGACAACAAAGAATACGCTCAATCAATAATGCTCTTCTCTCTTTTTATAGAGCATGTATCTCTCTTCTCTCAATTTTTGATTATCATGTCTTTCAATAAGTACAAAAACGTATTCAAAGGTATATCAAATGTTGTAGAAGCCACTTCAAAAGAAGAACAAATCCACGGATTATTCGGAATAGAAATTATCAACATCATCAGGAAAGAACATCCAGAATGGTTTGACGAGCAACATGCCGAGATGGTGAAAGAAGCTTGTGAAAAGGCATTCCTAGCAGAAAGCCGGATCGTTGACTGGATTTTTGAGGATGGGGAGCTTGATTTTCTACCAAAAAAGGTTATCAATGAATTTATAAAAAACAGGTTCAATAATTCTCTATCAAGTATCGGACTTCCAAAGATATTTGAAATAGATGCTAAGCTTTTGGAGGAAACAGATTGGTTTGATGACGAGGTTATTGCCACAAAACATGGAGATTTCTTTGTAAAAAGATCCATCAATTACAACAAGAGAAGCACGAGTGTTACTAGCGAAGATTTATTTTAAATATACATATATATGAAATGGTTAAATGAAAATAGTAGAAAATTTCTTGCAAATGGATATTTAAATGATGGAGAAACCGCAGAACAAAAAATAAGATTTGTTGCTGACAAAGCAGAGGAGATTCTTGGTAAGCCAGGTTTTGCTGATAAATTCTATCATTACATGGAAGAGGGATATTATTCTCTGGCTTCTCCGGTATGGTCAAACTTTGGTCTTAAGAAAGGCCTTCCTATTTCTTGTTTCTCTTCTTACATTGGAGACAACATGGGGCAGATTCTTCATAGTGCTTCTGAGGTGGGAATGATGAGCAAGTTTGGTGGAGGGACATCAGGATACTTTGGAGCGCTCAGAGAGCGAGGGGCACCCATCACAAACAACGGTGTGTCTTCTGGGTCTGTTCACTTCATGCAACTCTTCGAAGCTATTGTGAATGTTGTTTCTCAAGGGTCTACACGACGAGGTCATTTTTCTCCATACCTTCCAGTTGAGCATCCTGATATAAAAGAATTTCTTGATATTGGAACAGAAGGAAACCCTATTCAAGTATTGACCCATGGTGTGACTGTGACCGATGATTGGATGAAATCCATGATAGACGGTGATGAATCAAAAAGGGCCATCTGGGCAAAGGTCTTGCAACGGCGAGGAGAGATGGGTTACCCATACATCATGTTTTCTGACACAGTAAATAAAAACACTGTTGATGTATACAAAGACAAAAATCTAAAAATCTATAGTAGTAACATGTGTTCTGAAATTACTCTTCCTACAAACGAAAAATGGTCTTTTGTTTGTGATCTTTCTTCTATGAACCTTATGTATTATGACCAATGGAAAGATACAGATGCTGTGGAGACACTGACATATTTCTTGGATGCGGTAATGACTGACTTTAACCAAAAGCTAGAAGCTCTCAGGGATTCAGAAGATGAAGAAAAAAGAAAAGCATTTTTGTTTATGGAGAGAGCATACAACTTTGCTGTGGCAAACAGGGCACTTGGATTGGGAGTTCTTGGTTGGCACTCACTTCTTCAATCAAAAATGATTCCTATTGATAGTGAACAAGCAAACAAACTAAATGTTGAGATTTTTAAATTGATACGTGACAAATCCTACTCTGCTTCTAAAATGATGGCAGAGGAATACGGTGAGCCGGAAGTTCTAAAAGGGTATGGACGAAGAAACACTACACTCAACGCTATCGCTCCCACAACATCTAGTGCCTTTATTCTAGGGCAGGTTTCTCAAAGTATCGAGCCGATATGGTCAAACTGTTATGTAAAGGATCTTGCAAAGATGAAGGTTACAATCAAGAACCCAACTCTTGAGAAACTTCTTGAAGAAAAAGGACAAAATACAAAAGAAATTTGGAACTCTATCAGAGACAACGATGGTTCTGTGCAACACTTGAGTTTTCTTTCAGAACTAGAAAAAGAAGTATTCAAAACATTTGCAGAAACTGATCAGATGGTTCTAATAGAACAAGCTGCAACAAGACAAGTATTCATCGATCAGAGTCAATCATTAAATATTATGATCAATCCCAAGACCCCAATCAAGGATATCAACAATTTGTATATCCAAGCATGGAAACTCGGGGTAAAGACTCTCTACTACCAACACAGTATGAATGCTGCTCAAGAGCTTGGAAGAAAGAAAGCGCAAGATGTATGTATTGATTGTGAAGCATAGAAGGATCAAAGTTTGTTAAAATATTTCTTAAAAAGAAAAGAGCGGCGCCCAAAGGGCGCCGCTCTTTTGAATCACAAAACTCTCATATCCTGTCATTGCGAGGAGCTTGGCGACGTGGCAATCCAGAATACAAAAAGTTTCGTCTTTGCGAGGCACGAAGCAATCCAGAACCCAACCACCCTATAACAATCCCGTCTTCCCTGCGAAGACAAGGATCCAGTATTTCCTCACCATCCTACAACAATCCTGTCATTGCGAGACACGAAGCAATCTAGAGAATACCAATCCAACCCTAGATTGCTTCGTCACTCCACTTCGTTCCACTCCTCACAAAGACGCTACGTTTGTCACTTCCGTTTAACTTTTAGAAAACAAAAAAGCCCCGCAAACGCGGGGCTTTCGGACTTCAAAATTAATCGGAGAATTTAACTCCTTTGCTTTGTGCAAAGAGGACTAATTCATTACAAGTTTTCTTCCCAAAATTATAGGTTTGACCAGCATGAGGCCTAGGCTTTAAGGATAATTCTCTTAGACTTTTTACCCCCATACGCTTTAAACAGTTGCAAGCTCTAACAGAAAGAAGCTTTCTTTTTAGAAGTTCCACAACTGGAGCATCTAAGATTTGATCCGTTGGTATAGGCTCGTACACAACAGCCTCTTTGATTGGCTTGAGCCTGCCCTCTAGGGCCTTCTTCGTCCACCACCACTGAATCACCGGGAGAGCCCTACTTGTAATTTCTTCTCTCAGGGCATATAGATAACTCTCCTCCATAGGGTAATCTTTTAGACGGTTAAATCCTTTTTCTGGATGAATCACTTCAAAATAGTGACGAAACCCGTCATCATCAGATGAAGCAATAATGTACCTGAAAAGAAAAATTTCAGAATTATTTGTTGGGTGCTTCGTGTAAAAACCAAGATTTAGAAATTTAACCAAGTCCCCATTTTTTGAAACCTTAATTTTTTGAGTTCTGATTTCTTTCTTGAATGGTTTTAGTAAGGATTTGTTGGCTCCATTTTTTACCAAATATTCAGATATATTCTTGATTAAATCTGGTATAAGAGGTATAAGCAAATCAAGATTCTCTTCAGAGACACTTTTTACAAGGTGCTGGGTGTCGTTATGTAATAGCGTATCCATTTTCATTATTCTTTTTTACTCATATTCTACCAATATCCCCATATATTGTCAATCTCGCTAATTAATGCTACAATTTCTCTGGTTTTGTATGGATTGGTTACTCTTTATTTTTCGAAATAAAGGGAGGAAAGTCCGGACACGAACATTTGAAAAAGTGTAGCAGGTAGCAGGTAACCCCTGTCGTATGTGAGTATAGAGGTGCGAGCAGAAACGCCCGAGGCGAAAGCTAGAGGCCCCGAAAGGGTGAGTTCTATAGAAATATAGAAATGAAACGGCTAAATCCTTACCTTCGTGCAAGATCGTGCCCCGAGAAATATCGAGGGGAGAATCGCTAGAGGTGATTGGTGACAATCATCCCAGATAGATGGCCATTAAAACAGAATCCGGCTTACGAATACAAAACCACTATATGAAAAAACTCTGAGAAATCGGAGTTTTTTCAATCTCACACTTTGTATTCGGAAGCCGGAGGCTTATAGTTTCGAGCGAGGAGCAGAGCGTTGCACATAGTGCAATTTTCGTAATAAATTCTGTAAGAAAGCTGGCTTTTATAAAAGAATTTATGAAGAAAATTACTGCGCTCTGTGGTGATATTTTGTCCGAGTGAAGGAATTATATGAGGGGAGCGAAGCGACAGCTCTTACGAATACAAAACCACTATATGAAAAAACCGTGAGAAATCGCGGTTTTTTCAATCCAATTTCATTAGAATTTTGATATAATAATATTATGGAAAACTACCAATGGTATCAATCACTTATCAAGCCGTCTTTCGCTCCACCTTCATGGGTCTTTGGTCCAGTATGGACTGTGTTATATATTCTTATTGCAATCTCTTTTGGAAAAGTCGCCCTTCTCTGGTACCAAGGAAAGGTTGGTTGGCTTGTGGCTCTACCTTTTATATTAAATATTATTTTTAATATCACTTTCACCCCACTTCAGTTTGGTCTACAAAACCTCACTCTGGCAAGCATTGATATCTTACTTGTCTTGGGCACTCTTATCTGGGCCATGATCGCTATTTATCCATACGCTCCGTGGATTGTGTATATCAATATCCCATATCTGCTCTGGGTATTATTTGCGACAGTCCTACAGTTATCAATAACATTTCTTAATTAATATGAATTTCCTTTACTTACTATTAGCTATTGCAGGATATATTATCGGCCTCGGTGCGGTGACTGTTATTGACCTACATGGTTTCCTTGGTCGCAAGTCTTCATACTGGACAGAAGCCACCACTCGCACTCACAAAGTAACCAAGCCTCTTATTTGGATTGGTACAGCACTTGCTCTCTCAGGAGGAGTTCTTTTGTATAATTCACTTGGCCTTGTTGGGTTACTTCTTGGTCATGTGGTGATTTTTGCAGTACTTCTTGCAAATGGCATATTCTTGTCATTTTCTGTTAGCCCATTTCTGCTAAAGAGAGAAGAGTCTGGCAAATCTGGAGATCTATTACCACCAGCGTGGCAACACAAGATTACAATTTCTTTTATCATATCTTTCATTGGCTGGTGGGGGTCTCTTAGTCTACTCTTATACACAATATCTGAAATAATTTATGTCTCTTAAAAAAGCATATCTTGCTGGAGGTTGTTTCTGGGGGCTAGAGGAACTCATGAGAACACAACCAGGAGTTACAAATATTCTCGCAGGTTATACTGGCGGTGAAAACCCTTCGAATTCCAGAGGGCAAGTAGCACCTACATATGAGTACCACCCAGGTCATGCAGAAGCTCTCGAGGTCACTTATGATTCAGATCAAACTTCATTTTGGAAACTTCTTGACTTCTTTTTTCAAATACACAATCCCACCACCTTAAATAGACAGGGCAATGACACTGGTACTTTCTATCGATCAGCTATTTTTTATCAAAACGAAGAAGAGAGGAAGCAGGCGGAAGAGTTTATAAAAATAGTGGACGACTCAAACAGGTGGAAAGACCCTGTAGTCACCACCCTCGAACCTTTTTCAGTTTTTTGGCCCGCCGAAGACTATCATCAAGACTACTTACAGAAAAACAAAGGAGGCTACACTTGCCACGCTATATATTTTGATAGTTATCTTGATTAGGTTGTAGGTAACAGGTAACAGGTTTTAGTAGCACGGCGCCCAAAGGGCGCCGTGCCCCCTCTCCTGGCCAGGAGAGGGTTGGGGTGAGGTCGCGGAATCCACACTTTCAAAGCCACTCCTCTTTTTGTCATTGCGCTGTGCACTTCGTAGCCTTGGCGAAGAAGTGAGGAACGAAGCAACCCAGAATCCAGCCACCCCACAACAGCCCCGTCTTCCCTGCGAAGGCAGGGATCCAGTATGCCTTCACCACCCTATAACAATCCTGTCATTGCGAGGCACGAAGCAATCTAGATTTTAGAATCTAATATTTTTTTGTCATTGTGTTGTGCACTTCGTAGCCTTGGCGAAGAAGTGAGGTACGAAGTAATCCACAAAAGCACCAAAAAAACTTGACAAATAGATTCGAATCTGCTAAGCTCTATGTATGTGAGTGATTGCTTATGCAACGACTCTCGAATACCCAAAAAGATCCGCCGATAGGGAGCGGATTTTTTTGTATCCTCTTTTTTGTAATAAATACAGGGGAGTTTTCTCTATAGAAACCGATACCTTGGTCAGGTTGATTAAAATTTTAAGACTTGTCATTTCTAATTAATATACTTGTCATCCTGAATTTGTTTCAGGATCTAAAACTTGTCACTATAATACAAGAAACCCGCCAACCTTGAATGGAATACAAGACTTGACAATCATGCGTAAAAGTGATAACATAAACCCAAACTACAAAACTTTGCAATTATGCAAAGTGGGTATAGTTCTTCAAAAAACAAAAAAAGAAAAGACCATGGAAACCATGCGACAAACCAAGACACCGGCTTCTAGAAGCCAGAAAAAACAATTCATGACCGTGCTCATTGAAGCGGGTTATGACCTACTAGAAGATGCAAGCCATGAGAGATTGCAATATCTTCTTTCGCAAGTTGGTAAGACCCAGCTTAGGGTAGACATTCGAAAAATTCTCAATATCAAAATTGACCCCTGGGCCATCCAAAAAGCCAACCTCGAACGGTTCTGGAAGGCACTGTTTCCAGAGTATGTGATTGATTGGGAGAACAACTTCGCCAATCTCCCAGAATATTCTGACCGGTATCCACACTTGAACATCATGCCCGCAGGCTTCACGGCCGAACAAATCTTTGCCGCTATCAAAAACTGTAAAGCGTATAAGTTCAAGAAAAGAAACAAATACTATGATGACATCGACAAAGCTCTCCGCGAGGCCAAAGCTGTCCAATCCCGTCCAACAGGCAACTATGCCTTTGCAGATGGTGGAACAGATGAGCCTGATCAAGAACACTTGAACAAGTCATATGATGACAGTGTCAATACTGAGATCATCTTTATGGGACCCATTGAATACCTCCTGTCATGTGCTCTCTATGAGTTTCTGACCGGCAAGGTGTATGACGTCAAAGGCTTAACCAGACTTTCGGTCCTCGATTCTGGCGGTGGCGCGATGGACGGTCGCTGGTACAGTGTCGATGGCTCGTACCTGGGCTGGTACTATCGCGACTCTCGGGATGCAGGCAAAGGTCCGCGTGTAGTGGTGTTTTATACCACTTGATTCTTTTCACTTTTCCCCTTAGAAATCTTTGGGGAACAAAACCACAGGGGCGACTTGCAAAAGTTGTCCCTGTTTTTTAATATGTAATATGGTTGTTAAATTGGTTTACTTTTACAAAAGTAGATAACGATTTGCCATTATTAAAAACACTGCCTCGGTATATATCTGCATAGATAATGCAATTATGAATTGATGCAACAGATTCCCTGCGACCGCAGGTAACTCAGAATATTGTGAAAACGATATTCGGTGATACGGATGTGTATATCGAGAAACGAGGGTCCTCGATTCTGACGGTAACGCGATGAACGGTAACTGGAACAGTGACGATAGCTCGAACCTGGACTGGAACAATCGCGACAATCGGAATGCAGACAAAGGTCCGCGTGTAGAAGTGTTATACAAAAACCACCAAGACATTATGTGCTTGGTGGTTTTGTTTGTATATATGAAATCCAGCCGTTTATCATTTTTGATATTTCAACTAATTGTTCGGCGGCAGTGATATATGATTTTTCTGGGATAATCTGCATTTCATATTCGGTGCGGACAAGGTGCTTGATTTTTTCATTTACCAGGCGTGCTTGTTCCAGATGAGGGAGTTTTTTGTGTGGCCCCACAAGTGAACCTGCAATAATATGGTCGAACAATGTCAGAGTGTGGGTTTCTATATGATTATGAATACCCAATTTATCTCGTTTAGATAATGTATTGCCAATCCGGTACATGGTGGCATATAATTTCTTTATACTATGAAAGAGTGGAATATCAGCATTGGCAGTGGAGCTTCGGGGGGGGGGTACTTTTTCCTTGGTTTGCTTTCATGATATCGTCAGTGTATCAAATTTGCTCCTCGCATGGAAACGATTTTCCAAAGGCAAACGTAAAAATCCTGAAGTAGCAAAATTTGAATTGCATCTAGAGCATCATCTATTTAGCTTACACAAGGCTTTGATAGATAAAACCTACGCTCATGATCCGTATGTGGAATTTGTAGTTCATGACCCAAAACGGCGAAATATTCACAAAGCAAGTGTTCGTGATAGAGTCTTCCACCAAGCACTATTTCAGAAACTCTATCCGGTGTTTGATAAACACTTTATCTGCGATTCGTATTCATCACGCGAAAATAAAGGGACACATCTGGGGGTCACAAGATTAGAAAATGCGTGTAGAAAAGAAACCAAAAATTGGCGAGCGCCCGCGTATGTGTTGAAATGCGATATACGAAAGTTTTTTGATTCTATCGACAAAGATATATTAAAAGATTTGCTATTTCAAAAAATTATTGATCCTGATGTAAGGTCATTGATAGAGAAAAATTTGAACAGTTTTGAAAAGATTCCAAGTAAGGGTCTTCCACT
>CAYHDV010000018.1:0-8842 GCA_964355515.1 uncultured Candidatus Saccharibacteria bacterium
TTGAGCTTTAACTTTTAAAATATTCACGGTTTTTTTGATTAGTGCGAAGCTTTAGTGCAGCGATCAGCGGAGCACCAAAAAAACCGTGAGTTATTTTTTAGGTAACTTGTGGTGAGCACGGTCGAAACAAGTGAGGTGTCTAGATTTTTTGTTTACCCCAGGGTACTCTCTCTTGCTTCGCAATTCACCTTGTCTTTTTCAGCAATGGAAAAAGAAAAGTATATTTCTTCAGTAATGAAAAAAATGATAGGAAAAATAAAATGATATTTATTAACAAAAAACTCTCATTTCTGAGAGCTTTTTGTTATTTCTTTAATTCTATTTTTGCAAATGGAATTCCGATAATCTCAAGGAATTTTCGAGCTTCTTTCTTTGTTTTTGCAGTTGTAACTATTGTTACAGCAAAACCGAAAACGTCTCGTAGCTCTTCTTCTCCTGTTTCTGGGAAAATAGAGTTCTCCTTTATCCCGATAGTAGCATTACCCATATCATCGATAATAGAGTTTTTTACTCCTCGGAAGTCCTTTGTTCGAGGAAATGCAACATTGATCAGCTTATCATAAAATGAATACATTCTTTCTCCTCGTAGTGTCACAGCAACACCAATTGGGTCTCCTTCTCTTAGTTTAAAAGTTGCAATAGATTTTTTTGCTCGCTTGATTGCTGGCTTTTGACCAGTTATTTTTGCAATTCGGTCTACGATAAATTCATTTTTGTTTTTATCAACCTTGATATGCTTACCTGTTCCTACAGAAATAATAATCTTTTCTAGCTTTGGAGCAGCAAGTTTGTTTTTGTACCCAAAGTCATCCTTCATCAGGTCATACACTTTATTTATTTTTTGTTTAACTGTTTCCATGGTTTTATTGATTATATTTCTTGACCACTCTTAACAGCAATTCGAACCTTCTTATCTTTAAGAACTTTTGTGCTGATTCTTGTTGGTTTCTTTGTCTTTGGATCGATTAATTGAACATTTGAGGCATTAAGAGCCATTGGAACTTCCAAGATTTGACCCTTGCCTTTTTGTTGACCCTTCTTGTGCTTTTTTGAAATATTAACACCCTCAACAACCACTCGGTTTGTAGACCGGTCTATTTTTAGGATTTTTCCCTTCTTTCCGTTATCTTTTCCGGAAATCACTATTACGTTGTCGCCTGTTTTAAATTTCATAGTATGTAAATAAAATATATTAAAGCACCTCTGGCGCCAAAGAAACAATCTTTTGGTATCCTCTCTCTCCGATTTCTCGTGGAATTGGACCAAAGATTCGTCCAGCTTTTGGCTCTTTCTTTTCTTTTGTGATAATTACAACGGCGTTGTCGTCAAAACGAATATAAGTTCCGTCTTTTCGTCTAAAAGCGTTCTTTGTCCGAACCACCACAGCATGATGAACGTCCTTCTTTTTTACAGCTTTTCTAGGTTCTGCTTTCTTGACAGAGATAACAACCAAGTCACCAATACCAGCGTATCGTCTTTTTGAACCACCAAGAACCTTGAAGACCTTTGCGATCTTTCCTCCTGAGTTGTCCGTTATTACTACTTGTGTTCCGTCTTGAATCATAATATGTATAGTTATCCAACCACGATAAAGTTTTTATCCTTTGAAATTGGTCTTGTTTCTTCAATTGTTACTTTGTCGCCAACCTTATATTGGTTTGCCTCATCATGAGCCTTAAAAGTTTTTGTTTGTTTATAAAACTTTTGATATTTTGGATGCTTTACAAACCGAGGAATAGCAACAACCACGGTTTTGTCCATTTTGTCTTTAACCACGGTTCCTGTGAATCGCTTTTTGTTTGTAGTTTTTTTTGCTTCCATAATAATATAATGAATAGATTTTAGTTTACTTATTTTTTACCATTTGTCGAGCTTTTTGTTCTGTGAGAATCTGAGCGATAGCTTTTTTAAGATCCCTGGCTTCTTTTGAATTTTTTGTACCAGAGCCTGAAACAGAAAATCTAAATTCTTGAAGTTTCTTTCTTTTTTGCTCTAAGTTCTTTTGAAGGTCTTCTGCCTTCATTGTTTTAATATCTGATGCCATAGATTAATTCCGTGCTGCTATCTTAGTCTTAATTGGAAGTTTTGTCCCGGCTTTTCGAAGAGCCTCTCGTGCCACTTCTTCTGTAACTCCATCAACCTCGAAGATTATTCTCCCTGGTCGCACCTCAAAGCAGTATCCTTGTGGGTCTCCCTTACCCTTTCCCATACCTACCTCAGCGGCTTTTTTTGTAACAGGACGATCTGGGAACACTCGTATCCATATCTTACCGATTTTTGTGAGGTGGCGACTCATGGTTCGCCGAGCTGCTTCAATTTGGTTTGAAGTAATTCGGGCTGGTGTTTCTGCTTTCAATCCAAAAGACCCAAAAGATACTTTGGTACCTCGAGTATCTGGCCTCAATAACTTGGCTGGATTCTTTCGGCCTGTTTGCCACTTTCTAAATTTTACTTTTTTTGGAAATAACATAAGCCTAATTATTTTTTATCTTCAAAAACTTCTCCCTTATTAATCCAGACCTTTATACCCAATACTCCATAAGGAAGGTTTGCTCGCTCCATAGCATAGTCAACGTCTGCTCTAAATGTTTGTAGCGGGATAGACCCTTCTTTTACTTCTTCTCTTCGAGCCATTTCAGCTCCGTTTAGTCGTCCCACAACAACAATTCGAACTCCCTTTACACCTCGAACAGCCATAACCTTATCTTTAGCCATTTTCATAGCTCTTCGGAATGGCATTCTTTTTTCTAGGGCTTCTACAATTGAGTAAGCCACAATAGCTGCATCAGAATCAGGGCTCGCAACTTCAAGGATGTCTATCTTTACTTCTTCTGCGATAGTTATCTTGTTTTTAGCCATAAACTTGAAAAGGTCTTTTCGAAGTTTACCAGCAGAATCACCTTGACGACCAATAATCATACCTGGTCTTGAGGTCTTGATGATAATTCGAACGAACTTTCTTGATCGCTCAATATCAATAGAAGAAACGTATGAACCACGAAGAGTCTTTTCTAGCCATTCTCGGATAAGAATATCAGCTCGGAGAAACTCCCGATACTTAGGACCCGCAGCAAACCATCGTGACTTCCAGTCTCGTAGGATTACTAATCTTTGTGCATATGGGTGAACTACTTTTGTCATGATATGTATTATTATTTAACTTCTTTCTTAGTAACAGCTTTCTTTGCGACCGATTTCTTAGTTACTACCTTCTTTGCCGTAGCAACTGATTTTGCTGTTTCTTTCTTAACTGCTGTCTTTGGTGAAGCTTTTTCAGTCTTTTCTCCAGCCTCCTTTAGAGTAACTGTGACATTGCTTGTTCGCTTGTTTATTCGAAAAGCTGAACCTCGTGCGCGAGCTCGAGTTCGTTTTAGTGTAACACCTTTGTTGATTTCTAGGGTATTTATTCGAAGCCCTTCTAGCTTTACTCCTGATTCTTTGGCATTTGCCTCAGCAGAAGCAATAAGCTTTGTTAGAGGAAGGGCTGATCTCTTAGGCATAAAAGATAGAATAAGCAGAGCGTCAGCAACTGATTTACCAGAAATAGACTTCGCAACAAGGCGAATTTTTCTAGGTGATTGTCTGTAGTTTTTAAGATATGCTTTCATAATAAGTATTATTTAGCTGCTTTAGCTGCCTTAGCTGAGGCGATTTCTGATTCTCGCTTCTTTTGCTCAAGCTCCTTCATAAGCTTTCCTCCATGTCGGTAAAATGTCCTTGTGGGTGAAAATTCCCCCAATCGGTGCCCTACCATGTCTTCTGTTACAAAGACCTCAACATGTTTTTTGCCATTGTGAACACCAAATATAAATCCAACCATTTCTGGTGAAATCTGGCTTGCTCGTGCCCATGTCTTAATAACCCCAGTTTCCTGTGGTTTCTTGTCGGCAATCTTCTTTAAAAGCTTTGCGTCTATATATGGACCTTTTTTAAGTGATCTTGTCATAAATCTTAGTTTATAGGCTGTAAAGTGATGGCTAGGTCTCGTGAAATAAATCACTGCCATATTTACAAAATTAAATAGCCCTCTTTGAGCTAGGGAGTATACTAGCAAATAGAAAAAATAAAGTCAACTATTAGGGGGGATTTAAATGATAAATTGTATAAAGTTGTGATCTATCCAGTCCCGCATTGATAATTTCCTGGTATGTTTACCTTTCATTCCCACTTCCGGTGGGTCATCCTGAACTTACCGTGCCCAACGTAGCCTTGTGCGGAGTTGGGTTTCAGGATCTAAAAATATACCACTACTTTTCTCTTAATAGAAAAGTCAAGGTGAATTGCGAAGCAAGAGAGGATACCCTGGGGTAAGCAAAAGATCAAGACACCTCACTTTTTACTAAAAACACTCCAATTTTTCCAAGCACTCGTTAACCGGCTACGCCTACGAGCACTCGTGCTAATTGGAAAAATTGGAGTGTTTTCTTAACGTAAAAAGTTCAAGTGTCGGAAAGTATTGCAAGTGTTAGATGAGTGGTTTTTGACACTTGAGCTTTAACTTTTAAAATATTCACGGTTTTTTTGATTAGTGCGAAGCTTTAGCGACAGCGATCAGCGTAGCACCAAAAAAAACCGTGAGTTATTTTTTAGGTAAAGTGAGGTGTCTTGGCTTTTTGTTTCCTTTTTTGCCAAGAAAAAAGGAAGAGACATGCCAAAACTATAAAACTTCACCAAACATAACTGCCCTCTTGTCCGTCTTGGGTGGGTCTTCCCCGCGCAGGCGGGGATCCAGAGTACCCATACTAAACTAACCTATGCTAAAGTTCAAAATCGGATATCGAGCAATTTATAAACTTTGAGTATTCATGGAATTAAAAAAACGAGAACCCAAGGGTTCGCGTTTTTACTTTCCGAAAAAAGCTAGATTCCTAAATCTAAATCTTCTTCCCATGAAAGATTTTCTGTCTGTTTGATTTTTCTCAACCAGTAGTAACCAGCTGTTAGGACTTTTCCTAACACTACCCCAAGGACAACAGCATACATAAACTCTTCTGTTCCAGGGAAAATTAGAAAACCTGTTATTGCTGAGAAAATAATATATCCTACTGAAAAAATTTTCCAAACCATTTTGAGTGAAGCAACGTTTTTCTTATAGTCGGCATACAAACAAATCAAATAAGTAGGGAAGTAGTAGAAGATTACCAAAGACCCAAAAACTTTCAAATGACCAGAATACAGGGAAATGACAATTGAGGCAATAGTGGCAAAAAGTCCAAACAAAACTAACATTTTTACTTGGAGCTTCTCTTCCTTGATAGACTTTTGGAAAATAACAGAGAATGAAAAGAAAAAAGCGAGGGTTAAAATCAGCTCCCAAGCAAATTGTGTTCCTGCCTCTGGTGGAGACACAAATGTCTTTACATCCCCATAAGAGTCTAGGTAACCCTTTGTCTTGGTTAATTCTACAACCCTTTCTAATCCTGAATAGGTACCTACCTCCTCTTCAGAATTTCCAAAGTTTACAGTGTCTCCTTGTGCAAGGTAGACTCTGCGATTCTCTTTATCTGAGAGTTTATCATCTGCGGTGAATTCACTCTCTTTTACAACTACTCTCTCCGCTTCTTTTTCAAAGGCAACTTTCCCATCATCAAAGTGCCTTACTTTGATTTTGGTTTGGCCAAAGCCAAGCATTGGTATAGTAAGCAATGTGACTAGTATTAAGTTTTTCATGTTCAGGGGTTTAGGTTTTTTATTATTTTTTAGCATATCTATCGTTAGATGTCAATCACGCCACAGTATCCCACCTGCCTGACTTTCAGCACAAACATAAACAAAAAACCACCCGATAGGTGGTCTCTTGATTACTTCTTAATCATTACTCTCACAATACATCTTGTTGATTTGTGCTCTGGTTGAGATGTATACATGTCCTGTACCTTTAGAAAGGATTTTGAAGACCTTGTCTTGGTATTCAGGGACATAGGTGTAGGTATCCCCTTCTTTGATTAGCTTCCATGGTTTTAGGACTGAATCTCTGTATTTCTCTTGGAAACGAACGACTGCTCTGTAGTCTGTCTTCTCATACACTCCATCTATTTCTAGATTTTCGTTTTCATAAGTATTTAAGAATGCTTCAAGTTTGATAACATCTTCTTTGTTGTTCTCTGATCCAAGTTTAATGTATGAACTCAAGTATGGAGTACAAGCTTTGATTTCTGATTCTGGTGTCTCTACAGCAGGAGACTCTTCTTCTGTGGTAGTTTCTTCTGTTGTCTCATCTACTGTTGTTTCTTCATCAATTACTTGTGGTTGTGTTAATTGTACAGTCTTTTCGCAAGTTGTGGATCCATAGAGGTTTATAGCGTCCAGAGTGAAAGTTTGTGATGGATTTGGGTAGAGTGGGTCTCCTGGCAGAAGAGAGATTCCCTGTACTTGTGGTGAGTATACTTCACCATTTAGTTTGTAGTAATAGCTTGATTGGAATTGTCCTGGCCATGTGATGTTCCAATTTAGAGTAAGTGCTTCTCCATTTGTGACAGTTGCTGGTGACTGGAGGTTACATTGTGGTGGTTCTACGTATTGTTGGCCTCCTGAAGAGGTGACAACAGGGACGCTAGCAGAAAGATCAAAGATAAGAACTCGGTTATAGAATGCATCTGTTGTGTACAAAATATCACTATCTGCATTGTAATCCATACCTCCGGCAAGGAACTCTGTGGCACTTGCGCCTAGGTTGGCAGCAGATGTGAAGTTGGCTTGTCCAAGGACGTTCACAGCATCTTCTCCGTTTGTGATGGCGGTAATATCAAAGATAAGAACTCGAAGTCTGTTTGTATCTGAAACAAAGAAAAGGTTATCTCCAAGAACTGCTCCCGATGGTGAATTGAGCGTACTTGCGGTAATAGACCCCGCCCCTGTTGACGTAAAGTCAGCTTGCCCCAGGACATTGATGGCATTTTCTCCGTCTGTGATAGCGTTTACATCATAAATTGTGATTCTTTTGTTTTCTTGCTCTGTTACATAGAGATAATCATTCACAGAATCTAGCGCAAGATTGATTGGGCGACGCATTGTATTTTGACCAGCAGAACCACCTCTATTTGCATCACCAGAAACAAAATCTGCTTGTCCAAGGACTTTTGTGGCTGCTTCTCCGTTTGTGATCGATGCAACGTTGTATTGGAGTACTCGATTATTTCCAAAATCTGCTACGTACAAAAGATTGTTATCCTCATCAAGGGTTATATCATTTGGATTCGAGAGACCTATAGCAGTTGTTGTGGCACTGCTTGATACAAAGTCAAGTTGTCCAAGTACACTTACCGCACTTTCTCCATTGGTTATAGAAGCAACGTTATAAACAAGAACTCGTTTATTAGAACTATCTGCTACATACAAAAGATTATTGGTATTGTCAAAATCTAGACCTCCTGGTTGACTCAACGTATTATCAGCAACGGCGCCACCTCGGTTTGCTGAACCAGATGTAAAGTTAGCTTGCCCCAAGACAAAGTCAGCTTGGTAATCTACTGGAAGCAAGTCAGAACCTAGATTAAATACAAGAACTCTGTTTGAGTATGTATCAGCAACGAAAAGGCGATTGTTGGTAGCATCAATTTCTACGTCATTAGGAGCAGTCACAGCAATGTTACTCGTAGCAAAACCATCTTCAGTAAAATCTTGCGTTGCTGATCCTGCACCAATAACATAAGCAGCATCCATACCGTTTGTAAGAGTGTCTGAGTAAACATCATTGGTTGGGAATAGTGAGTATCCAACAAAAAGAAATAGACTTGTTAATAAAATTAAACCTGTAATTTTCTTTGTATGTAACTTTTTAAATTTTTCTATATTTGTTTTAATCATATGCATATAATTATATACTAAAAAAAGAAAAAGGACCGAACGGTCCTTTTTGATTTTAGGGGATAACAAACTTGGTGTTCGTATTCCCTACTGTGAGCGTGTACACCCCAGATGAGAAGTTGTGCCAAGAAAGATTTTCTCCTTCATTTAGCAAAATTTCTCTCATAAGAGATCCCCCTACGCTGTGGATGTAGCCACTTCCGTAAATAGGAGAACCGATTCTCAGCAAGTTACCCGATGAGGAAACCCAAACCTCTGCTTCACTCTCATGGTCTTCTTCTGCCACAATGCTTGTGATGGTTGTTGTTTCTCCTGGAAGATCACAACAGCAAGGAATAGATCCTTGGAGGTGAACCCCTTTGAACTCTGTTATACCACTTGAAGTACAAGCGATATTTAGCACAGAACCTCCAGACGGGTTCCTTACAATGTCCTTCCCCTTGTTTTGGAAGGACACGGTGCCATCGTCTCCGAAGAATTTGGTCGCGAATTCGCAGCCTGCCTGCGATTCATAGATGATAGAGCCCGACTGGTTCCAAATGGCAACCTTTGACTGATTCCTATCTCCTGATGGGAAATATGAGCCAATGAACTCCAGATCGGTGCTGTCACCATCAACAAGAACAGTGGATACCGCCAACGGGAACAACTTAAAATTGCTAGTTGATATCCCTGTTGTTATGGATACCGACTCCTGACCCTCAAGGAAACGAGTCTCTATCTCGTATACACCTCCTGTATTTTTCATCAGTGATACATAAGAACCATTTGGGTCCTCACCACTTGTAAATGCGATTCCATCATCATAGATGGTGGAATAAACGGTGAATAGTGGAGTCTCCTCAAAGAGACTCTGGCCGAAAGCAATATTATTGCAAACGGCAAAAAAGAAAACGGCAATACTACACACTAGGTAATTTTTCATGTTTAGGGAACTTTAAGTTTATTATAAATTATAATATTAGACTAAATTAGTCAATACCCCCACCCAAAAAACCACCTCCCCGGTGGTCTTTTGTTTACTATCTACTAAATA
>CAYHDV010000019.1:0-8355 GCA_964355515.1 uncultured Candidatus Saccharibacteria bacterium
TTCGCACTAATCAAAAAAACCGTGAATATTTTAAAAGTTAAAGCTCAAGTGTCGGGAGGTGAGGCGTTCTAGTCTCTTGGCTTTACCCCAGGGCATTCCCTCTTGAGCTACGCTCAATTCACCTTAACTTTTTTGACAGGAAAAAAGAAAGGCATATTTTATCGATAGAAAGACCCTTAGTTTATGGTGCTTGACAAATCAGTAATAATATGTAAACTAATAGTTAAAAGAACCCTTAAAAAATAAGAACATGAAAAGGATAAAGCTAGTGCTACTACTAGTAGTAGTCTCGATCACCTCCTTTTCTCAGGAAAGAGACGAGGAAAATGAACTGCTACGGAAGAGTCTCCAGGAGCAATCCGAAAGAGGTAAAGCCCTTTTTGCAGGCAAAGAAAAAGGTAATGTCGCTCAAAAATCAGTAGTTTCTTCAGAGCCAAAGGTGAAACAGCCTGAAGCTAATGTAGAATCTAACAATGAGAGCGAAATTGAGAAGCTCAACGAATCTCTAAAAGAGGTTTCAGAGAGAATCGAAAGCCTTGCCAAAAAGGAAGAAATTTCTCATCAAGAAGAGGTAAGAGACAATCCGCTAATGTGGAAAGTAATTAACCTTATCGATGGTAAGGATGATGAAGTCTTGGCCAATCTTTGCGATTCAATTTTGGAGTTGGGCAAACTAAGCGAAGAGGTGATTGCAGTCTCCCATCTTATACGGGAGTATGCGAACACTTACGAATTTGTCCCTTATGAGATGCTTTCTTCAGAGAGGGTCATCATAAGACAATTCGTAACATTCTTCAATGATCCAGCTCCGAAACCTTCGGGAACATTCTATTGCAATGTTTGGGACACGAGTTTTGTCTACTGTTATCCAGGTCAAAAGTTTGATATGGATGAACCGATGACATTTACTCTCGTTGACTTCTCGCACAGATATCATCCACCATGTGATCCTTATCTAGGAGATCCAGGCTTTCCAAATAAGAAGGCTGTATCAAGAGGGTATGCGGATCATGGTAAACTCTCGAGTGATGGTAAGACCTTTGTCACCGATGGTGAGTATATCCATGGAGGTACAGATCTAAGATTTAATCCAGGAGATGTAAACCCCAAGATATATGCTGTCTTTGATGGTGTAGTCCGTTCTGCCAAGTACAATGGAAAGTTCGGATACGTGATTGTCATACGTCACTACAACGGACTTGAATCCGTGTATGGTCACAATGATAAACTTCTCGTCAAATCAGGAGACCATGTCCGCGCAGGAGATGTTATCGCCCATGGTGGGAACAGTGGTCATGGGACCGCACGTCATCTTCATTTCGAACTTTCTTTTAGAGGAAGACGGATTGATGCTGAATCCTTTATCAATTTTGCGAACAACCCGATGTACAACAATCATGGGGTGCCTGCGTATCATTTGTTTGGATGGGTAATACAAGTCTTTGAATCAGGCGAATCTGAAAAGGACAAATACAAAACTCACCAAGTAAAAGTACTTACTTCCTTGAATACTTCGAAGAGCAAGGCCTTTATGGCGGAATCGGTAAGTCCCGCATTCAGCGCAAAAGAGTTAACGAAATCTTCTCCATAAGGAGGAGCAAAAATACCCCAGGATCTCTGGGGTATTTTTAATGCTTGACAAAAATCATAGTTTGTGTATAATTGAATAAAACCGTTAAAAAGCAAGTACATGAAAAAGACAATAATTTTATTGATTTTGCTGGTTTTTTCTGTTGGGGAAAGCTTCTCCCAGAAGAAAACCAGACGAGAGTCACCGGAAGAAGTGACCACAGAACAACCTGGCGACCCAATGGTGGGGTCATCATTCAACCGCTCGGGCATTTATGAGGGGCAGATCTCTGCCTCGACTGAAGCCTTGGAGGTTTTGGATGGAGTGTACATGATCGTGGCATCACTTGAAGATGCGGCAAAGGAAGCCTTGGAAGAGCCAATTGTTGTTGGCTCCATCAAGGGGCTCATTGTCCCTGATTACATCAAAGATCCTGGCTCGAACAATATTGTCGCCTACTCTTTTGTTGTTGAACAAAAAGGCGAAGACAACAAGGCGATACGTTACTTTACATTTGACCGAGGCATTGTTGATCTATTCAGCAACATGGCCCTCAACGATGATGGTTTTCCCAATGAGATTTATCTTTATGGAATTACCATGGACATCAAGGAGGCCTCACTGTTGAAAAATGTGGATCTTGTTCCTCGGGGGGAACCTATCGAGAACTATTTTCTTGTGGGTTTATCGCTTGAGAATATAAGCAAGCCGGGGATCGTACTCGTATCCACAACATTGCTTCGATCCGCAGAAGAGACCGTTCAAAAGTACTCTCCTGCAAAAGGGAGCGTTCGGGAAATCAAAGTCTCACTTCTGGGCTATGAGGAAATGAAAGAGGGCACCCTCATGGAGGAGAAACTTTTGCCATACCTTCAAACGAAGGAGTTCCTCGTTGTGAGATCTATTTGGTCTCGAAGAGTAGGATCCAGTGGTACAGATAGTGCCTGGAAAGACACTGACCGAAGTTCACTTTCGAGTCTTCCTCAAGAAGGAGGTCAGAAGAAGAGCTCCGGAACTTTCAGGAGACCTGATTAAAGGAAGAAAAGCCCGCTGGTTTACAGCGGGCTTTTTTGTATTTAAATATTGCCTTTACTCTTTTTTTCAGGCATACTTGCTAGCAGTTCCATGGCAAAACAAACATCAAAAACATCTATAGATGATAAGGAAGCAAGGTCTATAGTAGTCAAAGGAGCAAGGACTCACAACTTGAAAAACATTTCAGTTGAGATGCCAAGAAACAAGATGATAGCCATTACGGGTTTGTCTGGTTCTGGGAAATCAAGTCTTGCTTTTGATACTATCTTTGCAGAAGGACAGAGGCGATATGTAGAATCGCTTTCTTCGTATGCTCGGCAGTTTTTGGGTCAGATGCCAAAACCAGATGTGGATGAAATCTCTGGCTTGTCTCCAGCTATTTCTATTGATCAAAAAGCAGCTTCAAGAAACCCACGTTCGACTGTAGCTACTATCACAGAGATCTATGATTATCTTCGGGTTCTTTATGCGCGAGTAGGAAGAGCCTTTTCTCCTATTTCAAAAAAAGAAGTAAAGAAACTTTCAAACACTGAAATTGCTCAATTTGTTTTGAAAAAAATAGAAGAGCTTGGTCTGAGTGGAGCAAATAAGAAAGTTATGGGAGTTGAGTATAATGACCTCCAAGTTCACATTTTTGCTCCAGTTGTGCGTGGAAGAAAGGGTGAGTATTACCAAATGCTCTATGACTATCTTTCAAAGGGTTACAGTACTGTCCGTGTGGATGGCAGGATCAAGCTTCTTCGAGAAAATATTACACTTACAAAAACAAAAAAACATGAGATTGATTTGCTCGTGGATTCCTTTGCTGTGCATGAATTGGGTGATGATAGGCAGGACTTTGAGATGAGACTTGGAGAAGCAGTGGAGAGAGCAATTTCTGAAGCAGAAGGGTTTATTCGGGTTGTGGTGGGTGAGCCAGATATAAAGGAGGCAGAAAAAAGTGGAACACAAACAGAAGACAGTCTTCTCTCTGCAAAACTTATTTCTCCTGAAGATGGATATGTTTTCCCAGAGGTTGAACCTCGTTTGTTTTCTTTCAACTCTCCATATGGAGCATGCCCACAGTGTAATGGACTTGGGACCAAACATCTCTTTGGCGATGAACCATGTAATCTTTGTGGTGGGGCTCGTCTCCGAGAAGAGGCTCTAAATATCTTTGTAGGTCCAAAAGTAAATAAAGATGGGACTTTGAAGTCTGGTGTAAACATTTTGGATTTTACTTCGATGTCTGTTGAAGATGCATATGAGTTTATAGACAATGTAGAGCTTTCTCCAAAAGAGCAAGAAATCGCAAAGGTTATTATAAAAGAAATCAAAAACCGACTTCTTTTTATGAAAAATGTTGGTTTGACATATCTGACACTCAATAGAAAAGCAAACACTCTCTCTGGTGGAGAAGCACAGAGAATCAGACTTGCCAGCCAGCTAGGGTCACGACTTGTGGGGGCGATGTATGTGCTGGATGAGCCTACAATTGGTCTACACCAGAGAGACAATGACAAATTGATTCAGACCCTTCTTGATCTTCGAGATCTTGGAAACACTATCATTGTCGTGGAGCATGATGAAGATACTATATTTGCATCAGACTATTTGATAGAGATTGGTCCGGGAGCGGGAATTCATGGGGGAGAAATAGTTGTGGCAGGCGACATGGGGGAGCTTCTTACTGCAAAGAAAAATGATTCAGGGTCAAGAACTCTTGCATACCTCCGAGAAGAAGAACATATATATTTGCCAGAAACACGGCGAACAAAAGACAAAGGATTTTTGTCTGTTCGAGGTGGGAAGATACATAATATTGATAAGCTAAGTGTGGATATACCGCTTGGTAAGCTGGTGTGTATCACTGGTGTTTCTGGGTCAGGAAAATCTAGTTTTATGTATGATATCCTACACAAAAACTTGGAGGCAAAATTTGAAAGAAAATATCGGAGCGACAAGCCACAAAACTGTACAAAGTTTGACGGAGCACAACACCTCTCTCGAGCCATTTTGATAAACCAGTCTCCAATAGGGCGTACACCTAGGTCAAATATTGCGACATACACGGGAGCATTTACCTATATAAGAGAACTACTTGCCGAAACAGAAGACGCTCGTATTCGAGGTTGGAAAGCTAATAGATTTTCTTTTAATGTAAAAGGAGGGAGATGTGAAGCTTGTCAGGGTAATGGTGAAATTGCGGTTGAGATGCATTTTCTCCCAACTGTGTATGTGACATGTGATGTGTGTGATGGAGCACGATATGACAAAGAGACTTTGAAGGTTGAATATAAGAAAAAAAACATCTATGACATTCTCCATATGACAGTGGAAGAAGGTGCACAGTTTTTCAAAGATATTCCAGCTATTTATGACAGATTGAAAACTCTTATGGACGTAGGGCTTTCTTATGTTGAGATTGGGCAGTCAGCCACCACTCTCTCTGGTGGAGAAGCTCAACGAGTCAAGATTTCAAGTGAGCTCTATCGCCCTATGACAGAGCGAACAATATATCTACTAGATGAACCAACAGTAGGACTTCACTATGATGATGTTTCAAATTTGATACAAGTTTTGGATCAGCTTGTTGTAAAAGGTAATACTGTTGTGGTGATAGAGCATAATCTGGATTTGATAAAAATGGCAGACCATATTATAGACCTTGGTCCAGAAGGAGGTCTTCATGGTGGGCTGTTGGTGGCAAAGGGAACTCCAGAAGAGGTGGCAAACAATCCGAATTCCTACACAGGGCAATATCTGAAAAAAACACTGAAGAAGAGTAAGAGAAGGGGTTAGATTTTTTATTTTTATAAAATGAAACTTCAAGATCTGAAAAAATTGGATATCCCAAAGAATCCCGGAGTGTATTACTTCCGAGATAATTTAGGGATTCTATATATTGGTAAAGCGACAGATTTGCAGTCTCGTGTGCGGAGCTATTTTGGTGCGGATTTGATAGAAACACGTGGCCCACACATTGTGGATATGGTGACAAAGGCGAGGGCAGTGAGCTTTCAGGAAACAGATTCAGTTCTCGAATCTTTGATTCTAGAAGCAAACGAAATCAAAAAATTTCAACCCTACTATAATACAAAAGAAAAAGACAACAAGAGTTATAACTATGTAATAATTACAAAAGAAGATTATCCAAAGGTATTGATAGTGAGGGGAAGGGAATTGGAAAAACAAAAAACAGGGGCATCTGTCCCTGCACTTCGAGATGTAAAGATAGATTCATTTTTTGGGCCGTTCCCAAGTGGGGAATCACTCCGAATTGCCCTTCGAATCATTCGAAAGATATTTCCCTTTAGAGATAAAAGTTCTATACAAAAAGACAAGGCTGAGTTTTACAAACAGATTGGGCTTACGCCAGACATGTCTGATTCACAGGTGAAGCAGACATACAAAGAAAGTATTGAGAATATCAAACTTTTCTTTAAAGGAAAAAAGAAAAAGCTGATAAGTGAATTGGAGAAGAAGATGATGTTTTTTGCAAAAGAAGAATCTTTTGAGAAGGCGCAAGAGATAAAGAAGAAGATTTTTGCCCTGAATCATATAAATGATGTTTCTTTGATAAAAGAAGATTTCTTCGGAGGTAATAATTCTTATGATAAAGATAGTGATTATAA
The DNA here is from genome assembly GCA_964355515.1 of uncultured Candidatus Saccharibacteria bacterium. Classification (GTDB taxonomy): domain Bacteria; phylum Patescibacteriota; class Minisyncoccia; order Phycocordibacterales; family CSBR16-119; genus CAYHDV01. The sequence continues at coordinate 6,220 of CAYHDV010000019.1, forward strand.
AATAGAAGCATATGATGTGGCTCACATGTCAGGAAAAAATATGGTGGGTGTGATGACTGTTGTGAAAGATGGCCTCCCCGAAAAATCTCTCTATCGAAAATTTATTATCAAAGACATAGAATCATCAAACGACACAAAAGCTCTCCGGCAGATTTTGGAAAGAAGGTTCGCCCACCCTGAGTGGGTGTATCCAAATCTCCTTGTGATCGATGGAGGAGTTGCCCAGAAAAATGTCGCACATGCTTTTTTGAAACAATATGGATTGGCAATAGCGGTAGTATCTGTTGTCAAAGATGAAAAACACAAACCAAAAGCAATCATGGGCCCAAAGGATATAATAAAAAAATACAAAAAAGAAATACTTTTAGCAAATTATGAATCACATCGCTTTGCTATTGGGTTTTATCGTACAAAACAAAGGAAGATAATCTAGGGATTTAGCTTCGAACCACTCCTGTCTTATAAACAAAAACTATTTTAGGGGCTTGCAAAAAGATGAATTCTGGGTAAAATATTGTGGGTCAGTTCTTTGGAATTTTTTATAACAATAAAATTGATTGAGTGGAAGGTTATTTCCTCGCAATCAATATGTGTTGTTATTATATATAGGATATATTCTGTGTTTCTCTGTCTTTTGGTGGTGACTCATTTGGATATATCAAACATACACTCATGAGTTTTCTTCGGAAAGTTTATGAGTGCATGGGCCCGTAGCTCATCTGGCTAGAGCGCCCGCCTTGCACGCGGGAGGTGGCAGGTTCGAGTCCTGTCGGGTCCACAGACATATTTTTACTCCTTTTATTAAGTCCGATACTATGTATAGGGTTCACAGGAGTAAAATCAAAAAACCATCACGTAATGTGGTGGTTTTTTGATTTTGAACCCCATTGAAATTAATAAATTATACCTGTAAGAACAATATGAAGACATCTGGTACTCATTTGTTTCTCATGTATAATCATTTATATGGAGAAACTACAACAACCAGAAAGAACCCCTGAGATTATTACAAAAGAGATTAATAAGGCAAAAGAAGACCTCAAAAGTCCAGACATTGTCCTAGAGGGACCAGAGGAGAGACTTTCTTACTTATTGGATGTTATAGGTACATATGAAAATCCCAAGGATATCCCTATACATATAAAAATAGAGTATGGTGCTCTTGAAGATAGAGGTGTGGATATTTCTTCGGTAAAAGGAAAGAGACGTATTCAAAAAGAATTAAAAGATAATATCGATAAATTAAACAAGGAGCTAGATTCTTTTGCCAAGGAACAAGAAGAACAGGAGACCGATGATAGGGAAGTTTTGTTTGAAAAATTGAATTCCGAGGTTAAGAGAGTTCAAGAGGTAGTAGCTAATGCGTATGACAGAGTAAGCCCCCTTCTTGATCGTGTTGAAGACTATATTAAAGAAAATGGCTCAACAGGTAATGAAAGGTTGGATATACAAGCAGCCTTGCTCTTATTGGCTGATGCAGAAGATGATTACTATAAATATCATAGGATTATTGAAAAAACAGAAGGCCCACTTTCTGAACTACAGGCAATCCTGGATAAGGTAAAAGATGCCGTGGATAATGATAAAGGAATAGGGTATGCAGAAAGAGATTCCAAAGCTATTTTAGAAAATATAGGGAAGTATTTAGAATCATAAAATACAGATAAAAGCCCCACCGATTGGTGGAGCTTTCAAGTAAACGTTATTAGAAATAATGTGTTATTTACACCCTTTCTCCAGCGTTTCCAACTGATTATTCATTTGGTTAAGGATATCTTCCATTGAGAGTATGGTAAGTTCGTATTCTTCGGTGACTTCTTGAAAATCAACTAAAAATTCCTTTGTAAAGCCTTTCGATTCACTAGTCAGAAAAGTTTTCACACGATTCATTTGCACAATTTCTGACCTCAAGGTTTGCTCTCTCACAATTTCATGAGAAAAAGTACCATATGAAGTTAACCGATGAACAAGCAGAGTTCACCGCAATCCGGCTAATGGAACTTACCGCCTTGATTATGGAAAATATTTCTTCGGATAAGAATCCAGATGTAGAGAATAATTAATTCTGAGTATGGTCATCTATATTAATGGATATGTCTAACAGACATGTTCTGTATTCGTTAAGGGCAGTCCACA
>CAYHDV010000020.1:0-8035 GCA_964355515.1 uncultured Candidatus Saccharibacteria bacterium
AGATAATAGATTTTTTAATAATATTCTATACAAGTTAATTATATAGATTCTACCCCCCCCCGCCATGAGTGGAGACTCCTTTTGTGGAAAACTATTGTTTTCTGATAGAGGTGACGGATTGGGTTGGTGGTTTATTACACTATTCACCCACTTCTATATTAAGTTTCTGGATTCTTAAGTCTCAACCTGCACATTAGATACGATCGTGAATAATGTGCATAAAATATAAATTTATTATAATATATGTACATGTCTAGAGATTCTAATATACAAGAGGTCGTTATGAAAGCGCTCATGGGGGCGGGTCTTATATCCCTAGCTCTTGTAGCACCAAATGCTTTGAAACTTTTGAAGTCAGTAATTTCAAGTAAACAAAGAGAGTATAAAAAATCATATATCAACAATCGTGTTATAAAAAACCTAAAACAAAAAGGATTAATAACTTTTGAAAATACCAGCAAAGGAACTTTCGTTAAACTCACATCAAAAGGAGAGAGTGTTGTAGAAAAATTAAAATATGGATCTTTGCAAATTAAAAAACAAAAAAGATGGGATAAAAAGTGGAGAGTTATTATGTTTGATATAAAAGAGAATAGAAGAAAAACCAGGGATTTGTTTAGAAGGCAATTACAGGGCTTAGGTTTCATACAGATCCAAAAAAGCGTCTGGGTTTACCCATACCCTTGTGATTCTGTGGTTAAATTACTAAAAGCTGACCTTGCTGTTGGCAAAGATATCTTATATATGACTGTAGAAACTTTGGAAAATGATGGTTGGCTTAGGAAAGAGTTTGGTCTTGGTTAGGTGATTAGATACCCTGCACATTATTCACGATCGTGAATAATGTGATAGAACTAAAAAACAAATCATACAACCTAGAAAATAAAAGTGGTTTATTCCCAATCTCTTTTTGTAAGGACTATCGGACCATCTTCTGTAATAGCGATGGTATGTTCAAAGTGGGCAGAGATACTATCATCAGCTGTAATGTATGTGTACTCGTCCTCTGTCTGGAAGACTTCTTCTGTCCCAAGATTCACCATAGGTTCTATTGCTATCACCATACCGGCAACAAGTTTTTCTCCTGTATTGGGCTTCCCATAATTAGGAATATATGGATCCTCGTGAACATGATGCCCCACTCCATGACCTGAAAGGATTTTCACGATTCCATATTGCTTCCCTCTTTTCTTAATATATGATTCGATGGCATGACCAATATCTCCAACCCTGTTACCGACAACAGAGGCTTTGATACCCGCTTCAAGAGACCCTTTTGTCACAGATAGTAGCTCCTTTGCACTATTGGAAACAACACCAACTGGGAGAGTGATCGCAGAATCAACTATCATACCCTTGTGTGTAAGCCCAAGATCAAGAGAGACAATATCTCCCTCCAAAAGGGGTCTGTCTTCTGGGATTCCATGAACAACCTCATCATTTATAGAAACACAAAGGCTTGCTGGATAAGGATAAGAAACTCCTTCTGGAGTATAGTGAAGAAAGGCTGCGGTATCTCCAAGTCTCTTTATTTCTCTCTCAGCAATAGCATTTAGTTCTATCGCCGTTACCCCAGGGATAACAGAAAGAGAGACAATCCTAAGAACCTCAGAGTGCCGTCTACCGGCCTCTTTGAGAATCTCTAACTCTTCTTTTGTTTTTAATATTATTGCCATATGTATGGTCTGAGATTACCACAAAAAAAAGAAAGACTCTAGAGCCTTATTCTTTCCTCTGCAAGAGAAGTAACAATGTCTACAACCTCTGGGATACTAAGATTTGTACTGTCTATCAGAATAGCATCTTTTGCTTGTTCTAATCGTCCTATCTCGGCTGTTGTGTCATATAAATCTCTTTTGTTTAAATCTTCCAAAATACTTTCAAAAGAAACTTCTTGACCTTTATCTCTTAGTTCTTTGTGTCTTCTCTCTGCTCTAACTTCTGGATCTGCAACCAAAAAAATTTTTAATTCGGCTTCAGGAAAAACGGTTGTTCCAATATCTCTACCATCAAGAACAATTCCCTTGTCTTTCGCATAATTATGCTGTAACTCGCGTGTAAATTCTCTTACCTTAGGAATATGTGCTATAAAAGGAACTTCTTTAGAAATTCTTCGCGTACGTATGAGATGTTCGACAGATTCATTATCCAAACAAACTTCATTTTTACCTGTTTCTTTATTTAATTGAAATGAAATATTAATTTCAGGAAGAATAGAAATAATCGATGATTCATCAGAAGAATCTATTCCCCTTCTTTCAGTGACCAGAGTCAAAGCTCGGTACATTGCACCAGTGTCAATATGAATATATCCCAATCTTTGAGCCACCAGCCGAGCAAGTGTCCCTTTCCCGCTTGCCACCACTCCATCTATTGCGATGATAATCTTTTTCTCCATAAGGTTACAACTTCAATTCAGCTAAGACGGTCTGGTGAACCTCTTCTATTGATTTCTCACCATTTATTGTATGCACTTCAAAACCTTTTCTTTCTTGGAAATATTCGATAACTGGTTCAACCTCTTTTTCAAACCAGTCGAGCCTACTATGAATATATTCTTCTGTATCGTCTGCTCTACCTCGTGAAGAAAGTCTGTTAAATGCCCACTCTCTGGAAACATCTATGTGGATAATGTGACAAGGAAGCCTATCATAAAAACGAAGTGCGGAGTCTAGTACTGGAGCTTCTGTCATACGTCTTGCAAGCCCGTCCAAGACAAGATCTTCCTTGCCTGTGAACTCTTCAACAAAAGCACTCGTCCAAAGCCACACAGGAAGGAAAACAGGTACTAGCTCACCTGTTGCGAGAGTTTCTTTTGTAAGTTTGGCTGAATGATTGTCTTTTTTCTCGATAAACTCCCGGAAACGCTTTCCTGTCTCAATATATACAACTTCTTTTCCTGTGTTTTTAAGTTTTTCTATAAGAAGCTCTGCCTGGGTCCCCTTTCCAGACCCTGATTTTCCAAAAAATATATATGTGTTTGATGATTTTTCCATGAATTTTTATGATTACCATTAACAAGAATACCATGGATTAGAAGAATACAAAAAAACCACCCGAATTGGGTGGTTTTTCAAGGTCGCAATAAGGATCAATAATACGCGCCTTTGGTCAATGGTTTGAATCGAAGAGGATCAATTCTATCAAGAGAATCTTGCTCCCTTTTGTATTTCAAACTATCAAATGAATCAAGTTTTGCCCGAAGCAATTCCATATCATCCTCATACTCGCTTTTTTTGATATGAGTATTTTGCTTTTTACTCTCCTTGAAAGTCTCCAAGAAAAAAGTGGTGGCAAACAAAATGATCCCCAAAGTAAGCATAATGGCTAGATTAAACAGGCGCATCTTATTTTGATATCTCATTATTTCCTATTTTGAAGTTTCCTCTACAATACCATATACTTGTTTAAAAGTCAAAAGCACCGCGGGCCTAGGCCCGCGGTGCTTTTTCTTCTTTATATTTTTTAGATTCCTGCTTGTGCAGGAAAGACGAGTGATTTTTAGTATTCTCTCATCGTTATCTGAGCATCCATCTTCTTGAGAATGTCTAGAATTACAGAAACCACGATAAGCAAGGCTGTTCCTCCAATAGCAAGTGTACTGATTCCAGTAATTTCTTGCATGATAATAGGAAGAACTGAAATTATACCTAAGAAAATTGCTCCTACAAAAGTGATTCTAGTAACAATATTTCCAAGATAATCAGAAGTTGCTTGTCCTGGTCTTATACCTGGTACAAATGCCCCATTCTTCTGCAAATTTTCTGCCATTGAATCTGGTTCGAAAGTAATTGCTGTATAGAAGTATGTGAACAAAAATACAAGAACAAAGTACACAAGAGCATACGCCCATGTTGTGGCTAGGAATTGGTTAATCCATGTGGATAGTGTAGCCCAAAATCCTCCTGCGTTAAGTGACCCAAGAATCTGTGCAAGCATCTGAGGGAAAAGCAGTATAGACATTGCAAAGATGATTGGCATAACTCCAGCTTGGTTTATTCTCAAAGGCACGTATGTGTGAGCTCCTTTTGACAAAGCTCCTCCACCTCGAGCCTGATTTGCATAAGTAACAGCAACAGGTCTCTCCCCCTCTGTGATAAGTACAACTCCCGCAATGATAGCCGCCGCAACAGCTACAAAGCCTATGTATGTCAGAAGCAAACTTGGATCATATGAGAAAACAAGCTGGCTGATTTGTGATGGAAGAACTGCAATGATACCTGCGAAAATTAGGATAGACAAACCATTTCCGATTCCATATTCAGTCACAAGCTCTCCTAACCATGTAAGAAGCATTGATCCTGCTGTTACTACGATAATTGTAGAAACAAAAGCGAATAGTGACAGCTCTCCAAGAATTCCTTGTTGTTTCAAAAGAAGTAGCAAACCAAACCCTTGGATGATAGCAAAAGGAATAGTTAGGATTCTAGAAATATTGATGAATTTCTTTCTTCCTATCTGACCATTTTCGTGATACAGGGCTTTGATTCGTGGAGAAATGGCTGTGATAAGTTGCATTACGATAGAAGCGGTAATATATGGACCAACTCCAAGCATCACAATAGATAGAGTTGAAAGTCCTCCTCCAGAAAAGATGTTCAAGATTCCCAAAAATTGATTTTGAGAAAGAAATCCTTCTAGCTGAAAGGTATCAATTCCAGGTATTGGAATTGAGGCAAGCAATCGAAACAAAGCAAGAATAAACAGAACAAATAGAAGTTTATTTCTTAGTGCTTTGTCTTTTACTATTGTTTTGATTTTCTGTGTAAACTTCATATGATTATGATTTTTTTATTACTTTACCTCCAGCCTTTTCGATCTTCTCTACAGCAGTAGCAGATACATCGCAATCATAACATATAAATGCTTTTGTGATATCTCCTTGCCCCAAGATCTTTATTGTTGGCATTTTGCCTGATTGAGTCTTCACAAGACCCATTTCAACAAGATTCTTTGGTCGGATAGTTGCCCCAACAGAAAACTTGGCTTCTATAGCAGCGAGAGTTACTGTTGCTACAGATTTTTGTTCTCCATCTACTGTTCTAGATCTGTTTTTACCATGACCTCGAAGTTTAGGAAGTTTTTTAATAACATCTCTCATAAACGGTCTTGGTGTACCAGATCGTGCTTTCTGACCCTTGTGTCCAGCTCCAGAAGTCTTTCCTCGAAGACCTCCTCGTCCCACAAGTTTAGATTTCTTTAGTTTTGTTTTTCGTTTTACGTTGTGTGTTTGCATAAGCCGTTTTATTATTTATCTCCCCTTTTTGCAAAGGTTCGTTTTCTGTCTGAGTTTTTGTCCGCTCCAAATGGAGTACGTACTGGTTCAGCCAAGCTAACAATTACTTTATGCGACCCAGGAAGACTCATCATAGCCTTGATAACTGCTCTTGAGATATTGATTTTGTTTTTGCTTCTTGTTGTAATCTTTGCAGTTACATCTTTTATTCCGGCAAGATTGAACATATCTCGAACAGCAGACCCTGCTACAAGTCCCTTACCTTTGTTTGGAAAAACTGAGAAAGTTGAGCTTGCGTATTTTGCAGAAACTTCATGAGCAATAGACATACCTTCTGTAAGGCCTATCTTGATCATGTTTTTCTTGGCGTCTTTTACGGCCTTTTGTATTGCAAGAGCAGTGTCAGGTGATTTACCAACTCCAACTCCAACTTTACCTTTTTTGTCTCCAAGTAGCATTGCTACTGAGAAAGAGAATCTTCGTCCTCCAGCCATAACACGAGTTACTCGTCTTATGTTAACTATTTTTTGATCAAATTCTTGTTTTGGTCGATCAAAAGTTTTTCGCTGAGGCTTACCCCCATCATTTGACTTACCCTTGTAAGGAGTTCTCCCTCTTGGGGCAACTCGAGCTGTTTTAACTTCTGTTGCAACAACAAGAGCTTCGGCAACATCTTTTATTTCTTGTGTATTTTCTTCTGACATAATATTAGAATTTAAGTCCACCTTCTCTGGCTTTATCTGCTAATGCTTTTATACGACCGGCATATTTGAATCCATTTCTATCAAACACCACCTCTGTAATACCTTTTGATTTTGCAAGTTCAGCAATAAGAACACCAGCTTTTTCTGCTCGTTCTGTCTTTGAACCCTTAGCGTCTTTTAGATCAGAAGATGATGCGATGGTTACTTGCTTGATATCATCAATAAGCTGCACTGAGATATGCTTATTTGATCGAAAAACTGAAAGTCTTGGCTTTGTATCATTTCCTGATATTTTAGCTCGGATACGATTCTTAATTCGAAGTCTTTTATTATCTTTTATTTCTCCTTTTGTTTTCATAATACTATTTATTATCTAACTAAGCTGACTTCTTACCTTGTTTTCGTCGAACAATCTCATCAGAATATCGAAGACCTTTACCTTTGTAAGGTTCTGGTTTCTTAAGAGCTCGAAGGTTTGCAGTAAATCGACCTACTTCTTCTTTATCTATTCCATTAACAGTGATTGTGTTTTTCTCTGAAGTCACGTTAAGGTGTGAAGGAATCTCCACGAATACATCGTGAGAAAATCCTAGGGCAAATTTCAATTTATCTCCTTGGGCATCAACTTTAAATCCTACTCCTTCTAGAACAAGCTTCTTTTCATAAGGAGTATTCACACCCTGAATCATGTTTTTTATAAGAGAGGCATAGGTTCCCCAAAGCGCTTTTGAAAGAACGCTTTTTGATGATGAAGGAGCTAAAGTAATTTTATTATCCTCAATTGTGATAACCACATCATCTCGAAAAGCTTTTTTAAGCTCTCCCTTTGGGCCTTTTACAGTGTAAATACCACCATCAACTGTGACAGTTGTTCCTTGTGGTATTTCAATAATTTGTTTTCCAATTCTTGACATAAGATTACCAAATTTCAAATAATAATTCTCCTCCGACCAATTGTTGTTTCGCTTCCTCTCCACCTAAAATACCTTTTGGTGTAGAAAGCAACACTTCCCCAAAACCATTTTTAATAGTTTTGATTGACTTTGCACCTGTATAAAGTCTTCTTGAAGGTTTTGAAACCCTCTTAAGTCCTTTAATTTTTGGTGTGGAACCATCCTTCAAAAGCTCGATTACAAGTTCTGAAAATCCACCCTTTGCTGTTTTTTTATGAGCAGCTGCAATATACCCCAGTCTAACTAGAGCATCGCACACTGAGTGCTTGTATACAGAATAAGGAGATGTCACGCTAGTTTTACCTGCGTTTCCACCATTCTTAATCATAATAAGCATATCGGCTAATACATCCATAATATATATTCAATAAGATTACCAACTAGATTTTCTAACGCCTGGAACCTTTCCCTCTCGGGCTAGTTCTCGGAATTTCATTCGAGATAGTCCGAATTTTCGGAGATATCCTTTGCTTCGACCTGTGATAGCACATCTATTTCGTAGACGCACTGGGTTTGAGTTTCGAGGGAGCTTTTGTAGACCTTCGAAATCACCAGCTTCTTTCAAAGCAACTCTCTTTTCTTTGTATTTGTCAGCAAGGCGTTCCCGCTTCACCTGACGTGCAATAACTGATTTTTTTGCCATTCTTACATGCAATATCACGTATTATTTCTTCTAGAGTAGCCCACTTCGGCTATTTCACAAGAAATACCACGGATTAACATAAATTAATAAAAAAGTCTTTCTTTTGACCCTATTTGAAAGACTTTTATATTACAACGTCACTCGAACATTGTGAGAGCTTGCTCTCACATGATTCTCATTTGTTGCAATAAATCCCTTTCGGGTAGAGCTTATACTACCTGAATAAGGGGTTGGAGTCAATGATAGTTAGATAACGGCCATCCTGAAACCCGCCCGTCTTGGGTACTTTATTCCAAAAAATAAAGGACTTATCCTCTAGAGGTCCCTGATGCCAGCCAATCTTGGATGGGTCTTCCCCTCATAATATAACCGTCATCCTGAATTTACCGTGCCCCACATAGCCTTGTGCGGAGTTGGGTTTCAGGATCTAAAGCCCTTTTCATTATCACACCCCGTTGTCTTCCCCGCGCAGGCGGGGATCCAGAGTGCCTATCACTTT
>CAYHDV010000021.1:0-7083 GCA_964355515.1 uncultured Candidatus Saccharibacteria bacterium
CTAAATGCCACCCTAATAGATGTTAAAAGTTGGTGATGTGGAAAACTTTTAATAATAGATTCTTATTTACTGTAATAAAAATACCACCCATGGAAGAGTGGTATTCTTGTTACAGCTATATGGCTTGATTAACCTAGCTTTAAGCTACGTGGGTAGGCCGATGTGTACACCGCAATGCAGACAAACGAACCATAACCCTGGTTAGAAGTGTTCTAGATACGATGCCAAATAACTGTATGTGTAGTATACCAAGAGGTTGGGATGAAGTGCAAATTTTTTAGGAAGAACCACTCGAATACAGTGCCATCTCCCTCTGCTGGCCAGGAGAGGGCTGGGGTGAGGTCGCTTGTTCTATTTCAAGCATTACGCCTTCAATGTTTGTATTTATATCATTATTCCAAAAACGAAGAATTATGTAACCAAGAGATGAAAGATATGTATCTCTCTCAATATCGTATATTTTGTTTTCTAGATGTTGTGAACCATCTATCTCTACGATAAGCTTTTGTGAGTCACAGTAGAAATCAACGATATATTTACCAACACTTACTTGTCTTTTCCATTTAAATCCTGTTTGTCTATTTCGAAGTTTGGACCAGAGAATTACCTCTTGTGGAGTTTGGTTTCTTCGAAGGCTTCTTCTTCGATATAACCCTTGTGAATTATTTATGTCTCGTTTTTCATTCATACGACCTCACCCCAGCCCTCTCCTGGCCAGGAGAGGAGGGATGCTAATTAATAGAGTGATTAAACCCTGGATTGCTTCGTGCCTCGCAAAGACGGAATCTTTAAAAAGTAATAGGTATTTTTACAGAAATTTAAGAGAGGTTTTTATTCAAAAATCCCATCCAAATTTACATCATAAAGCATCTGCTCTTGAACAAGTCTGTAGTTTATAAGTTCTGATGGATCCAACCAAAGAGCTATTTCCCTTTCTGCCTCTTCTGGCTGATCTGAACAGTGAATAAGATTTCTAAGCTCTCTATTATCCACTGCAGCTGCTGGATATGAATCAATAGTAAAGTCACCACGGATAGTTCCCACATCTGATGTGGCAGGATCTGTACCACCCACTAGCTTTTTAATAACGGCCACAGATTGATTACCTTCCCAAACCATCACAACCACTGGCCCAGCTGTAAGGTATTTTACAAGAGTCCCGATTATATCCCGCCCGTACTCAATTGCTTCTTTCTCAATTGGAAGTCCAGCTGATTTTCTATCTTCTAGGATTCCTGTTCCTTTTTTCAAAAACCAAGCATCGTCTTTACCATAATGCTCCCAGATCTTCTTGTCATCTAGAACCCCAAATTTCATATATACGAGCTTAAGACCCACTCGCTCAAATCGAGAGATGATCTCCCCCACAAGTGATCTCTGAACACCGTCTGGTTTGATAATAACAAATGTTCTTTCTTTTTTAGGATGATTCATATACTTTTTTGATTATTCTTTTAATACTCGGAAGATTACCACAAAAAGGCTTATATTCCAAGGCTACAAGGCTATTTACTTAAGCTCTTATATCTATTCATAATCTCACCTTCCACATCAGCTCTAGCGCGTCCATATTTCAAATAAGATAGCTCTTTGATTTTTTCTACCATCTCCATATCACCCCTCTTGGTCATACTCCAATGAGATGTCATGCTAAAAGGCTTCACCGGTACACCATGCACAAGCATCGAAACATAAGAATTGAAGTTATCAAGCTTTGTGATATCCGAAGAGTCAAAAGTTGGTTTGAACTTTGGTTCTACAAAGTCAGCATCTTCGCTACTGATTCGGTATACTGCCATAGATCCCACGTTTCCAAAAACAGCATCCCTTATTTTGTCCTCTAGTTGTTTGATGTATTGATGAGCAACCGTTAGTGAAAGTCTGTATTTTCTGGCTTCAGAAAGTATCGAAGAAATAGAATCTGTGGTTACGTTTTGGAACTCATCTATATACAGATAGAAATCATTCATGGGCTTACCATGCATATCCACTCGAGAAAGAGCCGCCATTTGGATCTTCCCCACAAGAAGAAGTCCTATTAAATTTGCATTCATCTCCCCTAGCCTACCCTTTGAAAGATTCACAAGAAGGATTTTCTTGTTATCCATAATTTCTCTAAAATTAAATACTGATTTCTGCTGAAGAACAACAGGTCTCATGATGTCGTTTGAAATAAAGTTATCAAACTTAGATGTGATGTAAGGTACGAAGTTTGCAATTGATTGATCACCTGTTGTCTTCTCCGCGTTTGCCCAAAATTCTTTTACAATTGGATTTGTACACTTCACAAGTAAAGAGTCTCTGAAAGTTTTGTCTCCGAGGATTCGGGTGATCTCAAGAAGAGTTGCGTTTTCAGATGGATCATCCATTGCAAGGAAGGCGCTGTTTTTGAAATATTGCTCAAACATCGGTCCCATGGATTCCTTTGTAAACAACTTGTTAAAAATACTCATAAGCTCATTTACAACAAAGGTCTTCTGTTCTGGATACCTTGGATCATATTCAAGCATGTTAAGCCCCATAGGCCTTGGGGTGTATGCTGGATCAAAGTAGATAACATCGTCTATTCGCTCTTTTGGAATATAGCTTAGAATATCTTGGATATCACTTCCGTGAGGGTCAATAAAACAGCACCCGTCACCATTCTTGATGTCCTGAGCTATCATGTTTTTAAGAATTGTTGTCTTACCTGTTCCTGTTTGCCCTATAACATACATGTGACGCATTCTGTCTTCCTTGCTCATCCTGATTTCTGTCTCTTGCCCTCTGTAGGTGTTTACCCCAAGTAAAATACCGTCACTAGACATTCCAGTCGGTGCTGGGGCAATACCAGCCTTTGCCTCTCTTAAGTTAGGAGAGCTGGTGACACCAAGTGGAAAATGAAAAATAGTTGAAAGCTCATCAAGGTTAAGTGGCAGGGACTGACTCTCTTTTGTGGTACGAAAAGAATACGCATGAACAAATTCTTGCATATTGCTATCTTTTATTCTTTTGAATTCAAAGCTGTTCCCTCCTGCTAGATCAAACTGATTAAAAGATGACTCTATACCCTCCACAACATCTTCTGCACGCTCTTTGCTTTCTCCGGAACCGATTATGCGGATAGATACAGAAACTATTGTTGTTTTGATTTTTTCGGCAATCAATTCAACAGCATGGTCATCCACCCTTTTTAATTCAGCTTCTTCTTCGGGGCTTTTCTTTTTTGATCCAAATAGTAGGTCTTTGCCAGCTCGGAGAAACATGTCACCCATACCATTTGCAAGTGCGTCTTTGGGATTTTCTCCTTTTTTAATTTTTTCTAGAGCAGAGCTAAATTCTTTGATAAATTGATTTCCCGCAGGAGAAATCACTAGTTGCATGGCAGCCCCCTCTGTTAGTTTCAATTTTGAAAAAACATTAATAAGAGAATTCATGGGGTCATGGTCTATTTTTTCGTGGGTTCGGATTGGATACGCTGGAAGGTCTCTTAGGGTTCCGTATGAAGCAACAACAGCCCCTCGCTCTGAGAAAATATTGTAATCATCAGGCATCTCAGTTATTTTGGCTCTCTGATAAAATGAGAGAACTTGTTTCTCAAATAGATGAAATTTGTTACTAGGAATTGCAGCGTAGATGACCACGTCACTTGTCCCCACAGGTTGAGCAATCTCTATCGTGTAATAGTTTTTGTCTTTGTTGAAAATATCTGTCGCCACAGACTGCATCCCGGCAAAGAATTGTTGCATGGCTCCAAGTACTGTCTTGAAATCCTTTTCCTCTTCTTTGGCTTCAGGGAGAGTAATTTCGTAGAGCTTTAAATTCAAAGCAGTGTATAGTGGTGTCTTCTCTTTCAAGCCAGGAATTGATCCTGTGGCGAAAAAGTACTGTACCAAAAAACGATGGAAATCATCCTCAATGTGAGGGTTGTTCATTCTTTCTATCACAGCAAGAGTATTTTTTAAACCGTGCTCAAGAAGCATCCCGAAAAGTTCTTCTATCTGTCTGTCATGGCTCTCTGGTCTAAGTTTGAGATGTATGGATTCTGACTGTCCACTGCTGTTTCTCATATCCTCATGCAAGATGTCCTCTGGTTGGTTTTTGTATTGAGAAACAACCTCTTTTACCGCCTCGTGTTTTATTGTTTCTTGATGCACCCCGGGAGATCTTTCTCTTAGATTTTTCTCATGTATAGATACTTGCTGTCGCAAAAAAGCGAGTTCCTCTTCGGGATTTTTGAATTGCAATGCTTCTTTGGCTAGGGGTCCTTCCATATATACTCTTTATTGTAACAAAAAATGAGGACTTCCCTGACCCTTGCTGTTGACAACTACTATATGCGATAATAAATGTGGTTGAATTTTTAGAAGAATTAATCTAAACAATATATATGAGTATTTTTGATGGACTATTTGGTGGCAACAAAGAAGAACCGGTAAGCACAGCTGAGACGCCTATCAAAGAAAAAAGCGAGGACGCTCTAGATTCTGAAATGAAAGATTATTTCGAAGAGAAAAAGTCAGGATTCGGTGAGATGGATGGAGAAAAAAGCCTTTCTTTTGAAGACTTAGAAAAAGAAATTCCAGAATCAGAATTAGAAGAAGCCGCATAGCTCACTTCTAAAAATCAAAAAAACCGCGTAAGCGGTTTTTTGATTTTCTTAAAATTCTAACTAACAAGGCATAGCAGAACAAATGGTGGTGGGTATGGGGCGGTTGAGAAATGTGGAGAACTCAAATTAACTAAAACCAATCCTCCTCTCACAATCGCAATCAGTATGATCCACTTAAGAACTTTTTTGTGTTTTTCTCCTATGGAATTATGCAGGGTTTATATGCATCTGAGAATACTGGCTCATCATGTGATCTTGTCTAAGCAATATATTAGCTACACTATTAGCAAAATTTTGACCATCTACTCCAAAGTCAAGGCCACCGCTCAGAGGAATTATTGTACTTAATTGGAGCTGAACTGAATCATTATCATCCTCAAGATCAGCAGTATTCATATAGAAGTATAGAGTCTGTGATCCTCCAGCAGCGATTGTAAGATCAGCTGATGAAAAATCAAAGTTTAGAGTAGCTGTTCCGTTTGTTGCGTTAAGAGCAGTGTCCAAAACTGTCCCGTTCTCTTTTTTAACGGTGATAACTTCAAACCCCGCGATTGTATTGTCATTTCGAACAACAATGGCTCTGAATGGTATCTTGTTTCCATCTGCGTTTTGGAATGTAACATCTTCATCTCCGTTTGCTGTAATTTTTAGTTTACCAACAAGATGATTTGCGTTGTTTGTCAAAGTTGTACTTGATACTGATAACCACTCAAATTCTGGATATGATTCAAACACATAAAATATTGAGGCGTCTACACTTGTTTGAGTTGAGCCAATAGCGGTCCCTGATGTTAGTCCTGTTGTATCTACATCTCCAGCTGAAGCAACCGTAACCCTAACCTTGTCTCCATTTGAAAGGCTAGAAAGCTCTGCATTTTTAGTCAAACCTGATACTTCCATAAGAATATATCCGTTTGCTGGAATGACTACCTGTCCATCCATCCAATGTGCCTCAGCTGTTGGTAATCCTACAACAATTTTTTCAGGACCTAAGGGATTTCCATTAGAGCTTTTTGCTTGGAAGTGGTATGTATCTATTGCAGTGTCAGTCCCATCATCTGTGATTTTAAATGAATCAAGGTCAAGACTTTGTAATTGAGAAGCTG
Organism: uncultured Candidatus Saccharibacteria bacterium; assembly: GCA_964355515.1. Classification (GTDB taxonomy): domain Bacteria; phylum Patescibacteriota; class Minisyncoccia; order Phycocordibacterales; family CSBR16-119; genus CAYHDV01. The sequence goes on from CAYHDV010000021.1 coordinate 5,698, forward strand.
ATAATCTAAACACAGCTAAAGTCTCTTTACCATTTTGCCCCCCATCTAACAGGACGTCTGACGCGGGAGAAGAGCTATCAACTGTTACGGTTAGCGAACTTGAAGGTGGGGCAATAATTTTCATTTCTTGTCCTTGACCTACGGGGGTCACCGAAACAGAATTTCCGGTAGAAGCACCATATGCAACAACATCCCCCATATCATTATCCAGAGAAACAGCATATCTAGACCCAACTACAGCATTTACAGATACATCTCCAATGGCTGCCATAAGAACAGATTGATTTATGGGAACAGTAACGACCTGAGTTAAAGTAAAGAGCCTTGTTTCATTTAGAGATCCTGTATCAATCCATATTTGTGTATTTGAGACAAGAGATTCATATCTATCCCCTCTTGGAGAGTCAGATAGTACTCCATTTAAGTCTGCCCAAATTTCAAAATTATCCAAACCATTAACATTGGCTGATAGATTATTTTTTGTTGCTTCAAGTTGGATTCCTGTAATCTCGATATTCTCAGAAGAGTCTGCTGCAGAAAACTTAAGCTCAGCCCAAACAAAATTTTGAGTTCCTGCTAAAATATTCTGAGATGCTGGAGTATTTAGGGTGACAGCAGTCATCTGTGATCCTCCTACAATTTTAAATAAATTGTCAGACATACCATAAATAACTGGGCTGTGTCCACCCCAAAGTCCATTAGAAAGATAATTTACTGTGAGTTGAATCTTGAAATTTGGCCCATAACCATACACAGGGGCACCTTCTACAGCACCCGGCAACATGAATTTTTCTATCCCATCATTTTCAGTTGTATCATTAATCGTTGTAGATACAACATTTACAGGTTCAAGAGACCCAAGAGCCGTGTTGCTAGACACATTATTTAACTGAGCTCCAATAACACTTCCAGTAGGAAGATTACAGCTGTCCCATTTTACAGTGATATAACTTCCTTCAATATATGACTCTCCACCATTTGGAGAAATAACCCTTATCCAAGGCGCGGTATTTTGATTACAAGCAAGTGATATTGGAGAGACTTGAGGAACACGGCTTGATCCACCACCGAACAACCTAGTAAAAAAACTAGAAAGAGCAGTCGGTTTCTCTGTCTCTACTTTAGTAGACTCAGTTTTCAAAGAATTAACACTCTGAACTGAAGCTTCTTTTGTACTTGAAACCGCCTTTATTGTCGCCGCCTCCTGATTAAGTGGAGTATTTCCAAACCAATCAAAGAATCCAGCCTGGGCTGGTATACTCATAAAAATCATTCCTCCTATTGCTAGGATTGTAATACTTGCTGTTAATATTCTTTTAGTTGTCATAATAAGATAATAGATTTTTTAATAATATTCTATACAAGTTAATTATATAGATTCTACCC
>CAYHDV010000022.1:0-5875 GCA_964355515.1 uncultured Candidatus Saccharibacteria bacterium
GGATAGATGGTGGCGGAGAAAAAATGGTTGTCTTGGCGCCACTAGCAGATGTGACTGACATGGCATTTCGGGAAATTGTACGAAAGTATAGTCGACACGGAGAAGTTGGTGGTGGGCCGGACGTCTTTTGGACAGAGTTTGTTTCAAGTAATGGGTTGTGTTCTCCAGGGAGAGAGGTGCTTCTTCGAGACTTGGAATTTGGAGAAGGGGAGCGCCCAATTGTGGCTCAGCTTTTTTCCTCTAATCCAAAAAACATGGAAAAGACTGCGCGCCTTTGTAAGGAGCTTGGATTCGATGGGATAGATATAAACATGGGTTGCCCTGACAAAAGTATTGTGAAGCAGGAAGCAGGTTCAGCAATGATCCAAAATCCAAAACAAGCAAAACGTGTGATCCGCGCAGCCCAAAAGGGAGCTTGGCCATTGCCCGTGTCTGTAAAAACCAGAATTGGCTATAACAAAGTAGAAATAGATACTTGGGTGCCTACAGTTCTCTCTTGTGATGTTCCAGTACTCACTATGCATCTTCGGACAAGAAAAGAACTTTCAAAAGTACCCGCTCACTGGGAATTGGCAAATCGCATCCGAGAAGAAATAAAAAAGAAAAAATTGGAAACTTTGTATATTGCAAATGGTGATGTGACCACACTGAAAGATGCCCATGAAAAAAACTTTAAGTATGAAATAGACGGAGTGATGATAGGAAGAGGAATATTTGGGAATCCATGGTTTTTTGATTCTACACGTGACCCAGATACGATTTCTATAAGAGAAAAGTTAGAAGTCATGCTTGAGCACACTGCACTATTCTTGGAAAAACTGGGAGATGTCAAAAACTTTGCTATTATGAAGAAGCACTATAAGGCATATGTAAATGGATTTGATGGAGCAAAAGACCTTCGAGTGAAACTCATGGAATCAGATTCTTATGAAAAAATAGAAAAACATGTTCAAGAATTTCTTAAAACTATTTAAACGCAAACGCAAACCTCTGATAGGACGATCAGAGATTGTTGGGTTGCCTGAGTTTGGTATTTCATCCGTTCAAGCCAAGATCGACACAGGGGCTTATCGTGGAGCAATCCACTGCAAGAAAGTAGTTTTCTTGGAAGAAAACGGGAAAAAAATTGTTTCGTTTAGATTACTAGACGACTCTCACCCGGAATATCAAGACAAAGATATCATCGCCCATGATTACAAGATTGTTCAGGTGACAAGTTCAAATGGGATAAAAGAAGACCGGGTGGTGATAAAAACTGAAATTATAATATCTGGACATAGCATTCTCGCAGAACTCACTCTTACAGACAGGGAATCAATGACATATCCGCTTCTGATAGGAAGAAAATCAATTAAAAGATTCCTCATTGACCCATCAATTAAAAACATATAATCTGTTACCCATATGAAAATAGCCATTCTCTCTCGAGGAAAAAATATTTATTCAACAAGAAGGCTTGTAGAAGCAGCCGAGGCAAGGGGTGTTGAGGTTGTTGTTATTGACCACACTAAGTGTTCTCTTATTATGGAGAAAGGTAAGCCCGCAGTCTTGTTTAACGAAGAAGAACTCCAGGGGATTGATATTATCATCCCCAGAATCGGAGCATCAGTTACATTTTTTGGAGCGTCTGTTATCCGTCAATTCCAAGCAATGAAAGTGCCATCTACACTTTCTTCAGTTTCCCTTGTTCGTTCACGAGATAAGCTCCGAAGTTTTCAACTTCTTTCAAAAGTGGGGCTAGGGATTCCAAAGTCTGTTTTTGCTCGTCATCCAAAAAACAAAGAAATCGATCAGTTGATTGAGCTTGTGGGTGGAGCACCTGTTGTATTGAAAAGACTTGAAGGGACCCAAGGAGTGGGAGTAGTTTTGGCAGATACCGTGAGTGCTGGGAGGTCTATGATTGAAGCATTTTCTGGAATGCAAGAAAATATTATTATTCAAGAATATATAAAAGAAGCTGGTGGTTCTGATATTCGAGTATTCGTTGTGGACGGAGAAATTGTAGGAGCAATGAAGAGAACAGGAAAGGATGGCGAGTTCCGATCAAACCTCCATAGAGGAGGATCAGCAGAAGAAGTGGAAATAACAAAGAAAGAAAAGGCTTTGGCTCTAGAAGCGGCTCGCGCGTTGTCTCTATCTATTGCCGGAGTAGATCTTATTCGGTCAGAGCGAGGGCCCCTGATAATGGAGGTTAATTCTTCTCCTGGTCTTGAAGGGATAGAGAGGGCAACGGGTGTTGATATCGCTGGAAAGATAATAGATTATGCAATAAAAGTTGGAGGGGAGCGAAAAAGTAAGAGAAAAAAATCAAGAAATAGAGACTTATAATAGATTCAAAAACTGCTTTTTTATACACAGAAAAGGCAGTTTTTTTGTGATACAATATCAACCATGTCAGAAAAAAATAATTCTTTATACCAGAAGTATAGACCAAGTGATTGGGGTGAAGTGCTTGGTCAAAGTCATGTTGTGGAGACTCTAGAAAAATCTATTGCTAACGACAAAATCGCCCATGCTTATCTTTTTTTTGGGACTAGGGGTACGGGGAAAACCTCAATCGCTCGAATCTTTGCAGAAAAAATCGGTGTATCTGGAAATGATTTATATGAAATAGACGCCGCTTCAAATACTGGCGTGGATAATATTCGTGAGCTTAGAGATTCTGTACACACTCTTCCTTTTAACTCTCCTTACAAAATATATATTTTAGATGAGGTTCACATGCTTTCCAAAAGTGCTTTCAATGCACTCTTGAAAACTCTGGAAGAGCCACCAAAGCATGTGATATTTATCTTGGCCACGACAGAACTTCACAAAATCCCGGACACTGTTATTTCTAGATGCCAGTTGTACACCTTTAAAAAACCAACAGAAAAAGTTCTTACAGAACTTGCATTGTCTGTTGCAAAAAAAGAAGGGGTTGTGCTGGAGAAAGGTGGCGCAGAACTTGTGGCACTTCTCGGAGATGGGTCTTTCCGAGATACACTTGGTATCCTCCAGAAAGTTCTGTCATATTCAACAGACAAAAAAATAGAGCGAGAAGAAATAGAGAGAGTGACTGGTGCTCCATCAATTGATTCTGTTCAGTCTGTTTTGAGGGCACTTGTGGATGGCTCAGTAGATGATGCTGTCAGAGCCATCAGTGCTGCAAATGAATCTGGGGTTGATATAAAAGTCTTTGCGAAAATTCTTATCTCAAATATGAGAATAGGACTTCTACTAAGATACGCCCCAGATACTCGAGATGAGATATTGAAGAGTGTTTCTGAATCAGACAAAGAATTCTTCCAGGAAGTTCTGCAAGAAAAGAGGGGAATATTTACATCAAAGACTTTGGTCACTTTGTTGGATGCTTATCTGAAAATAGACTCATCTTTTGTGAAATCCCTTCCACTAGAGCTTGCAATCATCGAGATTCTCGGCTCTCAATCAGATTCTAACTAATATAAAAAAGAAAAAGAAGAGCGCCCTTCGGGCGCTCTTCTTTTCCCCTTATTGTTGCATGTTGCCAGACTAGGACTCGGCTCCTCTCACAGCCAACTACTTAATTTATAAAAAATTAAGTAGTTGGCTCGTTCCATCAGCCGCCACTCACCCCGACTTTCTTACTACGTTCGAAAGACTTCGTCGGGGCTCGGTTCGAGTCCAGACTGATCAAGTAATATAGTAAAACCCCAATATTTCATATCGGGGTTAAACTATATTATGTTGCCAGACTAGGACTCGAACCTAGATAGTCGGCACCAAAAGCCGAAGTCCTACCATTAGACGATCTGGCATTAAATCATCAGAAACAAGAATACCAATTTTTAGATATGAAATCAAGCCAACTTTTTGGTTTAATTATGTTTTTGGGTTTACCAAAAAAATATCAACACCCATTGAGTCTTTAAGAATTTAAAAGCCCCGACAGTAGACACTGTCGGGGCACTTGATTTGCTACTTCTTCCCACGCATCTTCTCAGCGTATTGGCCTTTCTTGATATGGGCTTTCTTTATTAATTTTTTACCAGAGGTATGAGCTTCTGTGAGTCTCTCTAGAGCTTGCTTGTTGCCTGCGTACTTTAGAAGCAGGTCTGCTGGGATATCTTTTTTGCAGATTCCTGCGTCCTTGCACTCAGCGTATTCATTGTGAGGAAGTATGAATTGATCAGACATATCTTGTTTTGTTTAGTTTGAGTATATATTACAAGATAATACAGTTTTGTCAATATCTAAATCTATATTAAAATTTATATCCCAAAACTTTAATTTACAGAAGATAAATTAAAAACTCAAAATTCCCAATCCCGAAATCCCAAATGGCCAAACGTCTCAGCACGCACTGAGCCCTTTGTTGTTTTTATATGTTTTGACAAAGAACATTAACTATAGTATTATTTGAAAAAACTAATCAGTTGTACATGGAAAATAAACCCACAGTAAGGATCCTTGATAAGGAAGTCAAAGAATACATTCTCGGGACACTTTTATTCATCCCCTTGCGTGTTCTTGCCGGCAAGTACAGAAAGGTTGAGATAAGAGTATATGGCGCTGAAGAAAAGCATCTTTTGATGAAGATATTTCGGATGATAGCCTGCTATCACTCTCAACCCGGTGATCCTGAAGGGACAGAAAGGGTTTCCTTTCAGGATGAGGTTGATATATTGAAACCAGATGGGGGTCGTCATCATAACATTCGAAGCCAAGTAAACTTCACGATTCTCGTTAAAGAATCTGATAAGACATTTGTCTCGATTGTGGGTGGGCCAGAGGTTATTTCAAATGAACTCAAACAGAGCCTTAATATTTTCAAGGATGCTTGCGATAAAGACGGCTCAACACTCTATGTTGAAAATGGGTTATGGAAATTCAATGCTCAGGGAGGTGTTTGGGTTCAGGAGGAAACACGTTTCCAAGAATCTATCTACGGAATGAATTTTCTTGATGGTGTTCCTTCTCAATTTTTTCTTGAGTAAAATGCTTAGGTGAAAAGCCCCGCCAGCTCTGGCGGGGCTTTTTTGTTTGACAGCCATATTTTTAATAAGTAGTATACATAATAAAAAAGTATCAATGATAAACAAAACAATATTTATAGGAATCGCTGGTGGGAGTGGAAGTGGAAAATCTACTCTTGCAATGAATCTTTGCAAAAAGTATAAAGACCAGTATTCTTTGATTCACTTGGATGACTATTTTGTCAAAAAGGATCGGGTGCCAGAACTTGCCGGATTCAAAAACTGGGATTGTCCAGAAGCGATTCGTTTCCAGGATTTGCATCATGATTTATTGAATCTCAAAGATGGCCTGTCAATCACAATCAGAACAAAAAGTGAACTTTATAATCCAGCGTATATTCGCAGTCTTGATAATAGGATAGATGTTACAATCCATCCTACAAGAGTTGTGATTGTTGAAGGATATCTGGTACTTGTAGATGAAACGATTCGGAATCTATTTGATCATAAAATATTCCTTGATATTCCAATTGAAGAATCTCTTAAAAGGCGTTCTGGAAATAAATTCACACCGGATAGGGATTATGTTGAAAAAGTTCTTATGCCCATGCACGAAAAATATGTAGATCCTTCGTGGATGCATGCTAATCTCATTCTTGATTCCAGTATCTATGGTTTTGAAACAATTCAAGAGTATGTAGAGGAATATCTTTTAGCAAGTAAGGTCATTCCTATCTAAAGCCCCCCCTCGGGGGCTTTTTTGTTTCTTCTCTCTAAAGGTGTACAATACCCCTCATGAATATAAACGAGCAATCAGAAAAACTGCACAGGGATTTGAGAGGGAAGATCGGGACACAAATAAAAACAGAAGTAAAAACAAAAGAAGACCTTGCTGTTGTGTATACTCCAGGGGTGGCTCATGTGAGCTCACTTATCGC
>CAYHDV010000023.1:0-2718 GCA_964355515.1 uncultured Candidatus Saccharibacteria bacterium
GTTTGCATGATATAATTTGGATATGAAAAATAAAAAACTAATAATTGGAAACTGGAAAATGAATCCAGATACCAAAGAAGAAGCATTGAGGAATTTCAAAAAAATAAAAACAGTTGCAGGTAAGATGGAAAACGTCCAGACAGTTGTAGCTATGCCTTCTTTGTATGTAGGGTCACTTGCTAAAAATCAAGCAGGGCACAGGTGTGTGATTGGTGCACAGAATATCTCTACCGAAGAGAGAGGGAGCTTCACAGGAGAAGTGTCTGCTTCTCAAGTAAAGAGCTTTGGGGTGAATTATGTTTTGGTGGGTCACTCAGAACGACGGGCTATGGGAGAAACAAATAGAGAAGTAAGCCAGAAAATTCGCCTCGCTATCAAGTACGCCATGATACCTGTTGTTTGTATTGGTGAGATGTCTCGTGGGAGAAAGGGAGAGCATTATAAGTTTGTAAGAGATCAAGTAGTTGAATCTTTTGAGGGTATACCATCTGCAGCTCTTCCTCGTATTGTTATTGCGTATGAACCAGTGTGGGCGATAAGCTCAAACAAAGGGGCAGAGGTCGCTACACCAGATGATGCGGAAGAGATGATTATTTTTATCCAAAAAGTTCTAGCTGAGCATTATAAGCTGAAGAAAACACCAAAAATGACTTTTCTTTATGGGGGGTCGTCTAACAGTCTTAACGCATCCGATCTTTTGAAAAAAGAAGTGATAGGAGGGCTTCTTCCTGGGAAAGCCAGCCTTGATCCAGAGGAGTTTATCAAAATGCTCAAGATTGCGAATAAGATATAGTAAGTAAGCTATTATCACGTCTTCCCTGCGCAGGCAGGGATCCAGGGTATACCCACAATGCAGAAGTATTTCTACATATACATCATTACAAACAAACGCAATGGAACTCTTTACATAGGAGTGACAAGTAATCTCTCACAACGAATATCTCAACATAAAAATAAAGAAGTGGAAGGATTTAGTAAAAAATATGGATTAGATCAACTTGTATACTTTGAACAATTTGAACAAGCAGAGACTGCCTTCATAAGAGAGAAACAACTCAAAAAATGGAAACGCTCTTGGAAACTCAGAATCATAGAAGAAATGAATCCAGAATGGAAAGACCTCTCAGGTGACTTGTAGCCTGGACCCCTGCCTGCGCAGGGGAGACGGGGTGATCAAGTACAGTATTGTTGCAAGCTATGGTAAAGACTTGGACCCCTGCCTGCGCAGGGGAGACGGGGAAGAATGGAAAGACCTATCTTATTTATTAGATGCTGAAACAAGTTCAGCATGACAAAAATCCCCTATCGCCCTGATCAACCACTGTCATCCTGAATTTATTTCAGGATCTAGATTTTAGTATTTGCTATAATAAACACATGTTTAACCTACGAAAAATTCAAGATATAAAAAATGAATTAGCGGGAGCTCGAGTTTTGTGCCGAGTGGACTTCAACGTACCTATAAAAGATAGCGGGGTGATTATGAGTGACTTTCGTATCAGAGCAGCACTGCCTACTATTAGTTTTCTCAAAGAGTCAGGGGCAAAAATAATTCTCATGTCACACATTGGTCGTGATTCAGATGAATCACTTCTGCCTGTGGCAAATTACATGAAACAGAACATGGGTATAGAACTTGATTTTGTCCCCGCCTTGTTTGGGTCTAATGTGGAAGAAAAAATAGAGAACATGAAAAACGGAGAAATTGTTATGCTTGAAAATCTTCGTCAGGATTCTGGCGAAGTCGACAATGACACCGTGTTTGCAAAAAAGTTGGCTCAATATGGAGATATTTATGTAAATGATGCCTTTTCTGTTTCTCACCGAGAGCATGCTTCGGTGGTAGGTATACCGAATCACCTGCCCGCTTTTGCTGGACTACGAATTCAAGAAGAAATAGAAAACCTATCTCTTAAAAATAGCAAACATCCGATTCTCGCGGTGCTAGGAGGTCTTAAGTTTGAGACAAAAGAACCATTGGTAAAGAGGCTCCTTGATGATGTGGATAATTTGTATTTGTGTGGAGCTTTGGCTCATGACTTCTATATATCTCTGGGCTATGAGATAGGAAGATCTGCACATGGAGATGATTTGCCAGAGGAGGATCTTGTCGTGAACGAAAAAATAATAATACCAAGTGATGTGTTGGTGGAAAATGGGGCAAGAAAAGATTACAAAAGGGCTGACAAAGTTTCGCATAATGAAAAGATTGTAGATATAGGTAGGGAGTCTCTTTTTACTCTAAAAAATCTTTCACTAAAAGCCAAGACAATTATTTGGAATGGTCCTTTTGGGTGGTACGAAGGTGGCTATGACAAGGGGACAATAGACTATCTGGAATTTCTGGCAGAGCAAAAACAGAATTTGAGAATAATAGTAGGTGGCGGTGACACGGTGGAGATGATTGAGAAAGCAGGTTTGGTGGATGAATTTAGCTTTGTGTCAACGGGAGGCGGGGCCATGTTGGAATTTATAGAAAAGGGGACTCTTGTGGGGTTGGAAGCTCTTTTTGAAAAGAAAATTTAAAACCACCCCTAAAAAAGCCTTATTTTTCAAGGCTTTTTTGACTCTTGACGAAGCCTGACTTAAATTGCTTGACAAATACTGTGAATCTGCTATACTATGTGTAAGAAAGTTTGACGGTTTGTAATATCTTTTTTTGGCCTGACTGATCACAGTCTTACCACAAACCCAAGAGAGTCAGCTGTTCTTTTATAT
>CAYHDV010000023.1:2818-4637 GCA_964355515.1 uncultured Candidatus Saccharibacteria bacterium
CGTGGTCTCCGTAATACCGAGGGATAAGGTGGATGTGGAAGTGGGGAACTTCTTCTCCTACGATTCGGAGTTCTACATAGTCACAGCTAAGTCCATTTTTAATAGCAATCATTATCTTTTTTGCTTGGAGGAAAATATTTTTGATCAGCTCATCATCTGCTTCTTGCATCCAAACAACTTTTCCTTTTGGGATAAGAAGCGTATGACCAAAGGATTTTGGTTCTATATCAAGAAAGGCGAGGAACTCGCTGTCTTCATAAATTTTGGTACATGGTATTTCTCCATCTATAATTTTTTCAAAAATTGTTTTTTCCATAAGAGTATTGTAGCAAAAACAAAAGGCGATCGTAATGATCACCTTTTTATTTTATTAGTTCGTGTTACCCGTATTTTTGTAATGAATAGAGTAAAACAAAGTGAGATATTCACAAACCTCAGAATACTCCTTCACCACGTCACACGACTTTCTGTTGAAGGCCTCCAGGTTCCCTGCTTCTCTGAGAGCACCTGTTGCGACCCTCAGGGTTTTTCCTTGGCAGTTTTCTTTGAGCCATGTTGCCAGATCCTTGTGTTCGTTAGTGCATTGGGTACCAACATCCACAATTGCAAAAGCAATTGGCTTGTCCGGCTCCTGTTTTTTTACAGAATCCAAGGTTCTTTTGACAAGCTCAGGATTTTTTGCAAAGCAGATGTCGTACATCTCTTCACACCTGAGAAGCTCATTTTTGAGAATCTCGGTATCTGTGAAAACCAAGATAAACGGTTTGGGTTTTGTCCGGATTTTAATTTCAGGCTCTGTAGCTCCTGTTGATTCATCAAGCTTGACGGGGATACCGCCTTCTGTAGTCGGGCATCCTTGGGGGTTTCCTATCATAGGTTTGGTTTTTGGGTTTATATTTAGTTTTATGAAAGAGCGTTAGAGATTTATTCTAATGCGAAGTGTGTTGCTTGTCAAACAGTATTTCACAGTCGTCATGTTACAATTCTTTATTATGTTGACGAAACAAACAGAGATTTCTGACACTGTGCGAGAAGAGCTTGGGGCATATGACCCCCTTGTCCAAAGACTACTTTTTAATCGGGGGATAAAAAGCAGGGAAGAAGCAGAAAACTTTTTAAATCCAGACTTTGAAAAAAGATACAACCCATTTCTAATGCCTGACATGGAGCGGGCGGTGGTACGCCTTTTTGATGCAATAGAATCAAAAGAAAAAATAGTTGTATACACTGATTATGATTGCGATGGTATACCAGGGGCAGTGATTATGAATGATTTTTTGAAGAAGGTTGGCTGTGAGACTTTTGAGATATATATCCCCCACAGACATGATGAAGGCTACGGCTTGAACATGGATGCTATAGAAAAGTTTGCCAAGGAGAAAGTGGGTCTTCTTATCACTGTTGATCTAGGAATCACAGCGGTGGCTGAAGTCGCTCAAGCGGAAGTCTCTGGGATAGATGTTATTGTCACTGATCATCATGAGCCACCAGAAGAATTGCCAAAGGCATATGCAATTGTGAATCCAAAAGTGGGGAACTATCCAGACCCAATGCTTTGTGGCTCGGGGGTGGCGTTTAAATTTGTAGAAGCATTTTTAGAGAAATATAGAGAGTACTACAAGGTACCTATTGGATGGGAGAAATGGCTCTTGGACATGGTGGGACTGGCGACCCTCTCTGATATGGTGCCACTTGTGAATGAGAATAGAATATTTGCATGGTATGGGCTGATGGTGATGAAGAAAAATAAGAGACTAGGAATGCAAAAACTTTTTGCAAATCTCCGGCTCGATCCTAGAAACTTGGTGGAAGAAGATCT
>CAYHDV010000024.1:0-4219 GCA_964355515.1 uncultured Candidatus Saccharibacteria bacterium
TTATTCAGCGATATAAGGCATAAGAGCCATAAATCGTGCTCGCTTAATAGCTTCAGATACGTTTCGTTGATTCTTTGCTGTCAATCCAGTCCGCCGACGTGATTGAATTCGTCCTGATGGATTGATGAATTTTCCCAAGATATCAATATCTCTGAAATCAACATGCTTGATATTATTTTGTGTGTAGTAATCTTGCTTCACGGTAGGTTTTAGGTAATAGGTTTTAGGTTTTAGTAAAACCTATTCCTCTTTTAGTTTTTTAATAATAGTAGACAACATTTTCTGAACTTCAATTACTAAGTCCAGTGCTTTATCTACTCCTTTTGGGTTAAAGATTTTAGATACAAGTATTAATTGAGTTTCGAGTTCTGCGCTTGAGCCATGTGCCATTTTAAGAAATTGAGAATAATCCTTTCGACTTCCTCGTTTACTTCCTTCGGCAATATTGCTTGGGATTGAAACTGCAGAGCGTTTTAGCTGAGAACAGATTCCATAGACTTCTTCTTTTGGTAACTCACCACAAATCAAATAGACCAATTCAACCAAATGCATAGCCTTTTGCCACACAATCAATTCCTTGAAAGATTTTGATGTATCGCTCATAAACTAAAACCTGGAACCTCTGACCTAATACCTAAAAAGGTATATCATCAGGGTTGATATCCATATCAGGATAATCAATTTCTGGTGCCTCTTCTTGTTGTGGAGCTTGCTGAGCAGGACTAGAAGAGTTTGACCCAGATGGGCTAGCGTCTCCCTTGCTTCCGAACTGAACTCTATCTGCAACAATTTCTGTTCGATAGTTTTTCTTTCCATCTGCACCATCCCAAGAACGAGTTTGCATTCGTCCTTCCACAAGAAGAGAGCTTCCCTTCTTCATGTATTGAGCAACTGTTTCTGCTTGTCGCCCAAACACCACGACATTGTGGAATTGAACTTCTTCTTTTTTCTGACCATCTGCACCTTTCCATGTTCTGTTTGTAGCTAGACTAAGTGTTGCTACTTTTATTCCAGAAGGAAGGGCTTTTAATTCTGGGTCCCGTGTTAGGTTCCCTATAACAATGGCTTTATTAAGATACATATATAATTAAAGTTAAAATTAATAATTCTTATCCTTTAATTATACCTTAGTTTTCTTCTGGAGCTAAACCAGCTTCTTCTTCGTCAAGAATCTTAGAAAGTTCTCCATCCACTTCCCCTTCTACCATCACACCCTCTTCATCTGGTGTCCCTCTTTCTTCTCGAAATACAGCAGCTGAGATTTCTTTACCTTGCAACATTCCAAAAACATTTTTAGAAACCATTGTGTTTTCTTCAACACTTTTGATTGTAAGGTATCGAATAAGTGACTTCATAAGGTCAACTTCTTTTTTAACCTTTGCAGCAGCTTCTGCTTCAAGAGAATATTTCACCCAACCAAAATTGGCTGTATCATAATTTGAATACTTGTTTTCAAATCTATGTCTAAGTGTATACGCAAGACCGATCATTTGAGGATATTCCTCAGACAAAATCTCTCCTCCGTTTGAAGTAATTACTTCCTTTAATTTTCCAACTTGTACAGCGAGATCTCCCCCTGAAAGAGTTGGAAGAAACAAAAATGATGTTTCGTAAATCATAATAATATTAGATAATTCTTTTTAAATAGACCTCTTTTTGAGGCCTTTTGTCTGTCTCGAACCAATGCGACGCGTTATCAGTACGCGTCGAACAGACAAAGAGGATATTAGCAGGAATTGGCCTATATGTCAAAAGTCCCGGGAGGGACTTTTGGTATCTCACGTTTTATAATGCTTAGTATATATCTACAGTATCCATCATACTCATAAACAACTGGAAATCTCCACCCCTAAGCATAAAACCAATTGTATTGAAATCAGGAGAACTTTCTAATTCAAAAATAACAACCACTTGACCTTCTCCAATAAATGGCATATCTGATTCCTGTTGACCATATATAACAGTATAGTTTTCTCCGTTGGAATTAACCGATTGAATATTTTGGTATCCTTGATCTGAGAAATTTTGCAGCTGCGCTGTTGTGGGGTAATATTTCCACATGTTTGCATTAGGCTCCATTGGTGCAACAAAGACAGGAGTGACGGCACCAAGTGTCATATCTATCTGAGAATAAGGATCATAAGTATGTCCGTTGAGTTGCTTTCCTTGATCACCCAAATCAACTGAAACCTCTACAGATTCAAAAGTTTCTGGTAGGCAAAATGAAAATCCTTGATTGTTGTTTGTATATTCAGACCAGCTAGACCATCCTTGGCAATTTGAAGATACTTCTTCTGTGGCTGAATTATTTGGCGCAACAGTCTCCGGCCCCTCAAAATTCTGCGAATGATCAACCATCTCTACCCCACTATCCTCTAATACAATATCTGTCGCCTGATTTTGACTGGCGTTGTATACAACAAATCCTCCTACTGCAAGTACTGCGATAAGTACTCCTGCTAGAATCATTGCGAATCCTTTTGTGTTTTTTGATTTCATTAAATATTTTTTGGTTTAATTTATAGTAGCTTCTAAGACGAGTAAGTAATAAAAATCTTACATTATATATTATACCCCAAAAAGTCTCCCTGCATTTTCCAAAAGCTGGTTTTTCATCACTTCAAGAGGGATCTCACGGAGTTCGGCGAGCCTTTCTGCCACAGATATGACATGCCATGGTTCTGCTCTCTGACCTCGGTATGGCACAGGGGCCACGTATGGAGAATCTGTCTCAGAGAGTATATATTCTAGCGGGATTCCCTTCACCACTTCATCATAATCAGAGGTAAATGTAATAACCCCAGTAAATGATATGTAAAATCCTAGGTCAATAAATCTCTTAGCAATATCGAGGTTTCCAGCGAAAAAGTGTGCATCCCCACGAAGTTTGTCCCCTGCTTTTTCCTTATACTCAGCGAGGATTTCTAGGACATCCTCATAAGCATCATATGATTCTTTACTTGGGCGGATATGAAGCATGAGGGGTTTATCATGTTTGATCGCAAATTCAATCTGAGCCCTGAATTGAGCCTCCTGACGAGCTTTGGCATCTACATCTGACTCACTCATTCTGAAGTAATCCAGCCCACACTCCCCCACACAAAGCACCTTTTTATTGTTCATAAATCCCTCATAGAATTTAGGGTTAAAAACCTCTCTATCAGTCTCTGTCGGGTGAAGCCCCACACAGGCAAATAGATTCTCTGACATACCGGCGAGCTCCACCGCTCGCGCCGAGCTATCCTCATCCACCCCGACCGTAATAGTCCCAACCTCCTTTTCTTCAAGCATGGCAATAACCTCCCGGAAATCACCCGAAAATTGAGCCAAATTCAAATGTGAGTGAATATCAAAATATTTCATATAGTAACTATACAAAATTTTAGAAATTAAAAAAGCCACGTGCCAAGGCGCGGGGCTTTTTCTCTCATTTAGGATTTTAGCCTTAGAGAAAATTCTTTGGCCAAGTCTTTTTCTTCCATCAAGTAAATCACTTTGATGATCATATCAAAACGTAGCTTCTGACCAGAAGAAAGGTGGTATCTCTTGTAGCCATCTTTCTCTATAAAAAACTGCTTGCAGTCTCTTATCAACGCCTCCTTCAAAGAAACCAAATCTCCGGTAAAACCTTTCTCCAAGATGAAGTGACATAGAAGATCCTTAAAGAAATCAAACTTGTGGTTTTCATAACTATAAGAAGCTTTGTAAAAATCAACCATGTAAGAATCATTGATCCTGAGATTTTCAATATAAGCCGACACTTTGTTATCAGGAGGAAAAATCCCGCTTGGAGTATTCCTCTCAATAAAAACACTCTGCCCTTCGTACCTCCTTCTCATCTCTTCAACAAGATCCCCATGTTTGGATAAAAATATAATCCTCTCAAAAAAATGATCGTTAACATCTTGATCATCAAAAGACCTAGACTTGTCAAGAATAAAGTTTTTCAATGCTTTGTAAGATCTTTCCACCTGACCAAGATACACCTTCTTAGATGATTCTTTTGACAAATGATCAGCGACAAAGTGCATAACAAAGCCAAGTAAAATAAGAATGATTATTATGATTGCTCCTCCCATTTATAATGTTCTTTTATTTTCAAATTACATCAAGGTAATATCTAAGTCAACCCAAATAAAAAAGCCACCCAACAAAAATCTTCTCACTTTCCGACACTTGAGCTTTAACTTTTAAAATATTCACGGTTTTTTTGATTAGT
>CAYHDV010000025.1:0-3001 GCA_964355515.1 uncultured Candidatus Saccharibacteria bacterium
TTGCCGTTGCCAAAACAGGAGCCCTCGACTCTCTCAAAAACTTCTTCAGCTCCGTGTTTAGTTTCTAGGAATTTAACACTAAAACACATGTCAGAAAGTCTTGGTCAAAACCCAGATCCAAAAGAGGCAGCGGAATGGCCTTTAGTAGATAAGTTTGAGGACGACAAGGTCTTAACGGAATTTTTGTCATTGGACATGACTCCTGATGACTACCAGCAACATATCCAACAGCCCATGGGTTACAGTGAGTACAATCCTACTGATCTAACCGATAAGACCAGTATTGAACTACGTCAGTTTACTGATGGTCAGTGGCTTGCAGTCAAGAGAACTAGCAAATAGTTGACATATTTTCTGCCTTCGAACAGCGTGTATGCAGCTACGGCTTGCTCCGCCCTCGACTCCCTTAAAAACTTCTTCAGCTTCTATCAATATGCGCTACGAATCAGTTCGTGGGGCATTTTTGGATGGAGCCGAAGCCATTTGGCAAGGGGACACAAGCACTTGATTTTAAAAGAACCACAATTTACAATATAAACGAAAGAGGCTTCCGGCCGTGGTTCATAAACCACAATTAGCGGGGAGTCTTTTTTCATTACTTCCCAAGTGGAAACACAGAGATCAAGAATTTTTCTCCACTACGCTTGTCCTCTTTAATTTGGATGAAGAAAAGTTCCTTGTCATTTGTTTCACCGGCAAAACGATGGAGAATTTCCGAACGCTTATTCGGATTCTCTTTTGATTCAGGCTCAAATCTAGAGAATCTCACCAACTCAATTCCACAGTGAAAAAATCTCATTCTTCTCACCTGATCCATGTAGTGTTTTTTCTCATACAAGTGCTGCCAAAACAAACTAATAAATACTTTCTCCTTCTTGAAGTAGGCAGATCGCACATAAGGCCTTCTTTTACTTTTTCGTTTAATCTCCTTGAAAAGATCAAACGCTTTTTTGTGAACTTCTTTAAACTCAGTTCCGGACAGTTTTTTCGATTTAGTTTGATAAACACGCATAAACTAAAGTCTAACCACTTTCGCCTGACAAAAACCTGAAACTTTGCCATTCCACTTGCCACCTCCCCCAACTCGTTTCTATTTCGCCTTTACCCAATTTCACATATACACCCCATTCCTGTACATTATGCGTAAACACTTCGCATAGAAACGAGTTAGCGGAAATACATTTTTCTCTTTTGGCCTTTAGCCTCTTTTTTAAAAGGGAACACGAATTTGGTTTCCTTTTTGGCAGAGGGGAGGGGCAGGAACTTGCAAAATTACCAGAGATGTAAGAGAATAAAATCCTATAAATTTGAAATCTTATGGAGCCTGCAAAATTTGAAGATTACAAAGTGCCGATTACCGATGCTATACAAGAAAAGCTTAAACAAACCCCAATTACAGGCGAAAACGGGTTCACTCTTATTGAAGGTTTTATTATGGAGACACTCAAAAAAGATCTTTCAACAAATATTGTACTCGGCGGTCCAACAACTTTTATACCACTTGTAGCAGTTGTGGGTAAGACAACTGGCCGTGTTTATTATTTTGCAGTTAAAACACTGGGCATTCCTGGTTTAACCATCTGAGCATGTCACCCGAAACACCTGAACAAGCTACAACACCGTCCGCAACACCAACAACTTCATCCGAAGTAAGCTCTGGAGGTGGTAGGTTGACAATAGAAGAACGAACAATCAGCAACGAAAGGAATATCCAAAATCTGGAGCAAAAACTCGAGAATGAAAGACTCAATAGTATCACAATCTTTGGTATATTCGCGTCTTTAGTCACATTCCTAAGTGTCGAAATCCAAGTTTTTAAATTTATAGAAAACTTCTGGCTATTAATTGGTTTATCCTCTTTCCTGGTCAGCTCCCTTCTATTATTCGTTTTTTCTATTCATTTAATTATTCGTGATAAACTAAAATTTAAAGACTTTTTCGGCAACCCAGTATTTTTCATCTTTCTAGTATTTTTAATATTTTCATTCGCAGTCCTATTATTTAATAGTCAGGGAATCAACATTGATCTTCAGGTGAGTAGTGGTTGAGACGCTTTGGCTCGCCCAATTCACCCCCTGCCCCTCTTGAGCTCGCCAAGACAAAAACCAAATTCGTGTTCCCTCAAAAAAGTGATCCCTTTCAGTGATTAAAGAGAAAAATCTACATCCGCTAACACGGGCTAGCCGGTTCGCTCGCTAAAAAATTACTCAATAGCCACAGCTCCATGAAAAAAAATATTATTCAAATTGTTCTTTTCTCAGTAATTATTCTCTTAATAGGGCTTCTTATAGGTCAATATTTTGCCAATAAGCCAGTTAATGAAACTCAATCGGATTATTTTGCCAAAAATCAAGAATGCTCAAAATATAAAGACTCCGTTGAAACAAAATTGAATGAAGCAAATGTTTCTGTTGCTGAAACTAGCATCCAAACATTTAATTCCTTAGACAAAATTTTCTATAGTCCGAAAGTAAATAGCTGTTTATACGTAGCAACAGAAACTATGTATGTTGATGGCAAAATAACCTATGAAACACCTACATTAACTGACGCATTAACCGGTGAACTCTTATTGGCAAGTCTAAGAGAAGTAGGATCCGAAGACTACTTAACAAGAAAAGAACAATTTGAAAATACCGTAAAAGATTATGAGTAATTTTTTATCTCGCTCACCCATATTTTGCGGCGGTACTGGGCTTCGCCCAAACATTTTACCGCCACAAAACATCGGCTAGCCCGGAACGTTGTGCAAAATCGCTCGCGTTGCTCGCTCAGGTACAGTCGCGCGCTACGCACCGCTCCTTTCCTGTTTTGCACAATGACCGGCGGGAGCGCCGTTTTGCTTGTCGCTCGCTTTCGCTCTCGACTTCGCACAACTGTCGCCTAGGCAGAAATATCGCCATGCTTTAAACTCAGCATGTCGATTCTTCGCCTAGCCGCCGGTCATTGTGTGAAACGCTGAAAAATGATACAAAGGGAGACCAAACTTTTAATTCACTAC
>CAYHDV010000026.1:0-2249 GCA_964355515.1 uncultured Candidatus Saccharibacteria bacterium
TTGCCGTTGCCAAAACAGGAGCCCTCGACTCTCTCAAAAACTTCTTCAGCTCCGTATTTAGCTTCTAAGCTATTGATTTTCGGAAGAGCTTTGAATTATTATAGAAATAGAAAGGCTCTCGGCCGTGGTTTATATACCACAATTAGCGGAGGGCTTTTTCTTTATTGTTCAGGAAAGACAGAGATCAAGAACTTTTCTCCACTACGCTTGTTCTCTTTTATTTGGACAAAGAAAAGCTCATTGTCACTAGTCTCACCTGCAAAGCGATGAAGAATCTCTGAACGTTTATTAGGGTTTTCCTTCGATTCAGGCTCAAATCTAGAAGATTTCACCAACTCAATCCCACAGTGAAAGAACCTCATCCTTCTCACCTGATCCATATAGTGTTTTTTCTCATACAAGTGCTGCCAAAACAGACGAATGAATACTTTCTCTTTCTTAAAGTAGACTGATCGTACGTAAGGCCTTCTCTTGCTTTTTCGCTTTATCTTCTGAAAAAGGCCAAACGCTTTTTTGTGAACTTCTTTAAACTCAGTTCCTGACAGTTTTTTCGATTTGGTTTGATAAACACGCATAAACTAAAGTCTAGCCCCTTCCCCCTGACAAAAACCTGAAATTTCACCGTTTCACTTGCGCCTTCGCCCAACTCGTTTCTATTTCACCTTTCCCCAATTTCACATATACACCCCATTCCTGTACATTATGCGTAAACACTTCGCATAGAAACGAGTTGTGCAAAATCGCTCGCGTTGCTCGCTCAGGTACAGTCGCGCGCTACGCACCGCTCCTTTCCTGTTTTGCACAATGACCGGCGGGAGCGCCGTTTTGCTTGTCGCTCGCTTTCGCTCTCGACTTCGCACAACTGTCGCCTAGGCAGAAATATCGCCATGCTTTAAACTCAGCATGTCGATTCTTCGCCTAGCCGCCGGTCATTATATGGCATTATTTGCCTGCATTACCTCTTAAAAAACATTTATGAGAAAAAACATCACTTACAATCAGCCGTTAGAAAAAGAAATTGGGTTTTCGCGGGCTGTAAGAATCGGCAGCTTTATCGCTGTCACTGGAACTGCGCCAATTGCGGAAGATGGTTCAGTTCATTCTCCAGGCAATGTATATGAACAATCGAAACGTTGCCTAACGATTATCAAAAATGTTATCGAGCAAGCCGGCGGTTCGCTTGAAGATGTAATTCGCACACGTATCTTGTTAAGAGATATGAAAACGTGGAAAGATGCTGCAAAAGCTCACGGAGAATTTTTCTCTAACATACAGCCCGCCTGTACTTTCGCAGAAGTGTCTGGATTTATAAATCCAGAATGGCTGATTGAAATTGAAGCAGATTGCGTCTTGGAAGATGGCAAATAAAACCATATAACACGCACTATGCGGTTCAGGTTTTCTGATCGGCTGGCTTTGCGCACCCTGAAAAACCTTCACCCAACTTGTACAGGTGTCCGCCTTCAGCTATTTTACACCTGCACAAGTCCGCATAGTGCGGAACGTTAGCTGAAATAAATTTTTCTCACATCATTATGAGCGATCAAATAACTGACTTGGAACAGTATGATTACATAGATGATGATTACTTTGAAAAAGCGGTTGATAAATATTCTTCACTTATTGGTGAATTTTTTATGCATTTTAGCTATCTAGAACACGAGATAGAAATTGCCATAGCTGAATTCGTAAGTAATCGCTCACATGATGTGGGATACCTTTTCATAACAAAAATTGATCGAATGAGCGATAAAATCGATCTCTTTTATAAATACTACAAAATGCTTGAACATTGCATGGATAAAGAGAGTATAGAATTAAAAGAAATCGTTAAGGCGCTCATAACCATAAGTGAATTTAGGAATAATCTCGCTCATGCCAAATGGCAAAGCGTTCAAAAAGACGGCACAGTGAGAGTTAAAGTAAAAAGTGACAAATCAACAGGTGTAATTCAATTTAAAAACGTAATTATCAAACCCAAGGATATTCGCGCCAGAATAAAAGAGATCGATCGCCTCATTGATAAAATAGATAGGTACACAGAAAAGGTATCCCAATATTAAAATATTGAGAAAAATTTACATCGGCTAACAGCGCCCAACCGGTTCGCCTGCGGGCTCTCCCAAATTTTTTGCAGTGGTGGCCCTCCGGGCATATTATACCAATGCAAAAAACTTCGGTTCAGGCGCGAACGTTGTGTGAAATAAAACAATCTGTATACTCTGTGCAGTAAAGAAATAATCCATTAA
>CAYHDV010000027.1:0-2169 GCA_964355515.1 uncultured Candidatus Saccharibacteria bacterium
GTCACATCTGCTAGTGGCGCCAAGACAACCATTTTTTCTCCGCCACCATCTATCCTGCCTCTCCATTTTTGCCAGAAACCAAAATTAAGCTTGGGTGCTATACCCAGCTTTTTTCGAATGATATTTGTAATAAGCCAAAAATGAAATCCCATAAGAGTATTATACTAGTTTAAATTTAAATTATTCTCAAGCTACCACTCAAAAAACCCAAACTTGCAAAACTTTCCGCGAGACTTGAGACTTTGACCGTTTTCTAAAATGACGTTAAGAAAATCTTGTTTGAGAAAGTTCAAACCTAATTTTGACACTTGAGCTTTAACTTTTAAAATATTCACGGTTTTTTTGATTAGTGCGAAGCTTTAGCGATAGCGATCAGCGTAGCACCAAAAAAACCGTGAGTTATTTTTTAGGTAAAGTGAGGTGCCCTAGTCTTTTTGCTTACTTTTTTGACAGGAAAAAAGTAAGGGATATTTTTTTATATCTTAAAATAAATTCAGGATGACGGGGTTTCCACTTTCACCTACAGAAAAAAGAAACTTTTTTTAAAAAAACTACCTAAACTTATAATAAACTCGATTATCAAACCGAATATCAATATATTCAAGCAGTCTTTCTTTTTCTGCAAATTCAGTTTTTAGCGGTTCTGAATTCAGTGCAGACAGAAGATTATTCATGGCTTCTTCGTAACTGACAAGCAAGGTAAATTTGATTCTGGCACCTTCATACAAGTTCTTGCCTTCTGTTTTTTTGATAAACTCCATAAGACCATCCTCATAAAGAACCAGGGCTATTGGGTCAAGTTTGTGATTTTTTAATTGATCTTTAATCTCAATGATTTTATTGAAATCAGAAAGAGAAAACAGCTCACTTCCAATAGGGTTCTCCATGTCCACTCCACCCCCGAAAATTTTGAAATATGCATCACCTGACACTTGTGGGGCAACATCAAACAACACTCCCTTTGCGTCAATAATAAAACAAGATTCTACGGTTGATTCCATCTTATCAATATCACCGCACCAGAAGTATTCACCCTCTTTTTCTTTTACAACAATTTCTATCTCTTTCAAACCACGCTTTCTAATTGAGATATTTTCAAGTCTCTCAAAAGTCTCAAAAAGGTTTTCTTTAATTTTTTTCTTTGGAATAACAAAAATAGAATCATTTCTATACGGCCAAAACCTGTACCCATCTGTAAAGGAATCCACCGAAGGTGTGAGGTCAGCGAGCACCAAGACATTGTTTCCAGAGAGAGTAACTGTCTCTATCCGAAGACTTGGAATAGACACCAAATAGCCAATACCTACATACACTCCAAAGACAGCCAAGCCAACCAAAAACAAACGCCCTCGAATGTTTTTTCTTTTGGGCGTTTGTTCTGGAGGTTTCTCTGTGGGTATATCCTTTTTTCGAAATGTACTTCGATGATTCATACTCTAAATTATACAATAAGATTTCTTCCTCCCATATATGGACGAAGTACTGGAGGGATATTGATAGTCCCATCTTCATTTTGGTTATTTTCAAGAAGAGATATCAGAATTCGTGGACCAGCAATAGCAGTATTATTCAGCGAGTGAGCCAAGCGTTTCTTGCCACCATCATCATATTTAATATTTAATCGCCGTGTCTGAAAATCGTGGAAATAAGATGAAGAGTGAGTCTCTCCATATTTTTCCTGTGATGGAATCCAGGCTTCGATATCGTACTTCTTTACCTGTCCAAGACCCAGATCTCCCCCACAGTTCACCACCACATGGTAGTGAAGTCCCAAGGCCTGAAGAATCTCTTCTGCATTAGTTGTGAGCTCCTCATGGAATTTTACTGATTCTTCGTGACTTGCTTCTCCAAGGATAATTTGCTCGAGCTTATAAAATTCATGGACACGGTAGAGCCCTTTTACATCCTTTCCATGACTCCCGGCTTCCCGCCTGAAACAAGTTGATCCAGCAATAAACTTCAAAGGCAACTTCTCTTTTGGGATAACCTCATCTCTGTAGTAACTCATAGTAGATACCTCTGCTGTACCGGCCAGGTAATCATCATCTTGAGTCTTATACAAATCATCTTCCCCTTGAGGCAAATACCCTGTCCCAAGAAGAGTCTCTCTTCGCACAAGAGCTGGCACTTGCATAGGTATAAAACCTTTTTTAACAAATGTATCCATTA
>CAYHDV010000028.1:0-1889 GCA_964355515.1 uncultured Candidatus Saccharibacteria bacterium
GCTCTTTGTGTTTTAGGAGTCTCACTGTTTTGTTTGTTTACTATGTCTGCTAGTTGGGGATTGTATTTCATTGTTGATTTACTCCTCTGTATATTGAATCTGTTACGTCTATTACTTTTTGAGCTAAATCCTCTACTCTTCTAATTGAAACTACCTCAAAGTCTGCACCTTTCAAGTCTTGGCTCATCTCCGTATCTGGACCTATTTGCATATGGAAATAGCTATGATTTTTTGCACCCGACAAAAAGTCAGTTTTTATATCTTCCCAGTTTTCTATTTCTCCATCTGATATTGTATAGATTAATGCTCTTTGATTGCCTGCAAAGATATCATTTACTTTTTGTGGCTCGATTACCGTACGCCTAAATTGAGGGCTTAATGCATTTTTCTTTGCTTCTTGCAGTCCTTTTGAGATTATTGTTTTTTCACTAAAATTGCCTAATGAAACAGTAGTTTGAGACAATAGATGATTTTGCTTTAGATATTCTAAAAACCCATACCATGACAGAAGAGCAAAATGATACCTGCTATTATCTCCCCAGGGAATTATGCTTTTTTTACCTGTGTTATTTCCACCTTCTGGGTCAAGTTTCATTGAGCCAGATGTATCTAGAAGACAGAATCTTGCCTCTGGAAATCCTTGTTGTGACTGCTTGTGTGGAATATTCATTGTTTGACTGTAGGGTCTTCTTTTAAGAACAGCATCTCCATGCTCGTCTAAATCGAATACAAGATGTTTTGCCTTGTCTCTCTCTGGGTCAAAATCTTTTCGACCATACCAAGCGACTGGTCTTTTATCGCTCTCTGTAAATGTTTTGACTCTTAGGTTTAATTTTTTTGCGAGCATTTGGTAAACTATATCTTTTGATTCATAGGATTCTATGAGTGGAGGGATCCCGCTGTCTTTTGTAAATGCTTTTTGAACTCTTTGGGACTTGTATTCTTCTCTTTCCATTGCCTTGTCAAATTCATTTCCATCTGTAGGCAAGGGCATTTCTGTTTCTCTGCCTTTTGTACCTCTGCCTGAATGGTTGAAATTTGGCATTGCGTATGATTGTCCCATTAACTTTGAAAACTCTTCGGCATAGATTTGAGAAACTTTTTCCCAGTTTTTTTCATCATTGAGAAAGTTTCTTATTTTTTTTCGATCTTTTATCTTAACAGGTTTACCGTTTAATTCAATTTCCTGCTCTAAGCCTCCAAGGCCTGTTCTATTAATGAAGTTCTGAACTACTTGTGCAATTTCCTTTTGCTTGTCTTTATCTTTTACTGCATATGGTCTTAGCTGTTTTCTCTGTTTGCCGTTACCCCATAAGTATAGATTTAACTTAACGTGCGCATCATAAAATGGTGTGAGTCTTGCGCCATCAGCACTTCTTCCTACATCTGAAAAGAATTCTGATATTCCAGTTAGGGAAAATCTTGCATTTAAATCGCTATGTAGAATGCTATCTTCTAAAGTGTTTGCTAAATATTTTACGTCGCTTTTCGCAAATCCTTTTGGTGTGAGAACTTTTGCAATTGGCTCTATGATTTTTTCTGTGTGGTAATCTATATTTCTTGGGCATCCATTGAAACCTCTGTATACTCTATGATTTTGTTCATGACGTGCAACGTCTTGTGCCATTACTGACAACATGTCTGGTCTGATTTTTTCATATTCTGGATTGTACCCTATAACTATTGTGTCTAGATTAGGTAGCTCAATCCCTCCACTTATGTGTGGTCTGTCACTTATTTGTTCAACTCTATGTGCTCCTCTAAATCCGCCAATTTCCATTTCCTTTCTTACTGTTTCTTTTACTAAGTTGGTAATTTTTGTCATTTTAGTTTACTAAATTTTCGCACCAGTGCCTCCTGCACTGGAACGAACGACGACCACCCTGCCG
>CAYHDV010000029.1:0-1836 GCA_964355515.1 uncultured Candidatus Saccharibacteria bacterium
TGAAGCTATTAAGCGAGCACGATTTATGGCTCTTATGCCTTATATCGCTGAATAAAGGCTTCATGCGTCTCAAACAAAAGACCACCTTTCGGTGGTTTTTTGTTTGAGATCAGCCGTAAGGATTAAGGGGAGAAAAGAGAAATCCTATAACAATACTATTTGACAAATTGGATATATATATGTTACTATATGTGAAAACTAAAAACTTAAGTTCCATGAAAAATTTAATGATTTTATCGATTTGTATCTTGTTTATCATGACGGGGTGCACAGACAGTATCAATATCAATTCCCAAAAAGATGGTAACGTCAAGGTTGGGAATGTGCATTCTCCAAAAAAGACGCTGGAGCAGATACTATGCGAAAAACTCAAGAAAGACTTTGACCAGGTTAGAATTTCTGAAAACGGGATTTTGCTTACCAAGAAGTACGGGAAGTGGGGGGCATACACCAATGATGGGATCGGAGCAAGAAGACTGTTTAGCTGTCAGTACGACAGCGTGAGTCAGACATTGCTTGGTGGAAAAATCCTGTATGGTTTTTGGTCAGACGGATTGGCAAACATACGGATAAAAGAAAAATCCTACAATGGGGAAGACTATAACCTTGTTAAGTTAAAGGACTGGTATCCTGAAGTAGTCTCCATTAAAAAACATGGGAATCTGGTCAGTGTTCGCTTCGCTAGTGGATCTAGCCCTGCTACAGCTGTGGTAGCCCTCGAAGGAAAATCAGAGCATCTTGTGATCAAAGAATCAGGATATTATTTAGAATACCCTTTGTCATTTGAGACTCAAACTAGGTATGGATATTCTTCAATAAATCACCGATTCGTTTTTCGAAAAAGTGATGGTAGGAAAGGGATACTTAATCATGATCAAAAGGGTGATTGGTCAAAAGACTTAGGGTGTACGTTTGACACGTGTTTTTATGTGCAAGCATTTCCTGGTATGTGTCCCTTTTTGATTACTCGGCTTGATGGCAAAGAAAAGATTAAGTCGGCTGATGGATTTGATGATAATTATTCTTCTCATCAACCTCCTCCTACCCTCGCTTACGATAGTATCGTGTTTCGCAGTACGGGTTTCTTTTATCTTTATAGCAACGGATCTTTCTCACTGTACGATCCAAGATTCGGAAGGAGTGGAGACTCTTTTTGTCATGAATTCAGTATTAGGAGCGGAGAGACAGCTGGACGAGGTAAGGAGCACTCTCTTTTAGATTTGAGACTCTCCGCTCTTGAGCTGATTTATTCAAAAGGTCACGACAGCGAATGGCCAAGTGAGATGAAAATGTTCACCTATGAATCAGTTTCTGGAGAAAAAGGAGTTGTTTTTGTAACGTGGGACTGGCTAGATAGATCTTGTAAAGGAGAGACTTTTATTTTGATGGAACCTGATTCAATTGTTCCAGTGAAAGGACGAAGAGGCTTTACTTTTCATAGATCAGGCGAAGTCGCGTACATTGGTGTCTCTGAATTTATTCCTTTCAGTGAAGGCCCTATTCTTTGGGATGATAAGGCTGGGGTGTTTACACAAGCTTCTCTCCTGGTTAAGACAAGGATGTCTCGTGATTTAGAATTCCTCTTCTATTATCTATAAAGAGGAGAACGAAAGCCCGACCAGTTTGGTCGGGCTTTTTTGTTTTTTTATTTCACCCTCTCTACGTATTCTCCTTTTTCTGTATTTATCACTATACTTTCTCCTTCTTCGATGAATAGTGGGGCAGTGATAGTTGTGCCATTTTCAAGTGTGACTACCTTGTCTCCACCTGTTGCGGTGTTACCTTTGATAGATGGTGGAGCTTCTTTGACCTTGAAAGTCATTTTCATAGGAACTG
>CAYHDV010000030.1:0-1676 GCA_964355515.1 uncultured Candidatus Saccharibacteria bacterium
AGCCATCATCACGAATTTTTGATAAAGTAAGTTCGAGTGAAGTCGTAAAGACACTTAAACACAAAGACCCGAATGCGTTGCATCCGAGCCTTGTGTTTAATGTGCGCGCGCCAGGAGTCGAACCTGGGACCTTTCGAGTATCAGTCGAATGCTCTAGCCATCTGAGCTACGCGCGCAAACGCGTTTTTGAATAGGCAAAGAATACTATACCAAAAAATATATATTTTACAACAGGAAATCCCACTATTTAGGCCAAAGGTCTGGAATCGCTACAGGTAGTTGACAAAACTATCATAATGTGTATTATTAGGATTAAATTAATTGATCTTAGACATGGCAACAGATGATGAAGATGATAATAAGGACAAAGACATAGCCTTTCAGAGGGAAACCCCTGAGTGGCTTAAGTGGTGTGAAGAAAACCCGTGGAAGCTCATGGGGGCCCTAGTTTACACAATTTTGGTGGTGTTTCTTACTTTGGGGGCTAATTCCCTAATTTCAGATTATCGCCAGACCAAAGATCCAAAGACTGCCAAGCAGGCTGATTCAACTGACCTTTTTATGGGACAGAGTGGAAATGCTGAAATAGTGGTAGACTTCGAAGACTTCGTGGTCAAGATGGATCTTGAGAGCCGAAACAAAACCTCAGGTGTTTACAAAGGTGCAACTTTCCATGCTTATTTACCTGGTGATGGGGCTGAACTCTTTACAGATGAGAACATGCGAAAAGCTCGTAAGGCTCAGATGAATGAGATTAGCGCAAACTCTTTCTCGGATAATCAGCCCAAGGAAGAAATTGTGGTACCTAAATCAGTGGGATACGAGGATATCTCAGAAGCTCCTCGGAAGGAATACATCACAAAAAACCTCAAAAGGGGAGTCAAGGACCCTGAAAACAAGAAACTTCAAAAGATTTTGAATCATTTGAGGTTCATTGTTAAAAATGAGGGTGAAGGTTCTCCTGGTCACGAGACAGATGACTTTGGTCCTGGTGTATCTTCTGCTTTGGAGAATTTCAAAGAAGCCAATAGAGAGGAGATTGAGAACTTTGGGGTTTTTGTAGCTTCAGGAGAAGTACTTGATTCCGCGACAAGGGATTATTTAAACTATCTGATAACCACAAATGAAAAGTATCAGCTGGCTCTAAAGTAGAAACAAGGCACCCGAGGAATTTTCCTCGGGTGTTTTTTTGTCCACTTTTCTAAAAGATGACAAAATAATGTAAATGAGTATAATAGAGCACGGCTTGTAAGGGCCGTTATTTTATTTCTTTATTTATATTTATGGATCAGAAAGATTTACACAAAAAAAGAGAATCATATAGAAACCAATTCTTTGTATTGGGTCTTGAGATTATTGCTTATTTTGCAGCGCCTGCTGTATTAGGAGTCTTTTTAGGAAAAAAGATTGATTCTGTATATGGGACAGACCCAATATTTTTGCTTGTATGTCTTGGTGCTTCGTATGTTTTTTCCTGGACTATTTTCTTGTGGAGATTAGGACGTGTTAAGAAAGGTCTTGATGATACAAATAAAGAAATAAAGAAGCAATCAGGACTAGATTAATACCTTTTTATCTATGAGCATCCTTCAAGTACCAAGAGAAGTGGGGGCACTCGAACCAAGTATTATTGGTCACATATTTGGTATTCCAATTGCAAATAGTTCTATCTTTGA